>CAZUMJ010000096.1:0-1523 GCA_964621605.1 uncultured Iamiaceae bacterium | reverse complement strand
GGGCTCTTCCTATCTGAGGTGGGGGTGGGACAGTCCGCCTGCGATGAGGAGCATGCGTAGTCGGTAGTGCTCGCGGTTGCGGAAGCCGCGGGCGATGCGGCGGTGGAGCTCGATGAGGCCGTTGATGGCTTCGGTGCCGCCGTTGTTGGCTCGCCCGGTGTCGAAGTAGGCCAGGAACGCGTCGCGCCACTGCTTCAACGTCTTGCCGAGCCGGGCGATCTCGGGGATCGGGCAGGTCGGCAGGGAGGTCAGGAGGCGTTCGGCGATCCGCCGGCCGCGGGCCGGGTTCGCGCTGGTGTAGGCGGCGCGTAGCTGTTGGGCGCACTGCCAGGCGATGAACACCTCGTCGTGGCGCTCGTCGGCGGTGATGGCTCGCTCGAGCCGCCGCCACTGCCGGTCGCTCAGGTGCTCGGCTCCGGCGCGCAGGATGGTGCGAATGCCATAGAGCGGGTCGCTCTTGCGGCCGCGGTGACCGTGGATCTGCTGCTGGACGCGGCGGCGGACCTCATCGACCGCTTGGGTGCCGAGCTTGATCACGTGGAACGCGTCGAGCACGGCGACCGCATCGGCGAGCCGGTCGTCGATGGCGTTCTTGTAGCCGTGGAACGGGTCCAACGTCGCGACCTGCACGCCGTGCCGGAACGCCTCCCCGCGCTGGGTGAGCCAGTCGCTGTAAGCCTTGCCGGACCGGCCGGGCACCAGGTCCAGCAGCCGCGCCCGCGGCTTCCCGTCGACGTCCGGGGTGAGGTCGACCATGCCGGTCAACAGTTTCGGCCCGCGCCCGCCGTGCTCGATCGGCAGCTGGCAGACGTGGTGCCACACGTGCTCATCGACACCGAGCCGGACCACGCCGGCGAACCGGCCCGGGTCGTCCGCCATCGCCGTCAGCAACGGGCGGACCGAGGCCCACACCGTGTTCCACGTCGTGCCGAGCTGGCGGGCGACACCGGCGATGCTGGCGTGCTCGCGGCGGACCTGGTTGATCGCCCACCAGCACGCCCGCGTCGTCAGCAGGGCACGAGGCCGGGCCACCTGCTCGTCCTGCTCGGTGAACGTCCCGGTCGGGCAGGACGGCTCGGCGCACCGCCAGGTCCGCTTGCGCCACACCAGCCGCACCGGCCGGTCGAAGCACGGCGCGTCCACCAGGCGCACGTCGCGACGGCCGTGGCTGTGCGCGACCACCCCGCACGACGGGCAGCCGGTCACCACCGGCGACGACTCCACCACGACCCGAAGACCAGCGCCGTCGTCGCGGTCAACGGCCAGCACGTGCAGCCCGTCCAAGCCGACGAGCAGGTCACAGCGCGAGCAGTAGGGCGAGTCGACATGGCAGCGCGCACCTGGGCACGCCGTAGGCTCGGACACAGTCGAGGCCTCCGGATCGGGCAGCTTGGTCGCTACCGATCTTGGAGGCCTCGACCCCTCACAACCCGCTACCGCACCCCACCGGCGCGCCGCTCACCCCACCGCAACTCGGAAGAGCCGCATTACGACGAGGATCTCCGGTCTTACAGCGATCTCGA
>CAZUMJ010000095.1:0-1778 GCA_964621605.1 uncultured Iamiaceae bacterium | reverse complement strand
TGCCTTCACACGGCAGAGGTCACAGGTTCGAGTCCTGTTACGCCCACTCCGAGAAACCCCTGCTCAGCGGGGGTGTCTTCGCGTCTGGGGTCGAGTGCGGTTCGCGTCACGGGGGCCAGATGCGCGCGAAATGTGCGCGGGTGCTTGGAAGCGACCGGGAGCGTCGCTGGACGGTGGGCCGTTCGTTCCTCGACCCTCACAGAGTGAGCGACGAGCGTCGGATCGGCCGGGCCCGCGAATGGCTGGCCGACGCGGGCTACCGGCCCGCTGACGTCCGCGGACCGCGGTCATCCGCTGGTTCGGCCGGCCATTACGGTGCGGTTCGTGCCCCGTCTCGACCCAACCGCCCGCGTGCGGAACCACCTCGAGGAGATCCTCGCCCAGGGACCGGTGTCGTTCGACGACCTCCTGCAAGCGCTTGCTTCTCGTGGCTTGGAGCTGGGCCCCGAGCCCGACAGTCGTCTCGACGACGTGCTCGGCTCCATGGAGCGGATCGACCTTCTGTCCGAGCGCCACTCCGACGAGGCCCACGAGGCCGACGAGGCCGACGACCACGTCGAGCTGTGCTTCGACCGGCGAGCCATCGTCGACGGCACCACGTGGACGGTGCCGATCACCGAGCTCGACCTGGCGTCGGACACGGTGCCCACCGACGCGCTCGGGCTGCTGTTCATGCCGCTCATCAACGAGTGGTGCACGCTCGATGGCGGCGACACCATCGACATTGACGCACGTGACCGCCGCCGCCATGCGGCCGCGTCGCTCGGCGTCGAGTCACGTGGCGGCATCGCCTTCCCCGAGGGTTGGCTCGCCGAGCACGGCGCAAAGGCCGGCGGCTACCTGCTCCTGCGACTCGACGGCGAGGTCGTCCAAGGCCATGGCGCGGACACCGCGCCCGACGCATCGCCAGCGCTCGTCGATGCGCTGGTGGGGACGCTGGGGCCGGAGTCCTCTTCCACCGCGTGCCGGCACGCCGTGCAGATGATGACCGAGGTCTTCGTCCTGCATCCTGAGCTGCGCGGCACCCAGATCCCACCCCTGGCCGACCTGATCGAGACAGCCGGTCTCCAGCGGGACGGGAGCTACATCGCCAGGGACGGCTTCGACTTCGAGCGCGAGCGGGTGCGGCAACGTGTCCAGGACGTGGCCAACCAGTTCGAGTTCCGCGAGCCGGAGGTGCAGGCATACGCCACGTTGGCGATCGCGTGGAACGGGTGGACCACGAATCGGGACGAGGTCGAGCCCGAACTGCTCACCGCCGCGGCCCACGCTCTCGATCTCATCCCGGTCGCCACAGCGTTCGTCGACGACGAGTGCGCTCCTGAGGAGCCGGAGAGGCTCGATGAGATGGTCGCGTTCGGCGAGGCGCTCATCGATGCCGCCAACGGCCGCCACCAGGCCGGCCCGGCGTGGCTGGTCGCGCAGGCCCTCGGCGTCGCCGCACGAACTGACCGCTTCGAGGAGTGGATCGACACCGCGCTGTTGTTCGACGGCGATCACGTGCTCGCGCTCTACGACAAGGCGTGGTTCGAGTTCGACCGCGGCGAAGCTCGGAAGGCCAAGGCGCTGCTCACCCGCATCGGCGCCCGTGCCTTCGCGCACGACGTCGCGATCCTCGACGCGATGCTCGGGCCGGTCCGGCCGGGGGCGGGGCGCAACGACCCTTGCCCCTGCGGGAGCGGACGGAAGTACAAGCACTGTCACCTCGGTGTCGACGAGGTGCCCCTCGACGCCCGGCTGACCTGGCTGTACCGCAAGGCCAACTGGTGGTTGGAGCG
>CAZUMJ010000094.1:0-2086 GCA_964621605.1 uncultured Iamiaceae bacterium | reverse complement strand
CCGCCGTGCTCACCCGACAACTCACCAAGCGCTTCGGCGACCTGACCGCGGTCGACGCGATCGACCTCGAGGTCGCCCCTGGGACGGTCCACGCCCTGCTCGGCCCAAACGGGGCCGGCAAGACGACCACCGTGCGCATGCTCGCGACCCTCACCACTCCCACCAGCGGCACCGCCCGGGTGTTCGGCCACGACGTGGTCACCGACGCCGATGCGGTCCGACTGGCCACCGCCCTCACCGGGCAGTTCGCGGCGCTCGAAGACAACCTCAGCTGCCGCGCCAACCTCGTGCTGATGGCCCAACTGCGCGGCTACCGCACCCGAGACGCAGGACGCATCGCGGACCGCCTCATCGACCGGCTCGACATCGGCGAGTTCGCCGACAAGATGGTGAAGGCCGTCTCCGGCGGGCAGCGCCGCCGCGTCGACCTGGCGGCGAGCCTCGTCGTGCGACCCAAGCTGCTCGTCCTCGACGAGCCGACCACCGGTCTCGACCCACGCAGCCGCGCCACCGTGTGGGAGACGGTCACCGAGCTCGTCGCGCACGGCGTCACGCTGCTGCTCACCACGCAGTACCTCGAGGAAGCCGACGCGCTCGCGGACCGCATCGTGTTGATCGACCACGGTCGAGCCGTTGCCGAGGGCACCCCGTCTGAGCTGAAGGCCCGTATCGGCGGGCAGCGCGTCGACGTCGTCGCGGCTGACAGCGCAGACCTGCAGCGCCTCCATGCCGTGCTCAGCGGACGCTTCGACGTGACCATCTCAGCGGGCAACCGCACGCTGTCGGTCCCGGCACCGAACCGCACGCTCGACCTCGACGCCGTGTCGGGAGCGCTCCGAGCGGAAGGCATCGCCGCGGAAGAGATCGCCCTGCGCCACCCCACCCTCGACGACGCGTTCCTCCAGCTCACCGGGTCGATCCCGGCGGGCGACAGCGCCGCCGCCTGACGCACTCCACACGCACCATCCCTGACCGGAGGTCCCATGTCTCTCACCACCGCACCACCCGTCGCCGCCGGCGCGACTGCCCTCGGGCCGCTCTTCGGCGATGACCTCACCCCGCTCCCCCCGCGCGGTCCAGCGATCGGGCGCTTCGTCCGCGAGACGGCGCTGCTCGTCGGGCGCAGCCTGCGCACCATCCCCCAGGTACCAGAGCGCCTCAGCGACGTGACGATCCAACCGGTGATCTTCACGTTGTTGTTCGTGTACGTGTTCGGCTCAGCCATCACCGTGCCGGGCCTGCGCTACCAGGACTACCTCCTCCCCGGGCTCGTCGGGCAGGCCGTCGCGTTCGGCATGATGGGCGCCGGCGTGGCGACCGCGACCGACTTCTCATCGGGCGTCGTCGACCGCTTCCGCTCGCTGCCGATCCATCCACTCGCGGTTGTCACCGCCCAGGTCATCGGCCAGGTGCTTGAACAGCTCCTCGGCCTGGTGATCATCGTCGGGCTCGGCCTCGCCGTCGGATGGCGCCCCCACCTCGGCATCGTCGACGCCGTCGCGCTTGGCGGTGTGCTCCTCGTCGGCATCCTCGCGTTCACGTGGCTCGGCGTCCTGATCGGCATGATCGCCCGCAACCCCGACGGCGTGCAGGGCATCGGGTTCGCCATCGTGCTCCCGATGTCGTTCCTCGCCGGCACCTTCGTGCCCATCGACGGCATGAAGACCGTGCCCCGCATCATCGGCGAATGGGACCCACTGTCACCGATCGTCGCCGCCGTCCGGCAACTGTGCACCGGCGTACACGCCACCGGCTCGTGGCAACTGACCCACGCGCTCCCCGTCACGTTCGCCTGGTGCTTCGCACTCCTCGCGATCTGCGTCCCGCTCACCGTGCGGCGCTACCGCAGCATCGGAGGCTGACCGGCATCGACCTACGAACGCTCGGCCACCTGCACGTCGGGTCAGCTCGGAGCAAGGCCGGGAGGTCTGGGTCCGCACGCTGGCCAGCGGCGACCTCGCCGTCGCGTTGCCCAACAGCGGAGACAGCCAAGCCCAGATCGGAACCGATCCCGCTCAGATCGGAGCCGAAGCGGGCACTGGGAGGTTCGCGACGTGTGCAACCGTACCGACGCCGAGCCGGCCGA
>CAZUMJ010000093.1:0-2086 GCA_964621605.1 uncultured Iamiaceae bacterium | reverse complement strand
CCGCCGTGCTCACCCGACAACTCACCAAGCGCTTCGGCGACCTGACCGCGGTCGATGCGATCGACCTCGAGGTAGCCCCAGGGACGGTCCACGCCCTGCTGGGCCCCAACGGGGCCGGCAAGACGACCACCGTGCGCATGCTCGCAACCCTCACCACCCCCACAAGCGGTTCCGCCCAGGTGTTCGGCCACGACGTGGTCGCCGACGCCGACGCGGTCCGACTGGCCACCGCACTCACCGGACAGTTCGCCGCGCTCGAAGACAACCTCAGCTGCCGAGCCAACCTCGTGCTGATGGCCCAGCTGCGCGGCTACCGCACGCGCGACGCGCGACGCATCGCGGAACGCCTCATCGACCGACTCGACATCGGCGAGTTCGCCGACAAGATGGTGAAGGCCGTCTCGGGTGGGCAGCGACGCCGCGTCGACCTCGCCGCAAGTCTCGTCGTGCGCCCCAAGCTGCTCGTCCTCGACGAGCCGACGACCGGCCTCGACCCCCGCAGCCGCGCCACCGTGTGGGAGACCGTGACCGAACTGGTCGCCCACGGGGTGACGCTGCTCCTCACCACGCAGTACCTCGAAGAAGCCGATGCGCTCGCCGACCGCATCGTGCTGATCGACCACGGGCGCGCGGTCGCCGAGGGCACCCCGTCGGAGCTGAAGGCACGCATCGGCGGCCAACGTGTCGACGTGGTGGCGGCCGACGCCGTCGACCTCCAACGCCTCCAGGTCGCACTCGGCGGACGCTTCGACGTGACCGTCTCGTCAGGCACCCGCACGCTGTCGATCCCGGCCCCCAACCGTTCGATCGACCTCGATGCAGTGTCGGGGGCTATCCGCGCCGAGGGCATCACCCCAGACGAGATCGCCCTCCGCCATCCGACCCTCGACGACGCCTTCCTGCAGCTCACGGGCTCGGTCCCAACCGACCGCCCCGTGGCCGTCTGACACCGCACCGCTCGCACCGAACCTGACCGGAGGTCCCCATGTCTGTCATCACCGCACCACCCGTCGCCGCCGGCACCCCACACGGCCCGCTGTTCGGCGACGACATCACCCCGCTTCCGCCCCGCACCGCATCGCTCCGCCGCTTCGGCCGCGAGACGACGCTGCTCGTCGGGCGCAGCCTGCGCACCATCCCCCAAGTCCCCGAACGCCTCAGCGACGTAACGATCCAGCCCGTGATCTTCACGTTGTTGTTCGTGTACGTGTTCGGCTCGGCCATCACCGTGCCCGGCCTGCGCTACCAGGACTACCTCCTCCCCGGGCTCGTCGGACAGGCCGTGGCGTTCGGCATGATGGGAGCGGGCGTCGCGACCGCAACCGACTTCTCGTCCGGCGTCGTCGATCGCTTCCGCTCCTTGCCGATCCATCCACTCGCGGTCGTGACCGCGCAGGTCATCGGCCAGGTGCTCGAACAGCTCCTCGGGTTGGTGATCATCGTCGGGCTCGGCCTCGCCGTCGGATGGCGCCCCCACCTCGGCCTTACCGATGCCGTCGCGCTCACCGCGGTGCTGATCGTCGGCATCCTCGCCTTCACCTGGCTCGGCGTGCTCATCGGCATGATCGCCCGCAACCCCGACGGCGTGCAGGGCATCGGCTTCGCCATCGTGCTCCCCATGTCGTTCCTCGCAGGCACGTTCGTCCCGATCGCTGGGATGAAGACCGTGCCCCGCATCATCGGTGAATGGGACCCGCTGTCACCGATCGTCGCCGCCGTGCGGCAGCTGTGCACCGGCGTGCACGCCACCGGCTCGTGGCAACTCGCGCACGCGGTGCCCATGACGTTCGCATGGTGCCTCACCCTGCTCGCGATCTGCGTCCCCCTCACCGTTCGGCGCTACCGCAGCATCGGAGGCTGACCGCCAACGGCCTACGACCGCTCGGCCACCAGGCTCGTCGAGTCAGCTCGGAGCAAGGCCGGGAGGTCTGGGTCCGCACGCTTACAAACGGCGACCTCGCCGCCGCGTTGCCCAACAGCGGAAACAGCCAAGCCCAGATCGGAACCGATCCCGCTCAGATCGGAGCCGACGCGGGCACTGGGAGGTTCGCGACGTGTGCAACCGTACCGACGCCGAGCCGGCCGA
>CAZUMJ010000092.1:0-2390 GCA_964621605.1 uncultured Iamiaceae bacterium | reverse complement strand
GGTCTTCTACCCGATGGGCTGGGACGACAACGGCCTGCCCACCGAGCGGCGCGTGCAGAACTACTACGGGATCCGCTGCGACCCGTCGCTCCCCTACGACCCCGACTTCGTCCCGCCCGACACGCCCGGCAAGCAGCAGGTGCCGGTCAGCCGTCGCAACTTCGTGGAGCTCTGCCAGACCCTCATCCGCGAGGACGAGAAGGCGTTCGAGCAGACCTGGCGTCGCCTCGGCCTGTCGGTCGACTGGTCGCTGCTCTACCAGACCATCAGCCCCGACGCGATCGCCGCCTCGCAACGTGCGTTCCTGCGCAACCTGGCGCGCGGCGAGGCGTACCAGGCCGAGGCCCCCACCCTGTGGGACGTCACGTTTCGCACCGCCGTCGCCCAAGCCGAGCTCGAAGACCGCGAGCGCCCCGGCGCGTACCACCGTCTGAGCTTCCACCCGACGACCGGTGGCGAGCCCGTCTTCATCGAGACGACCCGACCCGAACTGCTCGCGGCGTGCGTCGCGCTCGTCGCTCACCCCGACGACGCCCGCTACCAGCCGCTGTTCGGCACCACCGTGCGCACCCCGGTGTTCGGCGTCGAGGTCCCGGTGCACGCCCACGCCCTCGCCGACCCCGAGAAGGGATCGGGCATCGCGATGATCTGCACGTTCGGCGACACGACCGACGTGACGTGGTGGCGCGAGCTGCAGCTCGACACCCGGCCGATCCTCGACTGGAACGGCCGCATCCGCCCCGAGGTCCCCCACGGCATCACCTCCCCCGACGGAGTGGCCGCCTACGAGTCGCTGGTCGGCGCCACGGTCCACACCGCGCAGGAACGCACCGTCGAGTTGCTGCGCGCCTCCGGCGACCTCCACGGCGACCCGCGACCGATCACCCACCCCGTGAAGTTCTTCGAGAAGGGCGACAAGCCGCTCGAGATCGTCACCACCCGCCAGTGGTACTTCCGCAACGGGGGACGCGACGCCACCCTGCGCGACGAGCTCGTGGCACGCGGCACGCAGCTCGCCTGGCACCCCGACTACATGCGCCACCGCTACGAGTCGTGGGTGGCAGGTCTCAACGGCGACTGGCTGGTGAGCCGGCAACGCTTCTTCGGGGTGCCGTTCCCGGTCTGGTACCGACTCGACGGCGACGGCGAACCCATCTGGGACGAGCCGCTGCTCCCCGCCGAAGCGGCGCTGCCGATCGACCCGGCGAGCGATGCGCCCGACGGCTTCACCGACGACCAGCGCGGCAAGCCCCACGGCTTCATGGGCGACCCCGACGTCATGGACACCTGGGCCACGTCGTCGCTGACCCCGCAGATCGCGACCGGGTGGGAGCGCGACCCGGACCTGTTCGCCCGCACCTTCCCGATGGACCTGCGTCCGCAGGGCCACGACATCATCCGCACCTGGCTGTTCTCCACCGTGGTGCGCGCCCACTTCGAACACGGCACCGTGCCGTGGTCGAACGCCGCGCTGTCGGGCTGGATCCTCGACCCCGACCGCAAGAAGATGTCGAAGTCGAAGGGGAACGTCGTCACGCCGATCGGGCTGCTCGAGCAGTACGGCACCGACGCCGTGCGGTACTGGTCGGCGAGCGCCCACCCCGGCACCGACACCGCCTTCGACGAAGGTCAGATGAAGATCGGTCGGCGCCTCGCCATCAAGGTGCTCAACGCCAGCCGCTTCGTGCTGAGCCTCGGCGCGGTCACGCCCGAGCCCGACGCCGTCACCATGCCGCTCGACCGCGCCCTCCTCGCCCGCCTCGCGACGCTCGTGGCCGACGCCACCGACGCGTTCGACGCGTACGACTACGCCAGGGCGCTGGAGCGCACCGAGCGGTTCTTCTGGGAGTTCTGCGACGACTACCTCGAGCTCGTCAAGGTCCGTGCCTACGGCGCCGACGACGGCTCGATCCCCTCGGAGGCGACCGCATCGGCTCGCGCTGCGCTCGCCACCGCGCTCGACGTCGTGCTGCGGCTGTTCGCCCCGTTCCTGCCGTTCGTCACCGAGGAGGTGTGGTCGTGGTGGCACGACACCTCGGTGCACCGTGCGTCGTGGCCGACCGTCGCCGACGCCGTCGACGACACCGGTCGGGCCGGCGACGATGCCGTGCTCGCCGCCGCGGCGACGACGTTGCAGGCGGTGCGCCGAGCGAAGTCCGACGCGAAGCGCTCCATGAAGGCACCCGTCGAGCTGCTCCACGTGCGCGACGTCGAGGCCCGGCTCGCACTGCTGCGTGCCACCCTCGCCGACCTGGGTGACGCCGGTTCGATCACCGAGATCGTGCTCGAGAACATCGACGATGCCACCGGCGCTTCGGTCGATGTGGTGCTCGCAGACGAGACACCGACGGACTGAGCGGGCATGGACGGCCGGGAGGGACCTGACGCAG
>CAZUMJ010000091.1:0-2566 GCA_964621605.1 uncultured Iamiaceae bacterium | reverse complement strand
CGGCTGGTGGACGCCGACGGCGTCGAGGGATGGGGCGAGGCCTACGTGTGGCTCCCCGAGAGCGGCGTCAGCAACCGCGACATGGCCTCGGCCATCGAATATCACCTCGCCGCCTACGTGCTGGGGTCCCGCCCCATCGCCGTGCAGTCGCTGGCCGCCCGCATGGATCGGAACGTGGCCCGCAACGAGATGGCCAAGGGGCTGATCGACATCGCCTGTCACGATCTGGCCGCCCGGCAGTTGGGGCGACCGGTCCACGACCTCATCGGCGGCGCGACGGTGGACCGGATCCCGCTGTGCGGTCTGATCCCGCTGGCCGACCCGGACTCGGTGGCGGCGATCGCGGCCGGTTACCAGAAGGCCGGATACGGCACGGTGCGCTTGAAGCTGGGCACCGGCCCCACCGAGGACCGCGATGCCGTCGCCGCGGTACGCGCACGCTGCGGCGACCGGCTGCGCCTGCGGGTGGACTACAACCAGGCGTACTCCGCCCCCGTGGCCGCGCGGGCCCTGGCCCTGATCGAACCGTTCGGCATCGACGCCGCCGAACAACCGCTGCCGCTGGGCGATCTGGTGGGCATGGTGGACCTGGCCCGACGCACCGATGTCCCGCTGTTCCTGCACGAGGGGTTCTTCAGTCTCGGCGATCTCGTCGCGTTGGTGGAAGCAGGTGGTTGCGGGGTTGTCGGCATCAACGGCGAGCGCCCCGGTGGCATCACCGCCGCGTTGCGGGCCATCGACTTCGCGTCGGCTCGGGGCCTGGGCACCATCATCCACAACCAGCCGCTCGGCATCGGCACTGCCATGCACGCCCACCTGGCCGCTGCCCGATTCGACCACCTCGGCCACGACGTGGAGCTGGCCGGCGACGTGATGTTCGACGAGCACCTCACCACGACTCGCTACGCCGTCGAGGACGGGCACCTGGTGCTGCCTGGGGGTCCTGGTTGGGGCATCGACGTGGACCGGAACGCTCTCGACGACCACCTGGTCGCAGAGCCCATCTCGATCGGGCGATGACCGCCCGCCTGTTCACCGGCGCCCGTCTGCTGCAGCCCGACCCTGCACCAGCAGAGGTCGACTCGATGGCCGTTGCGGACGGCCGCATCGTGGCGGTCGGCACCGCCGAGCAGTGCCGAGCAGCGCTGCCCTCCGACGCCGAGACGGTCCACCTCGACGGCGCGGTGGTGGCCCCGGGATTCGTGGATGCGCACCTGCACCCGATGGTGATGAGCGTGTTCGAACAACAGCTGGTCCTCGACTCGGTGAGCTCCGTCGAGGAGGTGCTCGACGCGGTCCGTGACCAGGCCCGAAGCACCGACCCGAGCCGTGCGGTGATCGGATTCCAGCTCGACGACGCCCGCCTCGCGGAACGTCGACTACCCACCGCGGAAGAGCTCCAGGCCGCCGCCGGACCCGGACGCGAGGTGGTGCTGGTGCGCCGCGACGGGCACCACGCGGTCGCTTCCGAGGCTGCGCTGCGCGCGGTGGGCTTCGACCGGGCAGGCACCGTGGTCGAGGGCGGCTCCGTGGAGCTCGACGCGCACGGCGTCCCGACCGGACTGGTTCGGGAACGGGCCGTCGAGCCGCTGCTCGGGCTGATGGGCGAGGTCACCATGGAGGATCTCAGCGCCGGCGCGAAGTCGTGGTCCCAACGGCTGCTGCGCCACGGCGTCACTGCCCTCTCTGCCATGTGCCAGACCACGGCCGAAGGCCCCTCCGGCGGTGCGGGCGAGTTGGAGGCAGTCGGCTGGTCGGCGCTGGTCGACCAACTGCCGTTCGACATCCAGACCATCCTCATCACCCCCGACGTGGCCGATGTCGACGTCTACCGCAGTACCCCACTGCACCAGCCCGACGCCGGTCGGCGCCTGGACGCAGTGAAGCTGTTCCTCGACGGCACCCTCGGCGGCTGCACCGCGTGCATGCACCTGCCCTTCAGCGATCACCCCCATACCAACGGGCTGGCCACCATCGATCCCGAAGTGGCCTACCGCCGGCTGGAAGCCGCCCACCTCGCGGGCCTGTCGGCGTGTGTGCACGCCATCGGCGACGCCGCCAACGCCCGCGCCGCCGAGCTGTTCGGTCGACTGCTCGATGCGCATCCCGGCGTCCATCGGCACCGGGTGGAGCATGCCTCGGTTCTGGGCCAAGCCACCGTCGAGCGGTTCGCCGAGCTCGGCCTGACCGCGGTGGTCCAGCCGATCAATCTGCGCAGCGAGGCCCACTGGCTGTCCGACCGGGTCGGTGCGGAACGGCTGAGCGGCACCTACGCGTTCCGCTCCCTGCTCGATGCCGGGGTGCGCGTCGCCGGGTCCAGCGATGCTCCCATCGAGTCCACCGACGTGCTGGCTGCCATGGACGCCGCGGCGCACCGACCCACGCTGGGCCCCGATCAGACCGTCAGCGGCCTGGAGGCTCTGCACTTCTACACCACAGGCTCCTCGGCGGCCCGCCGCACCGAGGACCGACTCGGTTCGCTCGCCGCCGGCCTGCGGGCCGACGTCGTGGTGCTGTCTGACGACCCCACCGTCGTCCGGCCCGCCGAGGTGCAGGTCCAGCGCAC
>CAZUMJ010000090.1:0-2653 GCA_964621605.1 uncultured Iamiaceae bacterium | reverse complement strand
GCGAGGAAGACCCAGCCACATCGGTTCCGTGGCCGCTGGTGCAGCACGTAGGCGCCGACGAACGCGAACGACGGGGCCAGCAGGCCGTTGTGGAGGTTGTCGATCCACAGCCCTCTCGAGTGGCCGGCGGCAACCGTCACCACGACCCCGCCGAGCAGAAGAAGGGGCACGATCGCGTTGGCTCCGCCCCCCTCCCGTCCCCCTCGCTCTACCACCCGGTCATTTTCCCATCTGCTCCACGCGGCGCACCAGGGTTAACCCTGGAACGCTCGGATTCGAGGGTCACCCCCGTCGTCGACGCTGCCGGAACCGTGGATCGTGGTGACCCGGGCCCGCTGCCCCAGCCGCCACGATCCTGAGGAGGACTGCCATGGCCGCCGTCGAGACCACACCCACCATGACCGCGTCGGGGACCCCAACCGACCGACTGTTGACCCTGTCGCTGATCGTGGCGCCGCTGCTCTACCTCGCAACCGACACGATCTACGCCACGGCAGGATGGAACAGCGCCACAGCCGGCGTGGCGCACGTCCTGGGCGCGATCACCTACGGCCTGGTGGTGCTCCGGATCGCCACCTGGCTGCCCGGCAACAGCGGCTTGGTCGCGGCGCTCGTCATCACCGCCGTGGCCGGAACAGTGGGAAACGCCGCGTACGGGTTCGAAGCGATCCACCAGTCGTTCGGCGACATGGCGCTGGTCGACCGCGGCGGTGCCGCCGCGGTGATCAAGCCCTTGGGCCTGCTGTTCCCGTTGTCGTTGATGCTCGTGTCGTGGGGGCTGCAACGCCTGGGACATCGACTGCCTGCCGCCCTGGTGCTGGTCGGCGCGATCGGATGGCCGATCGCGCACATCGCGAACCTGGGCGCCGTGGCCGTAGCGGTCAACCTGTTGCTCGTCGTCGCCTTCGGGATGGTCGTCTGGGAGAACACCGGTAGAACCCGGTAGAACCCGGCGCCAACGGCCTCCTGGATGATGAACAGTCCGCGCTCGAGGCAGTGGCCGACGATGCGTTCAGTCGGACGGCCATTCGCATCGACGAGGCAGGGGTCAGGTGGACCATTCGACGGGGGTCAACGGGTCGGGTCTGTACGAGCAGTAGGTGCCGGTGTGCACGCAGTTGTCGAAGTGGTCCGCGACGGACGGGACGTGTTCTGCGAGACGCTGGGTCGCGTAGCGAAGTGCCCGGGCGACAGCGGTCCGGGCGCGTTCGGCGTCGCTGCCGACCGAGCGGAGCCGGCCACCGAGGCCGACGGCCCGGCGGAGCTCGGCGATCAGGTAGGCGCGGTCGCGTTCGGCGAGCTCGGCCCGGACGGGGTCGTTGCATCGGCGAGCGTCGTCGATGTCGGCTTCGACCTCGACGAGTCTGCGACGGTATGCCTGTCTGGCCTGCTCGTCGAGCAGCGGCAAGCTCGACGGTCCGGTCCCGAGGTCGGGGTCGCCGATCACTTCGGGGTCTCCGGTGGGCAGGGTGCCCTGCTCGACGGCCACGAGGTCGAGGACGTGGAACTCGCGGCCGGGATCGGCCAGCATGCGGGCGAGGTAGCGAAAGCCCTTCAAGTCGCGCACCGTGGTCGTCGTGCCGGCGAAGTCGATCAGCCGCAGGTCCCCATCGAGCCGGAATGCCGCGGACACAGCGGGGGCATGGTGCTGTGGCACGGCGCCGCCATCGGTGGCGCCCGGAACTGCGGTGGCGCCATCGAGGCGACTGCGGGCTCGCTGCGCGGCGTCGGGCGCTCCGTAGACCTCGAATGCGGCTGCCGCCGCCTGCCACTCCATCGCGGCGGCGGCGGGTCGTCCGGCGTGGGCCTGGGCGTCGGCCAAGACGGTTCGGGCGACGGCGGTCTCGTAGGGCGCGCCGATGTCGACCCAGGCCGCGACCGCGGCGGTTCCCGTTGCGACGGCATGCTCCAGGTCCCCGGCGAGGAGCGCGGTGCGGGCATCAGCGAGCGATGCCGCGGCGAGCCATGCGGTCGGGAAGGACTCGGCGATGATGCGCAGGCGGTCGCTCGCCTCACGGGCGGTGGCGATGTCGCCGGCGGCCACTGCGATCTCGACCTGGGCGTCGAGTAGAGGGGCGAGGGTGAGCTCGCTGGATGGGGGCCGTTCCTTCGACGGCGCCTGGAACGGGTGCTCGATCGCCTCCCGGATCAGGCTCTGGGCCGCGCCCGTGTCGCCTTGCGCGAGCCGGACGAGCGCCAACCCCGGGTAAGGGGACCATGCGTGCTCGTGGGCAGCCAGGAAAGCCTCTTCGGCGCCGCGAAGGTCGCCACGCCGGAGCCTGATGTTGCCGAGCTCGGCGAGCGGCCAGCCGAACTCGCGCCGCAGCCACGGGCGTAGCTCGTCGCACGCCGCAAGCGCCTCGTCCTCGGCCGCGTCGCACGGCCCGCTCATCCGCAGGATCTCGGCGCGATGCACTCGGCATCGTCCGTGGATGCCACCGAAGGCCACGTCGGGCCGCCAGCGGTCCATGACCTGGGTCCACTCGGCTGCCAGGTCATGGCGCCCAAGACCCTGAGCGGCGCACACCAACTCGCACAGCATCATGCCGGTGGTGAGCGGGTCGACGTCTCCCGACACGAGGATGCCGCCCACCTCGTCGAGCTGGGCGAGTCCTTCCACGAGCCGGCCATCAAGGATGGTGAGGCGGGCCCC
>CAZUMJ010000089.1:0-2785 GCA_964621605.1 uncultured Iamiaceae bacterium | reverse complement strand
GGAGGCAGCACCGCAACGGACGGGGCACCGCAACGGCCGCGGCAGCGTCACCGACAGAGCGCACGCACCGCGTCGGACGGTTCGGCAGGGAAGACGAAGAACGTCCGCGACGGCGCGCGCAGGACATTCGAGACGAACCTCCCTGGCGTCATCGGCGCGGTGTAGCTCTGGCGCAACCCGGCCAGGTCACCGCATTGCAACGCCCGGCGAGCAGCGGCGACCCGATCGGCGAACGGGGTGTCGGGGCGGCCGATCTGGGGGGCGAACACCAGGTGCTCGCGCTGTTCGGCACCGCTGTAGAGGGGCACCGTCCGGTAGGGCGCCCCATCGGGAACCGTGAGCGCGACGAACCAGGGCATGGGCAACGGCCGCTCGTGCGAGTTGAGGCCCCGATGCTCGAGCTTCACGTGGGCATCGACCGGGTTCGCCAGCCCCAGGAGATCGATGACGCGGACGTCGGGGCTCACCGCGAACGAGAGCAGTCCGATCCCGTACAGCCCCACAACCCGCTGCGGCCCCGCCGCGGAAGGCGCCGCGACGTACCCCTGCTCCAGATAGATGCCCGGCCGCCCGTAGGGACGTGGCTCGCCACTGTTCGGGTCGACGCGCACGTTGAAATCCGCCAAGGTCACCGGGTTCGTGCGGGTCGTGACGAAGTAGCCGACCTTGTCTGCGGGTGACCGCCAGACAGCCACGGACAACACCGCCCACGGAACGACCGCCAGCGAAACGACGCTTGCCGCCGCGTGCCTGCGCACCGGCACCACCGCGGCCGGTGCGACGAGTGCAGTCACCGCTGGCAGCAGCAGGCGGGCGTGCATGTAGTCGCCGCCAACGCGGACCACCAGCACCGCGTTGACCATCGCGGCGCACACGAACGCCACCACCACCAATGCACGCCTGTCCCGCCAGCCACCCACCCGCACCCGATGCACGACAAGCGGGACCACGCCCGTGGCCACGCACACGAACAGCGCCCACCCCAAACGGTAGGGAGCCAGGGTGTTGTGGACGTACCGCCATCCCAGTCCCCAACGCGAACCGGTCGGTGACTTGGCGATCGCGGACGTCGGCAGCAGCACGCCGTAGTACCCCATGCGGAAGATCTGAAATGCCACGGGTGCGGCGAGTGCCGCAACGAGTCTGGCGAACCGGGTACGGCGAGCGACCGAACCGTCGAACAGCACCGGCGCTGCCAGGAAGCACGCCGAATAGAGGGCGAACTCGGGGCGCACGAGCGGGCCGAGCCCCAACACGACCGCACCCCACCAGGTGAGGCGAGCCTGTCCGGTTGCCCAACGCGCCAGCACCAGCAGGCACGCACCCAACCAGGCGGTCGTGAGGCCGTTCTCGAGACCGGCCATGGCGAAGGTCCACATGGGGGTGAGGCACGCCAGCACCAGGACGCCGAGGGGAAGCAACCAGACCCGATCGCGCGACGTGGGCTGCGCCCCTGTAGGTGCGGCGTGCGCCGCGCCGGCGACCCCAAGGGCCGCATCGCCGCCCCGTGTCGTGGTCGCCCCGACGGCGTCGCGCCCTGCGTGCAGCCGACGGGCCCCGGCGGTGAGCAATGCCAATCCGCTGACGGTGCACGCCAGGTTGAGCCAGAGCGTCATCCACTCGAGGTGACGCCGGAATGGCACCCCGACGACGGTGAGCATTGCCAGCCACAAGGGGCTCGTGGCGGCTTCGACGCGCTCACCCGGGTTGAAGACCGGCCCGTGGCCGGCATAGATCTCCCGCACGATCCGCAGGTTGATGAACGCGTCGTCCGACATCGCTCGGCGATGCCACGCCCCCAGCACCAACACGACGATCGGCACCAACAACACGACCAGTTGCAGAAGGTCGAGCGGCCCGACACGCCGGGTGGCACCCGACTGTTCGGACGCCACAGACGGCCGGGTCGAATCGGCACCTGCGGCACCCGCGTCGATCTGCGTCGGGGGGCCTCCCTGCACGCGGCGACGCTAGCCCGTTGTCACCGGTGGCCCGGTGCGCTCCAGCGGTGGGTCGCGACGCGCGGGGAAGCCACGCCCGGCGACCGTCGGTCACCGGCTGGGCGACGGTCAGGCGACGTCGGAGGTGCTGTCGGCGTCGAGGTCGAGGGTGAGGTACTCCTCGCTGGTGTCGACCCAGTCCTCGAACTGCGTCACACCCAGGACGTCGAACTTCTTGCGCAGCCAGCCACCGTTGGCGTCGAGGAGGCCGAGCTTCTTGCAGTTCGGGACGATCTTGGAGAAGAGCAGTTGCTGGAAGGGGTCGTCGTTCTTGTTTCCGACGTTGAACGTGCGGATGGCCTGCTTCACGTCCACCCCCATGCGCTCCCATACCTCTTGCTGCAAGAAGCGGTCGCGCAGGCGAACCGCCGCCTCGAAGGCGAACTCCTGGCGTTCCTGCATCTCGGCGTCGGTGAGCCCCGCGTAGAACTCCTTGAGCGACAGGACCCCGAACGCGACGTGACGCGCCTCGTCACTCATCACGTACCGCAGAAGCTGCTTGAACAACGGCTCGCTCGTGGTCTGGTGCGCCATGCCGAAGGCGGCGAGCGCCAGGCCTTCCACCATGATCTGCATGCCGAGGTAGGTGAGGTCCCAGCGGCTGTCGGCGATGATGTCGTCGAGCAGCATCCCGAGGTGGGCGTTGATGGGGTAGCTCCCCCGGCACTTCTCGTCGAGGTAGCGGGCGAACACCTCGACGTGACGGGCCTCGTCCATCACCTGGGTCGCCGCGTAGTACTTCGCGTCGATCCACGGCACCGTCTCGACGATCTTCGCGGTGCACA
>CAZUMJ010000088.1:0-3015 GCA_964621605.1 uncultured Iamiaceae bacterium | reverse complement strand
GTCTGGGCCGTGTCTCAGTCCCAGTGTGGCTGGTCGTCCTCTCAGACCAGCTACCCGTCGATGCCTTGGTGAGCCGTTACCTCACCAACAAGCTGATGGGCCGCGAGGCCCTCCCGGAGCGGAATCCATTTCCTCATCAGGTCATGCGGCCCGATGGGGGTATCCGGTATTAGCTCTCCTTTCGAAGAGTTATCCCGGTCTCCGGGGTAGGTTCCTCACGTGTTACTCACCCGTTCGCCACTAGGTCTTCACCAGTGTTGCCACTGGATGGACCTCGTTCGACTTGCATGTGTTAAGCACGCCGCCAGCGTTCGTCCTGAGCCAGGATCAAACTCTCCATCGAGATCTCGGCCGAGCACCGAAGTGCACGACCTTCGATCATTGAAGAGCCGGTTCGGGGCTGGCTGCCCCTCTCCGACTGGCACAGTCCGCAACTGACTGACATCAGTTGTCCGATTGTGCATTGATATTTCGTAACGGCTGCAGCGGCTCCCGAAGGTGCCGATGCAGTCGCCCGCACTAGCTTCGTCCTATCTTCCGTTTTCAAGGAGCGTCTACGCCGACACGCACTCCGAAGAGCGTTGGTGCCTTGCCTCCGGACCGTTGACCGGCCGTTGGGGGCGAGTTGCCACCTTAGGACGCTGCCCCGCTGGTGTCAACTCGGTGAGTTGGCCTTGCGGTTGGCGCCCCGTGGGGACAAGGAGAGAACCTAGCCTGCGGCCCCCGCTCGGCTCCAAATCCGAACGGTGTGACCTTCGGCATGCCGCTTGACCAGGGGAAACACGAGCCGCCTGCTCGGTGGACGTTGTCAGGCCACCAGGACCAGCGCGTGCTGCCGGCGTCCACGGCGGAGAAGGACGTAACGCCCGAGGAGGAGGTCCTCGTCGCCGATCTCGTCTGTGACGTCGCGCCGGCGTCCGTTCACGTAGCTCCCACCCTGCTCCCCCGTGCGGCGCGCCTCCGCCGCAGAGGCGACGAGAGCTGTCCGCTGCAGGAGCGCGCCGACGGTGGCTGCGCGCACCTCGTCAGACGGGAGGCGCACCGTTGGGATCTCGCCGCTGAGCAACGCGAACGCGGCCTCGTCGAGCGCATCGACCGGGCCCCCGAACAGCGCCGCGGCGGCATCCTCGGCAGCGGCGCACTGCTGGGCGCCGTGCACGATCGTCGTCAACTCACGGGCGAGTCGGCGCTGGGCGGCACGGGCCGACGGCTCGGCGGCGTGCGCGGCGACGAGTGCGTCGACCTCGTTCAGGGGCAGGAAGGTCAGACGCCGCAGCAGTCCCTCTACCTCGTCGTCGCGGACGTTCACCCAGTACTGGAAGAACCGGTAGGGCGACGTGCGCCCGGCGTCGAGCCAGACGCTCTCGCCCGTGGCGGACTTCCCGAACTTGGTGCCGTCTGCACGAAGGAGGAGGGGCCAGGTCATGCCGTGGACCGACGCCCCCTCGCGACGACGCACGAGGTCGATCCCGCCGGTGACGTTCCCCCACTGGTCGGACCCACCCACCTGCAGGTCACACCCCTCGTTGCGGTGCAGCCACCAGAAGTCGAACGCCTGGAGAAGCATGTACGTGAACTCGGTGTAGGAGATCCCCTGCTCGCTGTCGAGACGTGCCCGCACCGAGTCCTTCGCCAGCATCTGATTCACGGTGACGTGACGCCCCACGTCCCCCAGGAACCCCAGCAAGGTGACGTCGCGGGTCCAGTCGGCGTTGTCGACCATGCGCCACGGACCCTCGGGGCCGAGGATCCGACCGATCTGCGCCTTGAGACCTGCAACGTTCGCCGCGAGCACCTCGGGGCTGAGCAACGTGCGCTCGTCTGACCGCCCAGTGGGGTCACCGATCATCCCCGTCGCACCGCCCACGAGCACGAGGGCAAGGTGGCCGGCCTCGACGAAGCGGCGCAACGTGATAAGCCCGAGGAGGCTCCCCACGTGCAGCGAATCGGCCGTGGGATCGAACCCGCAGTACAAGGTGATCGGGCCCGCGAGCAGCCGCTCGCGCAGCGCGTCGCGGTCGGTGGAGTCGTGGACGAGGCCTCGCGCCTCGAGGTCGGCAAGCAGATCCGTGGTCGGCACGCCGCCATGGTCGTCTGAGCAACGGCCCCCGGTCCAGCCCACTGGCAACATGGACGCGACGAACGCCGGCGACGGCCGAGCCTGGCGCGCTCCCCCGCCATCTGAACGGACCCCGTCGCGGTCATCTGCGGCTTGGGAGGCGTCCGAGCCTCGTGCCACCATGGCGTGATGTCCGAGCCAACCTCGGTGCTGCGGCGCCACCGGCTCGCCTTTGTACTGGGCAGCCTCGCCTTCGTCGCGATGGCCGTCTACTGGACGCTCATCTTCACGGGCTCCTTCAACTGGCGAAACCCCGACAAGCTCCACGACGCGACCTGGGTCGCCCGGGCCGCACGCATCTGCGCTCCTGTGGAGCGCTACATCAACGCACTGCCGCGTGCCCAGACCGCCCGCACGCCCGACGAGCGAGCAACGACCGTCGACCAGGGAAGCGACAAGTTGGCCACGATGATCGAGGAGCTCGGGGCGACCCCGCCCGACAACGCGAGCGACCGCGACGTCGTGACCGCGTGGCTGTCCGACTGGAAGGTCTACGTGTCAGATCGACGCGACTTCACCCGACGGCTGCGCCTCGACCCGAAAGCCGAGCCGCTGTTCACCGAGGTGCACGGGGGATGGGCGACCAACTCGATCGATGCGTTCGCGGACGCCAACGATCTCGTGGCCTGTAGCTCTCCGCAGGACCTCTGAGCGCCGCCCTCCCCGCCGCTGCACCCATCGCCGTGGCGTCTCGGCCACGCTCGCCCGTGGACCTACAGACCGCCAGCGGCGCGAGAGACCCCGATGCTCAGCCCATGGCGCGCCACGCTCGGCGCCCGACCGCAGCGAGGCGCCGCAGACCCGCGTCCGGCGCATAGGCGTCGAGCTCGTCGAAGCGCACCCACCGCTGCGCGGTTGACTCTTCGTTGCCCATGACCTGCGCGTCGCGCGGGGCG
>CAZUMJ010000087.1:0-3032 GCA_964621605.1 uncultured Iamiaceae bacterium | reverse complement strand
ACGCCATCGTCCGCCAGATCGGCAACGAGCAGCAGGTGCTGCTGCCGATGTTCCGTCGGTTCGACCCCGAGGGGTCCACGGCCACCGTCGACTTCCTCACCCGCAAGGCGGTCGTTCCGGCCGAACGCAGCCAGGTGAGCCATGTGGTGCTCGACGGTGCGAAGGGCAACTCGTGGGAGGAAGGCGTGGCGGCCATCCTCGAGCACCACGACCGGGTGCATGCCTTCGTGAAGAACGACCACCTGGGGTTCACCGTGCCGTACGTGCACGAGGGCCGCAGCCACCAGTACTGGCCCGACTTCCTGGTGCGCCTCTCACCCGAGTCCGACGGGGTTCCCCGCACACTCATCGTCGAGGTCTCGGGCGGGCAGAAGTCGCCGGGCCCCACCGCGGCGAAGGCCGCCACCGCCCGCGACCACTGGTGTGTCGCGGTGAACAACCACGGCGGCTGGGGCATGTGGGGGTACCTCGAGGTCACCGACATCGCGAAGGCCGGGCCGCTGCTGAACGCGGCCATAGCCGACCTCGCCGCCACGCCGTCCACCCACGCAGCCGCGCGTATCGCGGCGAGCGCCTGAGGAGCTGTTCGTGCCCCCGAAGAAGAAGCCGACCGGACCGAAGCCCGTCGAGGCGACCGTCCACCCCGACAAGCGCGCCAACATCCCCACCGCCGACGCCCAGGACTTCGTTGCCCCCGAGGTGGAGGCACCGGTGAAGGTGCGCTGGCCCCGCGACCACAGCCTCGACCCGCAGCTCGTGTGGAAGGGCAAAGACGTCGAGGCCGAGGTGCTCGAAGGCGATGCGCCGCCGCTGTACATCCAGGAGAAGATCGACCCGCGGGTGCTCGTCGAGAACCTGCGGCGCACGGCCAAGGCGGGCGAGTCCGAACCGGAGCTTTCGCTGTTCGACAGCTTCGACGGCCTTCCCGAGCTCGACGCCCTGGAGCACTACCAGCACGACGCCAACTGGTCGAACCGCATGATCCTCGGCGATTCGCTGAACGTGATGGCCAGCCTTGCCGAGCGCGAACGCCTGCGGGGCAAGGTGCAGATGATCTACATCGACCCCCCGTACGGCATCAAGTTCGGCTCCAACTGGCAGGTGAGCGCCCGCAAGCGCGACGTGAAGGACGGCAAGCTCGAAGACGCCAGCCGCGAGGTCGAGCAGATCAAGGCCTTCCGCGACACGTGGGAGCTGGGCATCAACAGCTACCTCACGTACCTGCGCGACCGCTTGTTGGCCGCGCGCGACCTGTTGACCGAGAGTGGGAGCTGCTTCGTCCAGATCGGCGATGAGAACGTCCACCTCGTGCGCAGCCTCATGGACGAGGTCTTCGGCAGCGAGAACTTCCTGGTACTGATCGCAATTCGAAAGACAACGAGTGACGGTTCAAGGTTTATTGGCTCAACAATGGACCTGGTCATCGCCTATGGGCGGGACGGAACGCAGGCCAAGTACCGCCCACTTTATGAGCGTCGAAGCAGTGACTCAGAAAGTCGCTATGACCAGGTACTCCTTAACGATGGAACTACCCGGAGCGCGACGCTTGAAGAGCGGCGCAGCTCGGTGTCGACTTACGCCTTGTTCCGCACCGACAATCTCACGAGTTCTCGCCCAGCGCGCGACGGCGACCTTCGGGAATTCAGGCTAGGCGACAAGGTATACACACCAGGCAACGGTACGTTCAAAACAAACCTTCGAGGCATGATGCGCCTAGCAGCCGCTAATCGGCTTCAACCGACCGGCTCAGGAAGCCTAAGTTACCGACGAATGGCGGATGACTTTGGCTACGCCATTATTGGCAACCTGTGGTCAAATATAAGCGGTGCGGTGCAAAGCAGGACAGACCCCAAGGTGTACGTCGTGCAATCGTCAACGGCGCTCATCCAACGTTGCCTGTTGATGTGCACCGACCCGGGCGACCTGGTGCTCGACCCGACGTGTGGGTCGGGCACGACGGCGTACGTGGCGGAGCAGTGGGGACGGCGGTGGATCACCATCGACACGTCGCGGGTCGCCCTGGCACTTGCCCGCCAGCGGCTCATGGGGGCGAAGTACCCGTACTACCTGCTGGCCGACTCGACGGAAGGCCGCCTGAAGGAGGGGCAGCTCACCGGCACGGCGCTGCCCGACAGCACGCCGACCGACGACATCCGCCACGGGTTCGTCTACGAGCGGGTGCAGCACATCACGTTGAAGTCGATCGCCAACAACCCCGACATCGTCGAAGGCATGAGCCGCGACGAGATCGACAAGGCCATCAAGCGCCACGCCGACTTCGAGCTGCTCTACGACAAGCCCTACGAGTCGAACGCCAAGGTGCGCGTCACCGGGCCGTTCACGGTCGAGAGCCTCTCGCCGCACCGGTCGCTCGCCTTCGCTGGAGGGCTCGACGGTGACCCCAACCAGTCACGGGCCGAACGTGAAGCCGCGCAAGACCCGTCGGGGGCCGACTTCCACCAGACGATCCTCGACAACCTTGCAAAGGCCGGCATCCAGAACGGCCGCCGCAATGAACGCATCGAACTGGAGTCCGTCGAGCCGTACGCGGGCACCGCCATCCACGCGGTCGGCGTGCGCAAGCACCGCGACGAAGACGCCGATGCGGCCGCCGCACGGGTCGGCATCTCGCTCGGCCCGCAGTACGGCACCGTCAACGGCCAGTGGATCAAGACCGCCGCCCGCGAAGCGATCGCCGCACAAGACATCGACCTGCTGTGCGTGCTCGGCTTCGCCTTCGACCCGAACGTGCTCGGCACCACCGTGGAAGGCGCCGACGTCACCGACGACGGCTTCGCCAGCGTCGCCGCGGAACGCAAGCTCGGCCGCGTGCCGGTCCTACTCGTGCGCATGAACGCGGACCTGGTGATGGGCGAAGAGTTGAAGAAGACCGGCGCCGGCAACCTGTTCACGGTGTTCGGTGAACCCGACATCGAGATCCGCCCCGCGGGCGAGGCAGGTGCCGACGGCGACATCCAGGTCGAGTTGCACGGCGTCGACGTGTACGACCCCACCACCGGCGAGGTCCGCAG
>CAZUMJ010000086.1:0-3094 GCA_964621605.1 uncultured Iamiaceae bacterium | reverse complement strand
CGGCGCTTTGGTGTCGATGCCGACACCTGGTGTGGTGAGCTCGGTCACGCGTGACGGGTTCGGTCGTACCGTGGCGATCAACGACAACCGGGGTTCAGGATCAGCGAGAACCGGGGTGAGCGCCCGGGCCGACGTCGTCTCCTGTGCCGTGTGAGTGCGACGGATCTGCTCGTAGAGCTGCACCTTCGACCTCATTGTCATCCGCACACGCTGCCACCACCAGCCAAGCCAGTCGCGGACTCCAAGGCACCCAGGGTGGGGCCAAATCAGACGAGCTCTACCGCTCCAAGTGAGGCCAGATCAGGTGAGCACTCCCACCGCCGCTTGCTCCGCTGCTCGGTTCCCGCCCGGGGGCCGGGTTAGCTGATGTCGCGCAGCGTCGCTTCGATGTCTTTGGTGAGCAGGTAGAGGTCGAGCCCGTTCGGGTCGTCGGGGTGGAAGGGATGGAAGCCGAGGTGCAGCCACCAGGAACGGGCCTGATCACTGAGCGCGGCGACCACCACGGCACGGCATGCCGCGCGCTCGTTGAGCTCGACTGCGGTCGCCAGGACATGCGCCACCAGCGACGTCCCGACCCCGAGCCCGGCGACCGAGCGGTCGACCGCGAGTCGGCCGATGAGCAGCGCCGGAACCGGGTCAGGCGCGTGCTGCGCGACGGCTGCGGGCGCGCTGCTGCGGTCGATGCCCGTCATAGCGATACTTGTGTACGCAACGACCACCGAGTCGGCGTTCGTGACGACCCAGGTGGCCGCGGTATCGCGACGGCGGTTCTGGCTGGCGTAGCGGCGGAGCCACTCGTCGAGTTCCGGCGCACCCGAGCCGAACCCGGAGCGGTCATGCAGCTTGGGGTCGAGCGGTCGAGGCCGGTGAAGTTCAATCAAGCCAGGTGAACTTCCGCCGGCGACCGAGCGCGGCGGCGAGGCGCTGGTTCACCGTCGCCGGCTGATCGAGGGCCTCGGAGAACGCCGCAGCAATCGCGGCGTCGAGCTCGATGAGCGGCCGTTCGGCAAGCACCGCCGCCGCCTCGGCGGCCGAAGAACGAAGCACGAACGCGGACACCGAGAGGTGCAGCGCCTCCGCGGCACGCTCCAGCAGGTGCTTCTCCTCGGGACCCACCCGGATCTGAAGCCGCTCATCCTTGGTCACACTCACGGCATCACAATGGCAGTACCGCCTGTGGGCGTCAACCTCGCAAGCACGACATGATCGGGCGCGGCAGAAGTCCACCGCACCCGTCCGTTCGCCCCTGCCGTGCTCGCCGAGCACACGAGCCGCTACTTCGTCCAGGCAGGACGCCGAGGACTTCACCCGGGCCTACGGCGTGCGGTCTTCTGAAGGCGGTGGCGGGCGGACCCGAACAGTTCGGGCCTTCGAGGCGCCTCCAGCTCGAGGCGCTGTGGTGGTGCTACCGGCATCACTTCTCCAGCCTGGCAGTGCCCACCCTCGCCGCCGAACGCTTCGCTGCAGCTCCTCGCCAAGGCTGCCTGTGGCACCTGTGCCGGGCTATGGACCGCGCCCTGCGCTACACCGACCGGGCCAGCAACACCGACCGCGAACAAGCCAACCGCGACCTCGAAACGATCCTCGTGAACGCCTGGACCGACCGTGACCCCGACAAGGCCCGAGCATGCCTCGACCTGCTCGCCGACCGCCTCGACATCGAAGGATCCACCGCCGCGGCCACCCACCTGCGCAACGCCGCCGACGAGACCTTCACGTTCATCACCCACCCCGACGCCGGCTGGCTCGTCGCCGGCCACAAAGGCCGCCCCGACGTCGGCACCGGCGTCCTCGAACGCGTCATGCGCGAGATGAACCGCCGCACCGACATCGGATCACCCTACAGCCACCACTCGCCGCCTGAACCCGATGTCATCTCACGGCCTCGCTACCGACTGATCCGGACCCGCATCCGCTTGCACCGTCACCGCCGGTGACAGCGAACGCCACTCGAAATTCGAGAACCTCGTGTCCTGCTGAGACCACGTGAACAACGCGAACCGGCCCGGATCAAACGTTCCCGCCACCGACACCACAACCACGTCGTTCACCCACACCGTCACCGACGACGGCGTGTACTGCGCCCGAAACGAATAGGCCACACCGTCCTTCCAGCCAGTGCCCGGACCAAAATTGCTCGCAAGCACCTGGGTACCCGAACTGTTGTGCCACAACGGAGACGCGGAATTGGCAAACGACCCATCGACCGCCGCCAGGCTGTACCCCTCCGGCGCCAACGACGACCCGCCCGCAACCGTCGGGTCTTCCCACGACTGTTGGCCCTGCTTCCAGGCGAACACCGTCGACTTCATCAACGAAGGCAGGTCGCCATCAGCAGCCACGGGGTGCTGGTAGCCGAACGCCAACCCGAGAAAATCGTTGTCCCAGTTCGCGCCGACCTCGATCGTCCCCCGCACCTCGTAGTTGGACAAGCCCGCTTGTGGCGACACCAAGAATGTCGCATCACCGTTGATGTTCTCCACCGCCGTCGAACCATCCGGAGACACCGTCCAATGCGACGACCCACCCTCCGATGACCACCCCGCAAAGCTGATCGGCACCCAATCCGACCCCGGACCACCCGGCACCAATCCACTCGACGCACCCGCGACCGGCGCAGTCGCTAGCGACGCAACCAACACGGCCACAGCCGCCAGCACCCGCCCAGCCGAGAACGCCGAGAAGCCGCCCAGCCGTGACCCCACCCCATGTCGTCGAGCCATCACACCGACCTTTCCGCCGTCGCCGACCGAGACACCACCGCGCCGGGGCGAGCGAAGGTACCTGATTTCCGCAACCATTTCACGCCACGCCTACCGTCCTCTGAAGCTCGGCATGAGCGGCGAGCTGTCAGGCCGTCCCGAACAGCCGACCGGTCTACGACAGGCAATTCCGTGATCGCACAGGTCAGGATCAGGTCAAGCGACGCACCGGCAGGACCGCGCCCCCACCAGAACCGCTGCGCGACGCACGTACAGGAGGTCTCAGCCGTGCAGGACCGCGGTGCGAAGCCGAGACGCAAGAACCGCGGGCCGGAGTGGTGGGCGATAAGGGATTCGAACCCCTGACCCCCTGCGCGTCATGCAGGTGCTCT
>CAZUMJ010000085.1:0-3270 GCA_964621605.1 uncultured Iamiaceae bacterium | reverse complement strand
TCGATCTCCTCGTCGGTGAAGTAGAGCCACCGCTGCGAGGCCGTCGCGTAGGCGACTGCAGCTGCGATCGCTCCGGGTTCGTCGGCCGAGAAGCCGACCGGAACACCAGCGGCGTCGCCAGCCGGTCCGGCCACACCAGCGGCGACCGTCGGCCGGGGTGCCTCCGCGGCCGACGGGTTGTCGGTGCCGTCATGACTTGGTCCGCTTCCTTGGCCGAGGCGGATGAGGAGCACACCCGCGACGAGGGCGGCGACGATGACCGTCGCGATGATCGCGGTGCGCCGGGATGGAGGAGTGCTGTCGTGGCGGCTCATCAGCTCGCCGCCTCGAACAACATGTTGACCGCCGTCGGCGCGACACCGGCGAGGATCGCGCCAACGACACCGCCGAGGGCGAGGGTCTTGCCTCGGCTGGCGCCGCCGTAGCTGCCACCTTCACGGGCCAGGCCGTACATGGCGGCGCCGATCAACAGCGCGGCGAGGCTGCCCCACAGGGCGAGCATCTGGGCCCAGTTCAGCAACTGCTGGATCAGGTCGGCGCCGGGCATGCCGTCGGTGCTCGGGTCGACGGAGACCTGGGCGAGGACACCGGGGATGCGGATCATGAGGGGACCTCCTCGGAAGCGGTGAGACGTTGTCGTCACCCCCGTAGGCCCCTCGGCGATCGAAAACTCTCCACGCGTCCGCGAAGAATCCGCGCGTCACGGGGCCTACCTGGGCATGAAGCTCCCAGCAGCGGCCGCGCTCGCCTGTCTTGTGACCATCGGAGGGTTCACCTCCCTGCCGATCCTCGCCATCGGTGTCGGTGGCACGTCACCGCCCGGTTGCGGGGAGGTCGGCGAGGTCGCCGACGATGGCACCCCCAGCATCCTCGGCCCCTCGGCCCTGACGGTGAGCGACTTGCGCGCCTGGTGGAGCAGCACCGGCCGCGGCCAGCCGGCGCGCCTTCGCATCGCCGTCGAGGATCTCATTGCGCTGTACGTCACCGAAGGCGACGCCGAAGGCGTTCGAGGTGACATGGCGCTCGCCCAGGCGGTGCTGGAGACGGGCTACTTCACCAACAGCGACACCGCCATCAACAACTTCGCCGGGATCGCCCATTACGACGGCACTGCGTCGGGGTCCGGGTTCGCCGATCCGATCATCGGCGTGCGCGCGCAGATCCAGTTGCTGAAGAAGTACGCACTCGGCAACGATGCTCCGCTCGCCAACCCCAACGTCGCGCCGAGGGCTGGGGCATCCGCGACGACGTGGGGTGGGCTCGCCGGAACGTGGGCGTCGGCAACGACCTACTGGACATCGCTCAGCTCGGTGTACGAGTCGATGCTCGCCCACGCAGGCTCGACACCCGACCCAGCCGACCCCTTCGCATCACTCGGTCCGCTGACGTGTGGAAGCGGAGACCTCGCCGTCAGCGGCGACTACGCCCTACCGGTCGAACGGCGCTGGTACGACGAGAACCCCCGCTGGTTCACCAAGCCCCACCACGACTACCCGGCCGCCGACATCCCTGTGCCCGTCGGCACCCCGCTCTTCGCCGTCACCAACGGCGTCGTCGTCGGGACGCCGACGAGCGGAAAGTGCGGGATCGGTATCATCTTCAACGGCGACGACGGCGCCCAGTACACCTACTGCCACGGCAACCCCGGCACCCAAGCCGTCGCGATCGGTGACCGTGTCGATGTCGGGCAGCACCTCCTCGACAGCGCCTCCACGGGCAACAGCACCGGACCGCACCTCCACTTCGGCATCCGCGTCGACGGCACCCAGCGCTGCCCGCAGCCGTTCTTCGTCGCGATCGCCGACGGCGAACCCCTGGCACCACAGGGCCTCCCAACGAGCGGCTGCTCCTACTGATCTAGGTTCGAACCATGGCCTCGTTCCACGCCGTGTACTACCGGGCACCTGACGGAGTCGAGCCTGTGCGTGCCTTCCTCGATGACGACGTCGAGGAGGAGACGGCCGCGGCGTTGGCTCTGCAGATCGAGCGCCTCAACCTGCTCAGCGACCAGGTTCCCCACCTGCCGTTTCCCCACAGCTCACAAGTCGATGGCGAGTTGCGTGAGCTTCGGTGCCACTACGGGCGGCAGCTCTACCGCGTTCTCTACCGCCGGTCAGACCGCCTGCTCGTGCTGCTCCACATCTTCTCGAAACGCACCGCCAAGATCCCGGCCTCGGAGATCAAGATCGCCAAGGACCGCTGGGACGACTTCAAGGCGCGGATGGACGCCGACCCCCGCACCCCACCTCGGGCAGCCGGCCACGACGCGCCATGACGACCTCGTTCGCAGAACTGCTAACCTCAATCTGAGAGGTGATCGCCATGGCCAAGAGTGACAGCCCCATCGGAACGAGCGTCGAGGCGCACAACGAGCAGCGCAGCGCCCGCAGCCACAAGTTCCGGGAGACCCAGGAACGGCTGCGCCCCTTCGAGGAGATCGCCCGTGTCGTCATCATGCGGCGAGCCGAACTCGGGTTGACCCAGCAGGAGCTCGCCGAACGGATGGGCACCACCAAGTCGGTGATCTCCCGCATCGAGAGCGGCCAACACCGCAGTGGCACCGACACCCTGCGCCGCCTCGCCCAAGCCCTCGATGGCCACGCCGTGATCGGCTTCGAGTTCGATTCAGCACAGGCTGCCGCACCAGACCTCGTCAGGCTGTAGGAGCCATCTCGGCCAGGCCGGAGCCGAGCTTCATCCCCGCCCGGACCGCTGAAGGCCAAGCCGGAGTTCTTCGATCGAGTCGGCGGGGTCACCGAGCTTGGCTTGGACGAGAGCGTCGGCGTGTTCCTTGTAGACCTTCTCGGCTCCGACGCGGTCGTCGTGGGCGATGTGCGCCCGCATGAGCGACTCGACCACCCCGCTGTTGAGCGGGATCACGTGGACGATCCGGCGAAGCATGGAGATCGCCTCCGCGGGTTCACCCAGGTCGAGATGCATGGCTGCACACGCCTGCGCGACCCCCGCGACCCGCTGCTCCCAGGTCGTCGCGTAGTGCTCGAAGTCGACCCAGCCGTAGGAGTTCCGCGCGGCGTTCGAGTAGGTGAACGGTTTGCCGGTGACCAGGTCGAGCGCGGCGCGGTAGTGGACGATCGCTTCCGCCGGTTCTAGGTCGGCGGCACGGTGGACATGCCAGTCGAAGACCTCGAGGTCGGTTCGTAGGCGCGGTCCGGCGATGTAGGTGCCCTTGCGGTTGGCCGGTAGATGCTGGGACCCGATCGCGGCGCGGGCCTCGGTCATCGTGTCGTGGAGTCGCTTGATGTGGGAGGC
>CAZUMJ010000084.1:0-3313 GCA_964621605.1 uncultured Iamiaceae bacterium | reverse complement strand
CCGACGCCCCCTCGCGACGACGCACGAGGTCGATCCCGCCGGTGACGTTCCCCCATTGGTCGGAACCCCCCACCTGTAGGTCGCACCCCTCGTTGCGGTGGAGCCACCAGAAGTCGAACGCCTGGAGAAGCATGTAGGTGAACTCGGTGTAGGAGATCCCCTGCTCGCTGTCGAGGCGCGCCCGTACCGAGTCCTTGGCGAGCATCTGGTTCACCGTCACGTGGCGCCCGACCTCCCCCAGGAAGCCCAACAGGGTCACGTCGCGGGTCCAGTCGGCGTTGTCCACCATGCGCCACGGACCTTCGGGCCCGAGGATCCGACCGATCTGCGCCTTGAGGCCTGCGACGTTCGCCGCGAGCACCTCGGGGCTGAGCAGCGTCCTCTCGTCAGAACGGCCAGTGGGGTCGCCGATCATCCCCGTCGCACCGCCCACGAGGACGAGGGGCAGGTGGCCGGCCTCGATGAAGCGGCGGAGCGTGATCAGCCCGAGGAGACTCCCCACGTGCAGCGAATCGGCCGTGGGATCGAACCCGCAGTACAAGGTGATCGGGCCCGCGAGCAGCCGCTCGCGCAGCGCGTCGCGGTCGGTGGAGTCGTGGACGAGGCCTCGCGCCTCGAGGTCGGCAAGCAGATCCGTGGTCGGCACGCCGCCATGGTCGTCTGAGCAACGGCCCCCGGTCCAGCCCACTGGCAACATGGACGCGACGAACGCCGGCGACGGCCGAGCCTGGCGCGCTCCCCCGCCATCTGAACGGACCCCGTCGCGGTCATCTGCGGCTTGGGAGGCGTCCGAGCCTCGTGCCACCATGGCGTGATGTCCGAGCCAACCTCGGTGCTGCGGCGCCACCGGCTCGCCTTTGTACTGGGCAGCCTCGCCTTCGTCGCGATGGCCGTCTACTGGACGCTCATCTTCACGGGCTCCTTCAACTGGCGAAACCCCGACAAGCTCCACGATGCGACCTGGGTCGCCCGGGCCGCACGCATCTGCGCCCCTGTCGAGCGGTACATCAACGCGCTGCCCCGAGCTCAGACCGCCCGCACTCCCGACGAGCGAGCAACGACCGTCGACCAAGGGAGCGACAAGTTGGCCGCGATGATCGACGATCTCGGGGCGACGCCCCCGGACAACGCGAGCGACCGCGACGTCGTGACCGCGTGGCTGGCCGACTGGAGGGTCTACGTGTCGGATCGGCGCGACTTCACCCGCCGGCTACGCCTCGACGCGAAGGCAGAGCCGCTGTTCACCGAGGTGCACGGGGGCTGGGCGACGAACTCGATCGATGCGTTCGCGGACGCCAACGACCTCGTGGCCTGCAGCTCCCCACAAGATCTCTGAGCGTCGCCCTCCCCGCCGCTGCACCCATCGCCGTGGCGTCTCGGCCACGCTCGCCCGTCTCGGCCACGCTCGCCTCATGGACCTACAGACCGCCAGGGGCACGAGAGACACCGGTGCTCAGCCCATGGCGCGCCACGCTCGGCGCCCGACCGCGGCAAGGCGCCGCAGACCCGCGTCCGGCGAGTAGGCGTCGAGCTCGTCGAAGCGCACCCACCGCAGCGCGGTCGACTCCTCATTGCCCATGACCTGCGCGTCGCGCGGGGCCAACACGAGGAACCGCACGTCGAGGTGCAGGTGCTGCGGCACCTTCGACTCGGGGATGACGTGCACGTCGAGGTCGATGGCGGGCACAGACACGGCGAGGCCGGCGATGCCGGTCTCCTCCGTCGCCTCCCGCCACGCCACCCCGGCGAGGTTCGCGTCGCCGTCGGCGTGACCCCCTGGCTGCAACCAGCGATCGAGCTTGCGGTGGCGCAGGAGCAGGAGACGCTCCCCCCTCGCGTCGAGCACCAACGCGGACGCGGTGAGGTGCCCGGAGAGGCAGGTGCGCAGCAAGGCATCGGGGTGGGCGGCGAGGAAGGCCTCGATCTCACTTCGGTAGCCGCCCTCGTCACCCGCCGCAGCCACGAACTCTGCAGCAACCGACAGGTCTGCCGCGGAGGCCAGGCGCGGATCGCCTGCCGGAACGATCACGGCCGGCTCACGTAGGGACTGTCTGGCACGCAGTAGCGCCACGGCAGATCCCCGCCGTGGCGCAGCCCGATGCGCGTCGTGACGCGCGGCGCCGGCGGCGTGGAGCCGTCGTCGGCGATCGTCACCCCGCGATCGGCTCGCACCAGGTCGGCTCCGTCGAAGGACCCGTCGAGACCGAACGCCTGACACAGGCGCGCCGGACCACGGCACAGATCTCGCGCACGAGTGCCGGGCGGGCGGGCCGCAGCCATCGCCTCGTCGCCGCAGACCGGCTCGAGCGCTCGCACCAGCACCGCGAGGGCGACGCCTTCGTCACCACACACCGCGTTGGCGCACCAGTGCATGCCGTAGGTGAAGTACACGTACAGCCCACCCGGGGGCCCGAACATGGTGGCGTTGCGCGGCGTTCGGCCACGGTAGGCGTGGCTGCCAGGATCCTCGGAGCCGTGATACGCCTCGACCTCGACGATCCGTCCGGCTCGCAGCATGCCGTCGAGGGACCAGCGCACGAGCAGTTTGCCGAGGAGGTCGGGCGCCACCTCGAGCGAGTCGCGCCGGTAGAACGAGCGCGGGAGGCGTCGCCATCCTCGCGGCAGGCGATGGGTGGGTCGAGGCGGAGTCGCCCCGGCTGCGGCATCGACCTCAGCCGCACCGCGGCTCACGCGAGATCACGCAGCCGATCCTCGTCGCGCGCCAGCGACTGTTCGAAACGCTCGATCTGCACCTTGACCGGGTCGGGGCCGGCTCCCCCGGCCGTGCGGCGACGGGTCACCGCAACGCCCGGCTCGAGGAGGTGCAGGACGTCGGTACCCAACGAAGGATGCCCCGCAACCAGGTCTGCAAGCGGGACCCGCCGTTCGATCGAGTCTCGAACCAAGGCACCCACCAGCGCGTGTGCATCTCGGAACGGCAGTCCACCCTCGACGAGGTGCTCGGCAAGGTCTGTCGCCACCAGGTAGGGCGAATCTGCCGCGGCCTGCATCCGCTCCGCAACGAACGTGGACGATGCCAAGAGCCCATCGATCGCGCCGAGGGCTAGCAGCACCTGATCGATCGCGTCGAAGAGGGGCTCCTTGTCTTCTTGGAGGTCGCGGTTGTAGGCGAGGGGAAGGCCCTTCAGGGTGGTGAGCAGCCCGGTCAGGTTGCCGATCAGGCGGCCCGACTTGCCCCGGGCAAGCTCGGCGATGTCGGGGTTCTTCTTCTGGGGCAGCATCGAACTGCCCGTCGAGTACGCGTCGGCCAGGCGCAGGAAGCCGAACTCGTCGGTCGACCACAGCACGACCT
>CAZUMJ010000083.1:0-3336 GCA_964621605.1 uncultured Iamiaceae bacterium | reverse complement strand
CCCCGACATCTGCCTTGTAAGGGCAGCGCTCTAGCCAACTGAGCTACGCGCCCGAAGGCGTCGAGCGTACCTGGCTCCCGAACGGGAGCACCCCACCGGCACCCGGGACGACGCCGAGCACGCGGGTGTGCGACGACGCCGCGACTCGCGCGAGTGCCACGAGCGCGGTGGCGGTCTCGTGCTGGAGCTCCGGGAGGGCGTCGGGTGCGAACCAGGCGACCTCCACGATCTCGGGCGAGGTGGGCCGAGCGTTCGCGGCCGTTGCACCGGCCGCGGGCCGCGCTCGGTAGACCAGGTCGATCCGCTGCGGCGCCGCTTCGACCACCACCGCAGGCTCCCCAAGGAGATCGACCTGGAGGCCCACCTCCTCCAACACCTCGCGCCTGGCGCCGTCGCCTGCGTCCTCGCCTCGCTGCAGGAGCCCACCGGGCACACCCCAGCGCTGCCGGTACGCCTGGCGGACGAGCAGGACCTTGCCGTCGTCCCGCTCGATCAGGCACACCGCGCCCACGGTGTAGTTCGGGGTGATCGCCCGCACCACCCAGCGCCGAACCCGGCGCGGCAGGCGCTGGAACACCTTCAGCGCGACGCGGTGGAGTCCGATGAGCACGCGCACAGCCTACGAGGGGGTGACCGCGTCGCCGGCCGCTCGACGGGCCGCGAGCAGGGCCTGAAGGAGGTCCGGGGTCGCGGCCGCGACCGGCGTCCGGCGCGCTGCGTGGTCGAGCACGACGAGGTCTCGACCGTGCAGGTCGACGATCGGCACCCCTGCCTCCTGGCAGACCAACCACGCCCCGAGGTAGTCCCACACGCCATGCGCGTCGACCGAGCAGTCGACGTAACCGTCGAGACGTCCGGCCGCCACCGCGCACAGGTCGAGCGCGGCCGCCCCGAGAGCCCGGAACTGGCGCCAGCCCAGGTGGCGTGGCGGCAGCCCCGACACGCCGACGAGGGCGTGGTCGATCCGCACCTCACCCGAGGGCACGAGCGGCGCACCCCCCACCGTGCGGGCGCCACCGCCGCGGGTGGCCTCGTAGCGGACCCCGTGCACCAGATCGGCGACGACGGCCGCCACCGGCCCGTCGCGGTCGACGGCACACAGGCTCGTCGCCCACCACGACAGGCCACGCGACGCGTTGGTCGAGCCGTCGAGCGGGTCGAGGACGACCGTGACGTCATGGGCGCCGACCTCCAACCCGGACTCCTCGCTGAGCACCCCCAGCCCGGCGTCGCGCAGGACCGACAGCGCCGCCGCATCGGCCGCGAGGTCGCTGGCGTACTGGCCTGGCTTGCCGCCGGACGGCCCCCAGTCGTGCCAGCGCTCCAACGACGAGCGCACCGCGTCCGCGGCACGGTGCAACACCGCGAGCAGGTCGTGGTCCCCGATGTCCGACCCGGCTCCCTGCGCTGCGACCATCGGGCGACGGTAGCCGGACTGTCGGCGCGGCGTGGCAGGCTGGGGCCATGGCCGTCATCGATGTCGCCGGGTTCGTCGCCGATCTGAAGGACCACGCGGTCGATCACGGGTTCCACGTGCACGACGAACGCCACTTCGTGGAGACGTACTCGCTGCGCCAGTCGTGGGAGGTCGACCTGCACCCCGAAGAGGCGTGCGGCGGCCCGCTCGACCTGCACCTCGCGCTCGACGTCGAGCCCCGCACCTTGCTCGGCTTCGAAGATCTCGTGATGAGCCTCGCCGACGAGGACGACGAACCACCCGACTCGTTCCACTTCCCGCTCCACTTCAACTGGGCAATGCCGCCCCTCCCCCACGGCCCCGACCTGCTCGTGCTCGCCACCGAGCTCGCCGGTGTGGGCGGCACCGACCTCCCCATCGAGGTCTCGGCGATCGACAGCTTCGCCTCGGTCACCGACGCGGCAGAACGCGCCGTGAACGTGGTCGCCAAGGTCGAGGTGTCCCTCGCCCGCGTCTACCTCGCCCAGGAGCAGCTCTGTGACGTGCTCGACCGCTGCCTGGAGGTGAGCCGCTTCATCCTCGAGCGGGCACCCGCCTGGCTCGGCGACACCTGACGCACCCCACGCCTCGGGCGTCGCGGTGGTGTTCCCCTGCCTGGGGGCTCAGGTCACCACCAGCGGTGCCAAGCGGTCGAGCTCGGCCAGGCGTTCCACGTGGCCCATCCCCGCCAAGTGCACGATGTAGGGGTTCGCGGCCGGGGCAACCGGCACCGAGTTCCACCGAGGGTCGAGGCGCTGCACGCGCAATCGGTCGAGTGGGTGGCTCACCGGCACCACCGGTTCGAACAGGCGGTAGCCCAACAGCCTGAGCATCGCGGCGTTCTCCCACCACGGATGAGCCACCAGATCGGTGCACGCCCACACCCGTTCCAAGAAGCGCTGGGTCCAGCGACTGCCACGTGCCACGAGCACGCCCGCGTTGGGGATCACGTTGCCGTCGTAGCGGTGTTCGACCATGGCAAGACTGCGCCCCGGCCGAAGGATGCCCGCCAGGTCGGTTCGTCCGTCCACCACGAGGGCGTCGCTGTCGATCCACACGACACGCTCGAATGCCCCTGCCAGCGCGTGCAGCGCCACCACCTTGCTCCAACTCGGTGGTCGGTCCGGGGCGAGGGTCTCGCGGTGCACCACCAACTCGTAGCCGTGGCGCAGCGCGAAGCGTTCCAGCGCGGGAAGCGTCCGTTCCAGCAGTTCGAGGTGCGGTCCCATCGCCAACGTGCACAAGGCGACGCCTGCTGTCGTCACGGTCCAGCCCGGTGACGGTCGCGCACCGCCTCCTGCATCCGGTGATGGGTGGCCGCGTCCGCCGAGGTGGTGAGGCGGTCGGGTGCGTGCGTCGTGTAGTACGACGCGACCACGGGGATCTCGCGGGGGGCGTGCTCGGCGGTGAGCGACAGCACCAGGTCCCAGTCGACGTAGATGCCGATGTCCTCCCCGATGCGGTGCGGCCCGCGTCGGTGCGCCAGCACGTTGGTGTCGACCCGGTTGTACTCCAGGAGCGCGGCACGGTCCCACGGCAGGAGCTGGAACCCGACCTCGCCCGTGGCCGCACGACCGTGGTGCCGGCCGTCGTCGTCGATGAGGCGAGCACCGAACGCGACCTGGGTCTCGGGGTGTTCGCCGAAGGTCCATGCGACTGCTTTCAGCCACCCGGGGGCGAAGCGGTTGTCGTCGTCCAGGTGGACCACCACGTCGCCGGTCGCAGCGTCGAGCCCGGCGTTGCGTGCAGCCGCCACCCCGTGGCCGGGGCTGAGCAGGCGCACGATGCGCGGGTCGGCCAACCCGTCGAGGTAGGCGGCGGTGTCGTCGACGCTGTGGTCGTCGACGACGACGAGCTGCCAGTTCGGATAGGTCTGGGCC
>CAZUMJ010000082.1:0-3513 GCA_964621605.1 uncultured Iamiaceae bacterium | reverse complement strand
GACGTAGAGGGCAACGGTGTCGGGGCTCAGGGGAATGCTCACGCTGCCGACGCTACCGACGCACGCCGTCGCCGACCCGCAGGTCGGTCCCGAAGGTCAGTCCCGAAGGTCAGTCCCGAAGGTCAGTCCCGCAGCGACCGATGCCAGGCGACCTGCGCGGCCACGCCGTCAGCGAGCGACGTGGCTGCCTGCCAGCCCAAGGCTGACTCGATCCGTTCGGTCGACCCGCCCGTCTTGAGCGCGTCGCCCGCTTCCGCGGGGCGCTGTTCGAGGGGCACCTCGGCGCCGACGGCCTCGCCGACGAGGTCGATGAGTTCGCGCAACGTGCACGAGAAACGTCCCGACACGTTCAACACGCTGCCCGGTGTCACATCCGGTGTGACGCCGGCGCGGTAGGTGGCATCCACCACGTCGCCGACATAGGTGAAGGCCCGCTCCTGTGCGCCGTCGCCGAAGAGCGGGAACGGCCGCTGGTCGAGCGCGCACTCGATGAGGCGATGTGTCGCCATGTCGGGCCGCTGACGAGGGCCGTAGACCGTGAAGTAGCGCAGCGACACCGTCGGCACCCCGAAGTTCGCGGAGTACAGGACGCAGAGGTGTTCGCCCGCCAGCTTCGTCACGCCGTAGGGACTGAACGGCTCGGGGCGGTCCGTCTCGAGGGTGGGGTAGCGCTCCGCGTTGCCGTACACCGACGAGCTCGACGCGTACACGACGCGACCGACGCCCACCCGCTTCGCTGCTTCCAGTACTCGCTGCGTGGCCAACACATTGCACGACACGTAGGTGTTGAACGCGTCCCAGCTCAGCCGTACCCCGGGCTGGCCGGCGAGGTGCCACACCACGTCCGCGCCGTCGAGGATCTTGTCGAGCTCCGCGGTCGCGAGGTCCGCGTTCACCAGGCGGATGGCACCGTCGAGCGCCGCGAGGTTGCGGTGCTTCAGCGACGGCTCGTAGTAGTCGGTGAACGAGTCGATCGCCGTGACGTCATGGCCTTCGGCGACGAGCCGGTCGATCAAGGTCGAGCCGATGAAACCCGCGCCCCCGGTCACCACTGCTCGCATCGTGTCCCCTGTCGGTTCCTGGTGAGGTCGGTACTGGAGGGTATCGGTCCGAGGTGGCGCATCCTCAGGCCGACAGGGCGGCGAGGCGACGGTACACCTCGTCGAGGCAAGCCGACGCGTCGTGTTCGTCCTCGACCTTGGCGCGACCCCGCGCCACGAGGCGCGCCGCGAGATCCGGTTCGTCGACCAGCCGACGGAGGGCAGCAGCGATCGACCTGGGGTCACGCGGTTCGGCCAGCAGGCCGGTTTCGCCGTCGATGACGAGCTCACGAACCCCCGGCAGGTTCGAGCCGATTACGGGCCGACCGATCGCCATGGCCTCGACGGCCACGTTGGGGATGCCGTCCATGAAGCCACTGTCGAGTTGCACCGACGCCAGGACGAACGCATCGCAGCGTGCCAAGGCGTCGCGCACCTCGGCGGACGGCTGACGTCCCCGGAACACGATGCGGTCGTGCATCCCGAGGGAACGGGCGAGAGCTTCGAGCTCGCCGCGGAGCTCGCCGTCGCCGATCAACTCGAGGGTGATGTCGAGGTCGTCGTTCGCGACGGTGCGACATGCTTCTAAGAGGTAGCGGTGACCCTTGTACTCCTGAAGCGCCGCCACGCACAACAGGTGGAGGTGGGTGCGGGTCTCGGGCTCGACGAGCGGCTCCTGCTGGAAGCCGGCGAGGTTGACGCCGTGGTGCACCAGGTGCACCTTCGTCTCGGACCCCGGTCCTCCGGCTTCGACGAGGATCTTTCGTCCGTGATCGGTGCATGTGAGCACCAGATCGGCCTCATGCACCTTGGTGCCCAGGCCGCCGAAGTCGACGAAGATGTCGTGGGCGTGGGCGGTGAACGAGTAGGGGAGGCCCGTCAGACGCTTGACGACCAAGGCGGCGAGCGCGGGGTAGGTCGCCCAATGGGCGTGGACCCGCTCGACCCCCTTGGACTGCATGCTCGACGCCATCGCGGCCGCCAACAGCACCACGGCGGGAGCGCGGACCAGCGTCTCGGTCGACCGGCGGCTGAGCCACAAGGCTTCCACCCAGGCTCGGAGGTATCGGCCCGGCCTCCTCGTCAGCCACGCAAGGTTCGCCTTCCACAACGCGGCGGAGCGCAGTTCGATGTAGTTGGCGCGACGGTCCAGGTCCGCGGCCGCGGGTTGGAGCTGTTCGGGCGTCTCATGGGTGATCGCGTACAACTCGATGGGTAGCCCGCGCTCCTCCATGCCGCGGAGTTCCTGGAGGATGAACGTCTCGGTGAACTTCGGGAACCGCGAGACGATGACGGCGTAGCGGGGAGGCCCTGACACGCCCGCCGAGGGTACCGGCACCGACCCTTCCGCGGGTTCGAGGCGTTGGGGGTATTGGCGAGGGGATGAGTCAGCGCGGGAGGCGACGCCAGATCGACTGCGGCACCCACCGCGCGGCTGCGTACGCCCATCGCAGCACTGGCGGCACCCACACGACCCGCCGTCGACGCGTCAGGCCGGCCACGACGGCGTCGGCCACCTGTGTCGGAGTACTCGACCACGGCGCGGGTTCCATGCCGGCGGTCATGCGGCCGATAACGAAACCCGGGCGCATCAACAGCAGGTGCACGCCGCTGCCCGTGAGCGCGTCGGCCAGGCCGCCGGCGAAGCCGTCGAGGCCGGCTTTCGCCGAGCCGTAGACGTAGTTCGCCCTGCGGACCCGGATGCCTGCAACCGAGGAGAACACCACCAGGTGGCCGCCGTGCTGCGCGCGCAACACGGTCGCCAACGAAGTGAGCACGCTGACCTGCGAAACGAAATCGACCTGGACGATCTCACGGGCGTGCGTGGGATCGCGCTCCGCCCGCGCTTGGTCGCCGAGGATGCCGAACGCGACCACCGCGACACCGATCGGGCCGTGCAAGGCTGCGATCCGCTCGATCAGCGCGCCGTGGCAGGCCGTGTCGGTGGCATCGAACTCGACGCAGTCCACCGACGTGGCTCCCGCGTCGAGGAGGCGTGCCGTCTCGGTGTCAAGGTCCTCGGCGCGCCGCGCCGCGAGCACCACCGCCCGGCCCGGGGCAAGGCGCTGTGCGACCTCGAGGCCGATCTCGCTGCGTCCGCCCAGCAGCAGGATCACGCCCGGGTCGATCCCCCGACGTGGCGGGCGCGACGACGCCATCGGCTACGAGCGTGCGACGAAGTACTTCGCCTGAGGGTGATGACAGATGAGCGCGGACGTGGTCTGTTCGGGGTGGAACTGGAACCCGGTGTCCTCGCCGACCTCCAGGCCCAACCGCCACCCATCCAACAGGTTGCACACGGTGAGGTTGTCGGACAGATCCGGACACGCCGGGTAGCCCCATGAGTAGCGGCCGCCGCGGTACTTCTGGCGGAATAGGCCCGCCAGCGACGGGCCGTCCTCGTCGACGAAACCCCACTCCGTACGGATCCGGTGGTGCCAGAACTCGGCGAGCGCCTCGGTGATCTCGACGC
>CAZUMJ010000081.1:0-3682 GCA_964621605.1 uncultured Iamiaceae bacterium | reverse complement strand
GATGGTACTTGGGAGGAGACTCCCTGGGAGAGTAGGACGCCGCCGGATTTCTCATCGTTGACCCCCGACCTCGGTCGGGGGTCAACGTCGTTTTGGAGTAGCATTGAGCCCCATGTCTGTTCCCCGATCACGCGCTTCTTCCGGTTCGGGGCAGCCCCGAGGCACTCGCTCCACCTCTGCGAAAGGTGCCGGCCGTCCGAGCGGAGCTCGTTCCGGTGGGAGCGCCTCCCGTGCCGGTTCTTCCAGTGCGGGCTCGTCCGGTGGGAACGCCTCCCGTGCCGGATCTTCCAGTGTGGGCTCGTCCCGTGGGGGAGCATCCAGCGGGGGTCGCCGCGACGGCGGGTCGACCGGTCGCCCCAACTCGGCCGGAGGTGCTTCGAGGAGCACAAGCGGTGGTCGCGGCGGTCGCTCGGCGTCCACGTCGGTGTCGACTCGCAGGGGAGACGGAGTCGCTTCGCGAGGCTCTGGTGGCAGGGCATCCAGCGGCGGGTCGGCGCAGTCCTCCAGGCCGGGCGCTGGTTCGCGGAGCGGAGCTGGGTCGGGTGGGCGTGGCACCGCAAGCTCGACCTCCCGGGGCGCTGCGAGCTCAGGTGGTCGGTCGAGCTCAGGTGCGCGGTCAGATATGCGTACAAGCAGCCGGGGCGCCACGAGCTCGAACAGCAGGAGCACATCGGGGTCGCAGAGCGGTGCCGCTCCCAGGAGTTCGAGCAGCGGCCGTCCGGCGGGGCGACGCGGCGATGGAGCGGCTTCCGCTCGTCCCGAGGCCCCGAAGCAGTGGGGTGGGGTGGCACGGCGTGGCGCGGGGCGCATGGCGCCCCTCGATGAGTCGTCCACGGTCCGTGCCGGGAGCGGCGGCGGGCGGCCACGATCCGCGTCCGCTGACCGTCGGGGCGTCGACTCCTCGTCATCGGGCGGGCGAGGCACGTCGTCTCGTGAGTTGTCGCGTGGGGGCGGCGGGGATACCGGCCGTCAGCGATCCTCCGCCGTCGGTCGCGCGCCAACTGCCGACAGGACGCCGGGCCGCCTTGGGCCAGGTGCGCCACGGGGCGCGGCCGATGCCTGGCGCGCGGCCGGGAGCCCGACAGATCGCCTGTCTCGGCAAGACGCTGGGCCCCGGGTCACCCACGACGGCTCGACCCTCACGCCGCCTGAGCCGGAGGAGTGGATTCTCGAAGAGGTACGCGAGGAAGCCGATCGGGCGGTCGCTCGAGGTGCTGCCACGGGCAAGGGGCGCCGCGCCAAGGGCTCGGCCGCTGGGGCCGCGCAGCGAAGTGACGGCTCGGCGCGCACGCGGACCGCGGCCGCCGCTCCTCGGAAGGCCAGCACGCAGACCCAGACCACGCGCTCCTCGGGCACAGGGTCGGGGCAGAGCGGCACCCAGCGTGCGACCGACGATGCCGACGCGGAAGACAGCAGCGTTGCGTTCGCACGTGAGGTCGGGGCGCGACGCGCCCCACGCTTGGCGCAGCAGCTCGACGACGCTGCACGAGCGTTTCGGCGTGAGCGCTACCGCGAGGCTCGGCAGTACCTGCGGGCGATTCTCGAAGAGGCGCCGGGCAACACCGCCGCCCGTGAGCTCCTCGGCCTCACCTACTACCGGCTTGGCAGCTGGAAGGACGCGGCTCGTGAGCTCGAGACCTACCGCCACGCGACGGGCCTCACCGATCAGCACCCGGTGCTCGCCGACTGCTACCGGGCGCTCGGCCGCTTCGCCGACGTTGCCACGCTGTGGGAGGAGTTGCGCGCCGCATCGCCTGGGGCGCCGCTGGTGGCTGAGGGACGCATCGTTGCGGCCGGCGCCCTCGCAGATCAGGGGCGGATGCAGGACGCGCTGACGCTCCTCGAGAAGGGCCGGTGGCGCGTGCGCATTCCGCGCGAGCACCACCTCCGCATGGCGTACGCGCTCGCCGACCTGCAGGAGCGGGCGGGTGATGTCGCCCTCGCCAGGCAGCTCTTCGGCTGGATCCAAGACCAAGATCGCGACTTCGCCGACGTCGGCGAGCGCATCAGGTCGTTGCGCTAGGTCTTGCGTCAGCTCGTCGCGCCCCGCGCGCGGCTGCAGCCCGCAGAGCCCGCTGGGTCGGGTGGGCAGGCGTCGCGCGGTGAGTCCTCCCGCTTGTGGGGAAGGCCACCCGATGGGTTCGGTCGTGGGGGTGGGGCCGACTACGGTGAACGACTCCAGGACCGCGCATCAGGAGCATCTCCGTGGACATCCAGGCCCTTCTCGGCGACGACGCCGATTCGCTGCTCGCTCACGTCTCGCAGGGCATCCCAGCCGCTGACTTGACCCTTCCGGGCCCCGACTACATCGAGCGGGTCCTCGAGCAGAGCGACCGTTCGCCCCAGGTGCTGCGCAACCTCCAGAGCCTGTTCGATCACGGTCGTCTCGGTGGGACCGGCTACGTGTCGATCCTGCCGGTCGACCAGGGCATCGAGCACTCCGCGGCCGCATCGTTCGCGCCGAACCCGCGCTACTTCGACCCCCGCAACATCGTGGAGCTCGCGATCGAGGGCGGCTGCAACGGGGTCGCCACGACGTTCGGCGTGCTGGGTGCGGTAGCGCGCCGCTACGCCCACCGCATCCCGTTCATCGTGAAGCTCAACCACAACGAGCTCATGACGCTGCCGAACAAGTTCGACCAGATCATGTTCGGTTCCGTCGACCAGGCTTTCGATCTGGGTGCCGCAGGGGTCGGCGCCACGATCTACTTCGGGTCCGACGAGGCAACCCGTCAGATCCAAGAGGTGTCCGAGGCGTTCGCCCGCGCGCACGAGCTCGGGATGTTCACCGTGTTGTGGTGCTACCTCCGCAACCCGGGCTTCAAGGTCGGCGGGGTCGACTATCACACCGCCGCGGACCTGACGGCCCAGGCCAACCACCTCGGCGTCACGATCGAGGCAGACATCATCAAGCAGAAGCTGCCTGAGGTGAACGGTGGCTTCCGTGCCATCGAGAACTACGGCAAGACGTCCCCGCTGGTGTACGACGCGCTCACCACCGACCACCCCATCGATCTCGCTCGGTGGCAGGTGGCGAACTCCTACATGGGTCGCATCGGACTTATCAACTCCGGCGGCGCGTCTTCCGGCGCCTCGGACCTGGCCGAAGCGGTGAAGACCGCCGTGGTCAACAAGCGGGCAGGGGGCATGGGCCTCATCAGCGGCCGCAAGGCCTTCCAACGCCCGACTGCCGAAGGCGTGGAGCTGCTCAACGCCATCCAGGACGTGTACCTCGACGCTTCGGTCACCGTCGCCTGACCGTCGACATCATCTGTCGAGCCTTAATCCTGACCGAACTGGTCGAAGTTTGCGATTGGGTGTCGCGCGCGGCAACCTGAGAGCACGGCATTCCACCGACAACGGAGCCGGTGGAGCCGACGATCCCTGAAGGGGGCCCCGTGTCCGACACGGCCGCACGCAAGCGTGAGCTCGTCGAGCTCGACCGCGTGATCATTCGCTTCGCCGGCGACTCCGGCGACGGCATGCAGCTGACGGGTGACCGCTTCACCAACGCCAGCGCGCTGTTCGGCAACGACCTGGCGACGCTGCCGGAGTATCCCGCCGAGATCCGTGCCCCTGCCGGCACCGTGGCTGGGGTGTCCGCCTTCCAGGTGCACATCTCCGACCACGAGATCACCACTCCCGGCGACGCTCCAAGCGTGTTGGTCGCCATGAACCCCGC
>CAZUMJ010000080.1:0-3815 GCA_964621605.1 uncultured Iamiaceae bacterium | reverse complement strand
GTGATGTTGAGGCACGGCACGCCAGCTGCGGCGAGGTTGGCGGTGGCAGAGGTCTGCGCATCGTCGGTTGCGTCGCCGGGATGCTGACGAAGGGACGCCGCGCGGGCGGCGTCGGAGGCGGCGCGTTCAACGTTGCCATCGGCCTCGCTGACCTTGCCGGCGTAGACGACAAGGAGCATGAGGAACAGCAGCGCGGGTGCGATGACCGCGACCTCGACGGCGATCGATCCGCGTTGGTCGCGCAGGCGTGGCGGGAGGGTCATCGTTCTGGCTCGGGGATGAAGCGTTCGACCGGTGCGGTGCTGCGGGCGGTGACTGACCATGCGAACCCAGGGACAAGTTGCGGTGCGTCGCCGCGGACTTCGACGGTGACCACGGTCGGTTCACGCGACACCGTAACGGTGATGTTGTCGAGGTTCCCGGACTGCGCGAGGTAGGACGCGGCGGCGTCTTCGCCGTCGCGGGCGCTGCCGGTGGAGACCTGGGCGGCATCGACCGCCTCGGCAGCGGCAGCGTTGGCGACCTGCTTGGCGTGCCACCACAGCCCGTACTGGACGATGAGCATGATCCAGAACAGGACGACCGGGAAGAGGATGGCGACCTGGATGGTCGTCATCCCTCGTTCGTCACGCACCCTACGGCCCATCGGGGTCTCAGCCACCGGGCCGCTCGGGCGTGGGGATGTTGTCGGCGTTGCCCTTCGCGGCGTTGTAGATAATGCCGAGCACGACAATTGCCGCGCCGACGAGGAGGAAGGTGATGACAGCGACCTCGGTCGTGGTCATCCCTCTCTCGTCGTGCGGGTCGATGCCGAGCCTCGCGCAGCAGTAGGCGAAGAGCAGTTGTGGGTCGGGCATGGTGGCCTCCTTGTGGTGTTGGCTCCGTTCAGGGTTGGGGTCCGCTGACCGAGGTGATCTGGACGACCGCTGGGTACGCGATGAACACGAGGAACCCGAACAGCAACACGGCGACGGGGACCGTCATGCGTTCGGTAGCAGCCTCGGCCGCGGCTTCGGTCTCCGCGACTTGATGGCCTCGGAGCGTGTCGGCCTTCGCGGCGAGCGATGCTCGGATGCGTGCGCCGTGAGATCCGGCGAGCGAGACGCTCGCAGCGAGTTCGGCGAGTTCGTTGATGCCGAGGCGAGCGTCGAGCTGAGCGAACGTATCCCATGGCGACTGGCCGGTGAGTCGGGCGCGTCGTAGTTCGGCTCGAATGGTCTGGTAGCCCCATCCATCCCCGGCGTCCGCCGCAGCGTGGAGCGCTGTCTCGATGCCCGCACCTCCAGCGAGCAGCACGTTCACGAGGTCCAGGTAGGAGGACAGGGTGTGGCGGAACGCGCGCCTGCGCTTGTCGGCCTCATCTCGCAGCATCATGTCGGGCATGAGGAACCCAGCAGCCGCGGTGGCCACCGAGAAGATAGCGATGAGTCCGAGAGGAGCGGGGATCCCCATGACAACCAGAGCAGTGGCGGCGAGGTTGGGCACGAGGAGCCCGGCGACCACTCCGAGGAGCTTGTCGAACGCGTGCCGCTCCGGTGTGCGTCCGACCAGCTCGAACTCCTGGTGATGGCGTTCAGCGTCGTAGCCGAGCGCCTCGACCACGCGACGCGCCGTGCTACCGATCCGATCGAACTGGTCGTGGTTTGCCGGGGCCGAGGTGTCGATGGCGATGCCAGGACGGGCTAGGCCGGCGAGGACCGCGTCGATACTCGGAGGTCGTGGGGCCAGTGCTCGCCACGTGAGCAACACGCCGAGCCCGACACCTGCGCCAAGCAGGACCATGACGACCGCAGTCATGGCTCTGCTCCGATGCGGGCGGGGCCTCCGGCGCGTGCGGTGAATCGTTCGGGCAGCTCGATGTCGGCCATGCGAGTGAGGAGCCAGCCGCCGGCAGCGAAGATGCCGCCAACGATCGCCAACATGATCTGGCCCCCGGCGCTGTCGTAGACGGTGAGGTAGTCGCGGTTGGCGATGGCGAGGAACAGCACCGCGGCGATCACGACGCCGACGATGACCTTCGTAGCGGTGCGGACGCGGGTCCTGCCGACCTCTACTCGGATGCGCATCCGAGCATCTCCCCGGGTCGCCTCCGCTAGGCGGGACAGAAGCCCGGAGAGATCGGCGGCCTCCATACGGGATGCGATCACGAGGGCCGCGACGACCAGATCGCCGGAGGGGTGGTTGAGGTCCTCACCGAAGGCGACCAGCGCCTCGGGGAGTCGTTCGTGGTCGAGGCGTCGCACCATCGTTCGCACCTCGCTGGAAATCGGAGGTGGCGCGACGGTCGCGGTGGCGACGATCGCTTCTTCGAGGCCGGAGGCCGCGACGATCGAGTCGCGGATCATCTCGGTCCACGACGCAATGGCCTCGGTGCGGTCGATGGACTGCTGCCGCGCGGCCTTCCCGCCGAGGATGCCGGGCAAGACGAGCACCGCCACCGCAGCCAGGATCCCGCCGACTATCCACCCCGTCGCGGCCATGGCCAGTAGCGCGGCCACCGCTGCGATCGCCACTTTCGGCAACAGCGAGCTGGAGCGTGCGCGGTGGATATATCCGGAGGGGGCGCCGAAGATCTGGCGGCCGGTGAGCCCGGCGAGGACCAACAGCAGCCCGAGGGCTGTGCCCGCGGCGAGTGCGGCGAAGACCACGGTACTCATCGCCACCACCCTTGGGCGGCGGCGTGGGCAGTCGCGTCAAAGCCGTGCACCTCGAGCTGCGCGGCGAACTCCGGTGTGGGTGGTGCTGCCGGGACACCGGAACCGGATGCGTCTGGTCTCCACAGTTCATTGGAGACGACCTGGCCGCCCTCGACCGTGCCCACGACTTGCCGCATGCTGGTCACACGACGGGTGCCGTTGACCCAGCCGAGGTGAACGATCAGATCGACGGCGTTGGCGACCAGCAGGTTGGTGACGTCGGGGACCAGTCGCTCCGGGGTCATGGCTGCGTACATGGCGAGACGCCCGAACACCCCCTTCGATGAGTCCGCGTGGATCGAGCACATGGAGCCGTCATTGCCCTGGCTCATGGCGAGCAGCATCGGGAGGACTTCGGCGCCACGAACCTCACCGACGATGACCCGTTGCGGGTCCATCCGCAGCGCCGAGCGGACGAGCTCTGCGAGCGTGAACGAGCCGACGCCTTCCGTGTTGGCCTCGCGGGCTTCGAGCGCCTCGTGGTCTGGATGCAGGTCTTCGAACCGCTCGAGGCCGATCTCCAAGGAGTCCTCGACGGTGATGAGGCGCTCGTCGGCCGGGATCTCGTTGATGAGACACCGCAGCGTGGTGGTCTTCCCGGTGCCGGTGCCGCCCGCCACGATGATGTTGGCCCGAGCCCGCACCGCGGCGGAAAGGAAGCTGGCCGTCAGGTCGTCACACACGCCACGGTCGACGAGCTGGGACACGCGGTGGATGTCGAAGTCGTGGCGGCGGATCGTCACCGTCGGGCGAGCCGACACGGCCATGAGGGCATGAAGGCGGTCACCGTTGGGCAGTTGCAGGTTCAGCTCGGGGTGCGCGTGATCCCAGCGTCGCTCGCTGCGACCGATACGCCGCGCTGCGGTGGAGATCAGCTCGACGAGGTCCTCGTCGGAGTCCGCCACGGCGGGGCCACGGACCTTCGTGCCATCACGCAGGTTGAGCCACACTCGCTGCGCGCCCGAGATGTGAATGTCTCGAATGTCCGGGTCATCGAGCAGGGGCTGAAGGCGGGCGAGCCCGTGGATGCGATCGAGGACCGCGGCGGTGACCTTCGCTTCTGCGGCCTCGTCGAGGGGCTCCCGCCCGTCTGCGTACGCGGAGGCTGCCAGCTTGCGC
>CAZUMJ010000079.1:0-3949 GCA_964621605.1 uncultured Iamiaceae bacterium | reverse complement strand
GTACCGGTGCTGCTCATCGCCGCGAAGGGGGTGGACGCGCAGGTTCTGGATCGGGTGCAGCAGACCCTGGCCGATGCAGGTGCGGGCTTCGAAGGCACGTTGTTGGTCGACCGTCGCCTCGAGCTGAAGGGCGGAAACGCGTCACGACTCGCGCGCATACTTGGCGTCGACGAGGGCCCCGAGCTGCGAGATCAACTCGTGGCCAAGGTCGCCGTGCTCCTCGAGAACGCAGCACGCATCCCGTCAAGGGTCAAAGCCCCCGACGGGGCTGCGCTGCTCACGGCGCTCCGCTCGGCGGGGTTCGTCGAGTTCGAGCCTCCTGACGGCGGAAGCGCCGATCAACCGTTGCTCGCATTGCCGACCGGTGGCTATCGCTATGTCGTTGTGTCAGGCGCAACGCCCGATCTTCCCGACGCGCTCTTCCTCGGCCCGCTTCTCAGCGCGCTCGCGTCTGGCGGATCTGCGCCGGTTGTCGCGGCCTCCGCCGCCACAGGTGATGCGCCCGAGGACACGCGGCTCGCGTTCGTCGGACCTCTGCGAGACGACAAGGACCTCAACGCCAACCTGAGCACGGTCGACGATCTCGAGAGCTACCCAGGCCTGCTCGCGGTGGTGTACGGGCTGGAGGAGGTCGGCCCTGACGGGCTCGGTCGTCACGGGCACTACGGCGTCGGGAAGGGCGCTACCGCGCTGTTGCCGAGCGTCTCGGGTTGAGATGGTGAAGGGCGTGGCACCCGATGCCACCCCGCCCTCGGTGAGCGCCTCGGCGCGCAAGACGACCACTCGGATCGCCCGTGCAAGCGGGGCCATGACGGCGTTCACGGCGCTGTCGCGGCTGACCGGCTTCGCGCGCATCGTGATCGTGACAGGTGTGCTGGGCACGACGGCTCTGGGCAACACCTACGAGACCGCCAACACGATTCCCAACATCTTGTTCGAGCTTGTCGCGGCGGGTGCCCTCCAGGCCGTGCTCATCCCGACCCTTGTCGAGCTTTTCGACCGTGGCGATCACGATGAGGCCGATCGGTTGGCCGGCTCCGTGCTCGGTCTCGGGATCGCCTTGTTGGCGGCGCTCGCTGCGCTCACGGCATTGGCGGCGCCGCTCGTGGTGCGCGTCCTGTTCTCGGGTGTCGGTGATCCCGCCGTGCGAGCCGACCAGGTGCGGCTCGGCACGGTCTTCTTGTGGTTCTTCCTGCCTCAGGTGCTCTTCTACGTGGTCGGTACGGTCGCCACCGCCGTACTCAACGCTCGGCATCGGTTCGCCTTGCCTACCGCGGCTCCGATCGTGAACAACGTGATCGTGACCGCGTGCTACGGCCTCTTCCTGTGGACACGCGACGGGGCCCCGCCGTCATTGCACCTGACTCCCTTACAAGTCGTCGTGCTGGCGGGCGGCACCACGCTCGGTGTCGTGGGCTTCTGCGCGGTTCCGCTGCTCGCAGCACGACGACTCGGTCACGATCTGCGGCCGCGCTTCGCGCACCGCGATCCGGCGGTGCGCCGGGTGCTTCGACTCGGGGCGTGGGCGATGGTCGAGCTCGCCTCGACCCAGGTGCTGCTCGGTGTCGTGTTGATCTTGGCGAACCGAGCCGAGGGCGGGGTCGTCGCCTACCAGGCGGCCTACTCGTACTTCTTGTTGCCACATGCGCTGTTCGTCCTGCCCATCGTGACGGCGTTGTTTCCCACCTTGGCGCGAACGGTGCAGCAGGGAGACGAGGCCGGCTATCGGCGTCAGGCCGCGCAAGGGTTGCGCGCGATCTCGTTCGTCGTCCTGCCTGCGGTCGCGGCGTTGTGCGCACTCGGCCCCATGCTGGCTCGCAGCGTCCTGGTCGGGCATGTGCATAACGGCGGCGTCCAGATGGTGGGCGACACGGTCGTCGCCTTCGGTCCCGGACTCTTCGGGTACGGCGTCTTCGTGTACTCGACGCGGCTGCTCTACGCCCGCAACGACACACGCCTGCCCGCGCTGTGCAACCTTGCCGTGGTAGCAGCAACGTCTCTTGCCATGGTCGTCGTGGCGATGCTCGTACCGCGCCAGCACGAGGTTCCGTCCCTCGCCTGGGTGCAATCGGGCGGCTACAGCATCGGCGCCATCGCCCTGTGGCGGTTCGCCACGCGGCGGACCGGTGTGCGGGAACCGTTCGGTGTCCTCACCGCGGTCGCACGTTCCGTGGTGTGTGCCACGGTCGCGGGCGCGGTGATGGCGTGGTTGGTCGCGGTGGGGCCATGGGGGGGCAGGGCCGGGGGACTTCTCGGGGTTCTCGTGTGCGGCACGGTCGGACTCGCCGTCTATCTCTTCGCCACGGTGCTGGGAGGGGGGCCCACCCCAGCCTCATTTGTCCGGCTCGTAAAGGGCGGGGAGCACGCGTGACCACGGAGGTGCGGAATGGTTCTCGCCGCGTGCTCGTGGTCGTCGGTCCTGCCGAGGGAGGCATGGCGCGGCACGTGACCGCCCTCACCGACCACCTGCTCGGTGCGGGCTGGGCGGTGACGCTCGCCGGACCCACGGTTGACCGCCTTGGTGTCGCCGCGGCGGTGGAGGTTGTGCCGCTTCCGTTCTCGCGCCGCGATCCCGTCTCGCTGTGGCGGGCACGCGCTCGACTGCGGGTGCTTGCTCGGTCTGCGGACCTCATCCACGCGCACGGCCTGACCGCTGGTTGGCTGGCTCACATCGCTCGGTGGCCCGCGGCGTCGGTCCCGTTCGTGGTGACCCTGCACAACGTCGTCCTCCGAGACGGCGCCGGAGCGTTGACAGGCCCGCTTCGAGCGTTGGAGGGTGCACTCGTGGGGCGTGCCGATGCGGTGATCGCCGTCTCCGACGTCGTTGCACGCAATCTGCGGGGCTCGGCGCACGGCTCTCGTGTGCAGGTGCTCGAGCCTCCCGTCGCTGTTCCACAGCCCCGCCGTGACCCCGGCGAGGTCCGGCGCGAGCTCGGCGTTGGCGACGCGACGACACGGCTGGCGGTGGTGTTGGCGCGGTTGCATCCGCAGAAGGGCTTGCCCGAGTTGTTGACGGCGGTCGAGCAACTCCCTGCGGCACTCCGCGGTGCGCTGCGTCTTGTCGTGGCCGGAGACGGCCCGGCCCGTGCCGAGCTGGAAGCACAGATCCGTGCCCGTGGGCTCGGCGGGACCGTCGACCTGCTCGGCGCCCGTGACGATGCCGCAGACCTGCTCGGCGCGGCAGACCTCGTGGTGTCGAGCGCACGCTGGGAGAGCGTTGGCTTCGCCTCCCTCGAGGCGCTCGCGCTGGGCCGCCCGTTGGTCGCCACAGCCGTGGGGGTCCTCCCCGAGGTCGTCACCTCACCGGAGGGCGCGTGGCTCGTGGAGCCCTGCGACGTCATGGGGTTGCGCGCCGCGCTTGAAGCGGCCCTCGGCGACGCGGCCACGGCCGCCGAGGTTGGGGCGAAGGGTCGTACCGCATGGCAGTTCTGGCAGAGCCAGCATGCTGGCTGGGGCCCGCTGCTCGACCTCTACGAAGCGGTCCTCGGGTGACGTCTCGGCGTGGGTCGCGATGAGCGTGCTCGTAGGGTTCCTCACCGGCGCCGCGGTGACCGCTGCGCTCCTCTTGCTCGCCCGCGGCGTGTTCGCTCGACGGGTCTTCGCCGCAACCAACTTTCGTGGACGTCAGCTTCCCGTCGGGGTCGGTGTGCTCTGCGCCGCTGCGGTCGGCGTGGGTGTGGCCTTCCTCACGCTGGTGAGCGGTCAGGTAGCCGACCTCGCCCTCCCGCGTCTCGCCGGCATCACCGTGGTGGTCGTCGCGTGCGCGTTCAGCGGGCTCGGGCTGTATGACGACCTCTTCGCCCAGGGCAGCGCAAGGGGCTTTCGCGGGCACCTGCGGGCGCTGGCACGTGGGCACGTCACCACGGGCGCGGTGAAGCTCATCGGGGGAGGGGTCGTGGCTCTTCTCGTGTCCGCTGCGGTCGGGCGGGGTGGACCGCTCGTCGTGGCA
>CAZUMJ010000078.1:0-3958 GCA_964621605.1 uncultured Iamiaceae bacterium | reverse complement strand
TCCTGCTCCTGGACCATGAAGTCCATGGTCGCGGCGCCCTCGTGGACCTCGCCGATCTTGTAGTTGATGCCCGTGTAGTAGAGGACGCGCTCGGTCGTCGTCGTCTTGCCCGCGTCGATGTGGGCCATGATGCCGATGTTGCGATAGCGATCGAGAGGGATGTTCTGGGACATGGGCTCAGTCTTCTCGTGGATGCAGCGTGCGGTTCAGGAGCGGGGGCCGGCGCCGCGGAGCAAGTCCGCGCACGCGCCGGGATTGCGCCGGATGCATCCGGCGCGCCCGGCGTCGTGACTACCAGCGGTAGTGGGCGAACGCCTTGTTGGACTCGGCCATCTTGTGCAGGTCCTCGCGGCGCTTCACCGCGGCACCCACACCATTCGAGGCGTCGAGCAGTTCGTTTGCGAGGCGCTCCGCCATCGTCTTCTCACGGCGCTGGCGGGCGTAGCCCACGAGCCACCGGATCGCGAGCGTGTTCGCACGGCGAGGACGCACCTCGAGCGGGACCTGGTAGGTCGCACCACCGACACGGCGGCTCTTGACCTCGAGGGTCGGACGCACGTTGTCGACGGCTCGCTTCAGGGTGGCGAGCGGCTCAGAGCCCGTCTTGCCCTCGATGATGTTGAGCGCGTCGTAGACGATGCGCTCGGCGGTGGTGCGCTTCCCGGCGAGAAGCACCTTGTTGACGACCTGCGTGACGAGCACCGACCGGTAGATCGGGTCGGGCATCAGCTCACGGCGCGGGGCGGGACCCTTACGAGGCACGTCAGGACTCCTTCTTGGCGCCGTAACGGCTACGGGCCTGCTTGCGGTCCTTGACGCCCGAGGTGTCGAGCGTGCCACGGACGATCTTGTATCGAACACCCGGGAGGTCCTTCACACGACCACCACGGACCAGCACGATGGAGTGCTCCTGCAGGTTGTGGCCGACACCGGGGATGTAGGCCGTCACCTCGACGCCACTCGTCAGACGCACACGGGCGACCTTGCGAAGCGCCGAGTTCGGCTTCTTCGGCGTCGTCGTGTAGACGCGGGTGCAGACGCCGCGCCGCTGCGGCGCGCCCTTGAGGGCCGGCGTCTTGCCCTTGGTGGGCTTGTCTGCTCGGCCCTTGCGGACCAGCTGCTGGATGGTGGGCACAAGGCACCTTTCGAGACGATCGTGCGAATGCCGGCCGGGCGCCAAGGCGCGGAAGGGCCGACGTGACAGCTTATGAGGCCCCGTGGACGCGGATCAAACCTGACGGGGCACGCCGAAAGACACACCGGGAGCCGGTGCGTGCGAGGACGCTACCGGCTCCCGAAGGTCTGACGGTGGATGCTTCCTGCTAGACGGCGTCCTCGTCAGCCACACCACCTGCCGACGCGTCGGGCGCCTCGATGGACGGTGCCGGCGCCTCGGTCGGCGGCGCCGACGGCTCGGTCGGCTGGAGGCTGGCGAGCCAGCGCGCGGCGTCCGCCTCGTTCGCCAGCCCGTGATCGGGGACCTCGAAGCCCTCGTAGCCGTGGTCGGACGAGAAGTACGCCATCGGCTGGTAGTCGGGAGCCCGGGTGCCGATCTCGCGGTAGTCGAGCACGCCGGTGCCCGCCGGGATCAGCTTGCCGATGATGATGTTCTCCTTCAGGCCCAACAACGAGTCGTGCTTCGACTCGATGGCAGCCTCGGTGAGCACCCGCGTCGTCTCCTGGAACGACGCCGCCGACAGCCACGAGTCCGTGGCGAGCGAGGCCTTGGTGATGCCCATGAGCTCGGGACGTCCCTCGGCGGGCGTGCGGCCCTCCTCGAGAAGCTGACGGTTGGTGTCGGCGAAGACCTTCTGGTCGACGCGCTGGCCGGGCAGGAACTCGGACTCGCCGGGGTCGGACACCGCCACACGACGGGTCATCTGGCGGACGATGAGCTCGACGTGCTTGTCGGCGATCGACACACCCTGGTCGCGGTAGACCCGCTGCACCTGGTCGACCAGGTACGACTGCGTCTCGCGCACGCCCTTGATCTCGAGGAGCTCCTTCGGGTCGCGGGGACCGTCGACCAGCGGGTCGCCAGCAACGACCTCCTGGCCCTCGGTGACCTCGAGCCGGGCCTGCAACGGGATGAGGTAGCTCTCCTCCGTCCCGTCGTCGGCGACCACGAGGACCGTGCGACCACGACCCTCGTCCTCGGCGATGCGCACGACGCCCGAGATGCGCGACAACGTGGCCTTGCCCTTGGGGCTGCGGGCCTCGAACAGCTCGACGACACGGGGAAGACCGCCGGCGATGTCGGAGCCACCTGCCACACCACCGGTGTGGAAGGTACGCATCGTGAGCTGGGTGCCGGGCTCACCGATCGACTGGGCGGCGATGACGCCAACCGCCTCACCGAGCTCGATGGCCTTGCCAGTCGCGAGCGACCGCCCATAGCAGGTGCCGCAGATACCGAAGTCGGCCTGGCAGGTGAGCGGCGACCGCACCCGCACCCGAGTCACCGCGCTGTCGTCGCGGAGGGTGGCGAGCTCGTCATCGCCCACGACGCGACCGGCAGGCAGCACGGTGCCGTCCGACAGCTTCACATCGACCGCAAGCGTGCGACCGAACAGGCGGGTTTCGAGGTAGGTGCGCTTGCCGGGCTGGTCCGGGCCGACGTCTTCGAGCCAGATGCCGCGCGCCGGGTCGCCCGGACGCATGCAGTCGTCCTCGCGGATGATCAGCTCCTGCGCCACGTCCACGAGACGGCGGGTCAGGTAGCCCGAGTCGGCGGTACGAAGCGCGGTGTCGACGAGCCCCTTGCGGGCACCGGGGGTGGCGATGAAGTACTCGAGCATCTCGAGGCCCTCACGGAAGTTCGACTTGATCGGGTGCGGGATCATGTCACCACGAGGGTTGGCCACGAGGCCACGCATGCCCGCGATCTGCCGGACCTGCATCATGTTCCCTCGGGCACCCGAGCCGACCATCATGTCGATCGGGTTGAACTTCTCTGCACGGAGCAGGCGCTCCATCTCTTCACGCACCAGGTCTGTGGCGTTCGTCCAGATCTCGACTTCCTTCTGACGGCGCTCACCGTCGGTGATGATGCCCCGACGGAACTGCTGCGTGACCTTCTGCGCCTGCTCGCCGTGCGTCTCGAGGATGCCGGCCTTCGCGGGCGGGGTCTTCACGTCGTCGATCGACACCGTGAGGCCGGAGCGAGCGGCGAAGCGGAAGCAGAGGTTCTTGACCGCATCGAGGCTCGTCGCGACGACGCCCTTCGGCTCGTGGTTCGCGAGCAGGTCGACGATGCGACCCATCTCCTTCTTGTCGACGCGGTGGTTCACGTACTCGAGCGTCGACGCCTCGGCGAGGGCGTCGTTGAAGAGGAGACGACCGTAGGTGGTCGGCTCGTAGGTGGGGCGGCCACCATCCTCGGCAGGACGCGCCAGGCGCTCGTCGCGGAACTCGATGAGCGCGTGCAGCTCGAGGTCACCCGCGTCGAACGCGCGCTCGACCTCGTCGAGGCGACGGAACGCACGCCCCTCGCCCTTGGCACCCGGGACCTGCTCGGTGAGGTAGTAGGCACCGATCACCATGTCCTGGGTGGGCGTCACGAGCGGACGCCCGTGGGCGGGCGACAGCACGTTGTTGGCCGACAGCATCAGCACACGGCTCTCGGCCTGCGCCTCGGCAGACAGCGGCAGGTGCACGGCCATCTGGTCGCCGTCGAAGTCGGCGTTGAATGCGGTGCAGACCAACGGGTGGATCTGGATCGCCTTGCCTTCGACGAGCACCGGCTCGAACGCCTGGATGCCGAGACGGTGCAGCGTGGGTGCACGGTTGAGGAGCACCGGGTGCTCCTTGATGACCTCTTCGAGGACGTCCCACACCTGTGGGCGACGACGCTCGACCATCCGCTTGGCGGACTTGATGTTGAGCGCGATCTCGGTCTCTTGCAGCTTCTTCATGACGAACGGCTTGAACAGCTCGAGCGCCATCAGCTTGGGCAGGC
>CAZUMJ010000077.1:0-4110 GCA_964621605.1 uncultured Iamiaceae bacterium | reverse complement strand
CGCACGACCCCGGCCGATCGAGCCCTCATCGACCGCGCCGTCGCTGCAAGTGGCACCGATCTGACCACATTCGTCGTCACCAACCTCACCGATGCGGCGGCGCGGGTGCTCGCCGACCGGACCGAGTTCGCGTTGGACGCCGATGCATGGAAGGCATGGGAGGCCGTCAACGCCCGGCCGGCCCGTGACCTGCCCGGCGTGGAGGCACTGCTCGACCGGCCCTCACCGTTTGAGGAGTGACCGTCCGCTACGCGGCACCCCGGCTCCTCAGGCCCGATGATGAGCTGGAGGAGTTCGAGTGTCGGTCATCCGCGCAGACCAGCTGGCTGCGCCGCCACGCCCGCCAGGCCCATGCTGCCAACAGCACCAAGGTCCTCGTCGTCACCCCAGTCGACCAGCCCACCGTCGTGGCGTACTACGCCTGGTGCATGGCCTCGGTGCGCCCGGCTGACCTGCCCGCCCGGCAGCGCAAGGGCGGCGGCTCCTATCCGCAGCCCGTGGCCCTGCTCGCCCGCCTCGGAGTCCACACCGACCACGAGGGCCGGGGCCTGGGCAGCGCGCTGCTCGCCGACGTGATCCGGCGCGCCGCAGCCGTTGGCGGCCAGATCGGGTGCCGGGCCCTGCTGGTCCACTGCGAGACCGATGACGCCCGCAGCTTCTACCTGCACCACGCGCCCGAGCTCGAACCCTCCCCAACCGACGACCTGCACCTGTCCCTGCTCATGAAGGACCTGCTCCGCCTCCGACGCTGAGCGGCAGCCCAGGGTGAACTCGCCTTCAGACGACGGTGCCAACACCACCCGCCGCGGTCCGGGGCGCGCATTCGCAGTACGTCGCCAGCGACGAGGTGAAGCGTGATCGTGCACTTGTCCGGGAGGCGCTCGGCTCGAGCCTCGTCTCCAGCCAGGAGCAGCCCGTTCTCGCCAACCGCGCTCGGCTCGCCACCGGCGAGACCCCAGGTTGCGAGGCGCGTCGCTCGGTGGTCAGCGACACCGTCGCGTCCTCGAGCACTTGAAGGTCGCGCTCGATGCCCTCGCCGCCCGGCGACCACCCAGCACCACCGCTGCCGCGCCGCAGGCGATAGCGCAGCACCCGCAGCGTGAACGGCCGCTCCAGCGCTTCGATGGGGGTATGCCGCGTTCTAGTCAACGTCGTCTGGTCCTGGACTGCGCTACGGGCGCTGGGTCCACAGCGACGCGTAGGCGAGTGGACATTGGCCATTGCGGGCCCGTGTACGTACCGGTAGCTTGTCAGGAAGCTACTCCGGAAGTTAGACCGGAAGCACGGAGGTATGTCATGGCACTCACCCTCGATCGGGCAGTCGAAGCCAGCGAGATCGTCGATGCCCTCAAGCCCTTCGGCGTCACCCAGGTCGACATCGCCGCGGTCACCCACGTCTCGGACCGCGCCGTGCGCGGCTGGCGCAGCGGCGACATCCACCCTGACCGCTACGACCGCCTCGCCCAGCTCCGCGACCTCGTTCTGCTGCTGACTGACTCGCTCACCGCCCGCGGCGTCGGTCAGTGGCTGCATGCCAAGAACCGACTTCTCGAAGGCCAGCGACCGGTCGACCTACTCGCCGAGGACCGCTACGACGAGGTACGCGGAGCCGCCGAAGCCTTCATCGACGGCGCCTACGTGTGAGCCCGGCCGACGCGGTCGCAACCGCCCCGCGACGGCACCTCACGGGCAGCTGGTGGCACCAAGGCCCGACCCGTCATCCCCTCACTTCCTGCGCCGACCCTGCCCGAGGACCAGGCCGGTACCACCGCCAGGGCGAACCCGGCGTCTGGTACGCCTCCAGCCAAGAGCAAGGGGCGTGGGCCGAACTCTTCCGCCACTTCGTCGATGACGGCATCGATCCGTTCGAGCTCCGACGCCGCGTCGGACGAGTCTCCGTCGATCTCGACGTGCTCGACCTCACCAACCCAGCGGTCCGCGAACACCTCGCCATCGACGAGAACGATCTGCTCACCGACGACTACACGATCACCCAAGAGCTGGCCGCTGCCGCGCGCGGCGCCGGATTCGACGGCGTCCTCGCTCCCGCCGCGGGGCTGCCGGGCCGCCAGACCCTGGCAGTGTTCACCAGCGCGCTGCGCGAGGTGCGCGCCGAGCGCTCCGAGATCCGACAGCCACCACCGCGCATGGCCGACCTCCTCCCACTTATCCGCCCCCACGAACGAGTACCCGACGCCATCCGTCGTGCCTACCGAACCATCGCCGGTGCCAGAGCCCAGGCCATCCGACAACGACGCCGACGGTCGTGAGTGCCCTTCGGCCAAGCCAACCGTAGAGCGCCTTGGGCCAAGCTCCTCCGCCCCGAACCCGTAAGGTCCAGGAGTCAGCGGCCGTGGGCTCCAAGCCTTTGACGTCGCCAGCGACCTTCCCGAGGCGCTGCTCATCATCGACGTCGTCACGGTGCGAGTCGACGGAGGCGGAGTACGCCTCCAGGTCGGGGAGATCAAGGTGTTCGCCGACCGGGGAGGCCATACCGACCCGCACCAGCTGGTGGCGGCGCGTGCCCAGGCCGGCGATTACCAGCACGCGCTCAGGCTCACCGTCGACTCACTCGGCATCGCCGACGCCATCGACATCTCGCCCGATGGACTGCTGGTCTTCACCTGGCCGGGATCGAACTCGCCGGCAATCCGTCCGAGCGAGGACCTGACCTACCAGGTGAGCCGGGCGGAGCGTGGCTTCGAGCGGCTTGAGGAGGTGGCGGAATCGCCCGTGCACGACGACGACTGGTCTGCCGACAATCCAACCCTCGTGCAGCGGAGGCTCGGCCAAGTTCGGCTCCGTCAGCCGGCCTGGGCCCGCTCGGCGGCCAAGCGCTGGCAGAACGCGAGCACCTTCTCCTTCGAGTCCAGCCGCTCGCCATCGCTGGTGATGGACACATCGTCAGCAGTAGGCGGCCGCGCGTCGCGCAGCATCTCGTTGAACTGCTCACTCGTGATGACGAGAAGAGGAGGCTTCTCAGGCACGGCCCAAGTCCACGCCTCTGGACCGAGCTGCACCCCCACGCCGGTTCGGTCAGCGGCGCACCACCGTGATCGCACACCGGGGCCCCGGCGCACGAGCGAGCCGAGCATCCGCGGTGACCAACGGCGCATCCATGGCTTCGGCCACCGCCACATAGGTGGCGTCGTAGGCGCTCAGGTTGCTGCTCAACTCCCAGACCCGAGAGAGGAGCCCCGTCACGCCGACGCGTTCGACACCGAGCCGCCCCCACGTCGCGATTGCACGCCAGGCATCGCCGGGTTCGACGGCACCTCGCAGCACCTGGGATCGCAGCGCGTGCACCACCTCGGAGTCGGCCAGGTGCGGGCAGACGATTGCCCCCTCCGAGAGCAACCCGCGTGCCTCACCGTCGTTGAGCAGACCGAGGATCGCCGCCGACGCGTCGAAGACGATCAACGCTCGGAACGACCGGCCTCGACGTCGCCCACGATGGCTGCCGGGTCGACACCGAGGTCCGGCAACGCGGCCAGCAGCGCGGGGTTGTTCGCGCGGCGCGCGACAGCCGCCAGTTCCCGGGTGGCGAACGCCGAGACGGACATCCCCGCGCGCTTCGCCAAGCGCTCGAGGCGTTCCCCGACCTCGTCGGGGACGTTACGGAGGTAGAGCGTCGCCATGTCGCATAATGCTAGCACTCTGCCTGCGATCCGCGACAGGCGAGCCGCCGGCCCGCCAGGGCGACTCCCGCGCCTGGGGCGCAGTGCTGCCAGGAAGCGCCGGCCGCCCGCGCTCAGCCGTCGAGGCGGGGGCGCAGGTAGTCGACCAGGCCCGCGATCGGCACTCGCTCCTGGGTCATCGAGTCGCGCTCGCGCACCGTCACGGCGTGGTCGTCGAGGCTGTCGAAGTCGACGGTAACGCAGAACGGCGTGCCCAACTCGTCCTGGCGCCGATAGCGCCGCCCGATCGCCTGCGTCTCGTCGTAGTCGGTCATCCAGTGCGGCTGCACGGCGGCCAACACCGCCTGCGCGGGCTCGATCAGCTCGGCCTTCTTCGACAACGGCAACACCGCGACCTTGTACGGGGCCAGGCGGGGATGCAGGCGCAGCACCGTGCGCACCTCGCCACGCACCTCCTCTTCGTCGTACGCGG
>CAZUMJ010000076.1:0-4369 GCA_964621605.1 uncultured Iamiaceae bacterium | reverse complement strand
CGTCGAGCGTCGGGTCGTCGCGACCCGTCAGCTGTCGGCGAGCAGGGCCTCGATCGCGTCGGTGGGCCGGCCGAGCGCGGCGCGGCCGTCTTCGGTCACGACGATGGGCCGCTCGATCAGCACGGGGTTCGCGACGAGGAGCTCGATCCACTCCTGACGGTCGTGCGCGCGGTCGGCGAGGCCGAGCTCGCGGGCGCGGTCCTCACCCATGCGGGTGATGTCCCACGGCTCACGCCCGAGGGCCCGCAGGACCGCGTCGAGGGTGGCCGCGTCAGGGGCGTCGTCGAGGTACCGACGTTCGCGATACGCAACGCCTCGGGCATCGAGCAGCTCCTTCGCGGCGCGGCTCTTCGAACAGCGGGGGTTGTGCCACAGCTCCATCCCGGTGACGGTAGCGGTGCGCCGGCGCTCTCCGAACCCCACGTGACAACGGGCGTGCGGCCGGTACGGCACTAGCGTGGCGCACCTATGGCGCTCCCCGAATCGTGGCGGTCGGGCAGGCGGCCTCGCGGCCGTGTGCTGCTGGTGGTCGGCGTGGCCTTGTTGCTCGCCGTCGGTGGCCTCGCCCCCGGCGGACGTGGCACCGGCGTGGCGGAGGCGGCGTCGGCACCCACGTGGCGGCCGTTCTACTTCGCCACGACCGTCACCCGAACGACCGCGTACGACCCGAGCCGGTGGACGCCCGCCCGCACGACCACGCCCGCGCACCCGGGGCGCACGATCGGGCTGGAGGTGTACGCCCCGGTCGGGTTGACCGGCAAGCTGCCGACGATCCTGTTCGCGCCCGGCTACCGGGTCGGGCCCGCGTTCGACCAGCTCATGCTCAACTCGATGGCCTCCGCCGGCTACCTGGTGATCGGCCTCGACTTCCCCGGCTCGACGTGGGCGAACGAGACCGGCGGCCCGCTCGACCGCGACCTGGCCAACAACGCCCGCGACCTGAGCTTCGTGCGCACCTGGCTGGAGCAGCAGCCCGCGTGGGCGAGCCGGGTCGACTTCTCGGCGGTGGCGGTCGCCGGGCACTCCGACGGGGCGATCGAGGTGGCGGCGCTGGCGCTGAACAGCGCCTACCTCGACCACCGCTTCGCCGCGTTCCTCGAGATGTCCGGCGGGATGGACGGCAGCCTCGGCGGCTCGTACGGGCCGTACAACCAGGCGCCGTTGCTGACCTCGATCGGCAGCGACGACGAGTTCGGGGCACGCCCCACCACGCTCGCCACCTGGAACCTCGCCGCCGGGCCGAAGACGCTGATCGACGTCGCGGGCGGCAACCACTGGGAGATGTACACCCTGTGGAGCCACCAAGGTGACGCACTGCGTGGCGCCATCGTCGAGTGGTTGAACCTCACGTTGCGCCACGACCCGACGGTGCTCCCGCTGTTCTGGTCGAACGCCTCGAAGCTCGGCGTGAGCGCCAACACCGCCACGACGACCAGCATCGACAGCACCTACACGCTGCTCGGAGGGCCGTACGGTCCGCTGGGCGGACGGACCGCACCGAACGGTGTCGACCCCCGTGGCGCGGGGTGGGTCGGCACGTTCGGCGGTGGCGCCATCTACGACACGCCGGGCATGGGCATCCGGGTGCTGTGGGGGGCGATCTGGCAGATGGCGAACAGCCTGGGCGGCATCACCGGCTTCCTCGGCTACCCGACCACGAGCGAGCTCGCCCTCCCCGACCGGGTCGGACGGCTGCAGGTGTTCCAGGGGGCGTCGCTGTACTGGTCGCCGTGGACGGGCGCCCGCGAGGTGCACGGCGGCATCCGTGACGCCTACGGCCGTACCGGTTGGGAGCGCGGCCCGCTCGGGTACCCGACCACCAACGAGTTGCCGACGCCGGGGGTGACCGGCAGCTTCAACCACTTCCAGCGCGGCTCGATCTACTGGTCGCCGTCGACCGGCGCGCACCCGGTGTCGGGCGCGGTGCGTTCGCTGTGGGCGTCGATGGGTTGGGAGCAGAGCTGGCTCGGGTTCCCCGCCGCCGACCCGCAAACCGACGGCGCCGTGACTCGAGCCCCGTTCCAGCAGGGCACGATCTGGTCGATCGGCTCCTCCGCGTGGGCGCTGCGCACTCCGATCTCGGACCGGTACGTGTTGGCGGGCGGACCCACCGGGCCGCTGGGGTGGCCGACCGCGTCGACCTCGACGAGCGGCACGGTGCAGACGTCGACGTTCCAGCACGGGACGATCGTGGCGAACCTCGCCACCAACACCGTGACGGTGAACGGTCCGGGCGGCACGACCGCCGGACCGATCGACAGCCTGCGGCCGTGGGCGAACCGGGCCTACACCGAGATCCTGAACCGACCGGTCGACCCGAGCGGCGCGAACTGGGTGACGAGCCAGGTGCACCTGGGCGCCAGCCTCGTAGGTGTGGCCGTGCAGGTGGCGCTCAGCAACGAGGCACGTGGCCGGACCGCCGATCGCCTGTACCAGCAGGTGCTGGCCCGCGCCGCCGACCCCGGTGGTCGGGCGTGGGCGATCAACTTCCTCGCCGCGGGTGGCCGGCCGACGCAGCTCGTCACGGTGCTGAGCGGGTCCCCCGAGTTCTGGGCTGCCGCGGGCGGCACCCCGACCGGCTTCGTCACGTTGGCGTACCAACGGCTGCTCGGGCGTGCGCCCGACGCATCGGGCCTCGCGTACTGGAGCGACCAGATCGCGCACGGGTTGGCGCTCACGACGCTGTCGGGGTCGTTGGCGGAAAGCGACGAGGCCGCGCGACGGGCGGTGACGCAGGTGTACTACGACGTGCTCGGCCACGGGCCAGACGCGGGCGGCCTCACCTATTGGGCGGCGTGGTGGCGCAGCGCGGGGGGCGACACTGCCGGCTTGACCGCCCGCTTCACCGCCACCGTCGAGTTCTCCAACCACTGACCGGGTCGCTACGGGTCACGACGACCCCGTCGAGCGCGGCGGGTCGCGACGACCTCTTCGTTCGCTACGGGTCGCGCCGGCCTCTTCGGGGGGCGCCCGCCGAACTTTCCACGTCTGCAAGCGTGCCGGCGGCGGCCGCGAGTTGTGGCACGCTGCACGCCACCATGGCCCGCGGCTCGGCGTCCGCAGGTCGACGCTCTCGGAGGGGCGGAAGCGATGTCGTTCAAGCTGGTTGACGGACTGCAGGTCGAACACCTCGACGGCGCCACGCTGGTGCTGCGAGCCGGACAGGGTGACGTCGTCCATCTCACCGGCGAGCAGGCCGAGGCTTTCCGCCTCGCGCAGGACGGTGTCGACGTCGTGCCCGAAGCGCTGCACGCGGCCACGGCCGGACTCATCGAGTTGGGCCTCGTGGAGTCCACCGCGTGGAGCCGCCGACGCGTGCTGCAGCTCGGCGGTGCGGCTGCCGCCGCGGCAGTCACGGTGCTTGCGTTGCCAAGCGTCGCAGCTGCGGCCTCGACGCCGGGTCCGACCGTGCCGCCACAGCCGACCGAGCTCACGGTTTCGTACCTGGTCGTGGCGGGCGGCGGTGCCGGTAGCGAGGGGATCGCCGGCGGTGGCGGCGCGGGCGGGGTGCTCGCCGGAAGCACGACCTTCGGGATCGGCAGCCTGGCGGTGACGGTCGGCGACGGTGGCACCGACTACGGCAACGGCGAGGACTCGTCGGTCGGTTCGCTGCTGGTTGCGGTCGGTGGTGGTGGCGGCGGGAGCTACACCGCCGGCGGCAACGGTGGTTCGGGCGCTGGTGGCAGCTACTTCTTGGCACCCGGCTCGTCGAACGCGCCGGGGCAGGGCCACGGCGGCGGCACCGGCGACGCCAGCGCCGAGTGGTACACGGGCGGTGGCGGTGGCGGCGCGGGCGCCGTCGGCGGCAACGCCGTGACCCAGCAGGTGAGTGGTGACGGTGGCGCGGGCGTGCAGCACCCGCTCGCCACCGCGACCGGCATGGGTTCACCGCTCGGTTGGGTCGGAGGTGGCGGCAGCGGCGGCGCCGGGGGCGGCGCCGCGTACACGACCGCCGGGGTCGGCGGCGCCGGTGGCGGGGGCAGGGGCCGCTACTACAACGCCCAGGGCTCGTTCAGCCCGACCGACGGGGCACCCAACACAGGCGGTGGCGGCGGTGGAACCGGTGGCGACGGTGGGTCCGGCCTGGTGATCTTGGCGTACACCATCGCGGACGCGACGGGCCTGACCGTGACCGGCGGGTCGATCTCCGACAACGGCGGGACCCGCTACCACGTGTTCACGGGCGACGGCACCTTCGCCATCTCGTGACGGTCACGCCGGGTACTGCCGCACTCCGGAGCACTCGCGTTCGTGCCGGGCAGGGCGCGTCCTCTACGATGGCGATTCCTTCCAGCGCTCGTAGCTCAATTGGAGAGAGCATCTGACTACGGATCAGAAGGTTGGGGGTTCGAGTCCCTCCGAGCGCGCT
>CAZUMJ010000075.1:0-4637 GCA_964621605.1 uncultured Iamiaceae bacterium | reverse complement strand
CCTACCGAAGCGGGCGTGGCCGTGCCGTGCGGCGGTTGCCGGCGCCGACGCGCCGATCGATCGCACGCAGGAAGGTAGGGGCTGTCGTGCTCATACCCAGTGGCCGGCGTTGACGGCGAGGGCCTGTCCGGTGACCGCACGCGCCAGGTCCGAGGCGAAGAAGACGACGGTGCGGGCGATCTCGGCGGCGGTGGGGAGGTAGCCGAGCGCGGTCTGCGCGGCGACCCGCGCGTACTGGTCTTCGAAGGTGTTGCCGTCGCGGGCGGCGAGGGCATGGAAGTACTGCTCGACGTTGGGGCCGAAGATGTAGCCGGGGTGGATGCCGTTCACCCGTACCCCCTGGGGCCCGAGCTCGAGGGCGAGCGTCTTGGTGATGCTTGCGAGCGCGGCCTTGGATGCGGCGTAGATGCCGGCACGTGGCTTGATCCACAGCGTCGACTGCGTGTTGACCATGACGATGCGGCTGTCGTCGTTCGCGGTGAGCAGCGGGAGGCAGGCTTTGGTGATCGCGAGCGATCCCCAGAAGTTCACCTCCATGGTGGTGCGCCACTCGTCGAGGTCGGTGTCGGCGAGTGCTTTGCGGTTGCCGCCGTCGAACGCGCTGTTCACGAGGATGTCGAGCCCGCCGAGGTCCGCGGCCGCGGCCGCGACGCGCGGTGCGTCGTCTGGGATCGTGACGTCTGCGCGCACCGCGATGGCCCGGCGGCCGAGCGCGGTGACGTCGTGCGCGACCTGGTCGAGGACCTCTGCGCGACGGGCGACGAGCACGACGTCGGCGCCTTCGCGGGCAAGTGCGAGGGCGATCTCTCGGCCCAGGCCGGGGCCGACCCCGGTGACGGCAGCACGGCGACCTTCGAGCAGCATCGGTTCCCCCTCTGGGTGCGGCGCCTGTCGGCTTCCGCCGAGAATGGATCTGACGACATGTCAGATCATCGTGCGGGATACTACGAGGATGCGCCTCGGGATCACCGTCTTCCTCACCGATCAGGGAATCGACCCGGCGACCCTCGGCCGCGAGGTCGAGGCCCGCGGCTTCGACTCGCTTTACGTCCCCGAGCACACGCACCTGCCGGTGCGCAACGCCGTGCCGCCGGGGCTCGTGGAGGGGGTGCGCCTGGAGGACTATCGCCGGAGCCTCGACCCGTGGGTGGCGCTCGCGGCTACCGCGACCGCGACGACGCACCTCGGCGTCGGAACCGGGGTGGCGTTGGTGGCGCAGCACGACCCGATCGTGTTGGCGAAGCAGATCGCAACGCTGGACCACATCAGCCACGGTCGCGTCACGCTCGGTGTGGGCTATGGCTGGAACCGCGACGAGCTGGAGGACCACGGTGTGGCGTTCGGCGACCGTCGGGCTGTGGTGGCTGAGCACCTCGCCTGCATGCAGGCGCTGTGGACCGACGACGAGGCAAGCTTCGCCGGAACCCACGTCACCCTCCCTCCGACCTATGCCTGGCCGAAACCACACCAGCGACCCCGGGTGCGCACGCTCATCGGTGGCGGCGCGGGCCCGCGGCTGTTCGAGGCGATCGCCGCGCACGCCGATGGGTGGATGCCGATCGGCGGCGCCGGTGTCGCCGACGTCCTCCCCGCGTTGCGTGCCGCGTTCGAGGCCGCCGGTCGTGACCCCGCGCACGCCGAGGTGGTGCCCTTCGGGACGGTCGCGAGCAGCGCGAAGCTGACGTACTTCCGCGAGTTGGGTTGCGACGAGGTGGTGCTGCGGGTCCCGATGGGAACAAAGGACGAGGTGCGTCGCGCCCTCGACGACCTGGTGCCCTTCCTGGATCTGCGAGCCTGACGGGCCGCGACCGGGGCGGGTGGGGGAGCGCCGCGGAGCGAACGACGTTTCAGCGGCCGAGCAGGGGGAGCACCTGTTCGCCGAAGCGGGCGATCTGCTCGCACTGTTCTTCGACGGTGCGGGAACGGAAGCGCACCTGGAGGTGCTGCACACCGGCGTCGCGCCATGCCTGCACGTCGCGAGCGATGACGTCTGCGCTGCCGCTCACCGTGCGCCCGGCATCCCAGGAGAGGTCACCGAGGTAGTAGAAGTCGCTGATCGAGCCAACCGCGCACGGAGCCGCGATGCCCGCCGCGTCGCGCTCGCGGCGCAGCAGTTCCACGGCGGCGGGGAGCTCTGCACGCGGCGTGCCCTGGGGGAGCCACCCGTCGCCTTTTCGTGCCGCTCGACGGATCGATGCCGGCGCGGAACCCCCCACCCAGATCGGCGGGCGGGGCTCCTGGACGGGTCGAGGCCGTGCACCGGCACCGTCGACGAACTCGTGGGTGAGGCGCAGCTTCACCGCGTCGATCGCCTCGTCGAGCAGGTGCCCGCGGCGGTGGAAGTCGACCCCGAGCAGCTCGAACTCTTCGGGGACGTGACCGGCTCCTACCCCGAGGATGACCCTGCCGCCCGAGAGGTGGTCGAGGGTCGCGAAGGCGTGGGCCGACTGCGCCGGGTGACGGTAGGCGAGGACGTAGATGTGCGACAGGAGGTGGATGCGTGAGGTCACGCCTGCAAGGAACCCGAGGGTCGCGACCGTGTCGTACCAGGTGGTGCTCATCGCCGCAGCGAGCCGTTCGGGGATGGCGACGTGGTCGCAGACGGCGACGTAGAAGAACCCGGCGTCTTCGGCTGTGCGTGCGATGGCGGCCAGGTCCTGGGGGCCGGCGTCGAGCTCCCAGTCGGACACGAAGATGGTGCTCTGCGCCTGGATCGGGAGTTGCATGCCGACCACGAAGTCGTCTGGTCCGAGTACCTGCACGAGTGCCCCCTTGGCCGGTCGTGAGCGGTCGCGGGGCTGTGCGCGCTGCGTCACCCCCCGGCGTTCTAGCACGACCGGACCTGCCCCCTTCGGGCGATCACGACCGCGGTGCTCGCACCGTCCTCACCCCACGCCGAGCGGGGGCGACCCCCATCAGGTCGGCAGGTCGGGCGTGGTGGGGGCAGCGCCCACGTAGCCGAAGCGGACCTCGCGGGCGGCGACGTCGGCTACCTCGAGGCGCACGGTGACCCTCGACCCGAGGGGGAGGTCGTCGCCGTCGCAGCGTGCCCGCACGGCCGGTTCGTCGAGGGCGACCGTGCCGTGGCCGTGCGCGACGTCCACGAGCGCCCCCGTGAAGGTGGTGCCGACCCGGGGGTGCAGTAGCCACGCTTCGGTCAGGTCGATGCAGGCACGCTCGAGTGCGTGGCTCTGTTGTGCACTCGAGGCCATGCGCGCCGGGAGCTCGCCGAGACGGCTCCGTACCCACGCCGGAACCTCGGTCCCTGCGCACTGTGCGAGGCAGATCTCGGTTCCGAAGCGGTCCACGAGGCGGCGCAGGGGAGCGGTGACGTGCGCGTAGCGGGCACCGATGCCCGCGTGGGACGCGGAACCCGGGGGCGGCACCGTGCCGTCGAACGCCTCGTAGCTCGCACCGCGAAACAGGGATGCGGCGAGGTCGGCGAACGCGGCGCCTGCCGCAGTGGCGGGGTCGATGCCAGCAAGGACCACACCCACGTGCGTGTCTGGCGGCCAGGCGATGCCGAGCGCCTCGGCGGCGTGGCGCACCCGCGCAAGCGTGGCGTCGTCGGGTGGGGGCAGCGTGCGCACGATGCCGATCCCGGCGGCGGTCATCAGGGTGGCGGCCGCCATGCCGGTGGTGAGGGAGAGCTGGGCGTTCCATCGTTCGACGTCGCTCTGGCAGCGGTATTCGATGGTCCACCCGGTGTGCGCGCCTGCGCTAGTGGAGGCGGCCGGCGTGGCTGGGCCTGCGCCGCCGGCGGGAACGACCCGCTGTTCGGGGATGGGCAGGTCGATCGCGTCGCGGCGGCGCGCCGCGTCGAGCAGGAGTGGACCGAGTTCGGCGAGCAGGACCGCCCCCTCGGGCGCGGTCCCGTCCTCGAGTGCGGTGCTGAGCGACTCGTAGCTGTGCTGGACACGGCTGCGGACGATGCTGCGCTCGACGTGCACGCCGCCGGGCACGGTGTCGCCGTGATGGTCGATCTCGATCCGCCACAGGGCGGCCGGCCGGTCCTGGCCGGGGAGCAGGCTCGCGCCCCCCTCGCTCAGCACCCGGGGATGCAGCGGTACCGACAGGTCGGGGCAGTAGCGGGTCTCCCCGCGGGCCCATGCTTCGTCTGCCAGCGGGCCGTCTGACCCGACGAACGCGGCGACATCCGCGATGGCGTACCAGAGCACGAAGCCGTCGTCGTGGCGTTCGATCGCGAAGGCCTGGTCGAGGTCGCGGCTGCCGGCCGGGTCGACCGTGAGGAGCGGGACATGGGTGGCGTCGCGGTGGTGGGAGAGGGACGGGCTGGCAGCGCGTGCGGCGGATTCCACCTCCGGCGGGAACGCCGTCGGCTCGCCGAGCTCGGCGCGCAGCGCAGCGAAGTCGAGGGGTGCGCCGTGGAGGAGACGCCGGGCCGCGGGCACCACGCCCGGCCATGCCCCGCTGTGGGCAGCCTGCCCCTCGGTGGCGGAAGAGAGGGCCTGGTGCACGGTCATGGGGCGACGGTACTGCGGGGTGGCGGGTGGAACGGTGGCGGAGGTCGCAACCTCAACTGCTACGCTCGCTCCTCCCAGGGCGATTAGCTCAGTTGGTTAGAGCACCTGCATGACGCGCAGGGGGTCAGGGGTTCGAATCCCTTATCGCCCACC
>CAZUMJ010000074.1:0-4809 GCA_964621605.1 uncultured Iamiaceae bacterium | reverse complement strand
CGGGACGCTCGCCACGACGGTCTTCATCGGTGTCGTCGTCACCATGCTCGCTGCCTTGCGTTCCGCGGTCTCCGGTTCGCGGGTCCCGCCCGCCGCGGCGCTCCGCGAGGCAGCCGTGGACGAGTCGTCGGCCCCGTGGTGGCGGCGCGGTGTGGCGCCGGTCCTCGTGGTCATCGGTGTGGCCGCCGCCAGCGGGGGGATCGCGTCGCAGCACAACCAGCTGATGCTCGCCGGAACGCTCCTGGCCGTCCTCGGGATCTACCTGGCCGGGCCGTTGTTCGCCTCGCTGGCCGCGGGCGCGGCACGACCGGTCCTGGCCGTGGTCGCCGGGGCCACGGGCCGCATCGCGGCGCGCAATGCAGCACGATCACCGCGGCGTGTGTCGTCGGCCGCCGCGGGCCTGATGATCGGCATCGCCGTGGTGGCGTTCTTCAGCATCCTTGCCGGGACCGTCAAGACCCTTCAGGTCGGCCCCGCCGAAGCGCTCCGCGCCGACCATGCGGTCACACCCCTCGGTGCCCCCGCCGGGAAGGTCCCGGGTGATCTCATCCCCGAGCTCCGAGCCGTGCCCGGCGTGGACGACCTTGCCGCCATCCACGTCACGGGCGGCCTCCTTGCCGACCCATCGGCAGCCACGACCGCGACCTCGGACGCGATCCCCGTCGGCATGATCGAGGCGGGCAACCTCGACGCGCTCTACGACATCGACGCCACCGGTGCCGACGCCGGCCACCTCGAACCCGGTCAGATGATGGTCGCCTCGTCCGAACTGGAAGCCCACCCCGTTGGCTCGGACCTGACCATCCGCGGCGTCACCGGCGCCGCGCACGGCACCGTGGTGGGATCGTTCGCCACGCCGCTCCCCGGGTTCGCGTCCCCGAAGGTGCTGGTGGATCAGGACACCTATGCAGCGGTGTTCAGCGACCCCGGATCGGTCGCCATCTTCCTGGCAACCGATGGTCAGCAGGCCACGCTGGACGCGGTTGCTCGAGCGACGAGCGGGTCAGGTCGCTTCCAGACCGCTGAGGAGTACCTCGGGGCGACCTCGTCACCGGTCGACACCATCCTCAACCTCATCTATGCCCTGCTGGGCATAGCGGTCGTGATCGCGCTCGTCGGGCTGGCCAACACGATGGCGCTCTCGATCCGGGAACGGACGGCAGAGATCGGCGTGGCCCGGGCCATCGGCACGACCCGGGCCCAGGTCATCTCCTCGGTGCTCCTGGAAGCGTCGATCACGACCGTCCTCGGTGTTGCGATGGGGTTGGCCATCGGCATCGGCATCACGTTCCCGACCGTGACGCTGCTCGACAACGCCGCCATCACGTCACCGGTGATCCCGATCGCCAGGCTCGCCGTGATCGCCATCCTCGGTGCCGTCGCCGGCACCGTCGCCACCATCACACCGGCGCTGGTCGCCGCCCGCCGCTCACCGCTGGAGTCGATCGCGGCGCTCTGAGTTCTCCACCGCGTGGGCGTCCACGATCGGCGAGGGCCCGACGGGGTGCAACGTGGCCCGGCGCCACCGGGTCATGACCAGGCCACGACGGCTCCTTGAGGGGATATCGGCCTCCACGGGACGGGTACCCGTGACCGCGACTCGGCGATCGTGAATGGTGAGCACCGGGGTGTCGCCTCGGCACATGACCGAGTGCGCGTAGACCGGGATGGGATCGACGATCGGGATTCGTCGGAGGTCGTCGGGGCCGGGCGGCGGATTGCCCTCTAGATCAGTCGTCGAGCTCGAACCGTCGGGTCAGGCCCTCAAGCGTGAAGCGGTTTCGCAGCTTGCAGGCCGAGTTCTGGTTGGCGAAGAAGCCCTTCTCCCAGACGGCATCCGACCGATCCACCACCTTGATCCACTCGACGGGGACGACATATTCGTCGTTGTCCTCGGCGTCGTTGAGGTGCCGGTAGGTGCCGGCCAGGGGTAGGTCGGACATCTTCGTCTCGTTGCCGTTGACGGTCAGCACGGCGTCGTCGAAGCGCATGGCCTCGCCAGTCACCGTCCCGACGCCCACGTAGCCGAGGCCGGAGCCGGGGATGCACACGAACACGCGAGCGCCGATGGGAAGGCCGCGCAGCGTGCGGGTGTACCAGACACCACCGCCGGCGGACACGAAGCCGTACTGGCGGGCGTCGTCCCAGGACCGGATGGCTGCGTCCTCACCGAAGCTCGCGTACCAGTCGTGGCCGTTCCACGGTTCCTTGCTGCCGCCGGACTTCTTGGAGCCATCCGCGCCTGTCCGCACGTCGTCGAGGGGTGAGCCGTGCCTGCGCCCCCGGCTGGGGCAGTCCCGGCACCTGAGTAGAAACTGCTCATAGCCTGTGCCCTGGGTGGCTCGTACCGTGCCAGACATGGTGAATCGAAGGAATCTGTTGGCCCCCGTCGTTGGCGCTCTGATGGTCTCGGCCCTTGTGGCGTGCGGAGGCGGGAACTCGAGCGATGGTGGCGGCACAGGCGCGAAGGACGTTGAGAAGAAGGTCGAGTCGGTGGTCGGCAAGAGCGATGCGAAGCTCAAGGGCTCGACGGCACTGGATGCTGCCGGCTACGCGATCACGTCGGTGCAGTCCTCGAAGTACTCGGACTACGAGATCGACGGAACCACGGTGCGACTGTCCGTCATCAAGGGAGTCGCCCTCAATGGATCCGAGTGCACGATCATCGAGGCCGCAACCGCGTCGGACCATCCCGATGCCACGTTCGTGCTGGTCGAGTCCGATGGGACCGAAACCCCCTGCTGATCGCGGATCGGTGCGCCGTGCGGCGGCCGACTCGGTCCCATCAGGGCTGGAGCAGGCCGAGCTCCACGAGTGCACTGAGGAGCTCGTCGCGTGAGGCGATGCCGAGCTTGCGGTAGATGCTGGCGAGGTGGTTGTCGACCGTGCGGACCGAGATGTCCAGATCCTTGGCGATCTGCTTGCTGCGGTGACGGTCAGCGGCCCGCAGAGCGATCTCCTGCTCGCGGACCGTCATGGCGGGCACGGGGTCCGGGCCGGCTGGCCCGAGCCCGGCGTTGCGCAGCATCGGCGTCGCTCGGAGCCGGAGCCGCCGCGCCGCTTCGGGCTCGCCCCGTCGCTCGTGCAGCTGAGCTGCTTGATCGAGGGCGGAGCTCGCGGCCGTGATCAGGCCCATGTCTCGAAGCTCGTTCGAAACCTCGGCAAGGTCCGTCGGCTGCTCGTTCGCCAGGTGCTGGGCGTGTCGGGCGAGCGCTGGGAGCAGCGGGCCCTCGCCACGCTGGGCAGCCCACTCGAGGTGCTCGATCGTCGGCTTCGGTCGGCCGAGCCGGACAGCTGCGTAGCACGTGAAGGCGCCGAGGTAGAGCTGGCCGGCCTCCATGCCTACTCGACCGACGGCACAGACCTCCGCCGCGGCTCGGTCAGGTTGCCCCTCGATGGCCAGGCACCACGCGTTCGCCTGTGCGGTCTGCATCGTGGCCCACACGTCGCCAGCACCCACCTGGTCGGTGGCGAGAAGTCCTCGGGCCTCGCCGGTGCGACGGAGTTGTGCAAGAGCGGTGGCTCGGACCGCGACGGCCGTGGCCGCAAGTCCGGTGAAGTCGCGCCATCGCAGACGCGGCACGGCCAGGTCGCTCCAGCCGAGGGCATCGGTGACCCTGCCGGCCTGGAGCGAGATCGCGCTGAGGGCGTAGGCCCACATGCCGACCGGCTCCTCGTTGCGAGCACCTGCGCTCGCCAGTTCGGTGCGGGCGAGGTCGAGCGCACCGGAGAGATCACCCGAGAAGAAGTGAGACATGCACCGGGAGAGGGTGAGGAGCTCGAGCGCATGGCTCACCAGATCGCGGTGCGCGGCTGCCAGGCTGAGGCCCTCGTCGATCGTAAGGTTCGCCTGGGTCAGGTGGCCGTCCATCAGGTTGACCAAGGCATCGACCATGAGGGTGTTGAGGCGCGTCGCTCCGGCTTGGTCGACATCGCGGGCAAAGGTCGTGGCCTCGCCGGCCAGCATCGCCCATCGGGTGCGGTCGGCGGCGAGGAACGCCCGCCAGCTGGCATCGTCGATCCGCTCAAGAGCTTCGTCGAGGATGCTGACGGCGTCCTCGGCTCGTCCGACTCGGACGGCGAGGTGCTGGGCGAGCGGCTGGGCGGATCGAGCGACCTCCTCGTCGGCCGTCGCCAGTTCAAGCGCCTCGCGGAGCGCAGTCTCGGCTTCGTCCGCTCGGCCGAGGGCGGAGAGTGCCGAGCCCTGGAGCTGCCGGCCCGGGGAGCGGGCGCCGGCTGCGATGAGCTGCTCAGCGAGGGTCAGCACCATCTCGTGATCGAGGAGCGTCGTCGCCCGCCTTGCTGCTCGCAGGAGGTCGGCGGTCGGTACCGACGTTCCGGATCGCACCTCGAGGTCGACGGCGCGCAGCAGGGCACTCTCGTCGCTGGGTGCGTCCATGCGTAGGAGCGATGCGGCCTCCCGTAGTCGGTCCTGCCACCGGACGGTTGGCGTCGCAGCCCGGACGACCTCGTCGTAGATCGGGTGCCCGAGCCGGGCGAGCAGTCGTGTGGGGCCGCCTTCGATCGCGACGACGCCCTCGGCCTCGAGTCGATCGATGATCCTCGACGAGCCCATCGCAGCAACCGGTAGCGGTTGGGCGGCAGCGAGCAGTTCGATGACCCGGCGCTCCTTGTCGTCGGCACGCTCGACCCGCACTCCGAGGAGCTCGACCAATCGGGCGGAGGGCACGGGGCCGGTGATGAATCCGTGGGGGCCGGAGGTGATGTTCCCCGAGGCGGAAGCGCCACGGACCAGTTCCCGGAGGAACAGTGGGTTTCCCTGGCTCGACTCGTAGAGCTGGCGTGCGC
>CAZUMJ010000073.1:0-5278 GCA_964621605.1 uncultured Iamiaceae bacterium | reverse complement strand
GTCGGCGCACCCGCTGCGGTCGACGCGGTCGGCGCACCGAGCACCACGGTGGTGGTGGTCGTCGTCGGTGCGTTCGGTCGCCCACCCGGGCCGGGCGACAGGTTCGCCTCCGGCGGCGTCACCGTCGGCGTCATCGCTGGCGCGCTCACCTGCGGCCCGATCGGTGTGCCGTCCGGATTGAACTCGCCGTAGGGGTTGCCCGTCCCGGTGCCCTGGTCGCTGTAGTCGACGTAGCCCTGAGGGAGTACCCGCTCGCCGCAGTGGTCCTTCGCGTAGTCGACGAACGACGCGCTCGCCTTCAGCGCTCCCGGGTAGCGGTGACCGACGCGGTTGTAGGCCATGAAGATCGGGTTGTTCCACCACCCGTCAGGATCGACGCCGTACTGCCCGTCCGGGCCGATCACCTGCACCGAGTGACCCGCCGTGGCGGAGTGCCCTGACTCGTCGAGGCGGGCCATCGGCGGGAGCGTCGTCGCCGAGGTCGGGCCTGTGGGGTTGTCACGCAGGATGCGGTCCAGTTCGAACGCGAAACGCTGCGTGAAGTTGGCGACGGTGGCGACGTCGCTTCGTATGGTCCGCGGGGCGGCACGTTCGAGCTTGCGGAGCTCGGTGCTCACCTTGTGCAGCCGTGCCGAGACCTGCGCGGGAGAGCTGCTCTGCGCCAGCTGGTTGGGTTCGAGCAGTGAGATGGCGCTCGTGCGCGGAAGCTCCCGGCAGAACGCGGCGACGTCACCGTTGCGGGTGGCGCACCCCGTCGTGAGGGTGAGGGCGGCAGCCAACAGAGCTGCACCAGCGGGGAGGAACGCGCGTTGCACGCCTTCCATGATGCCGTCCCGCCGAAGGCTGAGCCGCGATGACCGCCCGCCGTCGAACCCGCCCGGGCCACCCGAGGCACCGGTGCCCCGATGCCGCCGCAGCGAGCGCCGGCGGATCGGCCTGGCAGCACCGCGGCACAACGGTGTCAGGGCACCTGGTGGCCACGGATGTCGACGGTCAGCCACACCTCGCACTGGGTGCACGTCACGTTGGGCACTCCGGTCGTCTGAGGCTGCACCGCCTGCACCCGGCCGAGCGTCAGCAGGTCGCCCACAGGGATGGTGGGGGATATCTCCCCCCAGTCCTCGCTCCTGGGGGCGCCGATGCTCTCGGAGGTGAGGTCTCGGCACCGGTCGTACAGGGAGTACATGGCCAATGCGTGGACGCTGAAGCGGGCGCCGACGTGGAGCCGGATCGGCTGCGTGCCGAGGGCGCCCTGCGCCAGGTCGAAGGCGGTGAACGCCGCGCAGGTCGGTGAGTTCTGCACGATGAAGCCACTGCGGCGGCTCTGGCTGAACTCGTGACCTGCGATGTCGATCCACCAGTCGATGTGGGCGAGCGGTGGCTGGCCGGTGTCGCCGGGGAACTGCGGGATGCCGTCTGTGATGCCGCCGAGTCGTGCCTTCGCCCCGAAGGTCACCTCGATGGTGACGGGTGGGGTGACGAAGTGGGCGTCGCTCCAGTGGGCCGTTTCGTAACCTGCGGGTTCACCGGCGGGGACCACGGCGTTGCGCCCGAGCACCCAGGTGACCTCATGCGTCGCGCGGTTCTCGAGCCGGATGCGCACCGAGTAGCGCTCGCCGGGGCACACCTCGAAGGTGTCGTCGCCTTGGTCCGCCTGGTCGGAGCGCCCCCCGCTGCGTGGGACCTCGCCCGGCCCGAGGGCTGCTCGGCACGACACCTGGTTGGCTGTTTCAGGAAGGAGCTCGACTCTGCCCCGCGCCGGGCCGGTCGTCTTCCAGTGCACCGTCAGGTGGAGCGGATCGGCGGGGTCATACACGAACCGTGTCGCCGACAGGTCGAGTTGGGGGTGCGTGTCGTCGGTGGGGCGCGCCGCGCCGGCGGAGCCGAACCCTCCGCTGGGCTCCCACACCCAGTCCGCCCCGGTGAGGCCCGCGGGCGGGTTCGTGTAGGTGAGCAGGATCTGCACGCGGCCCATCGACGAGCTGCTGCTGCCCGGGACGTACAGCGGCAGCCACAAGGTGTCGGTACAGGTCGCGGCGGCCGCGCACGGCACCTGGTCGAGGCTGAGCGCCCCGGTGAACGGTGCACCGCTGCGGGTGCCGCTATCGGCGCGGTACTCGCCGTGCGCACTGAACTGCACCATCGGGATGCCACCGGTCGACTCGAGCGCGCACAGCCGCACCGTGTCGGCGTTCGGCACTGCGACGTCGACGTCGGGGCACAGGGCGCGTCCGGTGCCGTCGGCGACGCCTACGACTGCCCCTTGGAGGTCGGTGAGCGGCACGTTCGCACCGGGGCGGGGCTGGTGGACCTCGACGGTGCCGGCGTCGATGTGGACGCTCGGATGCGCGGGCGGTTGCAGCTCGAACGCCTCACGCCCGGTGACCTCTGCGTGGGGTGCGACGTCGTGCGACCAGGTGAGGCACAGGTCGTAGGTGTCGGCCTGTGGGAGCTGCACCGCGAAGGCGTGCGCCCGGGGGAAGGGTGTGCCCATGAAGGGGCTGAGGGCGAAGAACCCACCGCCGGCCTGGTCGGTGAGCGCCTGCGGGTGGAGGCCTACGGATGCCGGGCCGCTGTCGAGGCTCGAACAGGCCGACGTCGTCGTGCCGGTCGGGCGGCGCACCAGCACGGCCTCGACGCGTTCGTCGTCGGCGGAGCCGGCGATCACGAGCCCGTTGAGGCCGTCGACCGGGCGGAACAGCACCGGGGGGTGTTCCGAGATCGGGGGGCTGACCTGGATGTCGAGCTCTGCGCCCAACGTGTCGTGGGTACCGGCGCGCACGCCGTGGAGGTGCAGCGAGAAGGTCGAGTCACCCGCTGCGACGGGCATGGTCAGGCAGGTCACGGCGACGCCGCTCGAACCGTGGTCGGCCCAGCGGCGGGCCTCGGCGGCAGAGGTGGAGACGGTGAGGTGGGTGGCGCGGCCGGTCTGGTCGGAGCGTTGGTCGATGGTGAAGTCGCCGGGAGCGTTCGAGGTGATGGCGAGCGGGTAGTGGTCGCGGTCGAGGCTGAGCGTGCCGCACGCCCGCTCTTGCACGGGTTCGGCGCGCAGGATGGCGAAGGCGGAGTCGGACACGAACACCGTGCCGCTGACGCCCCGCGGGCAGGACGCCGGCGGATTGTCGGCCGCGCACAGGTCCATGAACTGCGGCAGCGCGCCGCCGGGCAGCGTGATCTGCGGGATGAGGCCGCGCGCCGCGATGTCGGCGGGGGTGGCGGGAGCGGGGAAACCCCCGGGAGCGCTCGGGCTCCCGGGAGCGGTTCCCGCCGTGGTGCCACCGCTCGTGCCCGAGGGGGCAGCGACGGTGGTCGAAGGTGCGCCCTCGGTCGAGGGCGAGGTGGGCGAGGTGGGCGCGGTGGGCGCGGTCGTGGGCGACGAGCCGCTCGGGTTGGTGCTGCCCGATGCGCCGGAACCTGAGGGTGCGGGGAGCCACACCTGGGCTTGTGCGCTGGGGTCGCTGGGCGCGGTGGGGGCGGGCTGCGGTGGGGTGGGGGGCGCGTCGGTGGGTGCGGTGGCCCCGGGCGGCGCCTCGTAGGTGAGCGTGGCCGCCTTGCCCGCGTTGGGCGACTCGACCTGTAGCAGCGGCACCCGTTGCAGGCCCTGGTGTGCCGCCGTCGCGGCGGATGCGGCGGTGGGTTCGGCGCTGTGGTGCGTTGCGGTGGCCGAACCGATGGCCCAGCCGGCGCCGACGAAGGCCGCCAGGCCCGCGAGGCCCACCACGGATTGCACGAGGATCTTGCGTCGCATGTCGCCTTCTCCTCTCAGAACGGCCCGAAGCAGTTGTTGAGCCGCACGGTGGCGTGCGGTCCGGCGCCGGCGGCACCACCGGGACCGGTCGCAGTGACCCACACGTCGATGTCGAGATGCGCCGCACTGTTGCCGGGAACCGTGCTGTCGCCGAAGGTGCCGAGCATGGCGGTGAAGTCCAGACCGTTGAAGCTCATCGACTTGGTCTGCTCGCCCTGGCCGCCGACCTTCCAGTGCAGCGTGGCGCTCGTCGCGTTCTTCACCGACGCCGTGATGGTCGTCCGGTAGAACTCCTTCGGGCAGGGGCCGTAGTCCTGCTCGTAGATCGAGGTGGGTGACGCCTGGACCGAGCCGATGACGGGTGGTTCTGCAGGCTGCTGCGTCGTCGGTGTGGTGGTGGAACCCGGCGGCAGCGTGGTCTGGCTCGGGAGCGTCGTCTGGCCGGGCACGGTGGTCTGCCCCGGAACGGTGGTCTGGCCGGGCACCGTCGTCGAGGCGTCGGGTTCGGTTGAGGAGGTCGTCGTCGAGCCCGGCACGGTCGTCGTCCCCGGCGCCGATGTGGGGGCCGTCCCGCCCGCGGTCGCCTCGTCGCATCGTGCGACGGGAACGTCGTCGGTCGACCCGTCGGGCCGGATCGACTCGGTGCGCACCCAGACCCGTTCGCTGAGCTGTCGGGGGTCGCGGATCTGCAACCAGGCCGGGTCGTCGGCCGCGTTGCGGCCGGTGATGTAGATACGGTCGCCGGCGTGCAGGGCGCCGACCACGTCCTGGTCTGGGCAGCGGTACGTCTGCACGGCGCCGTTCGCGGCGGCCGCGCTGATCCCGGTGGAGGTGTCGTTCGAGAGGGCACGTTGGGCGAGGAACCCTCCGCCCGTGCCGGCCGCGACGACGCCGGCGACGACGGCGATCTTTGTCAGGTGGGCGATCATGCGAATCCTCCGTCCGCGGGTGACGACCCGTTCGAGCAGCTCGTCACGGGGTGTGGGCACAGGCCAGGGTTCAGACATGGCCGTTCACCTCGCTGAGTTCGGGGGCGTCGCCGAGCACGTTGCGCAGCGAAGCGAGGCCCCGGTGAAGGTGGGTCTTGACCGAGCCGGCCGACACCTGGAGCGCGGCGGCGGTCTCGGCTTCGCTCAGGCCGGACAGATACCGCAGGGCGACGACCTCACGTTGGCGGCGGGGGAGGCGTGCCAGGGCGGCGGCGAGCGCGAGCCGCACCGCGACGTCGTCGTCTTCGACGCTCTGCTCGACGGGCGGTGCATCGGAGAGACGTTGCTGCTTGCGGACGACGTCGAGTGCCAGGTTGGTGGCGACGCGCACGACCCACCCTTCGCGCCACGGCTGGTCGCCGATCTTCGGCCAGTTGGCGTACGCGCGGGCGAGTGCCTCGGCGGCGACGTCTTCGGCGCGGCTGGGGTCGCCAAGGATCCGTCGGGCCACGACGAAGGCCCGGCGGAAGAGGCCGTCGAACGCGGTCTCGAATGGCGGCTGCTGTGCACCCATAGCGGGGAGGAAACGTGCCACGAGGCC
>CAZUMJ010000072.1:0-5602 GCA_964621605.1 uncultured Iamiaceae bacterium | reverse complement strand
CGTGGGCCGACCCGGCGCACATCACCTACGGGGCCGCGTTGGGCGGGGTGCAGTTGGATGCGTCGGCTGATGTGGCGGGGACGTTCGTGTACTCGCCTGCTGCGGGGACGGTGCTTCCGGCAGGCACGCACACGTTGTCGGTGACGTTCACGCCTGACGATCCGTCCACGTATGAGTCGGTGACGAAGACGGTGTCGCTCACGGTCGACCAGCGTGCGACCACCACGTCGCTCAGCGCCTCGGGCGATGGCTACCCGACCCTGCTCAACGCGTCGGTGGCGGTCACCGGTGGCGGCACCGCGACGGGATCCGTCGAGTACTTCGAGGGCACCACGTCGCTCGGCTCCGCACCGCTCAGCAGTGGAGCGAGCAGCCTGACGGTCACCCTCTCGGTGGGGAACCACTCGGTGCACGCGGTCTACTCGGGCGACACCGACCGAGCGCCGAGCACCAGCGGCTCGCTCGTCGTGTCCGTCGTCGCCCGTTGTGACGTGCCGGCGCACCCCGGGGTCGACTGGTCCGGGTGCGACCTGGGCTCGCGTGACCTCACCGGCACCGACCTGGCGGGCGCGAACCTCACGGGCGCGGACCTCTCGGGCACCACGCTCACCGGGGTCTCCTCGGGCGGCATCGTGGGCACCCCGGTGGCGCTGCCGACCAACTGGGCCTGCACCGGCGGCTACCTCGTCGGCCCTGGCGCCGACCTGGCCGGGGCTGACCTGCGCTCCTCGGTCGCGACCCTCGCCGGGCTGCACCTGATGGGGGCGGACCTCACTGGAGCCGACCTGACCGGCCAGAACATGGCCGGCGCCGACCTCACGAACGCAATCCTCACCGGCGCCACGGTGGATGCAGCCAACTTCAGGAGTGCGAACCTCACGCATGCCACCACCGGCGGCCTCGTTGGCCTGGCGACGGACCTCCCGGTCGGTTGGAGGTGGCTCCAGAACGGCTACATCGGCGGCCCGGGTGCCAACCTGTCCGGCGTCGACTTCACGGGCTACGACTTTGACGGGATCGACCTCACCGGGGCCGACCTGTCCGGCTCGAACCTCACGAACGGCAGGCTCGACTACGTCGTGCTGGCGAACGTCGACGTGACAGGCACGAACTTCAGCGGCGTCGTGCTGTACCAGACGGATTCCAGCGGCCTCATCGGCACACCGGCGGTGCTGCCGCCGGGCTACCAGCTCGTGGGCGGGGCGTTCGTCCCCGTGTGAAGGCTGTGACGGATCGCTAGCCCTGCGCCACCGAGGGCGGGCCGTCGGGGAAGCTGAAGAAGATCATCTGCGTGCCGTAGGCGACGAGCGTGCCGCCGTCGGCAGGGTCCCACAAGGCCAACTCGACCGAGGCGTACCCGTCGCCGGCGTGGCGGGCGTGGTTGTGCGCGAGCAGCCATTCGGAGCGTGCATCCCCGAGGAGGTGCACGGTCAGGTCGGCCGACGGTGACAGCCAGACACCGCCGACGGGCCCGAGTCGTTCGCCGACGGCGCCGGGCATCGTGTCGCACAGCGTGACGAGCGCGAGCGGGTCGATGCGGCCGTCGTCGAGGCGGGGTGTCTCGTCGAAGCGGTACCAGCTCGCACGCTCGGATGTGGTCGGCACGTAGTCCTCCCACGGTGCATGGCCGAGCGCGCTGCGCCCCTCGACTTGTTCCCAGAAGGTGGGCTTGAAGCGTGCCCGCCAGTCGTCGGGTGAGTCGGCGGGGAGGGGATCGCGCCACGACGGGCAGTCCTCTGGGTCGGGCACTTCGGGGATGGCCAGCTCGGTGAACGAGAAGCCGGGACGGGCGCGGCCGAACACCGCCACCACGGTGTGGCCGGCGGATTCGCCCACCGAGCGGACTGTGGCGCTCGCCTGCGACATCGACCGGCCTCGCCGCAGCACCGTCACGTCGATCTCGACGGGGCCCGGGCGGACCTGCGCGGCGAAGACCGTGGACGAGGATCGGAGGCACTCGTCGGGGTCGTCGAGCTCGGCTGCCATGGCCCGCAGCGCCAGGGCGGTCACGAGCCCGCCGTGGGGGATGATCGGCGCGTTCCAGTCGCCGGTGATGTCGACCGTGTAGCGACCCGGTGTGTCCGGGTCTGCGGCGACGGCGGTCTGGCGGGTGAACGCGCTCTCGGTCATGGGCGCCGAGCCTACGGACCGGTCGGTGCGGCACCGCAGTCCATTCCCGTAGGTGTGCCTGGCAGCGGCGGAGAGCCTGGGGGCACGGGTCGAGCGAACGTGGCAGGGCGTATGGGCGTCAGGCGTGCGGCAGGTCCTGAGGACGCTCGTTCCCCCGTCGGGAAGCCCGGCGGGGGAACGGTCCACGATGGTGCTCCGGGGGAGAGGCTCGAACTCTCAACCTAACGGTTAACAGCCGTTTGCTCTGCCAGTTGAGCTACCCCGGAAGGAACTGCGGGCTGGCAGGTTAGCAGCGGCTCCCCGCCGGGCCGAACCCGGCGGAGCGGCGGTGCGGCGTCTCACACCGGGACGACGAGGGTGGCGACGAAGCCCTTCGCCACGCTGCCGGTCATGGTGGGTGTCTGCAGCGACCAGCCGTCGGAGAAGACGTTGTCCTGGGCGAGGGGCGTCTGCTCCAGGTTGGTGGCGCTGCGCTCGTAGCCGTCCGCGTGCGCGTACACGTCCTTGCACGCCGCGGCGGGCAGAGCGAGCTGTGAGGTGCGGAGCTTCGTCCCCGACGCCTTCGCCGTCGCGAGGTCGGGATACACCTCGAAGTGGATGTGGGGCCAGCGCCCCGAGTAGGCGGCGGGGAAGATCGTCTCGAACGTCACGACGCCGTTTTCATCTGCGACCTGGACGCCGCGCAGGTAGTTCTCGTCCTGGGCCGTGCCGCTGTACAGCGAGTAGTTGCCGTCGCGGTTGCAGTGCCACGCGTACACCGCGGCGCCCTCCAGCTTCCGTGCGTTCTCCGACAGGTCGACGACCGTCAGGGTCACCGTCAGTGGAACCCCTTCCGCCCGTCCCTTCGCGTCGCCGAAACTGGTGGTGAGGTTGCGCCGCACCACGCCGTCCTGGTCCAACACGTTCGGCCCGTTGGAGCCGTCGCCGGGGTAGGGGCCGGCCGTCTCCTCCGGGATCGTCCCCGCTTCCACCGGGGTCTGCTGTGGGGGTGCACCACCGGGTCCGCCCCCGGCGGCCCCCGGGCCGCCGGGGCCGTTCGGTCGGGCGTTGCCGGTCGTGGTGGTGGTCGTGGTCGTGGTGGAGGAGGGGGATCCGGAACCGTCCGTGGTGGTCGGTGCGGCGGAGCTCGCCCGATCCGTGCCGTTCGCACAGCCCGCCACCGTTGCGAGCGCGACGCCCCCCACCAGCGTGAGTGCTCGCCGGCGACCGATCGTGATCTGCGGACCAACGCCTGGGCGGCGCGCGGCGGGCCGCGGGACCGGTCGCGGCGGTGCATCGTCGGCGGGCGTCGCGGGCGTCGCGGGGGTCGCAAGGCTGGGGCGGGTCATGGGGCTCCTTCGAGTGCTCGGCATGGCGAGATCGTCGCCGTGGAGCGTGGAGGCTGTCTCGGAGCTGGCTGTGAGATTGCTGAACGTCTCGGCACATTGTGCGCTCCCTCTACAGTGTCGACGTGTCCGAGCACGGTCGGGTGGTGTTGTTGGCACTCGACGCCGGCGACCTGCACCTCGTGCAGGGCTGGGCTGCTGCCGGCGAGCTCCCCACGGTGGCGCGTCTGTTGGCGCAGGGAACCAGCGCCGAGGTGGTCGCTCCCACCGGGGTGTTCGTGAGTGCTCTGTGGCCCACGATCACCACCGGGGTCGAACCCGATCGGCACGGCTACCTCTGCTGGGACGAGATCGACCCGCAGACGTACGCGTGGCGTGAGACGTCGCCGACCCCCACGTCGGTGCGCGGCACGCCGTTCTGGGAACGTCTCAGCGACGCGGGACGCCGGGTGGTCGTGCTCGACGTGCCCCACACCTGGCCGGCGCCCGTCAACGGCTCGATGGTCGTCGAGTGGGGCTGCCACGATCGCCATCACGGGACCGGCACGTGGCCACCGGAGCTGCGCGCCGAGATCGACGCGCTCGGCGGCCCGCACCCCGTCGGGTGCGCCGAGCCGCCCGGCCGTGACCAGTTCGCACCCTGCGACTACCTCAACCGGGCAGGAGTGGTCCGCACCCCGGAGGAAGACGCGGCTCTGTTGCAGCGGCTGCGCGACGGCGTGGCCCGCAAGGAGGCCGTGTCGTTGGAGCTGCTCGCGCGCGACGACTGGGACGTGTTCGTCTCGGTGTTCGGCGAGGGTCACTGCGTCGGGCACCAGCTCTGGCACGTCCACGACCCCGACCATCCCCGCCACGATCCCGCGCAGCGCGTCGCGCTCGGCGGCGACCCGATGCTCGACATCTATCGCCGCATCGACGCGGCGTTCGCAGCGCACCTGGCGTGCCTGCGTCCGGACGACCAGGTCTACGTGCTGTTCTCGCACGGCATGGTCGCCCATCACGACGGAACCGACGTGCTCGACCCCGTCCTGGCCCGGATGGAGTCGGCCCTCGACCAGCCCGGGGCTCTCGGTGGCCCGACGCGGGTGGCTGCCACGGTGGCGGGCTTGCTGCCGGCGCGCGTCCGCCCGGTCGTGTTGCGTCGGGCGGCACCGTTGGTACGTCGGCGAGCCGATGCGGCGCCGCCCGCACCCGAGGGCGAGCTGCCCGCACGGGCCACCCGGCGTTGGTACGCGATCCCGAACAACTCGGTCGTGGGCGCGGTGCGCCTCAACGTGGTGGGCCGGGAGGGGTCGGGCCGGATCCGCCCAGAAGCGAAGGCGGAGGCGCAGGAGTGGGTCGCAGCCCGGCTGCGTGAGCTGGTCAATGTCGACACCGGCGGTCCCGTCGTGCGCGATGTGGTCGTGGTCGACGACCACTACCGCCGCCAGGCAGGCGATCAGCTCGCCGACCTGTTCGTCGAGTGGGAGCGCGGCGCACCCATCGAGCGAGTGTGGTCGCCGAGCAGCGGCACGGTCTCACGGCCGTACCGCCACTGGCGCACCGGAGACCACTTCCCGCTGGGCCTGCTCGTCACGACCGGCCCGGGGATCGCCGCGGGTGTACGCCAACCGGCGATCCGGGCGGTCGACCTGACCGCGACGCTGTCGGCCGCTGCGGGGGTGCAGCTGACCGACGTCGACGGCAGCGTCGTCCCCGCGTTGGTGGCAGCTCGGGGCGGTGCTGCGGCGGCGGCGCCCCTCACCCGGGTACCGCTTGTCGGGTCGGCCCGTCGCGTGCTGCGGCGTTCGTTGGCTGCGGTCGAGGCACGGGCGGCGCGGCGCGGTCCGCACCCGTCGGGGTGGGAGGCCGCGCCCCAGGCTGACCCGCGGGTGAGCGACGAGCTCGCCGGTCTCGGTGCGGCCCACCACGACACGCGGATGTTGGCTGAGCACCTCGAGCGCCGCCTCGACGACCAGCAACGCGAGTTGCGGATCTGGCGTACCACCGCGTGGGTCGCGGACGCCGACGTTCCCCACGACCTCCAGGTGAGCGTCGTGCTGTGCACCCACAACCGCCTCGGCCTGCTGCGCCAAGCGGTCGCCTCGGTCGAGGCCCAGACCTATCCGAACTGGCAGCTCGTCGTCGTCGACGACCACAGCGTCGAC
>CAZUMJ010000071.1:0-5627 GCA_964621605.1 uncultured Iamiaceae bacterium | reverse complement strand
CCCGTTGCCTACCAGGCCCGCCACCACCCCGATGTCATCCCAACGACTCGCTACCCATCATTCCTGCTGGACACTAGCGATCCAGTGCCTCATGCCGCAGCTCTCAGACCAGCCTTATCTAGGGTGTGACGTAAATTGGCCAACGTGCCCTCCCGGGGATACAGCGGCGAGCAACGGCCTGAAAGTTGGCGAGCACGGCCTGTCTGCTCAGGCTTGTCCGACCGGCCCGGAGGTGTATTCAGCGCTTTCACGTATTCACGCGTGGGCCGACGACGGTTGGGTACCGCGTCTGCGAGAAGGGCAGGGTGGTCCCACCCTTGCAGATCGAATCGTATCGGTGTGGCTTGGTTTGCTTGGGTCCTTCGGCGACCCCGCATTTCCTCCGGCCTTTCCTTGCGAAATCCTTCCGTCTGACGCAAAAGCGAACTCTCGCGACTGCGGTATACCACCAGCGTAGGCGGGTGCTGTATGTATATGGACGCGGACAGCGACCGATCCAATGGTGACCATCGCATGGCATGGATTCCCGCCCGCCTACGCATTGATCACTTCCCGGTAGGTTCGTTCGGTTGTGCACCAGTAGTCTGGCGACTTGCTCGTTATCAGCTGTACTACTCCGAGGTTCGCGGACAGATATCTGCTTGGGACCGCTGGGGCTTGCTCGTTTCACAACGCTTCTTGGTGGCATTCTCGAACGGCACAATTAGCACGGCACCCTGTCGTCGGAGGTGGATGCGCGGTCGCATCATTCCTCAGGGGTCAGTGAGTTCAGTTGCGATCAGTGGGCTCACGTCTCCCTACTCCGGTGGGGGTGCTTGGAGGACGCTACGCGTGGAGATGGCGCGGGGGGAATACCTTGAGCTCCAGGTGAGACGCGAGGCTGCAGAGGACCTCCTTCGGCCACCAGAATCGGGGCTCTCCTGACCCTGGTGTGGGTGGGTGTTCGGTGGGATGCGTTGTGGTGCTTGGGTGAGGGGGCGGTGGTGGGGGCCCGCGTGACGCGCACGGGCTGAGGCCAAGGTTCCGGGGTCTCTAGTCCTGGTTCCTGGGAGGTCCCGCGCCCGTGCGCGTCACTACTGCATTCAAGCGCCTGTTGCGCATCGAGGGGGTGAACGTCACCGGCGTGGCCTTCGGGCTCAACGCGATCACCTGAGTATCCCCCCGTCTGGCGGACACCTCGTATAGGAGGAGTCCATGTCAACGACGAATAAGAGGCAGCGGGGGCGGCCGGAGGTATGACCTGAACCTGTGGATCGGCCACCCGCTCGAGAGCGCGACGTACCTTCCTCGTTGATCCAAATGACTGAACGCTGGGGTTGTAGCCCCGGCGAGGAAGGAACGCCGATGTTGAGAGTAGTGACCGATGAGCGCGGCGGTGCGGAGATGCGCTGCACCCGGCGAGTTCAACCGGTCATCGCGACAGCGGGAGTAGACCCGCGTGAAGTCTTTGGTGAGGGCTGGCCAGTTCAAGTGGTGACGGGAATACCGTGAGGTGAGTCGACCGCCCATGCCGACGCCGACGTCGAAGCCGGCGTGGACGCTCGCCGGCGCTCGGGGCGAAGCGTGCGCGGCGTCGTGGGGGTAGGTGCCCGACCACGGTGCGCAAGGTCAGTATCCTGCAACATTGCATGGAACAGCGACGGGGGGCGGGCGGATGACAGGGTCCGTCGCGCGCCTGGCGCCGCTGCTGGGCCGAGCAGCGGAACTGAAGCTCGTCGAGCGCGCCCTGCGCGGACCCGACGCCGTCGGGTGCGTCCTGGAGGGCCTCGAGGGCATCGGCAAGACCGCGATCGCGCGTCACGCGTTGCGTGCCGCGCAGGCGCGCGGATGTGAGGTTGCCCACGTCATCGCGACGAGCGCCGCTCGATCTGTGCAGCTCGGTGCGTTCGTGCAACTCATCGGTGAACCGTCGCTGCACGACAACACCTACGCGGCCGTACGTGAGCGGTTGGGTGAGCTCGCTCGTGATCGGCGTCTCGTCGTGCTCGTGGACGACGTGCACCTGCTCGACGACGCCTCAGCGGCCCTGATGCTCGACGTCTCGGCATCCATGTCGATCGCGTGGGTCCTCACGCTCCGGCGTGGCGAGGTGCCCTCCGATGCCGTCATCGCCCTGTGGAAGGAGCGTGCCCTCACGCACATAGCGGTGGACCCGCTCGATCGTTCGGTGTTCGCGCAGCTGCTGACCACCGAGCTCGGCGGGGCTGTGTCGCCGTGGGCACTGGATCAACTCCTCGACGTCAGCGCGAGGCGCCCCTTCGAGGTCCTCGAGCGGGCGCGGGCGGCGGTCGCCGCCGGTGACCTGGAGCGTCACGACGGCGACTGGGAGCTGGTGGGGCCGCTCGTCGTGCCACCCAGCCTCCTGACGCTGGTGCAGGGGAGCCTCGACCGGATGCCGACGCGCGACCGCGAGCTCTTGACCGCGGTGGTGCTCTGCGAGCCACTGCCACTCGAGGTGGTGGAGGAGGTGTGGAGCGCGCGCTCGCTCGACCGCCTGGAGCACGCCGGCCTCGTCGTGCTGGAGCGTCCCGCAGAGGCGCTGGCCACCCCCATCGTTCCGAGTGGGTCGCCGGCCGACAACGGCTATGTGGTGCGGGCCGCCCAGCCCACCTATGCCGAGGCTGTCCTCGCCCGTGTCGGTGAACGACAGCGCCGACGCGTGTACCTCCAAGCGGCCGAAGCACTCGAACGCCTCGGGGGCAACCCGGTGCTCGTCGCGACCTGGCGACACCGAGCGGGCCTCCCGGTCTTTGCCGATCGGCTGTTGGAGGCCGCCAAGGGGGCCTTCAGCACTGGCGAATACGGCAGATGCGGCGAGTTGGCAGGCGCGGCGTGGAAGCTCGAGCGCTCGTTCGACGCCGGTCATCTCCTGGGATTCGCCCAAGGGCAGCTGGGCAACTGCGAAGCCGCGGAACGGACGTTGGCCGAGACCGAGCGCTTCGTCGCGTCCGAGCGCGAGCTCGCGCTGCTGACGCTGACGCGTGCCGAGATCCGCAGCCGGGGCCTCGGCGATCGTGCCGGGAGTGCAGCGCTGTACCGGGCAGCGGAGGCTCGCCTCAGCGACAAGCAGTGGCGGGCGGAGCTGACCGCGCACCGCGCGATGGAGGTTCTGCTGGACGGCGACGTCGCCAAAGCATTGGCGGAGGTTGAGCCGCTCCTCGATGTCTCGGTCTACGGCGACCGGGCGTTCGTCGCGGCGTCTTACACCGCCGGGCTCGCGCTCGTGCACGCGGGTCGTTCGTCGGACGCCACCGCGGTCGCGACGCGTGCGCTCCCCATCCACGAAGCGATCTGGCACGAAGGGCCGATGTCCGAGCCGGGGGTCCACCACCTGGTGACGTTGTTCGCCATGCTCGGAGCGGGTCAGCTGGCCGAGGCCGAGCCACTGCTCGAGCTCGGTCGTCAGCTCACCCAGGACGCCGAGCCTCGCTATGCGTTTGCATGGGTGAGCTACTTCTCAGGACGTGCGGCCGTGCGGCAGGCCAGATTCGACCGGGCCGCCGGGCACTTCGCAGTCGCGAGCAGCATCTTCCAGGAGAGTCGCCGCACCGATGCGGCGGCCTGGTGTCATGCGGGAATGGCGCTGTGCGCTGCGTTGCAGGGACGGGCCGGAGCGGCGCAGCGGCATCTCGCCCGCTCGGCGGATCTCCTCGCCTTCGGGCCGGGGCTGAACGCTTCGTGGCGTACCGAGGCGCTTGGTTGGTTCGACGTGGTGGACGGTAAGCCCGACGTTGCCCGCGACCGATTCCTCACGGGAGCACGCGCCGCCCGCGACGTCGGTGATCTTCTCGGTGCGTCGCACCTGCTCGTCGCGCTGGCACGCAACGGTGGCGCTGCTGACGCGTTGGCGGAGCTGGAGGCGATCGCGCCCGACCTGCAAGGAGAGCTCATCACCTGGCAGGTGCGCTTCGTGCGTGCCGTCCGCAGCCCAAACGAGGTCGCCGAGGCACTCGTCGTCGCCGAGGCATGCCACGCGCGGGGAATGAACCTCGAGGCGGCCGAGCTCACCGCTCGCGTCGCCGCAGCGCTACGGCGCAGGGGAGAAAAGCGCGAGGCCGCGCGTGTGGCCGAGGCTGCCCAGGCACGACTGCGTGCATGTGAGGGCGCGAGCACGCCGCTGTTGGCGGACGTGCCTGCGCTCGCCGAGCTCACGGATCGCGAACTCGAGGTGGCCCGACTTGCAGCGGGGCGCTTGTCGAGCCGTGAGATCGCCACGCGCCTTGGCATCGCGCCCCGGACGGTCGACAACCACCTGAGCCGCGTCTACATGAAGGCCGGCATCAGCGGTCGTGGCGAGCTGCGCCAGGTGCTGGCAGACGACTCGGCATGAAACGACCGGAAAACACATGGCACCCATCGATATGTGCCTATTGGGTGAGTACCTCTTCCCCATGACGTGTGACGCGGGCCCTGGTCGGCTGTAGGGGGTCTTGCCCCTCGCTCCAACCTGGAGATCGCCGTGTCCTCCCGCTCAACCCGAACGCGACGTGCGCATCTCGGTCGTGCCATCTCCACGAGCATCTCGTTGCTCTTGGTGGGCATCTTGTTTTTCGGTCGTGCTCCGCGCCCTGCCGATGCGAGCTGGACCGATGGCGGCGACATCTGGATGTCCGACAGTTGCGGCGTGACCGAGACCCTGGTCGCACCCGCGAACGCGGTTGCGGTCGCGGTGGAGGCGTTCGGCGGCGGTGGCGGCAATGGCGGCAGCCAGGCCGGCGCATCAGGCGGGCAAGGTGGCGGTTCACCGCGTGAGCAGGCGACGTTCCCTGTCGCGGGCGGCACCACCATGTCGGTTGTGGTCGGCTGCAAGGGCGCAGACGGGTCCGCTGCCCCGAATGCCACACCCACGCCCGGTTGGTCTGACGGCGGAGGTGCAGGCATCGGGAACACGTCCGCATTCGAAGGCGGTGCATCGGGTGGGGCCGGTGGGGGCTCGACGGGCGTGTGCATCGGGTCGGCCACCTGTGACGAGACGACGTTGTCGACCCTGCGCATGGTGGTCGGCGGTGGTGGCGGCGGCGGTGTCCGCAACTGCGTGTCGATCCCGACGGGCAACCTTCTCGGCGGCGACGGTGGTGACGTCAGCGACGCAGCGAGCACGACCGTGGTCAACGGTGGGAGCGGGGAGTCCGGCGGCAGCGGAGGTTCGGCGAGCGGAGGAAATGGGCTGGGCGGTTCAAACCCCGTGCTGCACCCGGTGCACGGCGAGACCTCGGCCGACGGCTCCGGTGGTGCAGGTATGAATGTCGTCGGTGGCGGTGGTGGAGGCGGCTATCGAGGCGGCGAAGCAGGGGCAGGTGCCGCCACCGGCTGCGTTGGTGGCGGAGGTGGCGGTGGCGGGAGCACCTGGGTCCGCGGGGCCTTTGGCTACGCCGGCGACCAGTACACGATGCGCTGCAACGGCGATTCGCCTTGCGCCTCGGTGCAGGGGAAGGTCACCTTGCGCTTCGTGTTCCCGGTGACCGTGAGCATGAGCTCCGCCCAGAACCCGTCGCTGCCAGGCGACACGGTGCACATCACCGCGCAGGCAACCGACAAGGACGGCGTCCGGGCCGGCCAGCACTTCACCTACTTCGGTCGCCGTCGCGGGTGCGAACCCGGAAGCTCGACAGGTGACGCAGGTCCGC
>CAZUMJ010000070.1:1636-5811 GCA_964621605.1 uncultured Iamiaceae bacterium | reverse complement strand
CCTGCCAGGTTGGCGCCGTCATAGAACGGCGTAAGGCCAGCTCCCGAAATGAAGGCGCCGCCGTGGATCCACACCATGACCGGGCGGCGCGCGCCGTCGGGCGCAGGGGTCCACACGTTCAGGGTCAAGCAGTCAGCTTCAGACTGGGGTGGACCACCTTCCGCGCCAAGCAACGCATCGACGCCACCCAGCGGTTGTGGCGCGATCGAGAAGCGGCCTGTCGCGACGCGGTCACCCGACCATCTCGCGGGAGGTGCCGGGGGCGCGAAGCGCAGCGCCCCGACCGGCGGCGCCGCGAACGGGATGCCCTTGTAGCGGTATGCGCCGCGACTGTGGTCGCCGCGCACCCGTCCCTGCGCGGTCTCGACCACGAGCAGGCTCGGGTCGTGTTCGGTATGTGCGGTGCTCGTCATGGTCCCCCCTGGCGTGACGGTTCGTCGCAAGCTATCGCCCATCGGGCGGGTCAGGCAGGCGTGGCGGTGCCGAAGGCGTGCGCGACGACGAGCTCGGCGAGGCAGCGCGGTGCGCCTGCGCGCCGTGGCATCAAGCGAGGCGAGGGAACGCCGCGGCGCACGCGTCGAGGGCGCCGCGGAACACCGTTCGGAACGGCGGGGGGTCGTCGAGCCCGGCCCAGTCTCGCAATGCCACGTCGAAGCACGCCGCCACCGCCGCAACCATCGTGCGCAGGCCGAGGTCGTCGGGTGAGACGCCGCCATGGCGGGCGAGCGCAGCGGTGGCAGAGCCTTCGCTGTGCGCGGCGATGGCCAGGCGCTGATAGCCGCGCAGCGCCGGGCGTTCGTCGAGGAGGCGGCGGACGAGCGCCCGCTCCTCAGGCGAGGTGTGGAGCTGCTCGACCATCTCGGTGAGCACCGCGACCAGCGTGTCGGCCGCCGGCTCGTCGTTGGGGCGTTGCTCGATGCGTTCGCAGAGCTCGACCATGTGGCGTTCGATCTTGTCGAACAGCACCGCGTCCTTCGTGGGGAAGTAGCGGAAGAACGTGCGTGGTGAGATGTCGGCCGCGGCCGCGATCTCTTCCACCGTGGTGGCGTCGAAGCCGTGCTCGGCGAACCGGGCGAGGGCGACCTCGACGATGCGCTGCCGGGTCTCGTTGGAGTGCTTCGACCGCAACGAGACAGGTGCGTCGACAGCATCGTCGGTGGCGGCGGGTTGGGGCACGACTTCACCGTACCGAGTTGGGAGCGTGGGGGTCGGTGAAAAGTGTCATAACTGACAGATGGCAGAACTGCCACATTCGCCCGTAGGGTACTCGGGTTCGTCCCCACGCCTGCTGAACGGAGCCCTCTCCATGGCTGCACTGCTCTATCGCCTCGGCCACTTCTCTGTTCGGCGTCGACGCTGGGTGCTGGGGGCGTGGGTTGCGCTCTTCCTCCTCATGGGCGGCCTTGCGGGCGCCGCAGGCGGTACCACCAGCGAGGTGCTGACCTTGCCGGGCACCGAGTCGCAGCAGGCGACCGATCTGCTCAAGACGCGCTTCCCGAGCCAGAGCGGTTCAGAGACGCTCGTGGTGTTCGCGGCGCCGAAGGGAAAGACGCTGCGCGACGCGCAGGCGACTCGCGTGATGGACGAGACCATGGCGCGCATCAAGGCAGATGTGCCAGGTGTCGAGCTCGCCGTCTCACCCACCAAGACCGGTGGCATCTCTCGCGATGGCACGGTGGCGCTCGGCACCGTGCACTACCCCGTCTCTGCGTTCGAGGTCACCGAGGAGACCACGCACGCGGTCGTCGAGGCGGTCGCGCCCACACGGGCGCAGGGCTACCAGGTCGAGTTCGGGGGCGAGGTCGTGCCCGGGGTGACCCATGAGGCGCCCTCGTCGGAGCTGCTCGGCCTCGGTGTCGCCGTGGTCGTGCTGCTGTTCGCGTTCGGCTCGGTCCTGGCGATGGGTCTGCCGATCCTGACCGCGCTGCTCGGGCTCGGCATCGGCCTCAGCGGGGTCAGCATCTTGTCGGCGTTCGTCGACCTGTCGTCGTCGGCACCGACGCTCGCGATCATGATCGGCCTCGCGGTCGGTATCGACTACGCCTTGTTCGTCGTCACCCGCCACCGCCAGAACCTGGCCCTGGGGCTCGATGTCGAGGAGGCGGCGGCTCGCGCGAACGCCACCGCGGGCGGCGCCGTGGTGTTCGCCGGGGTGACCGTGGTGATCGCGATCGCCGGGCTCGCGGTCGTCGGCATCCCCTTCCTCACCGTGATGGGCCTGGCTGCCGCCGCAACGGTCGCGGTGGCGGTCATGGTCGCGGTCACCCTCCTCCCGGCGATGCTCGGCTTCGCGGGGCACAACATCGACAGGTTCCGAGTGCCGGGCATGCGCAACCGGACGGGCGGGGCAGAGGAAGGCGAAACGCTCGGCCACCGGTGGGCCACCAAGGTGACCCACCGGCCGGTGACAGCGCTCGTGGCCGGCCTGCTGGTGATGGGGGTGCTCGCCGTACCGTTCGCGTCGATCCGCCTGGGCCTTCCCGACCACGGCTCCGAACCGGCAGGAACCACCCAGCGCAAGGCGTACGACCTGGTGAGCAAGGCGTTCGGCCCCGGGTTCAACGGGCAGCTGTCGCTCGTCATCGACCTCAGCAACGTCGTCGACCGCCCCGCCGCGATGCAACGGATCACCTCTTCGCTCGACCATGTCGACGGCATTGCCGGGGTGCGGCCGGCCACCTTCAACGCCGCGGGCGACACCGCGGTGCAGAGCATCACCCCCATCGGGTCGCCGGCGTCGTCGAGCACCGAGGCCCTGGTGTCTCACCTGCGCGGTGACGCGCGCACACAGATCGAGGCGGCGACCGGAGCCCGCTACTTCGTGGCCGGTGCGACGGCAGCCAACATCGACATCTCGCACAAGGTCGCAGGCGCGCTGGCTCCCTTCATGCTGCTGGTCATCGGCCTCACCGTCGTCCTGCTCACCGCGGTGTTCCGCTCGATCGTGGTGCCGATCAAGGCGGCGCTGGCGATCCTCGTGTCGATCGGGTCGTCGTTCGGGGTGCTGGTCGCGGTCTTCAACTGGGGTTGGTTGGCGTCGATGTTCGGCCTCGACCAGACCTTGCCGATCGTCAGCTTCCTGCCCCTGATGATGTTCGCCATCCTCTTCGGACTGTCAATGGACTACGAGGTGTTCATCCTCAGCCGCATCCACGAGGAGTACCACCGCACGGGTGACGCACGGGCAAGTGTGATCGTGGGCCTCAGCTCTTCGGCCCGGGTGATCACCGCTGCAGCGCTCATCATGATCAGCGTCTTCGGGGCGTTCGCACTCGGCACGAGCCCCTTCATCAAGATGTTCGGGGTTGGGCTCGCCACCGCGGTCTTCCTCGACGCGACGGTGGTGCGGATGCTCATCGTCCCCGCGGTGATGACGCTGTTCGGCGAACGTGCCTGGCGGCTCCCGGCGTGGCTCGACAAGCTCATCCCCAACCTCGACGTCGAGGGCGCCACGCTGGTAGCCGACCTCGAGGCGCTCGACGCCGCACGTGCAGAGGTTGACGCCGAGGAGGCGCACCGCTCGGCGGGAGACGCCGCCGTCAGCAGCTCGCACTGACACGCGTTCGCCATCCTCGCCCCGCGCGCTCGGGTCCGGTACAACTGGACAGAGGTGGGGTGGTGCTCCCGTCGTTGCGGTGCGGGCTCCCCCCACTTCCCGAACCGACGAGTGGAAGTTGTAGGTCCATGCGAGCACGGATCACGAGCGCAGCCGTCGCGATCGCCGTCGTCGGCATGTTGGGCGTCGCAGCCTGCAGTGGCTCGAAGAAGGCGACGACCGACACGACGCCAGCGTCGACGACTGTTCCTGCCACCACCCTTCCTCCCGCGCCGTCGGCCGTGGCGCCGCTGACCGGCCTGCCCGTCGATCCCGCGATCGCGAAGCGCCCGGCGCTCGTGGTGAAGATCGACAACGCCGACGGCGGAGGCGAGGGTGCCAGGCCCCAACTCGGCCTCAACCAGGCCGACGTGGTCATCGAGGAGAAGGTCGAGGGCGCCGTCACCCGCTTCTTCGCCATCTTCCAGTCGAAGGACTCCGACCCGGTCGGGCCGATCCGATCGGGTCGGACGACAGACGTGGCGCTCGTGTCAGAGCTGAACCACCCGCTCTACGCCTGGTCGGGAGGCAACGCCGACGTCATGCGCATCCTGGCGGGGGCACCGATGATCGACGTCGG
>CAZUMJ010000070.1:0-1536 GCA_964621605.1 uncultured Iamiaceae bacterium | reverse complement strand
CCGACCGAAGGCCGGTGGGTACGTGATCAGAAGGGCACGCCGCACGTCGACGAGACCGGTTGGCAGATCGGTCCCGCGAACGTCGTCATCCAGTTCGTGACCTACCACGCCACCGGCAACGTGGACGTGTCAGGCGCGGTCGTGCCCGAGGCCGACCTGATCGGCAATGGCACGTGTTGGGTGCTGACCGACGGCAAGCTCATCGAGGGCACGTGGTCGAAGCCCTCGGCGGCGGCGATGACCACCTACGTCGACTCGACAGGGAAGCCGATCGCACTCACACCCGGCCAGACGTTCGTGCAGCTGCCGCCGCCGGGTGAGGCCACGGTCACCGGCTGAGACGCGCGAGGCCGTTCGGGAGGTCGGGGAAGAGCGCATCGCGCAGCAGGCCGAACGCGTCTTCGAACTCGACTTGTGCTCCGTAGGCCCGTAGCGAGGCGGCGAGCTCGGACGCGTGGCCGAGTGCCTCGAGGACCTGGTAGCAGTCGATGCGGTCGACGGCAACGGGGACGATGCCGTGTGGGGGCGTGGGGGGAGGGGTCATGGGGAGCTCCGCGCCTAGGGGGTGGGTCGTCACGCTCGACTGTGCGATGTCAACCTCCCGGTGAGGTTCCCGGAGCGCTTCCCGTGGGGCTTCCCACCTGCGAAAACCGTGGGCAGAAGGCGGGGTGGGGAGCGGCGTGGCGGGACCGGCTACCCCACGCGTGCTGGTCCTCGCAGCGAGCGGTGGAGCGTCTCGGTTTCGGTGGACGGCTCCGCGTCGTAGTCCGCCAGGACGCTGCACAGCTCGCGGTACGCCTGTTCAACGCCGCCTTGGTTGTGGAGGTCAGCCTCGAGTCGCATGCGTGCCCGGTAGAGCATCTCGTTGCCGGGAAGGCCGATCAGACCGCGGGTGAGTGCCCAACGGGCGAGCTCGGTGTCGCCCAGAGCCTTTGCTTGTGCCATCAGCGTGAGCGAGGCTCGCTCGATGAGGTCTGCCGCACGTGCGGCGTGCTGTCCTTCTCGGAAGGCCCATTCGAAACCGGGGCCATCGAACGGTGGCCCCTCGACGAGTGCGAGTGCGCGTTGCAACGCGCGCAGCGCGCCGTTGGCCGTGGGTCGCGACGAGGACGCGTGGGCAACGTCGAGCGCGCGGCGCAGCAAGGCAACGTCTGTGCCCACCCCGGGGTCGAGTTCGAACGTCCGGCGCTGCACGTCCGCGGGCGGGAACGCCAACTGCCCTCCTGGGAGGGTTCCGAGACCGACGCGCGCGCGGCTCACCACGTTCCAGATGGTCTTCGCCTGCACTGCCCGGCCGCCCCAGAGCGCCTCTTGGAGGTGGGCTGTGGTCGCCGCACGCCCACGGCAGGTGAGGTACGCGACGAGCGACAGGTCCCGGCCCTTCAGCTGGGGTCGATCGGGGATGTGTGGCGCTCCGAGGACCCGCACCAGGAGGTCAGGGCCGTCTGCGTCAGGACCGTCGGCGCCCGGAGCGCGTTCGGCGGGTCCGTCCTCGACGAGTCTGTCTTCGACGAGTCTGTTTTCGACGGGTTCGTC
>CAZUMJ010000069.1:0-6482 GCA_964621605.1 uncultured Iamiaceae bacterium | reverse complement strand
CGACGCTTCTCCTTCTTCACCCGCACGACGACGCACTTGACGACGTCGCCCTTCTTCACCGCTGCGCCGGGAATGGCATCCTTGACCGTGGCGACGATGATGTCGCCGATCGAGGCATAGCGACGCCGAGAGCCACCGAGCACCTTGATGCACAGCACCTCTTTGGCACCGCTGTTGTCTGCGACCCGGAGCCGGGTCTCCTGCTGGATCATCGCGTCACTTCGCCCTTTCCAGGACCTCGAGCAGGCGCCAACGCTTGAGCTTCGAGAGCGGACGGGTCTCTTGCACGCGCACGCGGTCGCCGACCTTCAGGTCGTTCGTCTCGTCGTGCACGTAGAGCCGGTTGGTGCGCGCGACCGTCTTGCCGTACCGGGGGTGCGGCTTGCGGCTTGTCACGGCCACCACAGCGGTCTTGTTCATCGCGTCCGACACCACGAGGCCTTCACGGACCTTGCGGGGGTTCGGACGTGCGTCTGTCGCGGTCTCGTCCGCCATCACGACTGCTCCTTCTGGGCGAGGGCCTCGGCGGCCGCGATCTCACGCGCCCGAAGCTCGGTGTGGAGCCGAGCGATCTCACGGCGGGTCTGACCGACCCGTGCGTTGTTCTCGAGCTGCCCCGTGGCGAGCTGGAACCGGAGGTTGAAAAGCTCCTGGCGAGCGTCGGCCAGCTTGTCGACGAGCTGGGCGTCGTCGAGGTCGGCGAGCACGGTCTTGGTAGCCATCACAGGCCCTCGATCCGCGTGACGAAGCGGGCCTTGATCGGCAGCTTCTGGATGGCTCGCTCGATCGCGGCCCGGGCGATCGCCGGGTCGTGGTAGGAGAGCTCGAAGAGGATGCGTCCCGGCTTCACCACGGCGACCCAGCGCTCGGGGTTGCCCTTGCCGGAACCCATGCGGGTCTCGGCCGGCTTGGCGGTGACGGGCTTGTCCGGGAAGACGTTGATCCAGACCTTGCCGCCACGCTTGATGTGACGGGTCATGGCAATACGTGCGGCCTCAATCTGGCGGGCGGTGATCCACCCCGGCTCGAGGGCTTGGATCCCGAACTCACCGAAGGTGACCTCGGTGCCACCCTTGGCCTGACCGTCGGTGCGACCGCGGTGCTGCTTGCGGTGCTTGACCTTCTTTGGCATCAACATGATCTACTCACCATCCCCGGGACGGAAGTGGGGGGTCTCGTGGTGCGCCCGCGTGGAGCGCTCGATCTCTTCTTCTTCGGCGAGGAGGCGCTCCAACTCGGGGTCGGCTTCCTTCACCAACGGTGCGTTGTCGACTGCTTCCTCGGCCTCGGCACGTGGTGCCTCGGTGGCACGGCGACGAGCAGCCGAGGAGATGACGTTGCCGGCCTCGTCACGGGCCTGGCCCGAGGTCTCGCCGACGGCCATCGCGGCCTCACGGCTGATCCGCTCGTCGACCTGGACGCGGTAGGGGACGATGTCGCCCTTGTAGAGCCACACCTTCACGCCGATGCGACCGGCGGTCGTGCGGGCCTCACGGAAGCCGTAGTCGATGTCGGCGCGCAGCGTGTGCAGCGGCACCCGACCCTCGCGGTACCACTCGGTGCGAGCCATCTCCGAGCCGCCGAGGCGACCCGAGCACTGCACCCGGATGCCGAGAGCACCGGCCTTCTGGGCGTTCTGGACCGCTCGCTTCATCGCACGCCGGAAGGCGATGCGGTTCGCCAGCTGGTCGGCCACGCCCTGGGCGATCAGCGCCGCGTCGAGCTCCGGCGACTTGATCTCCTGGATGTTGAGCTGCACCCGGTTGTTGCCGGTGATCTTCGCGAGCTCACCACGCAGGCGGTCTGCCTCGCTGCCGCGACGGCCGATGACGATGCCCGGACGCGCGGTGTGCACGTCGACGCGCAGGCGGTCACGGGTGCGCTCGACCTCGATGCGGCTGATCGCTGCGTGCGGCAGGTCGGACATGATCCGGTTGCGGATCTTCCAGTCCTCGATGACGTAGTCGGCGTAGTCGGTCCGGCCGGCGAACCAACGCGACTTCCAGTCGGTGGTGACCCCGAGCCGGAAGCCGTACGGGTTGACCTTCTGTCCCATCAGTCCTCCTTCTCGGCGTCGTCGGCGACGACGTCTGCCTCGTCTGCAGAGGCGACCTCGTCGGTCACGACGTCGTCGACCACATCGGTCGACTCGTCAGCGGCCACGTCCTGCTCGACAACTGCGTCGCTGGCGACGGACTCGTCGGTCACGGGCTCGTCGGTCACGGGCTCGTCGATGACGGTGTCGTCCTCGGCGAGACCTGCCTTCTCGGCGTCACGGCGGCGGCTGCGAGCGACGCGGTCGCGACGAGCGGCTGCGCTGCCCTGCGTGGCTCGACGCCCGCTGCGGCCGGTCGACGCCTGCTTGGCTTCGCGCCGAGCGATGTCGTCGTCGGCCATGCGGCTCACGATGACCGTGATGTGGCAGGTGCGCTTGCGAATGCGCGTGGCCCGACCGCGGGCACGGGGACGCCAACGCTTGAGCGTCGGGCCCTCGTCGGCGTAGCAGGCGGACACGAACAACGTCTCGGGGTCCTGGCCGTCGTTGTTCTGCGCGTTGGCGACGGCAGACGCCAACGCCTTGCGGATGACGATCGCGGCGTCGCGCTCGACGAGGGCGAGGATGTCGTCAGCCTCGGAGACGTGCTTGCCGCGGATCAGGTCGAGCACCTCGCGGGCCTTGTAGGCCGACATGCGCACGTGGCGCACCACAGCCCGAGTGCCCGGACGTTCGTTGGTCTTCGCTCCGAAAGCCATCAGCGACGACCCCTGACCTGCTTCTCCTGGCCCGCGTGGTACTTGAAGGTACGGGTGGGAGCGAACTCGCCCAGCTTGTGGCCGACCATCGATTCGGTGACGTACACCGGGACGTGCTTGCGCCCGTCGTGCACGGCGATGGTGTGGCCGACCATGTCGGGGATGATCGTGGAACGCCGCGACCAGGTCTTGATGACCTTCTTCTCGTGCGCCTGGTTGAGGACGTCGACCTTCTTCAGAAGGTGGTCGTCCACGAATGGGCCCTTTTTCAGTGAGCGTGGCATCGTCTACCTCCGCCCACCGCGCGTACGACGACGCCGGACGATGAGCTTTTGAGATTCCTTGTTCTTGTCACGGGTACGTCCCTCGGGCTTGCCCCAGGGAGAAACGGGGTGGCGACCACCGGAGGTCTTGCCTTCACCACCACCGTGGGGGTGATCGACCGGGTTCATGGCCACACCACGGGTCTGCGGGCGCACGCCCTTCCAGCGGTTCCGACCCGCCTTGCCGATCTTCACCAGCTCGGCCTCGGCGTTGCCGACCTCACCGACGGTGGCGCGGCAGTCGATCGGCACCCGGCGCATCTCGGAGCTCGGGAGGCGCAGGGTGGCGAACTCGCCCTCCTTGGCGACGAGCTGCACACTCGAGCCAGCCGAACGAGCCATCTTGCCGCCCGCGCCGGGCTTCAGCTCGACGTTGTGCACGGTCGTACCGACCGGGATGTAGCGCATCGGCAGCGCGTTGCCGGGGCGGATGTCGGCGCCCTGCCCGTTCTGCAGGCGGTCACCGACCTTCACGTCACGCGGGGCGAGGATGTAGCGCTTCTCGCCGTCGAGGAAGTGCAGCAGCGCGATGCGGCAGTTGCGGTTGGGGTCGTACTCGATGTGCGCCACGACGGCAGGCACGCCGTCCTTGGTGCGCTTGAAGTCGACGAGGCGGTACTGGCGCTTGTGGGCACCACCCTTGTGCCGTGCCGTCTTGCGACCGAGGTTGTTGCGGCCACCGGTGTTGGAGTGCGGCGCCAGCAGCGACTTCTCGGGACGGTCGCGCGTCAGGTCGGAGAAGTCGGAGACGGTCTGGAACCGGCGACCGGCGCTGGTGGGCTTGCGCTTGCGAAGGGCCATGGTGCTATCCCTCGAACAGGTCGATGTGCTCGCCGGCGGCGAGGGTGACGATTGCCCGCTTGGTGTCGGGACGCTTGCCGGCCTTGCCGGTCCGGCGGTTGCGCGTCGCCTTGCCCTTGCGGTTCAGGGTGTTGACCTTCGCCACCTTGACGTTGAACAGCCGTTGCACGGCGTCGTGGATCTCGGGCTTGGAAGCGTCGGGGTGCACGAGGAAGGTGTACGCGCCCTGCTCCTGCAGGCCGTACGACTTCTCGCTCACGATCGGGCGGATGAGGACCTCACGAAAGTCCATGGTGGCTACGCCTCACCTTCCGCGTCTGCGCCGGCGGCTGGGCCACGGCGGTCGTCCTTGCCCGTCGGCTTGCCGGTCGGGATTGTCTCGCGGGTGAAGACGACGCAGTCCGACACCAGCACGTCGTAGACGTTGAGCTCGCGGGTGGAGATCACCTGCACGCCTTGGAGGTTCCGGAAGCTGCGGGCAGCGACGCCGTCGTCCTCGCCGAGCACGACCAGGACCTTGCCTGTCGCCTTGATGGCGGCGAGGGCGGCGACAGCAGCCTTCGTGCTGGGGGTCTCGAACGGCCAGGCCTCGACGACGATGACCTTGCCGTCGGCGGCACGGTCGGAAAGGGCCGAGTAGAGCGCCAGACGGACCATCTTCTTGGGGGTGCGCTGGACGTAGCTGCGCGGCTTCGGACCCAGCGCCACACCGCCACCACGCCAGTGCGGCATGCGGCTGGAGCCGGCACGGGCGCGGCCGGTGCCCTTCTGCTTCCACGGCTTGGCACCGCCACCGGCAACCTCGGCACGCGTCTTGGTGCTCTGCGTGCCCGCGCGGCGTGCGGCGAGCTGTGCGGTCACGACCTGGTGCATCAGCGGGACGTTCGGCTCGGCGCCGAACACGGCGTCATCGAGCGCCACGACGCCCGCGATCTCACCGGAGGTGGAGAGGATCTCGGCGGTAGGCATCAGTTGCCTCCCTTCACCGCAGCACGGACGAGCACGAGGCCGCCCTTCGGGCCCGGAACCGAGCCCTTCACGAGGAGCAGATCGCGCTCGGAGTCGGCCTTGACGACCGTGAGGTTGAGGGTGGTGACCCGCTCGTTGCCCATCCGCCCGGCCATGCGCTGTCCCTTGAAGACACGTGCCGGCGTCGCGCACGACCCGACCGAGCCGGGGGCACGGTGGATGCGGTGGGCACCGTGGGAAGCCTTCTGACCCGAGAAGCCGTGGCGCTTCATCGCACCGGCGAAGCCCTTGCCTCGGCTCACGGCCGTGACATCGATCAGGTCGCCATCGGCGAGCAGGTCGACGGCGAGCTCCTGGCCCACCTCGTAGCCGGCGATGTCCTCGAGGCGCAGCTCGACGAGGCGCACACCGGGCTCGACACCTGCCTTGGCGTACTGCCCGGCGACAGGCTTGGTGAGCTTGCTCGCCTTCTTGGCACCGTAGGTGACCTGCAGCGCGCTGTAGCCGTCACGCTCGGTCGTCTTGACCTGGACGATGCGGCACGGGGAGACCTGCAGGACGGTGACCGGGACGACGCGGTTCTGCTCGTCCCACACTTGGGTCATCCCGACCTTCAGGCCGACGATTGCCTTGGAAGCCATGGTTGGTTCTCTCTACCTCGCGGAGGAACGGCGGGCCGTTCACGCGGACGCTCCGCTCGGGAGACCCGGCGGAGCGTCGTTCGGTTGTCGCTACGGGGTACCCGCCGGGGCGGGCCGTCGTAGACGTCGGTTCGGACGTGCGGTGCGGTTGGGCCCGGAGGCCGTGGCGCACGAAGGTGCAACTTTACCGGTGGGGCATCGCGCCGCCAAATCGCGGCGCGAGTCCCGTCGGTGCGCGTGCGGGGCCCCGCACTGTGGCGGGGCCCCAGACGCGACGACCTGACGAATCAGGCCGACTGGATCTTGATCTCGATGTCGACGCCCGCTGGCACCTCGAGGCGCTGCAGCGAGTCAACCGTCTTGGGAGACGGGTCAAGGATGTCGAGCAGACGCTTGTGCACGCGCATCTCGAAGTGCTCGCGGCTGTCCTTGTCCTTGTGGGGTGACCGGATGACCGTGTAGCGGTGCTTCTCGGTGGGGAGCGGCACCGGGCCACGGATCGTGGCCTGGGTGCGCAGCACCGTCTCCACGATCTTCTTGGTGGACTGGTCGATCACCTCGTGGTCGTAGGCCTTGAGGCGGATCCGGATCTTCTGCTTGGCGTCAGCCATCGTGTCGTCGTCCCTACTTGATGATCTTGGTGACGCGGCCGGCGCCGACGGTGCGGCCACCCTCACGGATGGCGAAACGCAGACCCTCGTCCATCGCGATCGGCGCGATCAACTCCACGGTCATCTCCGTGTTGTCACCAGGCATGCACATCTCAGTGCCATCCGGCAACGTGATCGACCCCGTCACATCCGTCGTCCGGAAGTAGAACTGCGGCCGGTAGTTCGCGAAGAACGGCTTGTGACGACCACCTTCCTGCGTGGTCAACACATACACCTGCGCCTCGAAGTTCGTGTGCGGCGTGATCGAACCAGGCTTCGCCAACACCTGCCCCCGCTCAACCTCTTCCTTCTTCGTGCCACGCAACAACGCCCCGATGTTGTCA
>CAZUMJ010000068.1:0-7106 GCA_964621605.1 uncultured Iamiaceae bacterium | reverse complement strand
CCTCCGAGCGATGCAGAGCTCGAGCGGCGCCTGCGAGGGCGCGGCGACGACGAGGCGCAGGTACGCCAGCGTGTGGCGGTCGCGGCAGATGAACGCCAACAGGCCGAGCGTCTGGGCGCCCATCTGCTTGTCAACGACGACCTCGACGATGCGGTTCGCTCGCTCCACGGCCTGATCCGTGCCGCGCGTGCAGGTTCCTGTTAGCATCGAATGGCCCTACGGGCACCTCCTGACCCACCGCTTGAGCGGTACACGAACGCGAGACGACCATGGCTTGGCAGCACGACACGATGATGAACCCGCCGATCGAGGAGCTGCTCACGCGAGCTGACTCCAAGTTCCGCCTCGTCACCCTCGGTGCCATGCGTGCCCGCCAGATCAACAGCTACTTCGGGCAGCTCGGCCACTCGCTGGGTGGCATGGTGCCCCCGCAGGTCACGTCGCAGGCTCGCAAGCCGCTCTCCATCGCCTTCGAAGAGATCGCCGTCGACAAGATCGAATGGGTGTCCGCCGAAGAGTTGGCAGCCGAAGCCGAGGCAGAGGCGGCCGCCGCCGCCGACGCCGCAGCAGCCGAGGCCGAGGGCGCTGACCTGCTCGACGCCGAGTAGTCGGATCGCGACGGGCGTACTGCAGTGGAACTGCACGGCACGCGCGTCGTGCTCGGGGTATCTGGCGGCATCGCCGCGTACAAGGCGATCGAGCTGTGCCGTCGCCTCGTCGATGCTGGCGCGCACGTCTCGCCGATCCTGACGCCTGCCGCGCTGCGCTTCGTGGGGGCAACCACGTTCTCCGCACTTGCCTCGGAGCCGGTGCGTACCTCGCTGTGGGATGCAGCAGAGCCGATCCCGCACACCCGCTTGGGGCAGGGTGCCGATCTCGTGCTCGTGGCGCCCGCGACAGCCCGCACGCTCGGCGCCTATGCGGCGGGCATCTCCGGTGATCTACTCACCGCGACGTTGCTCGCGACGCGCGCCCCGGTGGTGGTGTGTCCCGCCATGCACACCGAGATGTGGGAGCACGCCGCGGTCCAAGAGAACCTCGCGACCCTGCGTCGTCGGGGCGTGCGCGTGGTCGAGCCCGAGTCCGGCCGCCTCGCGGGCGGCGACGAGGGTGCCGGGCGTTTGGCGGGCCCCGACGTGATCCTCGCGGCCGTGTGCGACGAGCTCTCCTCCTCCCGTGACCTGCTCGGGTGTCGTGTGCTCGTGACCGCCGGCGGCACCCGTGAACCGATCGATCCGGTTCGCTTCATCGGCAATCGATCGTCTGGCAAGCAGGGCCATGCGCTGGCGGCAGAGGCACATCGGCGCGGTGCGCGCGTGGTGCTCGTGACAACCGTCGACCGTCCCACGCCGGCGGGCGTCGAGGTGCTGCGCGTCGAGACGGCAGCGCAGATGCATGCCGCGGTGCTCGACCAGGCGTCGACCGCTGACGTGGTCGTCATGGCCGCCGCGGTGGCCGACTTCCGGCCGGTCGAGGTCGCTTCCAGCAAGATCAAGAAGGCATCCGGTGTCCCCTCGGTTGCATTGGAGCCCACCGAAGACATCCTCGCCGCCCTCGGTGCTGCCAAGCGGCCAGGCCAGGTGCTCGTCGGGTTCGCCGCCGAGACCGATGACGTTGCCGACAACGCCGCCGACAAGCTCGCCCGCAAGGGCGCCGACCTGATCGTCGCAAACGACGTGAGCGCGCCCTCCGTGGGCTTCGAGCACGACACCAACGCGGTGTCGATCCTCGCGGCATCTGGCGCTCGTGTCGACGTCCCCTTGGCCGACAAGCGCGTCGTCGCCCGTGCGGTGGTCGACGCCGTCGTGGCGGCGCGCGCCGCGTCGTCCGAACAACCTCTCCCACATCCCACTACGAGGAGCAGCACGTGACCCGCTGGACCTTTACCTCCGAGTCGGTGACCGAAGGTCACCCCGACAAGATGGCCGACCAGATCTCCGACTCGATCCTGGACGCCATCCTCGAACAGGACCCGGCCGCGCGCGTCGCGTGCGAGACCATGGTGACGACGGGCCTCGCGCTCGTCGCCGGTGAGATCACGACGTCCGCCTACGTCGAGATCCCTTCGATCGTGCGCAAGACCATCAACGGCATCGGCTACGACCGTGAGTCTGTCGGCTTCGATGGCAACACCTGCGGCGTGATCACCTCCATCGACCCGCAGTCACCCGATATCGCGCAGGGCGTCGACACCGCCCTCGAGACGCGCACCGGCGCCTCGGGCGAAGACGTGCTCAACAGCCAGGGTGCCGGCGACCAGGGCATGATGTTCGGCTACGCCACCGACGAGACCGACGACCTCATGCCGCTGCCGATCTGGCTGGCGCACCGTCTCGCTGCTCGCCTCGCCGAGGTGCGCAAGTCCGGCGTGCTGCCGTACCTGCGTCCCGACGGCAAGACCCAGGTCACCTTCGACTACGAGGATGGGCGGCCGGTCGAGCTCAAGACCGTCCTCATCTCCACGCAGCACCAGCCCGGCGTCGACGCCGCGACGGTCATCAAGCCTGACCTGATCGAGCACGTCATCCGCCCGCTGCTGCCCGCGCAGTTCGCCGACGACGACTTCCGGGTGCTCGTCAACCCGACGGGCGCGTTCGAGCTCGGTGGCCCACACGCCGACTGTGGCCTGACGGGTCGCAAGATCATCGTCGACACCTACGGCGGCTCCGCCCGCCACGGCGGCGGTGCCTTCTCCGGCAAGGACCCGTCGAAGGTCGACCGTTCCGCCGCGTACGCCGCGCGTTGGGTCGCGAAGAACCTCGTTGCTGCCGGTGCCGCGGCCCGCGCCGAGGTTCAGGTGGCCTACGCCATCGGCGTGGCGCAGCCGGTGTCGCTGTTGGTGGAGACGTTCGGCACCGAGCGTGTCGACCCGGTGAAGATCTCGGAGGTCGTGCGCGAGACGTTCGACCTGCGTCCGGCCGCGATCCTGCGCGACCTCGACCTGCGCCGCCCGATCTACAAGAAGACCGCGGCGTACGGCCACTTCGGTCGGCCCGACCCGGACTTCACCTGGGAGCAGACCGGCCGCGCCGACGCGCTGCGCGCCGCGCTCGGCCTGTAGGAGTGCCGCTGGCGTCCGGCCCCCGGGTCGTCTGGGTTCTCCCCGACGTCCGGGGGCTGGCGCGCCGCTTCGCGTACGTCCTGCCCGACGACGCGCCGACGTGGGTGACGGTCGGGTCCGAGGTCCGCATCGACCTGCACGGCCGTCGCGTCGGCGGATGGGTCACAGATGTCGACGCGGAGCCGCCGCCCGGGGTCACGCTTCGACCTGTTTCCAAGGTGCGCGGGCACGGTCCCGCAGCAGACGTGCTGACCCTGGCCGAGTGGGCCGCCTGGCGGTGGGCGGGCCCGACCGCCTCCTTCTTGCGGACCGCGTCGGCCTCGGCGGTGGTGTCCGCACCTCGCTCAGCAGCGCCGCCGCCTCGCCGCCTTGCCCGCCCCGCCGAGTTGGAGGTCGACCTTCCGCTCGCGGATTCCTCGGGGGCGACGTTGCTGCGTCTCCCCCCGGCGTTCGACCGCCTGCCGATGCTGGCGTGGCTGGCGGCGGAGTTTCTGCAGCGGGCGCCTGGGGCCGCGGCCTCGTCGGTGCTGCTGGTGTGCCCGTCCACCTCGTCGGCTGCTCGTCTCGCTGCGGGCTTGGGGCGTGCCGGTCTTCCTGTTGCGCACCTCAGCGGATCGGGCGGCCGTTCGGGTGCCGACGAGTGGGCGGCCGCGGCCGGTGGTGGGCGTGTCGTGGTGGGCGCCCGGGCGACGGCTTGGGCGCCCGCCCCCGCGTTGGCGTGCGCGGTGGTCGTCGATTCGCACGACGAGGCGCACCAGGAGGAGCGTGCGCCGACGTGGCATGCGCGTGACGTCGTGGTGGAGCGTTGCCGCCGGGCAGGTGTGCCCGCCTTCCTGCTCTCGCCCTGTCCGACGCTCGAAGATGAGGCACTGGGCGAACTCGTGCGGCTGCCGCCCGCAGCCGAGCGCGGCGGTTGGCCGACGTTGGAAGTGATCGATCGCCGCGACGAGGACCCGGCCACAGCCGGCAGCATGGTGTCGCCGCGCCTTGCGGCATTGGTTCGTGACGGTGGCCGTGTCGTGTGCGTGCTGAACCGCGTTGGGCGGGCTCGCCTGTTGGCGTGCCGGGCGTGTGGGTCGCTGGCCTCGTGCGCCACGTGTGGCGCGGCCGTCGGGCAGCCTGACGGCGATCACCTTGCGTGCCGGCGCTGTGGAGCAACCCGGCCGTTGCTCTGCTCCTCGTGTGGGTCAACCGCGCTGAAGGTGGTGCGTGCTGCGGTGGGCCGGGTCCGAGAGGAGCTCGCCGCGCTGGTCGGAGAGGAGGTCGACGAGGTGACTACCTCTACAGACGTGCCTCCCAAGAGTCGTGTGCTGATCGGTACCGAGGCGGTGCTGCATCGTGTCGGACGAGTCGACGTGGTGGCGTTCTGCGATTTCGACCAGGAGCTCACCGCCCCGCACCTTCGTGCTGCGGAGCGGGCATTCGCGCTCCTGGCTCGTGCAGGGCGGCTCGTCGGTGGCCGTGCAGGAGCCGGGCGTGTGCTGGTGCAGTCACGCCAGCCAGATCACGTCGTGCTTCGTGCAGCGAGTGCAGGTGATCCAGCTCTGGTGCGGGAGGCCGAGACCGCCGTGCGGAGAGACCTGCAGCTCCCGCCGTTTGCGGCACTCGCGCGCATTTCGGGGCAGCCCGCGGCCGCCTTTGCGGCTGCACTCCCGGCGGGTCGGGTCACCGTGCAGGGTCCGCTCGACGATGCATGGCTGGTTCGTGCCCCTACCCACGCAGACCTCGCGGATGCGTTGGCGTCGGTCTCGCGCCCGGCGGGCCGCCTCCGTGTGGAGGTCGACCCGCCGCGTGTCTAGCGAGCCACCGAGCGGTGCCCGATGGCGGCGTGGGTGGCTCAGACGGCCTTGCAGGTGTCGGCCTTGTTGTCGCGCTTGGCAACGGGCTTGCCGGTGTAGTCGGACGCGTCAGCAGGAACGGAGATCTGGATCGGGGTGTCGGGCGTCGCCTTGTACACCTTCGAGTCGTAGACGAGTGCCGACAGGGCGTTGCAGAGGTCGACCGCCTTGGTGGCGTCTGCACCCACGTTGAGCAGGACGTTGTAGCCGTCGAAGGCGGACCAGGACAGGTAGTCGTAGTTGACGAGTGCCCACAGGTCGGGGTTGCTGGCCGACAGCTCCTTCTTGATGGCCGGGTTGGACAGTTCGGTGCCGCCGGCCGCGGTGTCGGTGCCAGTCGAGTCGGATGTCGCGCTATCGGAGCCCGAGGGGGGCGGCGGGGTGGTGTCGGTCTGGGTGTCGGAGCCGGCGACGGTGGTCGGCGCCGCGGTGCCGCCCGTATCGGCCTTGGCCTTGTCGCTGCTGCTGGAGCACGCCCCAAGGGCGACCATCGCGGCGAGTGATGCGCTGAGGAAAAGCTTGCTGGTGCGTGTCATGCGGCAACCGTATACCCGCCGCCTGCCCGCAATGTGGCGCACGTCACTAGGCGGGGGCCTCTGCCGGAACCCGCCTGCTCGGGCCCTTCGGCAGGGGCACGGCGCTTCAGCGGTGTGGTGGATCCACGTGGGGTCGCCGTCAGGTCGCTCTCGACAGTTCCGCGGCGACCGCGGCCGCCCAGTCGTCTCGCAGGAGCGCGGTCGGTCCATCGGAGGCATCGCGGTCGCGGGGAGGAGCAATCTCATGGTGTGGCGGTGCGAGTGCGGACGGGGCTGCGGATGCGAGGTCGTCCACCAGCGACTGCACTTCGCGTGCAGCCGCCTGCACGCGCCAGCCGAACCCGTGCCCGACGACATCACCGCTCACCGCCCAGCGAGCCTCGGCGTCGAGGCCTGTGCGCAGCCCGGGCTGCGCTCGCCACCAAGCGAGGTCGTCGGACCGATGTGCCAAGGGTCGGACGAGGCGTCGTGCGGCGAGGGTGCCGTGCGCCACGAGCGTGGCCGCGTCCGGCGGGGTGCCGACCCCTACAACCGTCGCAGTCGTTGCCGAGTGGGGGGGTCCGGCCTGCACCAGGTGGGACGCGAGGAGCGAGCCGGTCCCGTGTCCGACGAGGAGCGGGCGAGTGGAGGTGTCGAGAGAGGCGATGGCGATTCGCAGGTCGTCGAGGTGCGCGTCCAGCCCGGCAGGGCCGAGCAGGCCGTCAGAGAGGCCGCGGCCGCGCAGGTCCGGAGCCACGATGGTGCACGACCCGGCGAGCAACCTCGCCACCTTCACCCACCAGCGGTGGTTGCCGCCGATGTCGTGCAGCGCGAGCACGGTCGGTGCATGGGCGGCCGCGGCGGGCCAGGTGCCGCCCCGGAGGTGGCCGCCGGCAACCGCAACCTCCCAGGGCTTCGGCGCGACGGGTGTCGTCATACCCAGCTCTGGCGCCGAAGTTCGTAGAGCGCGATCGAAGCGGCGGTCGCGACGTTGAGCGACCCGATACGACCGAGCTGCGGGATGTACCCGACTGCGTCACAGGCGTCGAGCGTTGCCGGGGTGAGCCCGCGGTCCTCATGGCCGATCACGAGGCACACGTCTCCCGCAAGGTCGAGCTCGTGAAGCGGTGTCGCGTCGTCGGCCAGTTCGACCCCGACGACGCGGTAGCCCGATGCACGCGCGGCCGACGCAGCATCCGCGCCGTTCGGAACCGCGGTGTGGACCTGCAGGTAGCGCTCGGCACCGAGCGCGGTTCGCCCCACCTTGGTGTGGTCCGGAGTCGGCGTGTCGTCCACGAACCACACGTCGTCAACGCGCAACGCCGCGGCGGTGCGCAGGATCGCCCCGACGTTGAACGGCTGGGCGACACGGTCGAGCACGAGCGCGGCGCGGGCAGGGCTCTGGCGTCGCCACGAGCGGTGGAGACGCTTCAGGTCGGTGGAGCCGAGCTGCTTCACGCTGCTACCTCCAGAATGCGATAGCCGGCGCGCGAGGTGACGCGGCTGGTGGGGTGACCTTGGTCGATGAGCCACCGGGCAAGGCTGTCGGCCCCGAGGTGCTTCTGCACCACCAGGCTCGCGAACCCCGGGGGCGACAGGCGGGCCAGCCACTCGAGCAGCAGGCCGTGCAACGCCGGCTTGCCGATGCGGATCGGCGGGTTGGACCAGATGCCGTCGACGCGCAGGGTCGCC
>CAZUMJ010000067.1:0-7222 GCA_964621605.1 uncultured Iamiaceae bacterium | reverse complement strand
GGCGCTGGAGGCCTGACATGACAGACGTCGAGATCACCACCAAGAAGGACTGGTCGAGCGACCAAGAGGTGCGCTGGTGCCCCGGGTGCGGTGACTATTCCATCCTCACCGCCGTGCAGATGCTCATGCCCGAGCTTGGCGTGAAGCGCGAGAACACCGTGTTCATCTCGGGCATCGGGTGCTCGTCTCGCTTCCCGTACTACATGAACACCTACGGCATGCACTCGATCCACGGGCGTGCTCCCGCGGTCGCGACCGGCCTCGCGATCGCCCGCGACGACCGCGATGTGTGGGTCATCACCGGCGACGGCGACGCGCTGTCGATCGGCGGGAACCACCTCATCCATGCGCTTCGCCGCAACATCAACATCACCATCCTGCTGTTCAACAACCAGATCTATGGCCTGACCAAGGGGCAGTACTCGCCCACGAGCGAGGTCGGCAAGGTCACAAAGAGCACGCCGTTCGGCTCGCTCGACCAGCCGTTCAACCCGGTCAGCGTGGCGTTGGGTGCCGAGGCCAGCTTCGTCGCCCGTACCCACGACATGGACCGCAAGCACATGCAGGAGATGTTCCGTCGAGCCCACGACCACAAGGGTGCGGCGCTGGTCGAGATCTACCAGAACTGCAACGTCTTCAACGACGGTGCGTTCGAGGACATCACCGGCAAGGCCAATCGTGAGGACATGCTCATCCCGCTGGTGCACGGCGAGCCGATCCGCTTCGGCCCCAACAAGGAGCGCGGCGTTCGGCTAACCGGGCAAGGGCGCGCGGAGATCGTCGACGTCGCCGAGGTCGGCGAAGAGAACATCCTGGTGCACGACGAGGCGCGTCCCTCTCCGGGGCTGGCGTTCATGCTCTCCCGCCTTGCCACGGGTCCGCACGAGCCGACGCCCATCGGCGTCTTCCGTGCGGTTGAGCGCCCCGACTACGGCTCGATGGTCAACCAGCAACTCGTGGCGGCGAACGACACCTACGGTCCGGGTGACCTCGCAGGGCTGCTCCACTCACTCCCCACGTGGACGGTCGACTGACCCACGCTCGTGACCGCAACACCTCCCGCGTGGGTTCTCGACCTCGACGGGGTCGTGTGGCTGGCCGATGAACCGATCTCCGGTGCGGCCGAGGCCATCGGCATGCTCGACCGAGCGGGCTTGCCGGTGGTGTTCGCCACGAACAACTCCTCCGTGCCCGTCGCGGATGTCGAGGCGAAGCTCGGTCGCCACGGCATACCTGCAGCGGGCCGCGTGGTGACCTCCGCAATGGCGTCGGCGCTCCTCATCGAGCCCGGTGAGCGAGTGGTCGTCTGCGGAGGAGCGGGCCTCACCGAGGCAGTCGCGGCACGTGGAGCAAGCGTTGTTGACGAGGGCCCGTCTGAGGTGGTGCTCGTCGGCTTCGACAGGACCTTCACCTGGGAGCGCCTTCGCGTTGCCGCGAGCGCGATTCGTGGTGGGGCTCGATTCGTGGCGAGCAACGACGACGCGACGTATCCGACACCGGACGGGCCTGTGCCGGGTGGCGGTGCGATCGTGGCAGCGGTGGCGACCGCTGCCGGTGTGCCACCGCTCATCGCGGGGAAGCCACACGAAGCCATGGCCCGACTCATCCGTCAGCGGGTCGGCGACCGAGGCATCGTGGTGGGGGACCGTCCCTCAACCGACGGCGCGTTCGCGGTCACGCTCGGCTTCCAGTTCGGGTTGGTGCTGAGCGGGGTGACCACGCCGGCAGATCTGCCGGTGGAGCCCGCGCCCGATGTGGTGCTCCCTGACCTGCGTGCGATGGTCGCGTGGGGGCTCGCGACTCCCGGAGCTGCACCCGTGGCGTGACGGGTTCATTCCGAGCGCGGTCACCGGCGAATCGTGTCTGGGGTGAGCCCGATGACACGCGTGCAAACTATTGCAAGCGCGAGCGTTCGGCCGGTACGCTTGACCCCATGGCGCAGAACGATGTCCTCAAGCGATACCTCGATGCAGGCCTCACCTTCACGCTCCTGACCCAGCAGCGGGCCGAGGCGTTGGTGCGTGAGCTCGTGGCCATCGGAGAGATCCAGGCCGATCAGGCGCAGGCACAGGTCCAGGAGTTCCTCGACCGCAGCCGACGCAGCACCGAGAAGCTGGTCGAGCAGGTGATCGACGAGGTGCGAGCACAGGTCGAGACCTGGGGCCTCGCCACCCGCGACGACATCGCGAGGATCGAGCGCCGCATCGACGGCCTGCTCGGTGGCATCATCCCCGGCCGTGGCATGAGCACGCCGGCCCCTGCGGCGGCGAAGCAGGCTCCGGCCAAGAAGACCGCGGCGAAGAAGACCGCGGCGAAGAAGGCTCCGGCCAAGAAGACCGCGGCGAAGAAGGCTCCGGCCAAGAAGGCGGCTGCGAAGAAGGCTCCGGCCAAGAAGACCGCAGGCCGGTAGTCACGCCTGCGCGGCGGCGTCTCGACGCCGAACTGGTTCGGCGCAGCATCGTCGCCGACCTTGCTGACGCACACGCGTTGATTTCCGCCGGGCGCATCCTCGTCGGGGGTGCCCTGGCAGAGAAGGCAACCCGGCTCGTCGCGCCGAGCGAGCCCATCGAGGTGGTGCCCCTGCCCTCGCGGTACGTCAGCCGGGGTGGCGACAAGCTCGCGGCAGCGCTCGCCCGATTCGCAATCGATCCCACGAACTGGCGCGCCCTTGACGTCGGTGCCTCCACCGGTGGCTTCACCGATTGCCTTCTCCAACACGGTGCAGCGCACGTCACCGCCATCGACGTGGGAACCCATCAGCTCCACGAACGGTTGCGCACCGACGAACGCGTGCGCTCGCTCGAGCAGACCAACATCCGCGACGTGGAGGCGGGGGCCCTCGGATCTCCGTATGACTTGGTCGTCGCGGACCTGTCCTTCGTGTCACTCGTGGGCATGGTGCCGCACCTCCTGCGCCACGCCGCACCCGCAGCGGCCGTCGTGCTGCTCGTCAAGCCCCAGTTCGAGGCGACCCGGCAGGAGGCCGATCGGGCACGGGGGGTCATCACCGATCCAGCAGTGTGGGAACGGGCGGTGCAAGGAGTCCGTGGCGCGCTCGAGGCTGCGGGAGCCGCGATCATGGGAGACATGACGTCGCCAGTCCGCGGTGCTCAGGGAAACGTCGAGTTCCTCCTGGCCGCGCGCGTGCCTGGGGTACGGTGACCGGGGTGGGGTCCATCGGCCTGTGCGTCCATCACTCGCGTCCGATGGCCGAGGTGCTCGCGCATCGGATCATCGCGTGGGCCGATCGCGAGGGGCACGCCGTGCGTCTGCTCGAAGGCGATGCCCTCGGTGTTGGCAGGCCCGACTTGGCCGTCGAGGCGGCAGCGTTGCCCGCCGGGCTCGACCTCATGGTGAGCCTCGGGGGCGATGGCACGATGCTGCGGGCGCTCGACCTCGTGAGCCGTTACGAGACTCCGCTTCTAGGTGTGAACGTCGGGCAACTCGGGTATCTCACCGCAGTGGAGCCGGCCGGCACAGAGCAAGCCCTCGAACGCTTCTTCGCCGGCGAGCACGTGGTCGACGAGCGCATGATGGTGGCGGTCCGTGTAGATGCCCCTTCGTGGGGTGAGGGTGCGTCCCCCGAAGAGCTCGGCCTGAACGAGGTGGTGCTCGAGAAGGCTCCGATGGGCCACACGGTCCGGCTGGCGGTGCACCTCGAGGGCAAGTTCTTCACCACGTACGCAGCCGACGGCCTCATCGTGGCTACTCCCACGGGTTCGACCGCCTACGCGTTCTCGGCACGAGGGCCGATCGTCGCGCCCGCCCACCGGGCCCTGGCGCTCACGCCGGTGTCGCCGCACATGCTGTTCGATCGCACGCTCGTCCTCGAGCCCACCACCGAGGTGCGCCTCGAAGTCGTGGGAGAGCGTCCCGCAACCCTGTCGGTCGACGGCCGCACGTTGGGCACCCTCGTGGGCGGCGACGCCTTGGTGTGCACCGCGGCACCCGAACGGGCGCGTCTCGTGGCCTTCGGGCACCGCGACTTCCACCAGATCCTCAAGCGCAAGTTCGGCCTCAACGACCGGTAGATCGATGCTTGTCGAGCTGGCGGTGCGCAACCTGGGAGTCATCGAAGAGCTTCGTGTCGTTCTCGAACCGGGCATGACCGCGCTCACAGGAGAGACCGGTGCGGGCAAGACGTTGGTCGTCACCGCCCTGCAGCTGCTGCTAGGCGCGCGTGCCGATCCTTCGATGGTCCGTGACGGTTCCACGGAAGCCTCGGTAGAAGGGCGCTTCGTGCTCGATGGAGAAGAGGTCGTGCTCCGCCGGGTTGTGCCGTCGGTCGGCCGTTCTCGTGCGTACGTGAACGGCGCCCTCGCCACCGCGGCCACGCTTGCAGAAGCCGGTGCAGACCTCGTCGACCTCTACGGACAACACGACCATCACGTCCTCGCTGCGCCGTCAGCCCAACGCCGCGCACTCGACCGGTTCGCCGAGCTCGACCTTGGCCCGCTGCTTGCGGCACGCGACGCGCTCGCCGCGTGTGTGCGGCGGCAGGAGGCATTGGGAGGTGACATCGGGGCACGCGCGCGGGAGCTCGATCTGCTTCGGTTCCAGCTCGATGAGCTTCGTGTCGCCGCAGTCGAAGACGCGGACGAGGAGCTTCACCTTGCCGCCGAGGAGGAGCGGCTCGCAGACGCCCAGGGCCACCGGGAAGCGGCCGAAGCAGCCCACCTGCTGCTTGGCGATGACGGTGGCGCAGCCGAGTTGGCTGCCCGAGCGGCCGCGCACCTGAGTGGTCGTGCACCGCTCGGGTCCAGTGGCGATCGCGTCCGCAGCATGCTGGCCGAGCTCCGCGACCTCAGTAGCGAGTTGCGCGTGCAGAGCGAAGAGATCCTCGACGATCCGGTCCGTCTCGATGAGGTGCGCGTCCGCCGCAACCAACTCCTCGGCCTTCGCCGAAAGTACGGCAACGCGTCCCTGCGCCACGAGCCTGAATCGGTCGTTGGTGAGCCCACGCTCGAGGGGGTGATGCGCTACACCGACGCGGTGACGTCCCGCATCGCGGAGCTGTCCTCCGCCGAGGAGCAACTCGTCGCGCTCGACGACGAGATCGCTGCTGCTCGAGCGCGTGTGAGCACCGAAGAGGCCGGTGTCGCAGCGGCGCGCGCAGAAGCAGCTCCGCGTCTCGCCGCCGCGGTCGAAGCCGAGTTGCGAGCCCTCGCGATGCCGGCTGCTCGCGTCGCCGTCGCGGTCGAGGGTCCGGGAGCCGCCGACGAGGTGGCGTTCCTGCTGGCCGCGAACCCTGGCATGCCTTTGCAGCCGCTCGCCAAGGTGGCTTCGGGCGGCGAGCTGGCAAGAGCCATGCTCGCGTTGCGCCTCGTCCTGACGGAGGCCCCGCCGACGATGGTGTTCGACGAGGTCGACGCGGGCATCGGCGGCGAGGCCGCGGTGGTCGTGGGACAGGCACTGGCACGGCTCGGCGAGGCGCGTCAGGTTCTGGTCGTCACCCACCTGCCGCAGGTGGCGTCCGCGGCGCGCTCGCACGTCGGCGTCGTGAAGCAGCAGACCGATGGCACGACGACGACGTCGGTCCACCCGCTCGTCGGCGAGGCTCGCGTCGTGGAGCTGTCGCGCATGTTGAGCGGTTCCCCGGACAGCGACGTCGCCCACGAGCACGCCCGCGAGTTGCTCGGCGTGCACGCTCACGAGGCTCTGTCATGAGCAGCGCGGAGCCTCTTGGTGGCTCGTCCGGCTCTCCGGAAGCGGGGGAGCTCTTCCCCGAGACGCGCATCGGGCCGGTGCCCGTCGGGGTCTCCGGGTTGGTGCGCCTCGACACGCGCACCAAGCGTCTCCTCGAGCGCATCCAGCCAGGGGAGATCGCCCTCATCGACCATGCCGACCTTGACCGCATCGCGGCAGAGGGTCTGGTCGCCGCGCACGTCGCCGCGGTCGTGAACGTGGCGCCCTCGATGACGGGCAGATACCCCAACTCGGGGCCGCTCGTGCTGGCCGCCGCCGGGGTGACCCTCATCGACGCCGTCGACTGCGATCTGTTCGATGCCGTAGAGGAGGGAGACGAGCTGTACGTGGTCGGCGGGCGCGTGCTGCGTGGTGGGGCGGTGCTGGCGAGCGGCGAGCGCCTCGAGCTCGATGCCATCCTCGACCGCCTGGACGAGATCCGGCGTCGCATGGGCGACGAGATCGAACGCTTCGCCGAGAACACCGTCAACTACCTGCGCCAAGAGAAGCACCTCTTGCTCGACGAGCCGGAGCTGCCCGACCTTCCTCTCGACTTCCACGGGCGTCAGGTCCTCGTGGTCGTGAGAGGTGCGGACTATCGCGAGGACCTCGCGATGCTCGCGACGATCGGGTACGTCAGCGACATGCGTCCGTTGCTCGTCGCCGTCGACGGGGGCGCCGACGCGCTGCTCGACGCGGGCCTGCGTCCCGACCTCATCGTGGGCGACTTCGATTCGGTCTCCGAGGAGGCGCTGAGATGTGGCGCCCCGTTGGTGCTGCATGCCTACCCGGACGGGCGTGCTCCTGGGGCGGCGAGGCTCGACGAGCTCGGGCTCGGCTACGTGCGCTTCCCTGCTGCGGGAACCAGCGAGGACGTGGCGCTCCTCCTCGCGTTCGAGCGTGGTGCCGAACTGATCGTTGTGGTCGGGAGCCACAGCTCGATGGTCGACTTCCTCGACAAGGGACGTGACGGCATGGCATCGACGTTCCTCGTTCGCCAGAAGGTGGGGTCGATCCTCGTCGACGCGAAGGGCGTGAGTCGGCTCTACCGACCGCCCGCAGTCCGCAAGCTCGACCTGGTCCTCATGGTTGTGGCGGCGCTCGTCACCCTGTTGATGGTCACGGCCATCAGCGAGCCGATGCGGCTCTTCCTCCGCAGCTTCTGGCTGACCCTGCGATGATCGTGCGTCGCGTCGGCCCCGACGCCTTCAGGCAGGTGGGATGATCAACTTCCGTTTTCACATCATCAGCCTCACCGCGGTCTTCCTCGCCCTGGGCATCGGCATCGCAATGGGTTCGACGGTGGTGAGCAAGGCGACGGTCTCCGGGCTGCGCGCCAATCTCCACACGATCGAGCACAACTCCGACCTCGTGCGGGACGACAACCGCAAGCTGAGTGGCCAGGTGTCGCGCGCGGCACGCACCGATCAAGACCTCACCAAGCTCGCGCTTGCGCCAGCGGTCGCCGATCACCTCACCGGCGTACCGGTGCTGCTCATCGCCGCGAAGGGGGTGGACGCGCAGGTTCTGGATCGGG
>CAZUMJ010000066.1:0-7697 GCA_964621605.1 uncultured Iamiaceae bacterium | reverse complement strand
AACTGCACCCCGCCCAACGCGGCCCCGTAGGTGATGTGCGCCGGGTCGGCCCACGTCACCGTCGGCGTCAACGGATCGACCGTCAACGACACCGTCTTCGTCACCGACGCGTAGGTGTCGGGGTCGTAGGGGGTGAAGGTCACCGACAGCGTGTGCGTGCCTACCGGAAGCACCGTCCCCGCAGCGGGGGTGTAGTCGAGGTAGCCCGGCGCGTCGGCGGTTGCATCCAGTTGCGCCGCCCCCAGCGCCGTCCCCGCCGACACGTGAGCAGGATCGGTCCACGTCACCGTCGGCACAATCGGGTCGTAGACCAGTGACCCGCCGACGAGCGACCAGCGGGGTGGGAGCGCGGCCGGCGTCCCCACGATGCCTTGCGCGAGCACGCCGCGCAGGTCCGCACCCGACAGGTCTGCCCCGTCGAGGGTCGCGACGCTGAGGACCGAGTGATAGAGGATGGCGTTGTGCAGGTTCGCGCCGGTGAGGTTGGCGCCAGCGAGATTCGCGCCGGCGAGGTTGGCCCCCGAGAGGTCGGCGCCGGCCAGGTCGCAGCCCGCGAGGATCCCGTTCGGCAGGTTCAGGCCCGAGAGGTCGGCGCCCGGCACGAACGTCCCGGCGATGCAGTCACGTGCCGCCAGGGTGGTGCTCCCGGCGTCGAGGACGGCACCTACGCCGGGGGTGAACACCTCGGGCTCGCCCGGCGTGGCACTCATCCACACCGCGGGCTGCGTGAAGTTGTCTTCCTGGTAGATGAAGAGGCGGTACCCCTCTGCGTTCAGACCATGGATCGTGAACGTGCCATCGGCGGCGCTCTGCGCTGCCCCGGCCGCGCGGTTCGACGAGTCGATCGCGTAGACGTTGACAGGACCGACCCCTTGCCCGGCGAGGAGCAGTCGTCCCGTGATGGCCGATTCGGGATCGACCGCGATGTCGACGCCGGAGACGGCTGCTCCATCGGCCACGACGATGGGCGAAGCGGCGCCGAGCGTGGCGACCGACCCGTTGTAGCGGGTCGTGATGCCCGAGCCATACACCATGACCTTGTACGAGCCGGGAGCGACGGGGAGCGACCAGGGCGTCCCGATGTAGGTCGATGCCTGCCCGGCGATGGCCCCCGTGGTCGCATCCGCGACGACGACACCCACGCGCGTCGACAGGCCGAGCGCGGATGTCACCGTGCCGGAGATCGTGCCTGCGGGCACGGTGTCGACGGTCGGCCAGACCGATGCCGGCGCTGCCACCGAGACGGCAACATCGGTGGCGTCCGCCCAGGAGTCGGCACCGTCCCACCAGCTCGACAAGCCGAAGCGAACGCGATAGGTCCCGTCAGGCAGGTCGGCGGCGCTGAAGGAGTAGCGGCCGTTCGCACCCGTACGGGTGCTAGCGACGAGCACCGGGGAGTCCGCCCGGTAGACCGCGACCTCTTGACCCACCACGGGTCCGCTGCTCGAGACCGAGCCGTACAGCACCTCAGGCGAACGCTGGCAACCCGAAAGCAACGCCGCAGCGGCCAACAGCACGCCGATGACGAGTGTGGCTGCCCACGGACCTCGCGCCACTCGTACGGTCGCCGTCGAATCGGCCATGGATCGCCCCTTGTGGTCCGCGGATGCGTCGTCGCTCCAGTTACTGCAGTTCGCAGTATAGGAACCACCCGGATCGTGCAAAGGGCCGAGCCGAATCACGACTAGAAACAAGGCCACCGGGGCGGTAGCTCAGTGGTCAGAGCAGGCGACTCATAATCGCTCGGTCGTGGGTTCGATCCCCACCCGCCCCACCGTCGTCAACTCGCTGGCGCGGCGTGACGCCTAGAGCATCCGCGACCAACGGGCACCGACCAGCGCAGCATCGCTCCGCACCACACCGACAGGCCCTCGGCGTTCAGTCGCCCTCGAGGTAGTCGCGCAGCTTCTGGCTGCGATGCGGGTGGCGCAGCTTTGCCAACGTCTTCGACTCGATCTGGCGGATGCGCTCACGCGTCACGCCGAACTGCTTGCCAACCTCTTCGAGCGTGTGCGGGGTGCCTTCGCCATCGAGCCCGAACCGCAACCGCACCACCTGCTGCTCACGTTCGTTCAGCTCGCCCAACGCTTCCTTGACGGCGTCGTTGAGCATCTGACGGGCAGCCTCTTCCTCGGGTGCCTCGGCCTGCTGGTCTTCGATGAAGTCGGACAGGTTGGAGTCGTCGGTCTCGCCGACGGGCGAGTCGAGCGAGAGCGGGTCCTGGGAGATGCGCAGGATCTCACGCACCCGCACCGGGGTCATGTCGACCCGCACCGCGAGCTCCTCCATCGTCGGTTCGCGTTCGAGCTCCTGGAGCATCTGACGCTGCACCCGATGCACCCGATTGATCGACTCGACCATGTGCACCGGGATGCGGATGGTGCGGGCCTGGTCGGCGATGGCACGGGTGATGGCTTGGCGGATCCACCACGTGGCGTACGTCGAGAACTTGAAGCCCTTCGTGTAGTCGAACTTCTCGACCGCACGCATCAGGCCGAGGTTGCCCTCCTGGATGAGGTCGAGCAGGGCCATGCCACGCCCGTTGTAGCGCTTGGCGATCGACACGACGAGGCGCAGGTTGGCCTGGATGAGCTCCTGCTTGGCCGCCTCGCCGTCGCGCGCCAGGCGCTCGAGGCGGCGTCGATCGGCGAACTCGAGGTCTGCGATCGTGCCGGCCGCTTCGTGGTCGGCGAGGCGTACCGACGCCTGGGTGCCGGCCTCGATGCGCTTGGCCATGGCCACTTCTTCGGGACCGGTGAGCAGGTGTACCCGGCCGATCTCCTTGAGGTAGACACGCACAGGATCGGCGGTGGACGCAGCGGCGCTGCCGGCGGCGGTGCTGCGGGCCGGTCGTGCCGGACGGCTACGTGCCCGCCGCGCCGCTACCTCGTCGGGGTCGTCGGGCGACGCGATCGCATCGGGGCCATCGAGAAGATCCGGGCGCGCGGCGGGACGGGGCTCGAGCTCGTCGAACGCGTCGGCGAGCTGCGGGCCCTCGGGAAGCGCCTCGTCGGCGGGAAGGACCTCGGCAACGGCAGCGGCTGTGTCGCCGGCGGCGGTCGCGTCATCGGCACGCGACCCGCGCACCGGCGCCCCGACGCGCGTGAGCTCATCGGCGGTGGCACCGTCGAGCCCATCCATGCTGCGTTGCGCTCCGCCCTCGGCGGAAGAGATGAACGTCATGGCCGATCCCCTGCCTGGTCCACGAGCCACGCTACCAACTGCCCGCCGGGCGGTAGTCCCGCGACGGGGTCGGCGCGCAGCTCCTCCAGACGTAGCTTCAACCACCCGATCGCGGCGGCGTACTCGAGGGGGTCATCGGCACGTCGGGCCTCCCGCTCAAGGTCTCCGAGCGCACGCGTGGCCGCACGATCGACGAGACGTGCCGCAACGTCGAACGGGTCCGTGTCGGACGCCTCGACCGCGAGCCGCGCCAGGAGCTCTGTCCCTTCTGGGCTGAGCCCAGCGGCCGCCTGGTGCGGGTCGCCGAGCGCCACGTGCAACGCATGGAACACCTCGGCGTGCACGTCGTCCGCGAACAGTTCCGGTGCGAGCAATCCGAGCGTGGTCGACGGTTCGTGCACCGCGGAGCGCAGCGCCTCGGTCTCGACGACATCGGCTCCGCCCGCGGCGCGCCCGCCGCCCGCGCGCCTCGACGACGTGCCCCCGCGGTCGGTCCCCGATCCGCCTGACGACCTCGCCGCTTCCGTGGGAGCAGCAGCACGTCCGGCCGAGGGCAGATCGCCCTGCGCAAGCCGTGCCCGCAAGCGGTCCGCGTCGAGGCGGCAACGATCCGCGACCTCCATGAGGTACGGGTCGCGCACGAACTCGCTCGGGTGCTCGGCGATGGCTCCCAACGCCAGCTCCGCGGCCCGTGCCCTGCCCTCGGGGGTGCGGAGGTCGGCCGCCGCGAGCACTCGGTCCACCCGGTAGCCCAGGAACGGCCGTGCGGACGCCACCGCGGTGGCGAGCGCGTCCGCGTCGGAGCGAGCCAGGTCGGCGGGGTCCTCGCCCGCGGGAAGCTCGACGACCGCCACGTCGAGGTCGTGGGCGCGCTCCCACGCGTAGACGCGGTCGGCGGCGGCCTTGCCCGCGGAGTCGGGGTCGAACGCCAACACGATGCGACGGGCGAAGCGCCGCAACTGACGCACGTGATCCTCGGTCAGCGCGGTGCCGCACGTCGCGACGGCCCGAGGCATGCCCGCCGCGGCGAAGCCGATCACGTCGGTGTAGCCCTCACACACGATCACCTCATCGGCGGCAACGACCGCGTGCTTCGCCCAGTTCAGCCCGTAGAGGACCCGGCTCTTGTGGTACAGCGCCGTCTCGGCCGTGTTGCGGTACTTCGCCCCGTCGCCGCCGGGCAGGACGCGTCCCCCGAACGACACCGGGTCACCTTGTGCGTCGAAGATCGGGAAGAGCAGCCGCCCGCGGAAGAAGTCCTGGCGGCGCCCGCGGCGGTTCACGAACACGAGCCCGGCATCCTCGAGCGCCTTGTCGTGGCCGGCGAGAGCACGGGCGAGCTGATCCCAGTCGTCGGGAGCCCACCCGATGCGGAACTGCCGCACCTCGTCGCCGCTCAGTCCGCGCGACCGCAGATAGCCGCGTGCCGACCCTGCGTCGGTGCTCGTCAGCAACCGCTCGTGGTACCAGTCGACCGCGGCGGCCATGGCGTCGACGAGACGCTGCCGTTGACGTCGATCGCCCGACTGCTTCTGGTCGGTGTAGTGCAGGGTGATCGACGCCCGCGCCGCGAGCGTCTCTACCGCGCCGACGAAGTCGACGTGTTCGATCTCCTGCAGGAACGTGATGGCGTCGCCGCTCTTGCCGCAACCGAAGCAATGGAAGAAGCCCTTGTCGGCGCTGACCGAGAAGCTCGGGGACTTCTCGCCGTGGAACGGGCACAGCCCCATCCAGTTGCTGCCCACGCGCCGGAGCGCGAGGTGCTGGCTCACCAGGCCCACGAGGTCTGTCGCTTCGCGAACCCTCGCCACGTCCTCGTCGAGGATGCCCATGGGCGGCCCCTCGGGGTCAGGCCTCCAGCACAGCCTGCGCGGCGGCGAGGCGCGCGATGGGCACGCGGTACGGCGAGCACGACACGTACTGCAGCCCTGCCGCGTAGAAGACCCGGATCGACTCGGGGTCGCCGCCGTGCTCCCCGCACACGCCGAGCTTCAGGTCGGGCTTGCGCGCCCGGCCACGCTCCGCGCCGATGCGCACCAGCTCGCCGACCCCACCCGCGTCGACGGTCTCGAAGGGGTTTCGTGCAATCAACCCCTGCTCGAGGTACGGCTTCATCAGACGACCCTCGATGTCGTCGCGCGAGAAGCCGAACGTCATCTGGGTGAGGTCGTTGGTGCCGAAGCTGAAGAAGTCGGCCTCGTCCGCGATCTCCTCGGCGAGCAGCGCGGCACGCGGCGTCTCGACCATCGTCCCGATGCTCACCTTCGGCTTGCGCTTCAGGCCCCGCGTCGCCTCGGCAACCGCACCGGCCACCCAGCCGCGGGCGAGGCGCAGCTCCTCGCGCGAGATCGTGAGCGGGATCATCACCTCGACGATCGGCTTGCCGCCGGCCCGCTGACGCTCGACCGCCGCCTCGATGAGGGCCCGCACCTGCATCGCGTACAGGCCCGGCTTGAGGACGCCGAGGCGGACGCCACGCACGCCGAGCATCGGGTTGAACTCGTGCCACGACTTGGCGGCAGCCAGGAGCTGCTCCTCGGCACCGGTGAGGCCCGTCGTCGCCTCCTTGATCTCGAGCTCGTCGACGCTCGGGAGGAACTCGTGCAGCGGCGGGTCGAGCAGCCGCACCGTGACCGGCAGGCCGTCCATCGCTTCGAGGATCTCGAGGAAGTCGGCCTTCTGCACCTTGTGGAGCTCTTCGAGGGCGGCGGCTTCGTCTTCGGGGGTGTCGGCGAGGATCATGCGGCGCACGACCGGCAGACGGTCATCGGCGAGGAACATGTGCTCGGTGCGGCACAGGCCGATGCCCTCGGCACCGAACGCCCGGGCGTTGGCGGCGTCGGGACCGTTGTCGGCGTTGGCTCGCACCGCCAGGCGCCCCTTGCGGATCTTGTCGGCCCACCCGAGGATCGTCGTGAACTCCTCCGACGGGGTGGCTTCGACGAGCTCGACTGCGCCGAGCACGACCTCGCCGGTGCTGCCGTTGATGGAGATGACGTCACCTTCGGCGACGGTCACGTCGCCCACCCGGAAGGCGCCGTCGGCGATCTTGATCTTCTCGGCGCCGACCACCGCGGGGATGCCCCAGCCGCGCGCCACGACCGCGGCGTGGCTCACGAGGCCACCACGCGCGGTGAGGATGCCTTGGCTGACCTGCATGCCGTGGATGTCGTCGGGTGACGTCTCGTTGCGGACCAACACGACCTTCTCGCCGTTCGCGGCGGCGTTCACGGCACGGTCGGCGTCGAGGTAGACGCGCCCGACCGCCGCGCCGGGGGACGCGGCAAGCCCCTCGGTGAGGACCTCCATGTTCGACGCCCCGAACTGCGGGTGCAGCACCTGATCGAGGTGCTCCGCGGTGATGCGGGCGACCGCCTCGTCGCGCGTGAGCTTGATGCGCCGGTCGGTGGTCATCTCGACCGCCATGCGCAGCGCGGCACGCCCGGTGCGCTTGCCGACGCGGGTCTGGAGCATCCAGAGCTTGCCCTGCTCGATCGTGAACTCGGTGTCGCACATGTCGCGGTAGTGACGCTCGAGGCGGTCGAAGATGGCGAGCAGCTCGGCGTGGATGGCCGGGAAGTGCTTGCCGAGTGCGTCGAGGTCTTCGGTGTTGCGGATGCCGGCGACGACGTCTTCGCCTTGGGCGTTCACCAGGAAGTCGCCGTAGGGGCGGTTCTCGCCGGTGGCGGCGTTGCGGGTGAAGCCCACGCCGGTGCCGGAGTTGTCGTCGCGGTTGCCGAACACCATCGCCTGCACGTTCACCGCGGTGCCGAGATCGTGGTCGATCTTCTCGTGGACGCGGTACGCGACCGCACGCGGGGTGTTCCACGAGCGGAACACCGCCTCGATCGCCCCGCGGAGCTGACGACGAGGGTCCTGCGGGAACGCCTTGCCGGTGTGCTCCTTGACGACCTGCTTGAAGGTGTCGCACAGCTCGGCGAGCGCCTCGGCGGAGATGTCGGCGTCGGTGGCGACCCCGGCGGCTTCCCGGCAGGCCTCGAGCGGTCCGTCGAAGTGCTCGGCCTCGATGCCGAGCACGATGCGGCCGTACATGGCGATGAAGCGCCGGTAGGAGTCGAGCGCAAAGCGCTCGTCGCCGGTCGCGGCGGCGAGCCCACGTACCGAACGGTCGTTGAGACCGAGGTTCAGCACCGTGTCCATCATCCCCGGCATCGAGAACTTGGCGCCGGAGCGCACGCTCACCAGCTGCGGGTCGGTGGCGTCACCGAGTCGGCGGCCCATGGCCTTCTCGAGCTTCGCCACGTGCCGGTCGATCTCGGCGTCGAGCCCGTCGGGCCAGCCCTGCACCAGGTAGGCGCGACACGCCTCGGTGGAGATCGTGAAGCCCGGCGGGACCGGCAGGCCCAACACCGAGGTCATCTCGGCCAGGTTGGCGCCCTTCCCGCCGAGGAGCCCCTTGAGCTCCATCGGGGCGCGCCGATGCTTGTGGTCGAACGAGTAGACGAAAGGCACCCCGAAACCTTAGAGGGTCCCCGGGCGGAGCCCGCCGGGTG
>CAZUMJ010000065.1:0-8221 GCA_964621605.1 uncultured Iamiaceae bacterium | reverse complement strand
TTCAAACAGCTCGAGAACCCACCCTCACCTACTTGACGATCCATAGGAGCGTCCGTCACCCGCTGCCCTCTACCCTGCACCGCATGAACACGCCCCCCAACTGGACGTGGCGCGCTGGCGTGGTCGAGCCGGGCCAGGCGGTGGTGTTCGACATGGACGGCGTGTTGTCGGACGCGGCCGGACGGCAGCACTTCCTCGAGCGTCGCTGGCGCGACTGGGACGGGTTCTTCGAGGCGTGCGGCGAAGACCCGCTCATCGACGACACCGCGCAGCTCCTCCACGCCCTGCACCCCGACCTGCAGGTCGTGCTGCTCACCGCGCGGCCCATCAGGGTGCAGCCGCAGACGCTGGGCTGGTTGGAGCGCTTCCAGCTGCGGTGGGACGTCCTCATCATGCGCGACCACGGCGACTTCGGGTCGTCCGAGGGCTACAAGCGCCGCAGCGCGGATGAGCTGCGGGGGCGTGGGTTCGACCTGCGCCTGGCGTTCGAGGACGACCTCCGCAACGTGGAGATGTTCCGTCGCGAGGGCGTGCCGTGCGTCTACATCCACTCGGGGTACTACGACTGACCCCGACCCCGCGAACCTCCTGGCTCAGCGGGTCGTGACGAGCGCGTGCACCGCATTCGCGATGTCGACCGTGCGCCGATGTTCCCGCAGCAGGTTGCGGTCGAGTCCGTTGGTCACATAGCAGCACGAGAGGCCCGACGCGGGGTCGGCGAACGCGAGCTGCCCGCCGGCTCCGTCGTGTCCGAACGCCTTCGCCGACGCGCGCGTGCCGAAGCCGCGTCGGGCCGCGAAGCCGTCGTCGCCGGCCATCATCAGACCGAGGCTGCGGTTGGCGGGCACGCCGAGCGGGTCTGGGAGGGTGTTGCGCACCCGTCCTGTGGCATCGGCGAGGACCGACGGGTCCCACAGCTCGTGCGTGTTGTGCAGCAGCGCTTGGTAGACGAGGGCCAGGTCGGCGGCGCGCACGATGCCACCCCCGCCGGGGACGCCCACGGCGCGTGCTTTCGGGTGGTTCAACGCCATGAGCAGCGCGTTCACGAAGTCGCGGGGGATCGCCGCGACCGTTGCCGCCGCATCGCCGTAGAGCTCCGCCAGCTCGTCCGCGGTCGCTTCGTCCCCGACGCCGACGACGTCCGCGATGTCGGCCTGCTGGTCGATCGGGATGCCGAGCAGGCGCGGGATGCCGAGCGGTTGGGTCACCAGACGGTGCAGCGCGTCGACGTACGGCTCGCCGGTGAGCGTCTCCACGATCTCGCAGAGCACGAAGTGCGCCGAGATCGGGTGGTAGACGAAGCGTTCGCCGGGCGCGTGTTCGAGTCGCCATCCCTCGAAGGCCGCGAGGCGGGCCTCGCGGGTGCGCCACTCCCTCGGTTCGATCGGCGCCATCGGGAAGCCGCTGGTGTGCAGCAGCACGTGTTCGACGGTCACCGCCTCCTTCCCGTTCGCCGCGAAGGCCGGCACGTACGTGGCGACAGGCTGCGCCACGTCCAGCCCTGCCTCGGCGATGAGCCGCCAGATGGCGGCCGCGGTGAGCACCTTGGTGGCAGAGAACGGCACGAACCGGGTTGCCTCAGGTGCGCCGAAGGTGGCGTCGACCACGACCTCACCCCGGTACGCGACGGCGATCTGGCATGCGGGGAGCAGACCCTCGTCAACCTCGCGGCGTGCCCGGCTGAGCAGGGCGCCGACGGCAGCCGGATCGACCTGGGCCGTCGTGGTCGTGTGGTCGGGGTGGGTGCCGGACATCGCGGCGAGGGTAGTGCGGGCTGACGACGTGACGTCGGCGACCACAGCGGTCCGGTCACCCACGGGGTGCGGTGTGGTCGGCAGGCGCGCGCTCAGCCGGCGTACAGGAAACCCGGAGCATGCTCCAAGGTCGTTGCGAGACGGTCCGATCGGAGAGCCCGATAGCCTGGTGGTGTCGCCCCCCGCCTGCGAGGAGCTCCCCGTGAAGAACAACCTGAAGACCGTCGTCCTGCTGGCCGCCATGGGTGGCCTGATGATCGGCATCGGGGGCATCTGGGGTCGGGGAGGGGCCGTCATCGGGCTCGGCATCGGCCTCGTGTTCGTCGGTGGCTCGTACTGGTTCAGCGACAAGCTCGCCATCAAGGCCGCCCGAGCGCGACCGGTCACCGAAGCCGAGATGCCGCAGTACTACGCGGTGGTGCGCGACCTCGCCGCACGGGCCGACATGCCCATGCCCAAGCTCTACGTCAGCCCGGAGATGCAACCGAACGCGTTCGCGACGGGCCGCAACCCGAACCACGCGGCGGTGGCGGTCACCGAGGGCATCCTGCAGGTCCTGTCGTGGGACGAGCTTCGTGGGGTGCTGGCGCACGAGCTGAGCCACGTCGGCAACCGCGACATCCTCATCGGTTCGGTCGCCGCCGCAGTGGCGATGGGCATCACGTTCCTTGCCCGCATGGCGATGTGGGGGGGCATGTTCTTCGGTGGCGGGAGCCGCGACCGAGACGGCGGCGGTGGCATCGTCGGCATGCTCGCCATGGCGATCCTGGCGCCGCTCGCCGCGATGTTGCTCCAGATGGCGCTCACGCGCAGCCGCGAGTTCGAGGCCGACCGCTCCGGAGCCGAGCTGCTCGGCACGGGTGAGCCGCTGGCACGGGCGCTCGAGAAGATCGAGGGGTACGCGCAGCGCGTCCCGATGGACATCGACCCGGCGCAGGCGACCGCCTACATCGTGAACCCGCTCACGGGGCGGCAGGCCAGCTTCGCCAACCTCTTCCGTACGCACCCGCCCACCGAGGAGCGCGTGGCGCGGCTGCGGTCGCAGCGCTTCTAGCGCCCGCGTCGCGGTCAGTCGCGGAAGTTCTCGAACTGCAGCGGTACGCCGAAGTCGCCCTCGCGCAGCGCCGTGATGACCTCTTGCAGGTCGTCGCGCTTCTTGCCCGTGACGCGTAGCTGGTCGCCCTGGGTCTGCGACTGGATGCCCTTCAGGGGCAGCGTCTTGATGAACTTGTTGAGCTCTCGTGCCTTGTCCGACGAGATGCCGGCGTTGAGGGTGACGAGCTGGCGGGCGGTGCCACCGGAGGCTTCCTCGACCTTGCCGTAGTCGACGGCTTTCAGCGACACCTTCCGCTTCACGAGCTTCTCTTCCAGCACCTGGCGGAGGGCGCCGAGGCGGTCCGGCGTGTTGGCGTGGAGCTTGATCTCGTGGTCGTTGAGCTCGATCGAGGCGTTGGTGTTCTTGAAGTCGAAGCGGTTCGCGACCTCGCGGGAGACCTGGTCCACCGCGTTGCGCACCTCTTGGAGGTCCACTTCCGAGACGACGTCGAAGCTGGGCATCTCGCCAGGGTATCTGTCGCCCGGTGGGCGTCGGGTCTCACGGAGGGCCGGTTGCTGGCTACACTGTCGGCTCCTGGGTCGGTGCCCGAGCGGCCAAAGGGAACTGGCTGTAAACCAGTCGCGTAATGCTACGGAGGTTCAAATCCTTCCCGGCCCACCAGGAACCCCCTGCCTCGCAGGGGGTTCTGCGCGTCCACGGTCCGTGCGCTGAAGGGGGAGCGATGACCCTGTCGATCCAAGAGATCTCCGACCGCCTCGAGATCGGCGATCTGATCGTCGACTACGCCCATGCCATCGATTCCGGCGACTGGGACACCCTCGACGACATCTTCACCCCGGACGCGGTCGTGGACTACACCGCGATGGGCGGCATCCGTGGCGACCTCGCGGCCATCAAGGCGTTCCTGCCCGAGGGGCTCGGCTGGTTCCGGTCCACCCAGCACCTCGTGGCCACGTCGAAGATCACCGTCACCGGCGACGAGGCCACCGGGCGCACCATCTGCGCGAACGCGCTGGTGTTGGCCGAGCCCGGGGGCGAGCGGACGATCCAGCTCGGGCTCTGGTATGTCGACACGTTCGTGCGCACCCCGCAGGGGTGGCGCATCTCGTCGCGCGTCGAGGAGCGTTCGTACGCGCACAACACGCCGGACGGGTTCCCGGCCTGAACCCGGGGGTTCTCCTCAGGTGTGGGCGCGGCACGTCAGGTGCGGGCGCGGTGCTTCAGGTGTGGGCGCGGTGCTTCAGGTGCGGGCGTGGCGCTTCAGGTGTGGGCGCGGTGCTTCAGGTGTACGTGTCTCGCAACACGTTCTTGAGGACCTTGTTCAGCGTGCCGCCGCGTGGCAGCCCGTCGACGATCTCGAGGCGCTCCGGGATCTTCTGGGTCATGAGCTTGGCCTCGCGCAGGTAGGCCACCATCTCGTCGAAGCTGAGGTCGTCCCCAGACTCGCCGCGCTCCACCACCGCGCAGACCAGCTCGCCGCGCTCACGGTCGGGGAGCCCGATCACCGCCACGTCGCCGACCTTGGGGTGCTGGTAGAGGAGGTCTTCGATCTCCTTGGCGGAGATGTTCTCGCCCTTGCGGATGATGACGTCCTTGAGGCGACCGGTCAGGACGAGGTGGCCGTCCTCTCGCAGGTGGCCCAGGTCGCCGGTGCGGAAGTAGCCGTTCTCGTCGAACGCCGCTTCCGTGAGCGCCGGGTCGGTGTAGCCGCGGAACACCATCGGGCCCTTGAGGCGCACTTCACCGTCCTCGCCGGGGCCGGCGACGCGCCCATCGGCGGTCACGATGCGCACGTCGGCGCCGTGCACCGGCTTGCCCTCGGTGTTGGCGAGTTGATCGTCGGTGTCAGTCGGGGCGCCCATGGCGATCATGGGGACCTCGGTCATGCCGTAGCCGTGCGCGATCGGCACGCCGAGCTCGCGCTTGGCCTCGTAGTACACCTCGGGCGGCTTCGGTGCCCCACCTCCGGAGAGGATGCGCAGCGTCGGGATGATCGGGGTGTCGGGTGCCTTGCGCTGCTCGTTGAGGAACGCCTGGTAGAAGGCAGTGCTCCCGCCGGCCATCGTGGCGCCGTGACGGGCGTACGTCGCAACCGCATCGGCAGGGACGAAGGCTTCAAGCAGGATCGCCGGGAAGCCGTACGCGAGCACCATCACGAGGTAGTCGGGGCCGGCGATGTGCGCGAACGGGAACGCGATCGAGCCGACGTCCTCGGCCGACATGTCGAGCGCGCGGGCGAGCCCGAGGCCGCCGGCGATGAGGCTGGCGTCGCTGTGCAGGACACCCTTCGGCTCCGACGTGGTGCCCGACGTGTAGTAGGTCCAGCGCACGGCGTCGCCGTCGCTCGGTGCGGGCGGCAGTGTCGCAGGGTCGCCCTCTGCCAGGTCGGCGAGGGGGACGATGCGCGGGCTGATCGGGAGGTCCGCCACCACCGCTTCGGCCATCGCCGTGAAGTCGAAGTCCTTCCACGTTCCGGCGGTGACGACCAGCTCCGCCTGGGTCTGGCCGACGGCGAAGCCGAGCTCGCGCTCGCGGTACAGGTGCAGGACCGGGTTCTGCACCGCACCGAGGCGGCACAGCGCTGCGGATGCGACGACGGTGTCGATGCTGGTGGGGAGCTGCCAGCTCACGCGGGTGCCGGCGGTGACGCCCAGCGAGGCGAGCCCGGCTGCGACGCGCTCGGCACGATCGCGGAACTCGCCGAAGGTGAGCGTGGCCGCATCGGTGATCAACATCGCTCGATCGGGTGTGGCGTCGGCCCGTCGGGCGACCAGCTCCCACAGCGTCGACGCGTCGAACAGCGCTTCGGTCATCACGACCCCTTTTCTCGTGCGAGGCGAGCGCCCCGGTGGCGCCGCCACACCGTACCCGCGACCTGACGACCCGTCAGGAGGTGCAGGGATCGTCGTGGTGCGCGCCGCGCTGGTTCGGCGGACACGCGAATCGCTTGATCCGTTCGCGGCCGACCTGTATGGGGTCAGCCCGTACGGGGTCAGCCCGGTTCGGGGTGCGGTCGGTCGCTCGTGGGACCAAGCAGGTGCTGCATCACGACCACGTCCAGCCATTGGCCGAACTTGCGGCCGACCTCACGTTCGATGCCGACCTCTTCGAACCCGGCGCGCCGGTGCAGGGCTATCGACGCCTCGTTGTGCCCCGTGATGCGCGCCAACACGGTGTGGAACCCGTGCGCGGCGGCGACGACCAGCAGCTCGTCGAGCAGGGTGCTTCCCACGCGCTTCCCCTGATGGTCGGGGTGCACGTACACGGAGTCTTCGACCGTCGTGCGATACGCAGGGCGCGACCGGTACGGGGAGAGCGAGGCGAAGCCCACGACGCGGTCGTCTTGTTCGGCGACGAGCACGGCGTGCACGCCGCTGCGGTCGAGCATCCAGGCTTGCTGCGCCTCGGGTGTCCGAGCGACCAGGTCGAACACGACCGTCGTGTTGAGCACCGCGTGGTTGTAGATCGCGCGTATGGCTTCGCGGTCGGTTGGCGAGGCGGGGTCGGCCGGGCGAACGTGCACGAGACCGGACGGTACCGCTTGTGGCCCGCGTGCGAGGCCCGTCAGCTCCCGACGGTGCCGGCGGGGTGGTCGTGCTCGCTCGTTGCCTCGGTCGGCTGGGCGTTGCTTCCCGGCCCGATGATGCTCAACGCGCCGGTGAGCTCTTCGAGGCGCGCCCAGGCGACGACATCCTCGTCGTTGGTCAAGAGGATCACTTGCGGGTCGCCCGCGTGCTTGACGAGCACCTCGAGCAGCGCCGGCTTCGCGGCGGGGTCGAGGTTGGCGAACGGTTCGTCGAGCAGGAGCGGGAAGCTCTCCTCGCTGCTCCCCAGGCGGCGGGCTCGGGTGAGGCGATGCAGAAGGGCATCGACGAGCTCGCCGGCGTCCTCGCCGTCGACCAGAGCGGGGAGCGCCGAGCCAGGCTCCCGTCCCTCTTGACGGGTGCGCTGATGGGGGTGGGCCCGAAGATGTGCAGCCGCCTGGATCGCTTCGCGATGTTGGAACACCCATTCCACCGTGACGTCGCCCGCCAGGGCGTGCCAGCGCGCGGCAGCGTCGCGGGCGTCTTCGCTTGCCGCGGCGTACTGGCGACGGTGCTGCTCTCCGCTGACGAAGGTGTCTATGCGGTTCAGGTGGAAGCCGAGGTACGAGTCGGCACCGGCGTCGCTGAGGGCCTCGCGCAGCGCCCGCTCGGCGGTGTCGACACGGTGGCGCAGGAAGAACACGGCGGCGACCACCGCTGCGCCGATGCTCACCACGCCGGCGGCGGCGAGGGTGCTGAACAGAGCGAGCAGGGCGGCGACGCCCAGGCAGACTGCGCCGACCTGCACGGCGAGGGTGCGACCCTTCTCGGCTTGGTCGACGGCCGCTTCGAGCCGATCGCGCGTGCTCTCGACCTGCGCGATGACGACCGCATCTTCTTTGGGGTTGCCCTGGATGCCGTGGTCGAGGAGGCGTTCTTCGGCGACGCGGACACGCGTGGCGGCCGACCACAACTCCGACTGATCGAGCTCGGCCAACCGGGACACGACCATCTGGCTGCGCGTGGTGGTCGCGAGGTCGGTTGACCCGACGCGCATCCAACGACGGGCGCTCGCGACATCGAGGCCTTCGGGGCCGAGGAGGTCGACCGTGCCCGACTGGGCCGTGTACTCATCGGACACGTCGGAGCCGTTGCCCATGTCGATCACCCGTGCCCGGGCGTCGACCGGGCGAAACACGGTCAGGCGCCGGCCCGTGTCGGTGCTGATCTCGAGGTGGGTGCCGGCTCGGTTGGAGCCGAGCGCGCCGATGAGCTCACGGACGAGGGACTCACGCGTCCCGGGCCCGACTCCCGTGACCACGGTGAGGCGGGGGTGGAACTGGAGCTTGAAGGTGCGTCCGTTTGATTCGACCGCAAGTCGGGAATACCTCACCCCCTCTCCATCGGCAGGTCAGGGGGGTGGCTTGAGTCGTTCGGCCTATGTCCGCAAGAAGCACCTCATAGGCCGTTCGGCATAGGTCGCGACGGTCACGAACCGTACGGGGTGAGGCCGGTCCGTGTGCATGCCCCGTGGGTTTGGCCGGGGCGGTCGCGGCTCGGGTATGCTCGGAGGCTCACCCGGAAGGGTGCGTGCCGCCCCCTTAGCTCAGTCGGCAGAGCGTTTCCATGGTAAGGAAAAGGTCGTCGGTTCGATTCCGACAGGGGGCTCCCCGCCCGATCAAGGCGACGTAGCTCAGCTGGTGAGAGCGCTCGGCTCATAATCGAGAGGTCGTCGGTTCGAACCCGACCGTCGCTACCAGCCCCATCCACCAACAAGACCAAACGGCACCGGGCAACCGGTGCCAGCACCGCGCCCCGAGGAGATGCACCGATGGCCAAGGAGAAGTTCGAGCGGAACAAGCCGCACCTGAACATCGGGACGATGG
>CAZUMJ010000064.1:0-8514 GCA_964621605.1 uncultured Iamiaceae bacterium | reverse complement strand
TTGGTGACCGAGTCGTTGACGTTGATCGCCGGGAAGCGCAGCTCGCCCGCCTCGAACATCTGGTAGAGGCGGTGCACGCCGGTGGTCGTCTCCTCCGACACGCCGCGCACCCCGTCGGCAACGCCCGTCCAACGGTCAGACGACTCGGCGAGGCTGCGGCGCAGCAGGTCGAGCACCACGCCCCACTCCTCGGAGTCGGCGTCTGTCGTGTCGGGCACTGCTCCGGCGAGCTCGTACTTGCGGCCCTTGTGCACCAGCAGTGTGGCGTCACCGCCGTCGTCGAGGATCAGGTTCGGGCCGTCGCCACCGGGCCAGCGCAGGACCTGCTCGGTGCACCACCAGTACTCCTCGAGCGTCTCGCCCTTCCAGGCGTACACCGGGACGCCGCTCGGGTTCTCGGCCGTGCCCTCCGGCCCGACGACGACCGCGGCGGCCGCATGGTCCTGGGTCGAGAAGATGTTGCACGAGCACCAGCGCACCTCGGCACCGAGCGCCGTGAGCGTCTCGATGAGCACGGCGGTCTGGATCGTCATGTGCAGCGAGCCGGTGATGCGTGCACCGGCGAGCGGCTGGCTGTCGGCGTACTCGGCGCGCAGCGACATGAGGCCGGGCATCTCGTGCTCGGCGAGCTGGATCTCCTTACGGCCGAAGCCGGCGAGGGAGAGGTCGGCGACCTTGAAGTCGCCGTTCAGTGACGTGGGCATGGGGTCCTCCGGGAACGAGGGCGCGCCGAACAAGCGCACGAATCGAACCCGGGCTGGGGTCAGCTGACCCACTCGGTACAGCCCGGCTGGTCGCTGCGACGAACGGGGCGACGCAGCGGGGCACCACCGTAGTCGTCCGCGCCGTGGCGCACGCGACCTGTGCGCGTGCGAGCACCGACGACTCGGACCAGCCGGTCCGTGCGTGCAGTGGGTCAGCGGGTCAGCGGGTCAGGCGTCGATCGCGCGCCGAAGCCGGTCGAGCGAGGCCGTCGGCCCCGGGTCGACGCCTTCGTGCGCGGCGAGCGCAAAGCTGACCTGATCTGCGAGGTAGAGCAGGTCGAGCAACTGCGCCAGCTCGCCCTCGCCTTCCGCGACCACCTCGTGCGCGGTTGCCACCACCTCGCTCAGCACCGCTCCGGCAGCGTGCAGGCGGTCGGCGAGCTGCGGGTGCTCGTGGTCGTGGCGCAGCGTGACGAGCGTGAGGACCTGGCGGGTCACGTCGCCGTGCTGGCCGTAGCCCGCAAGCTCGTCGGAGAAGAGCGCCGGCGCCTCGTTCGACCACGCCGGGACCTTCGCGTTCTGGTTGCAGCGGGCCTTCCACTGCCGAGCCGCGACACGTCCCACGTCACCCGCGCCGATGACGAGCGGGAACGTCCGACCGATCGACCTGGCAAGGTCGGAGGCGAGCGGATCGCCCTCGGCCTGGCGCTGCACCCGACGCCGAAGCTGCTCCACCGCCAAGGCGACCCAGTCGGCGGCACCGGAGAACAGGCCCATCGTCTCGAGTGCCACGAGCACCGGGACGACAAGTGCCCCGACCGCGGCGCGGGCAACCGGTGCGTCGCCGGCGATCGCGACGCGGACGCCCGACGCGGCGGCGACCGCATCGGCGAGCGGACCGGGCGCACACACGGCGAGGAGATGCGCGCCGGCAGTCGCTGCTTCCTCGACGGCATCGAGCACATCTGCACCGTCACCGGCGAACGAGAACGCCACGACGAGCGTGTCGGACCCGACGAACGACGGCAGCTGCACCCCGTCGACCACGACCACCGGCACGGGCGCGTAGGGCGCCACGACCGCAGCGACCACCTCGGCCGCTCCGCCGTCGTCGCCGACGCCGAGCAGCACGACGTTGGCCACGAGTTCGTGCGCCGGCAACCCGGTGAGTGCCTGGCCAAGCGCGACTGCCGCCTCGATCTGGTCAGGGAGCGCCGCCGATGCGGCGGCCATGCCGAACGTGTCGAGCACGCCGGCCATGTCAGCCCTCGCCGGTGGTGCGGGCGCCTTCGGCCTCGGCACGGGCGCGCAGGGCGGCGGCGTCGGCATCGTTCAAGGTCGTGGCCTCGTCGACCAACATCACCGGGATGTCACTACGCACGGGGTAGGTGCGGCCCAGACGCGGGTTGAACAGGATCTCGTCTGCTTCGAAGTACACGAGCGGACCCATGTCTTCGGGGCACACGAGCAGGTCCAGGAGGTGTGGGTCGAGAGCCATCGTCATCCCTTGGCAATCAGGTCGCGGAGCTCCGCGACGTGGGCGTCCACCTCGGCACGGGTCGGTGCCTCGAGGTTCAGCCGCAACAGCGGCTCGGTGTTGGACGGTCGGAGGTTGAACCACCACGGGCCACAGTCGACGGTGAGGCCGTCCATGCGGTCTTGGGGGTGATCGGCGAACGCCGCGGCGACGTGATCGATCACGCGGGCCACGTCGTCGACGCGGGTGTTGATCTCGCCCGAGTCGACGTACCGCTCGAACGGCTTGCGCAGCTCCGACAGCGGTTGGCCCGACTGCGAGAGCACGTCGAGCACGTGCATCGCGGCGATGATCCCCGAATCCGCGCGGTAGTTCGCGCGGAAGTAGTAGTGCGCCGAGTGCTCGCCGCCGAAGGCCGCGCCGGTCTCGGCCATCACGGCCTTCACGAAGGAGTGGCCGACACGGGTGCGCACCGGGGTGCCACCGCGCTCACGGATGATCTCCGGCACCGCCCGGGAGCAGATGAGGTTGTGCAGGATCGTGGCGCCCGGCTCCCGGTCGAGGATCGTGGCGGCGACCATCGCGGTGGTCGTCGAACCCGAGAGGCCCACACCCAACTCGTCGACGAGGAACACCCGGTCCGCGTCACCGTCGAACGCGAGGCCCACATCGGCCCCCGCCTCGACCACACGACGGCGCAGGTCGGCCTGGTTCTCGGGCTGGATCGGGTCGGCCGGGTGGTTCGGGAACGTGCCGTCGAGCTCGCCGTACATCACCTCGAGGTCGAACGGCAGGCCCGCGAACACCGCGGGGACGATCAGCCCACCCATGCCGTTCGCGGTGTCGGCGACGACCTTCAGAGGCCGCAGGGCGGACGGGTCGGTCAGGAACGACCGCACGTGATCAGCGAAGTCGCCGAGGACGTCACGCTCGACGAACGAACCGGGCTCACCCGCCCACGGCTCGGCGCCTTGCTTGGCCACCTCGCGGATGCGACCCAGACCCGTCTCTTCACCGACCGGGCCGGCGCCGGAGCGGCAGAACTTGATGCCGTTGTACTGCGCGGGGTTGTGCGACGCGGTGAACATGGCGCCCGGCGCGTCGAGCGACCCGGACGCGAAGTACAGGAGGTCGGTCGAGCCGAGCCCCAGGTCGACGACGTCGAGGCCCTGCGCCTGCACCGCTGCGGCGAACGCGGCCACGAGCTCGACCCCCGACGGTCGCATGTCGCGGCACACCAGCACCCGCCGCGTCTCGGGTTCGGCTTCTCGCACGTACACCGCGAACCCCGTCCCGATCGCCGCCGCTGCGGCTGCATCGAGCTGGTCGGGCACCGTGCCCCGAACGTCGTAGGCGTGGAAGACGGCATCGATGTCAGACATGGCTCGGCGATCCTACTTCGGGGGTTTCGGGAGGCTCCGCACCGGCGCCTCGTGCCCGCCACCGCCAACGCACCTCGACGGCCGGGCGCCGACCGAGGAACACGAGCAACGCGAGCCCGACCAGGGTGAGGAACCACGAGCCGAGGTCGGTCGACGTGTGCCCGTAGCTCAGCGACACGTGTTTCGACGTCGGGACGACCACCATCAGGTTCGGGGTCACGCGGTACGGCCCGCTCGCCCCCGACGCCTTCCAGTTGGGGTAGTACGACACCTTCACGAGCACCGGCTTGCCGACCTGATCGACATCGAACGACACGGAGTCGTCGCCCAACCGCACATTGGTGACCTTCGCCGGCGTGATCGCCGGGCTGTCGACCTCGGGCAACGGATTGCGCGTCAGGCCCGCACGCAACTGCGACACCTGCCCGCTCACTCCGAGCCAGCTGTCGTCCCAGATGCGGCGGTCGACGGTCGCGCGAGGCCAGTTCTTCGGGCCGTCGGCCGCGAACGGGATCACGTTGCGTGTCGGGTCCATGTACCACGCCGCGGCCGGCTGGATCCACGACTTGTACTGGTCCGGCACGTTCCACACCACCGGCAGGTGGTCGAGCCCCTCAACGACCGTGCTGTCGAGCACCTCGTACACGTGCCACGGCCCAGACGTGGCCAGAGGAGACAGCCCGGGCTCGGCGTCGGCCGCGGCGATCGCGGTGGGCGAGACCGCCAGGTAGTACTTCACGCCCAGCATCCGCAGGTGCGCCACACCAGCAGCCATGTCGAAGCTGCCGTAGGGCAGATCGCGTGCCGGGTTCGACGGCTTCGCCGACACCTGCGACGCGTTCAGGAAGTGGTACGGCGTCGTGGCGGACGACTCGAAGTAGAGGCCTTCCATCGACCCGATGCACGAGTCGGTCCAGAACGGCAACAGCATCAGCGCCATCGGGGTGCCGTACTTCGCCTCGACGTCGTTCTCCTGCTCCCACATGGCACGCCCGCAACCGAGGGTCTGGCCGAGCCGGTCCATCGTGGCGACGATCCCGCGGTACTCGGGGTACGCGGGCTTGCCCTCGTAGCCCCGGTAGTTCCACTTGGCCCAGTCGGCGACGTAGTTGCGGTCACGCACGTGGAGCCCGAGGAAGTGGGCACCCTCGGCGTCGTAGGTCGCCCCGGGCACCATGTGCAGCGGCATGCCCACCAGCAGCCACACCGCGGCCGTCGCACCCACCAACGAAACCCACCCGACGGGTTCGAACGGTCGTCCGGGGCGCCGGCTCAGCAGGGTCGCAACCGCATGCACCACGCCTCCGGCACCCACGGCCGCCAACAGCAGCAGCGACAGGAAGTAGAAGGGCAGGATGCGCGCGTTCCAGAGCTGGATCTGCGGCATGAAGCGGAACGCCACACCGGTGGCGACCATGCAGCCGAACGCCCACAACGCCACTCGGTTCCTGTAGGCCACACCCACCACGAGGCCCACGAACGCCAGCAGGAACGCCCAGGTCAGCGACCGGGGCCAGAGGTAGTCCATGTAGGTGCGGCCGGTCGGCGGGAGCTGCTCGAAGCCCATGTCCATGGTCCACGTGCGACCCAGGTAGAAGGGCACCATCCAGAACGCGGCGGTCAGGCCGGCAGCGGCGAACACCACGAACAGCCATTTCCCGCGGCCGAGCGACGGGCGGGCCAGCAAGAAGATCACGCTCGCCAACAGCGCGAAGAAGAACGGCAACAGGTGGCACAGCGCCACCAACGCCAGCAGGCCCCCGGCGAGGGCACGGTGACGGCCCGTCTTGAGGCCCCGCGCGAGCACCCCGAAGTACAGCAGCGTCAGCGACAACGCGATGGAGAACGAGTACTCCCCCGCCATCGTCGACGCCATGTTCCCGCCGATGATGTTGCCGGTACCGATGATGTCGTGCGTGTTCGGATAGGTGACCAGCGGTTCGCGGTTGTAGATGAACACAACCGCCGCCAGCGAGAAGAACGCGGGGATGGGGGCCCGCAGGTTGGCGAGCCGCCCGAACGCCCACGCCGCCGCGGGAAGCGTCACGAGCCCGCTGACCGTCACCAGCTTGAACGCCACCCCGTACGGCATCGGGATCACGACCAGCGCAAGCACGACGCCGAGCGCCAGCAGCAGCCGGCGGGCGGGGAACAGGCGCCGCACCACGAAGCCCGACACGGCCACGGCGGCACACAGCGGCAGCGTCACGATCAGCAGCGGGGTGCTCACCCCGACGAACAGGCCGATGATGGAAAGGGCCGGGACGACCATGTAGTAGCGGAACGCAGGGAAGCCCGCGTACCAGTCGGGTGCCCAGCCGAAGAGGCGACCGTGGGGCAGCACGTGGTGCAGCAGGTACATGGGCCCCCACACGTGCGCGCCCATGTCGCCACCAGTCGGGGTCGTGTCGCGCAAGACCAGCTTGGGCTGGACGGTGATCGCCACGAAGACGGTGCACCCCACCACGACGAGCAGCGTCAACCAGGTCGACAGCGGCTGGTCCGCGAGGCGGGTCGCCCAGGCGATGATCCGTGCCCGGGTGGCGGCCCAGCCGGGCTCCAACGGCGGGCGATCGGTGCGCTCCTGGCGCGCAGGCGGCGCTGCCGCCTCGACGTCGTCCCAATCCGGGTCGACATCGGGGTCGGGGTCGAGGTCGGGCGATGGCTCGAAGCCCGGCGGCGGCCCGAACGGCTGCGGCAAAGGCATGGGTGCGGGTTCGGGGTCGACGTCGGGCGATGGCACGGGGATGGGCACGGCTGCGGGTTCGGCTGCAGGCTCGGCTGCGGGTGCGGCCCCCACGGGCGGGGCGTCGTCGGCGGGCGTGTCGTCGAGAGGTGGCTGGTCGGAGTCGGTCACGTGTGCACCCTGTGAGGGTCGGTCAGCGCAGGAGGAGGCCCACGACGGTGACGGTGTTGAACGCCATGTGAGCTGCGATGGCAGGGCCGAGTCGACGAGTCTTCACCACCAGCGCGGCGAGCACCATCCCGAAGGCGCTCAACGCCGGGAGTTCGAGCAGGATGAAGTGGCTCCCGCCGAAGATCAGGCCCGACACCACGACCGCGCCCCAGGTGCCGATCCGGTCCTCCAATGCACCGAGCAGCAGGCCCCGGTAGAAGAGCTCCTCCACGATCGGCGCGCCGATCGCCACGATCAGCACGAGCAGGACGACCCCGAGCGGGTCGTGCGCCTTCTCCGTGAGCTTTGTGGCGGTCTCGCCCAGGTCAGAGAGGCTCTTGTGCGCGATCAGCACCACGAACGGCCACGAGATGAGCGGGACGAGCAGGTACTGGCTGGCGATCCCGACGGCGGCACCAGCAGGAACGTCACCCCAACGGGCACGGAACCCGAACGTCTCACGCAGCCCGGCACCCTTGTGCGCGACCCACAGGACCGCACCGAGCAGTCCGCCCCAAAGCGGCACCTGCAGGATGGCCAGCAGCCACAACGGGAAGGCATCCGGGTCGTCGAGCTTGAACCCGGCGGCGGCCACGACAACGCCGCCGACGACGATGCCAAGGACCTGCGCACCGACCCAGCCGGCGACCGCCTCACCGATGCCCCACGAACGCGCGCGTGTGGGGGTGGTCATCGGCAGCAGGCGCGGATCAGCTGGCGCGCATGTGCGCGTCGGCGAACAGCGGCGTGACCCGCGTGCGTGCGTCTTGGAGCACCCAGCCACGTGGCACAGAGAGCGTGTCGGCGTGCCGGGAGCACAGGTCGTGCGTCATGGGATGGGAGTCGTCGGAGAGGTGCTCGAGCCAGACCACCCCCTGGGCGTAGTCGTAGGCGAGCGTCGCCGTCGCCTGCCCGCCACAACCAGGTCGTGCGCACCGTCGCTGCATGGACCGCAGGCTACCGGGCGCATCGCGCTCCCCCGCGGACCACGCGTTACCCGACACGGTCCACGGCCCGACGGGCGGCATAGCGGGCCACACCTCCTAGCATGGCCCCCATGAGTTCGCAGGGACCGACCCCCCCGCCGCCCCCGCCTCCGCGCCGACCGAACGGTGCCGGTGGCCGCATCGACGAGGGCTGGCCGAAGTGGACGGTCTGGGTGCTGCTCGGTGCGCTCGCGCTCGCCATGGTGTTCTGGTCGTTCTCGAGCCAGAGCAGCGGCAACAGCATCAGCTACAGCAAGTTCCTCACCCAGGCCGAAGCCGGCCACGTCAAGTCGATCAAGTACAACAACTCGACAGGCCACATCGAAGGCAAGTACACCGACGGCAAGAGCTTCACCACCACCGGGTTCGTGAAGTTCCCCGACGCCGACCTGGCGATGCTGCAGAAGGCCGACGTGGCCATCACGCCCACGACGCCCAGCCCGAGCTGGGCTGAGACCTGGCTGCCGTTCATCGGCCTGCTCGTGATCTTCGGGCTGTTCTTCATGTGGCTCAACCGCCGGGCGCAGGGCCAGATGAGCGGCATCATGTCGATCGGCCGCTCGAAGGCCAAGACCTACTCCAGCGAACGACCGGGCACGACCTTCGCGGACGTGGCCGGCTACGAAGGCGTGAAGCAAGAGGTTCGTGAGGTCGTCGACTTCCTCAAGTACCCCGACCGATTCGGTCAGATCGGTGCCCGCATCCCCAAGGGTGTGCTGCTCGTCGGCCCACCCGGGACGGGCAAGACCCTGATCGCGAGGGCCGTGGCCGGTGAGGCCGGCGTGCCGTTCCTGTCGGTCACCGGGTCCGACTTCATGGAGATGTTCGTCGGCGTCGGCGCGAGCCGCGTGCGCGACCTCTTCCAGACCGCCCGCAAGATGGGTCGAGCCATCATCTTCGTCGACGAGATCGACTCCATCGGGCGCAAGCGCGGCGCAGGGCTCGGCGGAGGCCACGACGAACGCGAGCAGACCCTCAACCAGATGCTCGCCGAGATGGACGGCTTCGAGGCCACCGAGGGCATCGTGATGATGGCGGCGACGAACCGCCCCGACATCCTCGACCCGGC
>CAZUMJ010000063.1:0-8674 GCA_964621605.1 uncultured Iamiaceae bacterium | reverse complement strand
GACAAGCCGAGACCGTCGTCGTGGAACCCAGCGACGTCCTCGTCGACTACGTGGCTGACCTTGCCTCGCGTGCCGAACGAATCCGCAATCGGGCAGTCGACCCCAGCGAGGACAACATGCTCAAGGTCACCGGCGATGGCCGGCGGGCCGCGCTCGACCTCCGACTGGTCGGCGAAGACGGCCCTACTGACAGCGGCAAACTGACGGTGGTCGCACAGCGGATCGCCGCGATCCACCACGCCACCCGCGAGCATCGCTACACGGACGAGACCAACCAGCTCACCCTCCGCCCGGGCGCGCTCCAGCTCGTATTCTGCGACGTGTCCACTCCCGCAGCCGAGGGATGGAACGCCTACGACGAACTCCGCGCGCTGCTTGTCGGCCGCGGTGTCGATCACGGCTCGATTCGCTACATGCAAGACGCCAAGACCGACCAGGGCAAGGCGAAGCTCTTCGCCGCCTGCCGCGACGGCACCGTCTCGGTCCTGATTGGATCCACCGAGACAATGGGCGTCGGCACCAACGTCCAGACACGCGCCATCGCCATGCACCACCTCGACGCGCCCTGGCGACCCGCCGACATCGAACAACGAGACGGCCGAATCCTCCGCCAGGGCAACCAGAACCCCGAGGTCCGCGTGCTGCGCTACGTCACCGAGGGCAGCTTCGACACCTACATGTGGCAGACGCTAGAGCGGAAGGCCGCGTTCATCGCCCAGGTCACTCGCGGCGACCTGCCCGACCGCGATGTCGATGACATCGGCGACCAGGCCCTCTCCTTCGCTGAGGTCAAGGCGCTTGCCACCGGCGACCCTCTTGTGTTGGAGAAGGCCTCCGTGGATGCCGGTGTCGCAAGGCTCACCCGGCTCGAGCGAGCGCACCAAGACGACCAACACCGACTCCGGCGGACCCACGACGCCGCCACCCGACGCGCCGACAACGCGGAGCATCGAGCCGGTGATCTCCAGACCGTGCTCGGCCGGGTCACCGACACGAGGGGCGAGCGCTTCGTGATGACCGTCGACGGGCGGACCCACGCCAAGCGCGTCGACGCGGGTGAGCACCTCCAACGCCTGCTCCGAGGGAGCCTGCACCAGACCGCTCCCGAGACCAACGGCCCGACCACCGAGATCGGGCGCCTCGGCGGTCTCGCCGTCACTGCCCAAGCCATCACCACCATCGAAGACGAAGTCCGCGTGGCCATTCCCGACGCCCACATCGAAGTCAGCTTCCTGAGCAACGACCTCAGTCGTAGCGACCCGGCCAACCTCATCACCCGTCTTGAACGCCACCTACACCGGCTGCCTGACACGCTCGCTGAGCTGGGCCGGGAAGCGCGCGCGGCTAGGGCCGAGGCCCAACGAGCTGAGGGGCGTATCGGCTCGCCGTGGGACGGCGCCGATGAGCTGGCCGGTCTTCGACGGCGACAGACGGAGATCGAAGAGCTGCTCGCTGCGACGGGTGGGGCCGATGCAGCACCGGCGGCCACCACTCCGGTAACGCCGGCAATGGACAACGACCTCGATGATCATGGGGCCGACTGTGCAACCCGCCCTCACGACGGGGAAGCAACTCCGCCGCGATCAGGCTCGGAGCCCTCACAGCGTGTCCCCGCAGAGCGAATCGCAGCGCGCCTAGATGCCCTACGGGTGCGTACTCGAACCGAGCCACCAGGAATCGGCCTCTGACCCCGAAGGTCGGGACCTCGCTAACCACGTATCCAACTCCTAGTGACGAGACTGCCGACCTCAACGGGCTTTGGGTGGTGACCTGACAGCTGATGTCTTGACTACGGCCACCGTGAGGAGACCTCCGAAGGCTGATCGACGCTCGACCCGGCAGACGCTGGCTCGACCTGCTGTACCTCGCCGTGGTCGCTGGAGCCGCGGACCAGCTTGAGGAGAGATGGTCAGGCGGCGACTTGTGCTGGGTGGCCCCAAGCGCCCAACCGTCCGAGAGTTCCGGGGCCGACACGGTCGGGGCGATCGCATCCTTCACGTGGTACCAGTGCTAGCGCGATGGCCTCGGGTAACAGTCCGCTTGAACTCTCCCGCTCGCCTTCCGTCCGAAAGGCAGCCGAGAACTCCATGGGGGTGAGAGAAATCACGCAGTAGAGGAAGGGACGTAGCGCAGACACCGGGACTGCCGCGCGGTGAGGTGACAGGTTGGGTCAGGCGGCGGTTGCCGTCTGAGGGGTCATGATGATCTCGTACTCGATGGGGGTCAACCGGCCGAGCGCGGCTTGGCGGCGACGCTGGTGGTAGGTGCGTTCGATCCAGGTGACGATCTCGATGCGGAGCTCGTCGCGGGTCGCCCAGCGGTGGCGGCGGTCGAGTACGTTCTTCTGCAGGAGAGCGAAGAACGATTCCATCGCGGCGTTGTCGCCCGCGGAGCCGACCTGGCCCATCGAGCCGACGAGGCCGTGGCGGGCCAACGCCCGGTGCACCTTCCTTGCGCGGAACTGGCTGCCCCTGTCGGAGTGAACGATGCAGCCGGCGACGTCGCCATCTCGGCGGGCGACGGCCATCTCGATCGCCGCGACGACGAGGCGGGCCTTCATGCGGCTGTCGATGGACCAGCCGACGATCCGGTTCGAGAACAGGTCCTTGATGGCGCAGCAGTAGAGCTTGCCGTCGTCGGTCCAGTGCTCGGTGATGTCGGTGACCCACACCTCGTTCGGTGCGGCCGCGGTGAAGTCTCGGCGCACCAGGTCGTCATGGGACGCGGCGCCGGGCTTGGATCCCTTTCCTCGCTTGCGTTTGCCGAACCGGGACCACCAGCCGTGGTCCCGACAGATCCGCCACACGAACCGGTCCGACACGTCGGGATGACCGGTGAGGCGGACCTCATCGGCGAGGAACCGGTAGCCGAACTCGGGGTCGTCGCAGTGCGCGTCGAAGATCGCGTTGGCCAGCCACGCCTCGTCGAGCTGACCTTCGGTGAACGGCTCATCGAGCCACCGGTAGTACTGCTGGCGACACAGCTTGAGGACCCGGCACGTCACCGTGACGGGGATCCCGTCGCCGGCCAACTCGCGGACGAGCGGGAACATCATTTTCCCGGCAGGTTCGCCTGGGACAGATACGCAGCCGCTCGGCGCAACACCTCGTTCTCCTGCTCGAGGAGCCGGTTGCGCTTCTTCAGCTCGCGCAACTCCGCGAGCTCGGCGCTCGTCGGGCCCTCCTTGCGGCCCTCGTCGCGGTCAGCGCGGGCCAACCAGTTCGTCAGGCAGGACTCGGTGATCCCGAAGTCCGCGGCGACGTCCTTGATCCGGACGCCGGGCTCACGGTTGCGGGCAACCCGGATCACGTCCCTCGCGGAACTCCCGGGGATAGGGCTTGGGCATGGTGAACATCCTTCCAGCGGCACCTCTCGGCACCACAGCTCAGATGTCACCCCCACGCGCGGCAGTCCCACCTCACCGGAGTTGAGACACCGGGTGAACCCCGGTCAGAGCCACGATGCCTCTTCCTCGCAGCTCTTCTTGAAAGTCCCTCTCTGGCTCATGGCGACGTACCGGCCCCGTGGTCAGAACGACCTCCGAAAACCCCTCGAAGACGTTGAACTGGCCAACCCTCCGACAGGGACGCGCACTGTACGTCTTCGCCCTGGCTCATCGAAGCTTCACATCCACCAGCAGCGAGAATGGGCGGCGGTCTGCTCGACCCGTCTGTGCTGCGGGGGCGGGTCGGCCGAGACATCCTTGCGATGCTCCTTAGGGATCTTCGCGTCTATCCGCCAGCGGTATCGAGCTGTCCGGTCCCTCCAGTGCCAGCAGGATCTCTTCGTGACGGTCTCGGACGGCCCTCGGCAACCGATCCAGCCTTGATCGCCCGAGTGGCGGAACGCGTTGGTGCACGCCGAGGACTCGGTCATCGAGTCTTACGACAATCCGGTCGTGCGCCAGCCGATCGAGGGCGCGGACCAGGTGGGACTTCTTGCCGAGCGGGTCCGCGTCGCTGGCTCGGATTCCCACCTCAAGCGCCAAATCGAGCGGGCACACCGTAGCGGGCCCGGACGTAGATTCGAGGTGTCGTGACATTGCACGCGCGACGAGGACGGCGGTCGGGCCGAGAAGCGGTGCGTAGACGATCTCGAAGTACTCGTGGTCGAGCGGGAACGTCGGCCCGCTCGACGCGGGCAGGGATCTGAGCCGCAGACCCGAACTGGGCTGGGGCAGAGAGCCAGGTCGGGGGTCTCCCATACCCTGGTGCCCCGCAGGCATCGGGCGCCGTCGACTGTCCAGGTTGATGGAGGAGGGATCGTCTCGGTGCGGCGGGGTTGGCGTAGCGGGAGGCGGGCCGTCGAGCGCTGGCGCGTCGCTTCCTTGTTGTGGCGTAACGGGGAGGGTCATGCGATCGCCTCTCGAGCGATGCGGTGATGGTTCATGCGAGCTAGCTGCCCTCGAGCGCACTGGCGTCGGGAAGGGCGTGGAACGAGCCCGGCTTGCCGTAGCCGACCACCAGGTTCTCCCCCTCCGCGATCACGTGGTTCACCGGATCACGCAACGGGTTGCCATCGACGAAGGCCTGTACCCGCTCCTGACCCCCCCGGTTCTTGTACGGCCCGAGCTGGGTGTCGGTGAACTTGACGCCCCAGACGTCGAAGAACTGCCCGAGCGTGAAGGGATAGGGCTCGTTGGCCTCGATGTGGAGGACGCCGTCAGGGGTGTGCGTATGAAGCGGGACCTCGCCGACGGCAGGCCCGAAGCCGACGTTCGCAGGCACTGTGATGGGCTTGCCGTTAACGAACACGCTCAGCAGCGCGTGCACGTGGAACGATTCGTCACCCAAAGGCGGAAACGTCACCTTCGAGAGCCGATCGGCGAGGTGGTCGTACTCCGGTGGCCACGGCGGCGGCCCGGAGAGGTAGCCCCGCCCATCCACCCCGCTGGCGCCCGTCGCCGTGGGGCCGCCGTTCCGCGTAGTCAGTGCCACGGCGACTGTCGCGACGAGGACGGCGAGCATCAACACCCCGACGCTCATGCGCCGGCGGCGGCGCGCACGGCGCTTCCCTGCCGCCTCCTTGGCCTGCCGCTCGGCGCTGAGGCGGTCCTGTTGCTCTTTGCGACTGGCCATCACGCGGTGGCCTCGACCACCCGAGCATCGCTGCAGACTTGCTGCTCCGCGTCGGGCGCGGGGCTCCAGCGCAGCAGGCGCAGGCCGTTGGCGATGATCAGCAGGGCGGCGGCCTCGTTGAGGAGCAGGCCCGTGACGAGGCTGATCCACCCGGCGAAAGCGGCGGTGACGAGCGCGACGATGACCGCTAGCGACATGGCGATGTTCTGGCGGATGTTGGCTAGCGCGCGGCGGCTTAGGCCGATGGCGTCCGGGAGCCGCCGCAGGTCGTCGGCCATCAGCGCCAGGTCGGCGGTCTCGAGCGCGACGTCCGAGCCGGCGGCGCCCATCGCGATGCCGATGTCGGCCTGTGCCATCGCCGGCGCGTCGTTGATTCCGTCGCCGACCATGGCGATCGGTCCGTAGCGCTCGCGAAGCTCGCGTATCGCGGCGGTCTTGTCCTGGGGAAGCAGGCCGGCGCGGAAGTCGTCGATGCCGACCTGCTCGGCGATCGCGCGGGCGGCCGGCTCGTTGTCGCCGGTGAGCATGAGGACGTGGCGCACGCCGAGCCGGCGCAGCCGAGCGACGGTATCGGCCGCGTCCGGGCGCACCTCGTCGGCCAGTACGATGACGCCCGCGACGCCGCGCTCGGATCCGACAAGCACGGCGGTGCGACCTTGGGCTTCCTGAGCGTCGAGCACGTTCGACCAGTTGCCAGGTTCGCTGTCGCGCTCGAACAGCCGGGCGCGCCCAACACGGTAGACGTGGCCGTCCAGCCGGGCCTCGGCACCGATGCCGGTGAGGCTGCGCGCCTCGCGGACTTCCGGCACCGAGATGTCCTGTTCGGCGGCGCGGCGAACGATCGCCTGTGCGAGCGGGTGGTCGCTGCGCGACTCCACCGCGGCGGCGAGCGCCAGCAGGTCGCGCTCTGGCATCCCGTCGAGCGCGATGACGTCGACGACCTCCGGGCGGCCCTGGGTCAGCGTGCCGGTTTTGTCGAACGCGACGACGTGGATCCGGCCCAGCGCCTCGAGGTAGCGGCCTCCTTTGACGAGGATCCCCGCGCGCGCTGCGCGGGTGATAGCCGAGACGATCGCCACCGGCACCGACAGCACCAGCGCGCACGAGCACGACACCACCAGGACAACCAGGCCGCGCTCAAACCAGATTCGAAGGTCGGCGCCGAACACCAGCGGCGGCAGGACGGCGACCGCGATCGCGAGCGCGAACATCGCCGGCGTGTAGATCGCGCCGAAGCGCTCGACGAAGCGTTCACTCGGGGCCTTGTGCGCCTGCGTCTCGCTGATCTGATGGATGACCCGCGCGAGCGTCGTGTCGTCGTAGCGCTTGGTGACCTTGATTTCGAGCGCGCCGTCGCCGTTGAGCGTCGCGCCGAACACGTCGCTGCCTGGCGCTACCTCGACGGGCATCGACTCGCCGGTCACCGGTGACTGGTCGACAGCCGACGAGCCGTCGACGACTCGCCCGTCGGTGGGGAGCTTTTCGCCGGGCAGCACGAGCACCCGCTCGCCCGGGACCAGCGAGTCGATGGTTACGATCTGCTGGACACCGTCGCGCAGCACGCGCGCCTCTTGGGGTGCGAGCTCCAGGAGGGCGCGCAGCGAGCCGCGGGCCTTGTCGGCTGCGTATTCCTCGAGCACCTCGCCGAGCGAGAAGATGACGACCAGGATCGCCGCCTCCTCGAAGAGTCCGAGCGCTACCGCGCCGGCTACCGCGCCGACCAGCAGCGTGTTGATGGTCACCCGCCCGTGGCGCAGCGCCCGCACGCCGGCGCCGGCCGGGAAGTAACCGCCGATCGGTACGGCGGCGGCGAACAGGGCGATAGCGACGGGCTCGATACCGAGCACGAAGTCGAAGAGAAGCCCGAGTGCGGTCAGCGCAGCGGCGATGGTCAGGGCGACGCTGCGAGGCTGCCGCCACCACGGCGGCTCGGTGTCGCCTCGTTCTTGCCTCTCGGGGGCGAGCCGGATGCCGCCCGCGGTCACCGCCGCCTCGAGGTCCTGGCGCGTGACGCCCGGAGCGTGGTCCACGCGGACTTGACCGGTCACGGTGTCGACACGCACGTCCCGAACGCCATCGACGACCCTCAGGGTGCCTGGCAGGCTGCCCGCGCAGCTCGCGCATTCCTCGGGGGCAAGCTGAAGCGTGGTTGTCGCGGTTTGGTCTGACGCGGCGGGCGCGCGTGAACCGGTGGTGGGCATGTCCGTCGCTAGCGCTTGGCGACCGCGATCCGCGATCCGATAGATCGGCATCCCGCCGGCCTGCGCTGGCTCGACGAATCCGCGCGCGGCGAGGTCGTGCAGTTCACGCTCGACATCGGCTTGCGTCGTGTGCAGAAGTGTCGCGATGTCGCATGCGCACAGGGTCGCCCGCTCCAGGCTGGCCAGGACGCGCGCCTGCTGTCCGCTGGCTACCGACGGTTCCAACTCGGCCAGGCGCTCGGCGAGCGCCGGGCCAATCAGCACCGCCTCTTCCGACTGCCGCGAGATCGCGCAGACGAAGGAAACAGTCTCCCGGCCATCCGGGGTCACGTTCTGCCGTGCGGTGGCCGCCGCCTCGGCGGGCAGGCAGCGCACGCTGCATCCTCCGTCGGAAACTCCCTGCTCGTCGCCGTGCGTTGCCCTCATTCGCTTCCCTCCTGCGGCCATGAGGCCGCCTTCGTCTCTTCTGCCAGGCACAGCCCGAGTTCGAGCAGGGCCGGCACACACGGGTCGACGACCCGGTAGCGGACGTGGTTGCCGTCACGACGCGCGGCCACGATTCGCCGATCAACCAGGCGCTGGAGCTGGTTCGATACCGCCTGTGGCGACAGCCCTACCTCAGCGGCCAGATCGGTGACAGAGAGCTCGCCGGCGCGCTCGAGCGCGTGCAGTAGCCGTAGCCGTGTGTCGTTGCCGAGGACCTTGAAGGTCCTCGCCAGTTCACCGGCCTGCGCGCTCGACAGCAGCGGCCGGTCCTGCAGGGCGGGTTTCTCGGATGCGCACAGTGCGGGGTGAACGAGGTCAGCGACCGGTGTACTCATCATACACGAGCTAGTGTATCACTTGTGTCGCCGGTCCGCCGCGGGCCCCCTCCACCCGACGGCCTTCTAAGGGACGCGGCGCCATACTCACTCCGGAACGTGTCGCGAGCCCCTTTCAGGCAGCACTGAAGGAAACGCACAGCGTCGATCGCTCAGTCCGGGCTCGGCGCCTTCGTGCCGAAGGTTGGCCACCGCCCGTGGCTCGTGGGGATGGGGCACGTACGGCGATGACCACGACGCTCGTGAGGTTTGGCGGTTCGGACTGGACGCCTACGCCGCCTTCAGCCCGAAGGTCATCCGTCCGTGGATGCGGGGCACGACCATCTTCTACCGGGCGTTCTACCGAGACCCTTGGTACGGCCGATGACTGATCGGGACGGCGGCTGGAGCGCCGCCGGCAAACACCACGTCAGCGGGACCACCTGGGATAGGAGAGGACCACGCGGGGTGGGCCGGTCAGCTAGCTCGTCGGGCTCATAACCCGAAGGTCGCAGGTTCAAATCCTGCCCCCGCCACCATCGAAAAGCCCAGTACAGAGGCCCTTTTCCGAGAGATCGGAGAGGGCCTCTCTGGC
>CAZUMJ010000062.1:0-8956 GCA_964621605.1 uncultured Iamiaceae bacterium | reverse complement strand
CGTAGACGTAGTTGAAGAACGGGGCGTAGAGCATGCCGCGCCCTTCGTCTCGACAGAGCTGGTCGGCGACGATCTCCATCGGGCGACAACGCCGTTGCGCCGCGAGCGCGGCGACCGACGCACCGACCGGTGGTTCGTAGTCGATCGCGCTGCCCTCCACGATCCACATGCGGTCGAGCCGGTCGAGCACGCCCCGCTGGAACAAGCCGCCGTCGTCGGGCAGGTCCTCGATGAGGCGACGACGACGCTCGGGTTCGCGCAGCGCAGCGAGGCGGGCCGCCATGTCGAGCGCCGCGACCTCTTGGTACGCAGGGTGGAACAACAGCGGATGCACGCTGCCTTCGAGGCAGTAGAGGATGCCGATCGAGCGACCGGCCACCTGCGCAACGATCGGCAACCCCTCAGCCGCAGCCTGGTCGAGGAGCTCCAGCACCTCCCGCCACACCTCGGGAGCCTCACCCGACTGGTTGAGGTTGACGCTCACCGTGGCACCCGTGCGGCGGGCGAGCTCACGCATCCACGGCCATTCGTCGACCGGGAGGCGGGCGTGCTCCGGAGCGAACTGGAACACCCCGTGGCCGACCTCGCCGAGCGCGGCGCCAAGCGCGAACAACTCCTCGGCCGGGGCCGTCGTTCCGGGCACCAGCTCGCCCTGTTTGGAGCGGTGAATGGGCGTGCGACTTGTCGAGAAGCCCAGCGCACCGGCACGCAGCGCCGCGGCGACGAGCGTCGCCATCTCGGCCTGCTCCGCCGCGGTAGCCGGCTCGTTGGCCGCGCCGCGGTCTCCCATCACGAACGCCCGCAGCGGGCCATGTCCGATCTGCGTGCCGACATCGAGCATCCGCGGCATCCGATCGAGCGCATCGAGGTACTCCTCGAAGCTCGTCCATCCCCATTGGAGCCCTTCGGTCATCGCTGACCCGGGGATGTCCTCGACGCCCTCCATCAGGTCGATCAGCCACTCGTGTCGATCAGCTGCGGCGGGGGCGAACCCGACCCCGCAGTTGCCCATCACCACGGTGGTCACGCCGTGCCACGAGCTGGGGGTGAGGTACGGGTCCCACGTGGCCTGGGCGTCGTAGTGGGTGTGGATGTCGACGAACCCCGGCGTCACGAGGCGGCCTTCGGCGTCGACGACCCGGCCTGCGTGGGCGGTGGAGCCCTTGCCAGGTTCCAGGATCGCGGTGACGACACCTTCGCTGACCTCGACATCTGCGGCACGCGGGGCACCCCCCGATCCGTCGACCAACCACGCATCTCGCACCAGCAGCTCTGCCATGCGGGCAAGTCCACCACAGAAGATTCCGAGCGCGGCTCGCGTGTCCCCCCACGTCGTGTCCACTTGTGCAGAGCCGGACGTTTGATGACAGCAAGAGTCGGGTAACAGGCGGCCGCGCCCGGGTCCGACCCACCTCGGTCTCGGCGCCGGATCCGTCGTCCACGCCCGGAAGCACCGTGTGAGCACCACCGCGTCAACAGCCCCGCGCCGCCGGCGCACCAACGATCCCGTCGACTGGCTCCAGCCCGCGCGCCCGCGGCCACGGCGGGCTCCGAGCCGCATCCTCGCGGGTGCAGCGCTTGTTGCCGTCGGGGGTTGGATCGCCGCGGTCGCGTACCTGTCCGTCGGGTCGCGACGAGAGGTGCTCGTCCTGGCACACCCGGTCCCCCGCTACCACCTCCTGAGCCGCGGCGACCTGCGGGTTACCCGCGTCGCCGCGGAGCCGACCGTCGCGACCGTTGACGCCGCGCACCTCGATGGCGTCCTCGGGCGACGCACGGCGCGTCCCCTCGGCCGAGGCGCGTTGCTGGCAGACGATGCCCTGCTCGCCGCCAACGCCCGCCCCGTCACCGCCGACGAAGCTGTCGTGGGCGCGCTCCTCGCGCCCGGCGACGCGCCGAACGGGCTCCAACAAGGTGACCGCGTGCAAGTCGTGATCCGCCCACTTGCCGGCACGACCGCCATGCCCATCACCTTCTCCGGTTGGGTACTCGACGTCGGCGAGCGGGCACCGGGCGCCGAGACACGGCCGGTCAGTGTGGTCGTCCCGCACGCGCAGGCAGGCCTCGCCTCCGCCGCGGCGGCCGACGCTCGCGTCGCCCTCGTCGTCATGGGAGAGCCGTGACCCTCACCTGCGTGACGTCAGCCAAAGGCGCCCCGGGGGCGACCACCACCGCGCTCGCCCTCGCGGCAGTCACCGGCAGCCCCTCGGTCGTGTTCGAAGCCGACCGGTCGGGCGGCGACCTTGCGTGCTGGTGCGGCCCGTCCCTGCAGGGCGGGCTCATCGAGTTGGCAACCAAAGCAGCCGCGCACGACATCACCGCCACCGCCGAACCACTGCCGTCGGGAGCCCTCGCGGTTGCGGCACCACCAGCGGCCGCAGCCACCACCGCCGCGCTCAACGCGCTCGACGCCACCTTCTGGGACGGCCTCATGCAACGCGACGCGCCGGTGTTCGTCGACCTCGGCAGGTGGACCGGGTCACCTGTCGAGCGAGCCATCCTCGCCCGAGCCGATTCCGTGCTGCTCGTCTGTCGAGCGACACCCGAGAGCGTGCTGCACACACGCGAGCTCGCCCAGAGCCTGCTGGGGGTTGCCCAATCGGCGGTCGTCGTGGGTGCGACGCGATCCACCACCACCGCCGACGTCAACACCGCGCTGGGCATCCCCATCGGCGGCATGCTCCCGTGGGACCCCCGTGGTGTGCGGGCCTTGCGCGGCCAAGCATCTGCACGCACCTGGCGGCGCTGCCCACTCGCAGCAGCGGCGCGTGCACTCCACCTCACCGTCACCGAAGGGCGCACCCATGCCCCCACGCACGGCTGAGCACTCGCCGGTCGCGCCGGCTTCCCTCGACGGCGACGCCCAACTCCGCCGGGCCGTCGCAGACGGGCTGGCCGCGCAGCGGGAACAGCGGCGCGAATCGGGCATGGCGCCGCTCGACTCCCTCGACGAGCAGCAACTCGCCAGATCGATCCTCCAACGGGCGGTCGATCAGCAGAACCGCAACGAGCTGCGCGCGGGTGGCTCCCCCATCCCCGACGCCGCGCGCGCTGCACTTGTCGATCGGGTGCTCGCCCAGGTCTTCTCGACCCTTCCTGGGCTCGATGCGTTCCTCTCCATGAACGACGCGTTGAACATCCACGTCCACGGGTGTCGTCACGTCACCGTCGAACACCTCGACGGCTCACGACACCGCCACCCCTCTCCGTTCTCGTCCGACCGCGAGGTGATCGAGCTCCTCGCACACGTGGCACGTCGCTCCGGCACCGTCGAGAAGGAGTTCAACTTCAGTCACCCGATGCTGCACCTTGCGCTTCCCGACGGTTCCCGGCTCACGGCGAACGCATGGATCGGCGCCGAACCCCACCTGACGATTCGGCGCCACCCGCTGGTCGACCATGACCTCGACGACCTCATGGCACGACAGATGTTCAGCGACGAGGTTCGCAGCCTCCTCGCAGCGGCGGTGCGGGCTCGGTTGAACGTGCTCGTCGCCGGTGGTCAGGGCACCGGCAAGACCACCCTGCTGCGCGCGTGCCTCCACGAGTGCGGGGTCGACGAACGGGTCCTCGTGCTCGAGTCCGAGCCGGAGCTGCATCTCGACCACTCCCCCGAACGACACCGTGAGGTCATCACCCTGTGTGAACGTCCCTCCAACATGGAGGGCGACGGCGCCGTGACGCTCGCGGAGCTCGTCTGGCACGCGAAGCGGCTCACACCCGAGCGCATCGTCGTGGGTGAGGTACTTGCCGATGAGGTCATCCCCATGCTCGAGGCGATGAGCCAAGGAGTACGGGGGTCATGGTGCACGATCCACGCCCCATCCTCCGCGGCGATCTTCCCTCGCCTCCCCGTCTACGCACGATCACGCGGACGCGACTGGCGCTCCGAGGACGTGCTCGCGCTCGCGGCGCTCGCGCTCGACCTCGTCGTCTTCATCGGTCGCGACGCGACAGACCGGCGCGTCGTTGCCGAGGTCCGCCACGTCCACGGGTACGACCCCGAGGGGAGGCAAGTCGTATCCGACGCCTGGTTCACGCCCCATCCGACGACGGGACGCGCCACACGCACCGGCATCGTGCCGCGCCCGCTGCTCGATCTCCTTCGTCAACACGGCTATGCGCCGGCACGGCGCGACGAGCTCCAGGGCAGGCCATGATCGGCGGAGCCATCCTCGGCGTCGTGCTCGCGCTCGCGGGTGGCGTGCTCATGGTCGGTGGATCGCGCCGCCAGGAGCGTCCGCCGTCGCGGCGGGTCCTCCCGGATGGTGCCGCCACACTGCGCGGCACCGTCTCGTTCGGCACGGGCATGGCCGCCGTGCTCCTCACTCGATGGCCGGTCGCAGCGGTCGGCGGTGCCGCATTCGGCTGGTGGCTGGTCGGGCGCAGACAGCACCGACCGGCGGCCGATCACGCCGCACGCACAGAGGCCATCGCGGGCTGGTGCGAGCTCCTGCGCGATGCCGCAGGCACCTCCCGCGGCATCGAGGGAATCCTCGTCGCAACCGCGTCGTCCGCGCCGCAACCGATCGCTCCCTCGGTCACCAACCTCGTTCGAAGGCTCGAAACCGAGCCGCTCGACGACGCACTGCACGGTCTCGCAGACGACCTCGCCCATCCCCTCGGGGATCTGCTCACCACCGCGTTACGCCTCGCGTCGTCGGCAGGGTCACGTCGCGTGCGGCTCGTGCTCGACGACCTCGCGCACGTCGCGCACCTCGAAGCAACCATGTACCGGCGACTCGACGTGGCCCGTGCTCGCCCGCGCGCCACGATGCGACTCGTCGCGATGATCGTGGGCGGCTTCGTCCTTGCGCTCGCGCTCCTGGCGCGCGGCTACCTCGCCCCCTACCGCTCTCCCCTCGGTCAGCTCGTGCTGGTGGTCGTGACGGGCTATTGGGCGCTCGGGTTCTGGTGGATGCACCGCATGGGGCGGGCCGCGCCTGTCGAACGCTTCCTCACCCGAGTCGGCCCGACATGAGCGCCACGATGGGCGGCGCCGTGCTCGGCAGCATGACCGCCACGCTCGGAATGCTCCTCGTCTGGCGCGGCCTGCTCCCTGCCCATGAACCGATCACGCGCGCGATCGCCCGCCTCGACGCACACCACCACCGCACCGCCACCAACGAGCACGCGGTGGCGTCCGACGGCCGGGAACGCGTCGCCCGCGATCGAGTCGCCAGCGCCTTGGTGCAACACCGAGCCATCAGTCCGGTATGGGAGCGGATCGACGCAGACCTCCGGCTCCTCGGCCTCGCCCCCGCGGCGGTCGCCACACAGACCGTGGTCTTTGCCCTCATCGGGTTCTTCTGGGCTCCCGCAGTGGCCGGCGGTGCCCTTCTGCTCGGCATGCACGTCCCGCCCGCGATCCCCGTCTGGCTCGCGGTTGCAGGTGCGACGGTCGCCATACTTCTGCCCTACCGCCAGGTCCGCGCCGAGGCTCGGCGAGCGCGCGAGGCATTCATGCACGCGTTGTCGTGCTACTGCGACATCGCCGGCATGGCGATGTCGGCCGGGCACGAGACCTACGCGGCCTTGTTCGACGCTGCGAACGCAGGCGATGGTCCGGCGTTCCAGCTGCTGCGCGACGCCCTCCAGGTGGGCTACCTCGCAGACGACCCACCGTGGGAGTCGTTGCAACAGCTCGGCCACGCCATCGGGGTCGTCGACCTGGTGGAGCTCGGCGCCACGCTGGCCCTTGCCGGCAACGAAGGCGCCGCTGTGCGAGAGACCGTTGCAAGCCGGGCGCGCACCATGCGTGAACGCCTCATCGCCGACACCGAGCGTCAGGCGCAGGCAGCCACCGAACGGATGGCGATCCCCGGAGCCATGTTGCTGATCGGCTTCCTGTGGTTCCTCACCTTCCCCGCGTTGTTCCTCATCCTCCAGCAGACCCCGTGACCAAGGAGCCTCGATGCCCACCACCCGTTTCGACGTTCGCATCCCCTCTGCTCTGCGAGCCCTCCGCCGACGCGTGGCGGCGCGTGCCGCTCGGGGGGACGGCGGGGCGAGCACCATCGAAACGGTCATCATCGCCGCCTCCCTTGCCGCCCTGGCACTCGCCACGATGGCGACCATCACCTTGTTGGTGAACGGCAAGGTCGCGGGCATCCACCTCTGAGCACATGCTGCGGCCCCTCTCTGGCTCGGGCAGCGCGCGCCCGCGCGGCGACCACGGGTCGGCCACGGTCGAGGTGGCGATCGTGCTCCCCGTCGCGCTCGTGCTCCTCCTGCTCGTGGTGCAAGCCGGTCTGTACTTCCATACGCAGGCCGCAGCCACGCTTGCCGCCCGCAAGGCGGTCGAAGTCGCGCGTCGCCCTTCCGACGGCCGCAGCCCCCCGAGCGACACCTTGCAGCACAACGCAGCGGCGCAGATGGAGGCAGAGGCCTTCCTCCGCCAGTCCGCGGGTGCGCTACTCGAACCTCGCGTGCTCACCTGGCGCGACACCCGAACCGCGACCGTCGAGGTGGACGGGCACGTCGCGTCGGTGTTGTTCGGAGTGAGGCTCCCCCTGCACGTCGTCGTGCACGCCCCCGTCGAGGCCGTGACGCCGTGAGCAAGCACGCCGCGAGGCGCGATCGGGGGTCGTCCACCGTCGAACTCGTGCTCGTCGCTCCCCTGTTCTTCGTCCTCCTCGCGCTCGTCGTGGCCGCCGGACGGGTCGGCGCGCACCGAGCCGACCTCGAAGCCGTCGCCCACAGCAGCGCACGTTCGCTCTCATTGGCCCGCGACCCCAACGCAGCGAGCCCGCGAGTCGAGCGCGAGGCAGCCGAGGCGCTCCAAGAAGGCGGTCCGGGCTGCCGGCACGTTCGCTGGGAGGCGACGGTGACCGCAACCGAGGTCACCGTCACCATCGCGTGCGACGTCGACCTTGCAGCCACCGCACTGGCGCCGATCCCCGGCGTCATCACCGTCGTGGGGCAGAGCACCGAGGCCATCGATCGCTTCCGAGAACAGCCGTGAGCACGATGCGCCGCGGCGACACCCCCGCGTTGCTTCCGCGCCGAGAGGGCGGCTCGGTGACGGTATGGGCGGCGATCGTGCTCCCGGCGTGCTTTGCCGTGTTCGGTCTCGTGCTCGACGGCGGGGTGCTCCTGCGGGCACAGAGCGCGACCTTCGACCTGGCGGGCGCGGCCGCACGGCACGGGGCGCAGGAACTCGACGAGGGCGCGCTTGCGCGGGGCGAGGTCCGCCTCGATCACACCCGTGCCCGTGCCGCGGCGGTGCGCTTCCTCGAACGCAACGGAGCCACGGGGGAAGCGATCATCGACGGCAGCCGCATCACGGTCACGGCCCGTCGCGTCGTTGCACTCCAAGTCCTTCGACCCGCTCGGGTCCCGATCGTCCAGCACGCCTCCGCTGAGGCGGTCCAACCCGGAGGCCCTTGATGCGCACTCTCGCGAAGTCCGCGTGTGCCGCACTGACGCTGGTGGGCGCGCTCGTCGTGCCCCCACTCGTGTTCACCCGTTTCGGCTCGTGGCCCGTCCACGGCCTTCCGAACCTCGAACAGCTACGCACGCTCCCTGCGGCTGCCCTCAGCGACGACGCCATGTTGGGGGTCCTCCAGGTTGTGGCGTGGGCCGCGTGGGGGCTGTTCACGCTGAGCGTGCTCCTCGAGCTCTCCGCTGTCCTCCTCGGCACACCGCGCTGGCGGCTCCCGCTCGCGGGTGTGCTCCAGTCCCCCGCACGCCATCTCGTGGGGTCGCTCCTCGTCGTGTCCACCCTCACCGGCTCGTTCGCTGCCCACGGTCTCGCCACGGCGGCGGACACACCCGGGGTGGCGATCGTCGACGTGCCCTCGGCGACCACGCCCGGGGTGCCGATCGTCGACGCGCCCTCACCCACGACGACGACGGTCAGCCCTGGTTCTGCGGAGGGCGCGGCCGCACAGGCGGAAGCTTCGCAACCCGAGGTCGCACACGCCGGCTCGTCGCCACCCGCGCAGCACGAGACGCCGTCCATCTCAGATCGCGGACACGCATCAACGATCGTCGTCACCCCGGGCGACACCCCGTGGGGGCTTGCAGAGCGGCATCTCGGTGACGGCACGCGGTGGCGGGAACTCTTCGACGCGAACACCGGTCGGCTGCAAGCTGACGGCACCGCCTGGCGAGACCCACAGCTTCTGCGCGTCGGATGGGAGCTGGCGGTGCCGGAGCTGGCGGTGCAGGAGCTGGCGGTGCAGGAGCTGGCGGTGCCCGGCTCCCCACCGGCCGCAGCACAGACCTGGCTTGTGCAACCAGGCGACACCCTGTCCTCGATCGCCAAGCACGTCTGGGGCGACGCGTCTGCCTTCCCTGCACTCTTCGAGGCCAACGTGGCGCGCCCACAGCCCGACGGGAAGGCGCTCCGAGACCCGAACCTGCTCCTCCCGGGATGGACGCTGATCGTCCCACCGCAGCCAGGGCCGACCACGGTGCCCGAGGTCGTCGCGGGCGACGGTTCCGCCGCGGCAGCATCGCCCCCCGCAGCATCACCCGCCGCAGCCGCACAGACCACCTCGGCTGCTCCCTCGTCGGCTGACGCGCCACCGCCCGCCGCGGCTCCCGCGACGGACAGCAACTCGTCTCTTGCCGCGGCTCCCGCGACGGAGAGCACCCCGACTCCCGCCGCGGCTCCCGCGACGGAGAGCACCTCCTCTCTTGCCGCGGCTCCATCGGCTCCGACCCACACCCAGGTGCTGTCGGGTGCACCTTCCCCACCCAGCACGGCCACGGGCGGTGCGCCGGGCGTGAGCCCCTCCGATGATGCGCTCATCGCGATCGACGTCACGGCGCCCGCAGCCGCACCGAGCGCGCATGACGCACCAGCCGACGCACGCCCCGACGCGCCCACCTCCCTCCCCGCCCCTCAGCCCACTTCCGGCGACGACCCAGAACACCTCGTCGAGCCCGTCGCAGTCCCGATTCCGCCAGCGGCGTCACCGATAGGGGGCGATGGACTGCTCCAGGCGAC
>CAZUMJ010000061.1:0-8985 GCA_964621605.1 uncultured Iamiaceae bacterium | reverse complement strand
CGACACTCCCTCGCCTGCCGACACTCCCTCGCCTTCCGACTCGGCCGACGAATCCTCCTCGCCATGACGACTGGGGTCGCGCTGGCGCAGGTCGATCTCGTGTTGATGGGCGTGATCGTGGTGCTGCTGGTGGCCCTCGCGTTCCTTGCTCTCGCGGAGACGTCGTTGACGCGCATGAACCGGGCGCGCGCGGCCGCGCAGCTCGACGGCGACGACGCCCGTGCGCGTCGCCTTGTCGAACTCGTCGAGGAGCCGGCCCGGTTTCTGAACGTGTTGCTGTTGCTGGTGCAGGTGCTGCAGACCGCGCAGACGGCCATCACGACGATCTTGGCGGAGCGCCTGTTCGGTGCTGCGGGCGTGGTCGTGGCGCTCGTCTGCAACGTGGCGGTGGTGTTCGTCCTCACCGAGGCTGCGCCGAAGACGTGGGCGGTGCAGCACCTCGACCGCGCGGCGTTGCACTCGGCCCGGCCGGTGTGGGCACTCACGCGGCTGTGGCCGTTGCGCCTCACGGCCCGCGGGCTCATCGGGCTCTCCAACGTGCTGCTGCCCGGCAAGGGGCTGCAGCAGGGGCCGTTCGTGTCGGAGGAGGAGCTCCTGGCCCTCGCAGCACAAGCCGCAGAGGACGAGGTGATCGAACCCACCGAGCAGACGTTCATCGAAAGGGTGATCGATTTCGGCGACACGATCGTGCGAGAGGTGATGGTGCCCCGCACCGACATGGTGACGGTGACCACCGAGTTCCACGTCGCGGACGCGATGGAGGTGGTGCTGCTCAACGGCTACAGCCGCATCCCCGTCTGCGGCCAGAGCATCGACGACGTCGTCGGGGTGCTGTACGCGAAAGACCTCATGCGGGCCGAGCGGGACGGCGACGAGCAGGCTCGGGTGTCGACGTTGGCGCGGGCCGCGCGCTACGTCCCCGAGACGAAGCGCGTCGCTGAGCTGCTGCGCGAGATGCAGGAAGAGAAGTTCCACCTGGCGGTCGTCATCGACGAGTACGGCGGCACCGCAGGACTTGTGACGCTCGAGGACCTCATCGAGGAGCTCGTCGGCGAGATCGTCGACGAGTACGACGTCGAGGAACCGATGATCGAGCCGCTCCCGGGCGGCGACCTGCGGGTGAACGCGCGGTTGTCGATCGACGAGGCGAACGAGGTGCTCGGCGATCTGCTGCCGGAGGGCGACTGGGACTCGGTCGGCGGGCTGCTCTTCAGCGCGCTGGGACATGTGGCGGCGGAAGGCGACGTGGCGACCCTCGATCGCGTGGAGCTGCGAGCCGATCGTGTCCAAGGACGGCGCATCGCCAAGGTCCGCATCACACGCCACGTCGACGCGGCCGGCGCCGATGCCGATGAGCCGAGCGGCGCAGCGGATGCCCCGGCAGTTGCCCTCGATGGGGAGGCCAGCGCGAACGATGTGGAAGGATCCTCCGGCCCCAGCGCCGTCGACGGAACCCGTCAGGCCACGACCACGGAGGAACAGCGATGAAGAGCGGGTTCGTGACCCTGCTCGGGCGTCCGAACGTGGGCAAGTCGACGCTGCTGAACCGCATCCTCGGGACGAAGGTGTCGATCACCTCCGACAAGCCGCAGACGACGCGCAACCAGGTGCACGGTGTGCTGCACCTCCCGGCTGAGGCATCGCCGCACGGCGAGCCGACCCAGATCGTGTTCGTCGACACGCCCGGCATCCACAAGCCGCGCACCGCGCTGGGTGCTCGCCTGAACGCCACTGCGGGTGACGCGGTGCACGAGGTCGACGTCGTGTGCCTGCTGGTCGACGCCACTGCGCCGTTGGGGCGAGGTGACCGTTTCGTGGCCGAGCGTGTTCCCGCGAACGGCATCGTCGTGGTCAACAAGGTCGACCGCGCGACCCGTGAGCAGGTGCTGACGCAGCTCGTGGCGGCGGGCGAACTGGAGCGCAGCGCGTACTTCCCGATCTCCGCGCGCACCGGCGAAGGCGTCGACGCGCTTGTCGCGGAGTTGGCACGACGCATGCCCGACGGTCCGCCGTACTACCCGGAGGGGCAGGTCAGCGACGTACCGGACGAACGTTGGGTGGCCGAGCTCGTGCGCGAGCAGTTGCTTGCGGTCCTGCGCGAAGAGGTGCCGCATTCGGTGGCGACGCGCGTGACCGAATGGGAATGGCCGCGGGTGCGCTGCGAGGTGCTCGTCGAGCGCGAGTCGCAGAAGGGCATCGTGATCGGCCGCAAGGGCGCCGTGCTCAAGGAGGTCGGGACGCGAGTGCGCGCGCAACTCCCTGAGGGCGTGTACCTCGAGCTGTTCGTGAAGGTCGACAAGGACTGGCAGGAGCGGCCCGACCGCTTCGAGCAGTACGGCTACTGAGCCGCCGGCGCACCGTCGCGGAGCGAACGCAAGAACGCCTCCGCTTCGGCGCGGTCGCGGGTGCGTCGCATCGGTGGCAGGGCACGGACGACGTCCCAGCGGTAGCGCTTGGCGGTGGCGAGCCGCGGATCGAGCACCGCGACCACGCCACGATCGTCCGCGGTGCGGATGAGGCGCCCGGCGCCTTGTGCCAGCAGCGTCGTGGCACGGGGGAGGTCGACCACGCGGAAGGCATCCGCCCGGGCGAGCTCGCGGCGAGCCTGGAGCAGGGGGTCGTCGGGGCGGGGGAAGGGTAGCCTGTCGATGGTGACGAGCGACAGCGAGGGGCCGGGCACATCCACCCCTTGCCAGAATCCCATCGTGGCGAACAGGCAGGTCGCTTCATCGTCAGCGAACTCCGTGAGCAACGCAGGCTTCGGTCGATCACGTTGGGTGAGGATCGGTACGTCGAGGCGTGCGCGCAGCGCCTCGGCCGCGAGGTCCATCGCCCGGTAGCTGGTGAACAGCGCCAGGGTGCGTCCGCCGGCCGCGGTGATGAGGGCGTCGAGCTCTTCGTGCACCGCCTCGTCGAACGTCGCTGCGCGCGGGTCGGGGAGGTGCGCGGCACAGTACAGCAGCGCATGTCGCTCGTAGTCGAAGGGGCTGCCGACGTCGTGCTCGTCGCACTCGTCGTCGTTGATGCCCACGGCGGCGGCGAGCCCGGGCGGGATGGTGGCGCTGGTGAGCACGGCGGTGACCTCGGGCCACACGGTGGCGCTCAGCAGCGCTCCGATGTCGAGCGGCGCGACCCGCAGGGCGGGAGCGGTCTCGGTGCCCTCCACCCAGGTGACCGACGTGGTGGGAGGCGTGATCGCCACGTCGAGGTCGTCGAGGAGCGCGGTCGCGAGCTTCGTGGCTCGCAGGCGTCGGGCATCTGCCTCGCTGTTGCTCCCCACGTCGAGGGACCGGAGCAGACCCATGACCGCCTCGATGCGCGCCCGGGCGAGCAGCACGACCTCCTGCAGGGCACCGGGCAGCGGACCCCGGATGCGTCGGCCCGCTTCTTCGCCGGCGACGACGACCCATCGGGACGCGAGCGCGTCGAGTTCGTGCACCCGCCCGGGGTCGTCGAGGATGCCGTGGACGGCTCGGGCGAGCGTCGTGAACCGACCGCCGCCGATCTCGACGCCTGCGGTCGCCGCCACGATGTCTTCGAGTTGGTGTGCTTCGTCGACGATGACCACGTCGTGTTCGGGCAGCACCGACCCGCCGCTCGCGACGTCGAGGCCGAACAGGTGCTGGTTCACGATCGTCACGTCCGCTTCTGCGGCGCGTGCCCGCGCGGCTTCCGCAAAGCACGTCGCCCCCGACGGGCACTGGCTTGCCCCGGGGCATTCCCGGGCCGAGACGCTGATCGCGGCCCAGGCCAGCGGGGACGGTTCACGGGAGAGCTCGGCGCGGTCACCGGTGGGACTGTCGGTTGCCCAGGCAGCGAGTTGGGTCAGCTCCTCGGGCGACGCCTGTTCGGCGAGGCCGTCGAGCGCGAGCTGCCCATTGGACGCTTTGGCGATCTCGTGGAGCCGTTGGCGGCAGGCGTAGTTCGCACGTCCTTTGAGCACCGCCCACGTGATGGGCCGATCGAGGTGCGCGGCGATGAAGGGGAGGTCCTTGTCTGCGAGCTGGTCCTGCAGTGCCTTCGTCGCGGTGGCGACGACCACCCGCTTCCCGGACGCGAGGGCGGGCACGAGGTAGGCGAGCGACTTGCCCGTGCCCGTCCCTGCGGCGACCACGAGATGGCGAGCGTCGCCGATCGCGTCTGCCACCGCGTCGGCCATCGCCCGCTGCCCGGGACGGTCCTCGCCACGGGGAAGCGCCGCGGTGATCGACTCCAGCAGAGCGGCGCCGCCTGAGCTGCTCCGCTCAACGGCAGAGGCAGGCTGCGGTTCGGACACGGATGCAGGGTACCGGTCTGCCATGCTCGTCCCGTGAAGTTCACGCTGTCGCTCGCCATGACCGCTCCCGACGAGCTCCTCGCGCTTGCAAGGGCGGCCGAGGAGACCGGGTGGGACGCCGTCGCCATGCCAGATTCGGTGTTCTTCGCCGAGGAGGTTTCGGCGGACTACCCCTACACCAGCGACGGTGACCGCTTCTGGGACGCCGAGGTGCCGTTCGTCGACCCGTTCGTGGCGATCCCGGCGATGGCTGCGGTCACGACTCGGTTGAGCTTCTACACGAACGTGTACAAGGTCGTGCTGCGCCAGCCGCTGCTCGTCGCGAAGATGCTCGGGTCGCTCGGGGCGATGTTCGAGGGGCGCATCGCGTGGGGGCTCGGCCTGAGCTGGATGCCGGAGGAGTTCGCCTGGCTGGGTCAGGACATGCGTACGCGTGGCAAGCGCCTCGATGAGATCATCGACGTGCTGCGCGCCGCCACCCGCCCCGGCTTCAGCGAGTTCCACGGCGCCCACTACGACCACGGTCGGCTGGCCATGAGCCCGGCGCCGACCACGCCGATCCCGCTGTACGTGGGCGGGCATTCCGATCCGGCGCTGCGGCGTGCCGCCCAACGAGCAGACGGCTGGGTGGGAGCGAAGGCGACCACGAAGGAGATCGACCGCGTCGTCACGGAGCTTCGTGGGCACCTCGACGACGCCGGACGCACGGGCGAGCCTTTCGAGATCAAGCTGACCCCGCTGGTGTTGGCCACCCCCGAGGCGTTCGCTGGTGTCGCCGCGCAGGGCGTGACCGACGTGATCACGGTCCCCTGGTTCTACGCCGGGCCTGGCCCGCACAGCCTCGACGAGAAGCTCGACCACCTCGCGCGCTTCGCGCGAGACGTCATCGATCCACTTCGGGAGGCGTGATGCACGGGCTCGACGACTATCCCCATCACCCGGCCCGCGCGGCGGCGATCGCGTCGGTGGGTGCCATCGAGGCGGGCGACCGCGACGCGTGGCTGGCGTTGTTCGCGCCGGACGCAGTGGTCGAGGACCCGATCGGGCCGTCGCCGCTCGACCCCAGCGGCGCCGGTCGCCACGGTGCGGCCGCCATCGCCGAGTTCTACGACACGGTGATCGCCCAGGCGCAGATCCGCTTCGCGATCCGCGAGTCGTACGCGGTCGGCGACGAGTGCGCCAACGTCGGCACGATCACCTCGACGTTCCCCGACGGCTCCGTGTCGACCGTCGAGGGTGTGTACACCTACCGCGTCGACGGCGACGGCCGCATTCTGGCGTTGCGTGCCTACTGGGAGTTCGACCGGATGCAGTTCGCCGCGCCGCCGGGGTGAGGGGGCCGCCGGGCTCCCGAGAACGACCGTGCCCTGCCCGCGTCCGCCCGGTGACCGGTGGCGGGGTGTCACGGCGGTAGGTTGCACGGCGTGCTTCCCGAGGGGATCGACCCCACCCGAATCCCGCGCCACGTGGCCTGCGTCATGGACGGCAACGGTCGTTGGGCGCAGCAGCGTGGCCGCAAGCGCACCGAGGGCCACGCGGCCGGCGAGGAGGCGCTGTTCGACGCGGTCGAGGGTGCGCTCGAGCTGGGCTTGAGCCACTTCACGGTGTACGCCTTCAGCACCGAGAACTGGAAGCGCCCACCCGACGAGGTGCGCTACCTGATGGGGTTCAACGAGGGCATCCTGCAGCGCCACACCGACGACCTCGACAGCAAAGGGGTGCGCATCCAGTTCGTCGGTCGCCGTGACTGGCACGTGCCGCGCCGGGTGCAGCGCCGCATCGATTCGGCCACCGAGCAGACCCGCGCGAATCGGCGCATGACCTTCACGATCGCCTTCAACTACGGCGGACGAGCCGAGATCATCGATGCCGTCAAGGCCATGATCTCCGACGGGGTCCCGGCCGAGAAGGTCTCCGAGAAGGTGCTGCGGCGCTACCTCTACGACCCGACGATGCCCGACCCCGACCTGATGGTGCGCACGTCGGGCGAGTACCGCATCTCCAACTTCTTGTTGTGGGAGCTGGCCTACAGCGAGTTGGTGTTCACCGACGTGTTGTGGCCCGACTTCCGGCGCGAGCACCTGTTCGACGCGGTGCGCGAGTACCAGGCGCGCGACCGACGCTTCGGCGGCGTGGCGTCCACCTGAGGTGCTCTACCGCGACCAGGGCATCGTGTTGCGGACCCACAAGCTGGGCGAGGCCGACCGCATCGTGAGCGTGGTGACGCTCGGTCACGGCAAGGTCCGGGCGGTGGCGAAGGGCGTGCGCAAGACGTCGAGCCGGTTCGGTGCCCGGCTGGAGCCGACCATGCATGTGGCGTTGCAGTTCTACGAGGGGCGTGAGCTCGACACCGTCACGCAGGTCGAGACGCTCGACCACTTCGCCCCGTTGCGTGCCGACCTGGGCGCGTTGACCCGGGCGATCGGCATGCTCGAAGCGGTCGATCAGGTCTCCCAGGAGCGTCAAGCCGACCCCGCCCTGTACCGGATGCTCGTGGGGGCGCTGCGCACCCTGTCCGACGGTGGTGGGCGTCTGGTGGCCCCGGCGTTCTACCTGAAGCTCCTGGCCCACGACGGGGTCCGCCCGGTCACCGACGGGTGCGTGGTGTGCGGCACCGAGGAGGAGTTGGTGGCGTTCGACGCCACCGAAGGCGGCGTGCTGTGCCGGGACCACCGGCGGGGCATGCCGTTGTCGGCGGGTGCGTTGGAGGTGCTGCGTGAGGTGCTCGGGGGTCGCCTCGGTGCGGCGCTGGAGCGAGACGACGGCCCAGATCTCGTGGAGGTGGAGCAGCTGGCGACGCGGGCGGTCGAAGCGCACCTCGAGCGGAGGTTGCGCTCGCAGGGGCTCTACTGAGCCTGCTCACCGCGACGCGCACCCGACCGACGGCCGGGCCTGGTCCGCTGCAGGTGATCGACGGCTACTGCGAGATCGGCTTCCACTCCTGGGTTGCCTGGTCGAACTCGAGCCACGCGGACCGGGCGCTGTCGTACTGGATGTACGTGTTGCGCTTGGCGTCCCAAGTGGGGGCGTCAGCCTCGTAGGTCTGCGACTGCGGGCCCGGTGCGTACGGCGCCGCGGTCGGACCGCCGGGCCCCGGAGGAGGCGTCACGGCACCCGGTGCCCCGTACGGGGTGTAGCCGCCGGGCGGCATCGCGGGGCTCCCGTAGCCGCCGGGGTAGCCGCCTCCGGGGTACGCGCCTGGAGGCAGGGTGGCTCCGCCGACGGCGAGGGGCATGCCGAGCTGTGCCTTGCGCACGACGTAGGTGCCCGCCGCCATGTCGCCGACGCGTCGGTGCCCCTTCGTGGTGACCATGCACACGAGGCCCACGAGGGGGACGCCGCAGGTGACGGCGTCGACGATCCACAGCAGGGTGCGGAGGAACGACGACAGGATGCCCGCCTTCGAGCCGTCGGCCTTCACGATGCGCAGACCGAGCATGACCTTGCCGAGGCTGCCGCCGAGGAGGCCCTGGATGACGACGTACGCCACGAAGAGGCCCAAGAAGATGGCGAACGAACTCCCCTGGGAGGTGTTGGTCCAAGCGGAGTTGCCCGCGGCGAAACACGTCCCCGAGTTCACTGCCTTCCATGCGTCGCAGTAGCTGTTGGCCGTCCCTGACCAGTTGGAGAGGTCGTGGGTCTTGAAACCGCCGCCGATGGTGACCTGTAGGACGACGGACAGCACGACGTAGATGATCGCGTCGATGATCCAGGCGACGATGCGGCGTCCGGAGACCGCGGTGGGGTCGCCCGCCGGGACGTAGCCGGGCATTGCTGAAGGTGGGGCGTAGCTCACGGTGCGTAACGGTAATCGCCTGACCGGCACCGATGAGGGCACCGCTACGCTTCCGTGCCATGTCCCCGGCCGACGAGACCTCCGCATCCGACCTGCCGCCCACCGACGTGGCCGACCTGATGGACAAGGTGGTGAACCTCTCGAAGCGGCGCGGGTTCGTCTTCCCGTCCGCCGAGATCTACGGCGGGTTTCGCTCCACCTACGACTACGGGCCGATCGGCGTGCTGCTGCTGCGCAACGTGAAGGACGCCTGGTGGCGTTCGATGGTGCAGCTCCGCCACGACGTGGTCGGGCTCGACGCGTCGATCCTGTCGCCGCCGGCGGTGTGGGAGGCATCCGGGCACCTCAAGAACTTCACCGACCCGCTCGTCGACTGCCGTTCCTGCAAGGAGCGCTTCCGGCTCGACAAGCTCGACGACCCCGACGTCTGCCCGAGCTGCGGCACCAGGGGGTCGTTCACCGAGGCCCGCCAGTTCAACCTGATGTTCAAGACGTTCGCCGGCCCGGTGGAAGGCGCCGGCCACGACGTGTACCTGCGGCCCGAGACGGCGCAGGGCATGTTCGTGAACTTCGCAAACGTGCTGCAGACCAGCCGCAAGAAGCCCCCGTTTGGGATCGCGCAGGTCGGCAAGTCGTTCCGCAACGAGATCACGCCCGGCAACTTCGTGTTCCGCACCCGTGAGTTCGAGCAGATGGAGATGGAGTACTTCGTGCCGCCGGCCGAGGCGGCGCAGTGGTACGAGTACTGGTGCGCGCAGCGCTACCGCTGGTACGTCGAGCTCGGCATCCCCGAGGCGAAGCTGCGCTTGCGTCCGCACGACCCCGACGAGCTGAGCCACTACTCGTCGGGCACCTCGGATGTGGAGTTCCTGTTCCCGTGGGGGTGGGACGAGCTCGAGGGCATCGCCAACCG
>CAZUMJ010000060.1:0-9986 GCA_964621605.1 uncultured Iamiaceae bacterium | reverse complement strand
GTCAACATCGAGATCCTCGACAAGATCCTCGACATGCGGCGCTACCTGTCGCTCATGGAGTCGAACTTCCCCACCGAGCTGGGCAACGCCTACCGCTCGATGGAGAACAGCGGCAACCCGTGGGGCATGAGCCAGGCGGAGCGTGCCGACTGGGCCGACAAGCTCGACGGCATCGAGGTGCTCGACGGGTCGAGCCCGTTCAACCACGAGTACCTGTACTGGGTCGGTTGTGCCGGCTCGTTCGACGACAAGAACAAGCGGGTCACGCAGTCGATGGCCCAGCTCCTGCAGCGTGCCGGCATCGACTTCGCCATCCTCGGCCCTGCCGAGAACTGCACCGGCGACCCCGCCCGCCGCTCGGGCAACGAGTACATCTTCCAGATGCTCGCCATGCAGAACATCGAGACCCTCAACGGCATGGGTGTGCGCAAAATCATCACGCAGTGCCCGCACTGCTTCAACACCCTGCGCAACGAGTACCCGCAGTTCGGCGGCGACTACGAGGTCGTGCACCACTCGCAGTTCCTCGAGCAGCTCATCGAGGACGGCCGTCTCGACCTGTCGACCGCGCGCCTCGAAGAGCGCGTCGTCTACCACGACTCGTGCTACCTGGGTCGCCACAACGACATCTACGGTGCACCCCGCAAGGTCATCGCGGCGCTCGGCGGCGTCGAGGTGGTCGAGGCGCCCCGAAACGGCACCACGGGTCGCTGCTGCGGCGCCGGTGGGGCACGCATGTGGATGGAAGAGAACGTCGGCACGAAGATCAACGACGACCGTGCCGAGGAGCTCATCCACACCGGTGCAACACGGGTCGCCACTGCCTGCCCGTTCTGCTACATCATGCTCGACGACGGCGTGAAGGGCGCTGGCGCAGGCGACCAGATCGCCGTGACCGACATCGCCATGACCGTGCTCGAAGCGATCGAGAACGGCGAACGGTCTGTCACGATCCCCGCCATCGCGGCGCCGGCGACCGATCAAGCCGACGCCTGACGGAACGCTCACCCATCTGGTGGAGGAGCACACGCTCCTCCATCCGGGGTTGCCGGAAAGCTGCCGGCCGCGGGTACCTAGGACAGCCGAGCGCTCCTAGGAGAAGTTCTCCCAGTAACGGCTCGGCGTCGGGCCCCGCTGGCCCTGGTACTTCGAGCCGACCGCGGCCGACCCGTACGGCACGTCGGCGGGTGTGGTCATGCGGATGAAGGAGATCTGCCCGATCTTCATGCCGGGGTACAGCGTGATCGGCAGGGTCGCCACGTTGGACAGCTCGAGCGTGAGGTGGCCGTCCCACCCGGCGTCGACGAACCCCGCTGTCGAGTGGATGAGCAGACCGAGACGACCGAGGCTCGACTTGCCTTCGAGGCGGGCGACGAGGTCGGTCGGCAGCGCGACCCGCTCGGCGGTGGAGCCCAGCACGAACTCACCCGGGTGGAGGATGAAGGCGTCTTCGGCGTCGATCTCGATCAGCTCGGTGAGGTCTTCGAGGTTCTGCTTCACGTCGATGACCCGGGTGGTGTGGTTGCGGAACACCCGGAAGAAACGGTCGATGGTGAGGTCGATCGACGACGGCTGGATCATCGCCTCGTCGAGCGGGTCGATCACGATGCGGCCGGCTGCGAGCTCTTCACGGATGGAGCGGTCAGAGAGGATCATCGGCGGGGAAGGCTAGAGCATCCTCGGGCCCACGCCCTTCGAAGCTCCCTCCGCGTAGGGGAACGAGCAGTCGACTGGGGCGCCTCCTGCTCGCCCGAGGGAATCTGACGGGTCGTCAGCAGCTCGGGAGGTCCGGGAGGTGGTCGCTAAGGTCAAATGGTCCGACCGAGCCTGGAGAGCTGATGCGCAACCCCAAGGACTTCTTCCGCCCCCTCGCCATCGGGGCACCCGAGCCACTCCGTGAGATCCCCTTCCGCCCCTCGCGGATGATCCACTTCTTCGACCCGTCGAACGAGAAGATGGCGGCCAAGGTCCCGCAGATCGCCGCGCAGGTGGATGTGATCCTGGGCAACCTCGAAGACGCCATCAAGGTCGAGAACAAAGAAGCCGCCCGCCAGGGGCTCGTGAAGATCGCCCGAGCGACCGACTTCGGCAACACCCAGCTCTGGACGCGCATCAACAGCCTCGACTCGCCGTGGATCCTCGACGACCTGACCACGCTCGTCCCGGCGATCGGCGACAAGCTCGACGTGATCATGGTGCCCAAGGTCGAAGGCGCCGAGGACATCCACTACATCGACCGGCTCATCGCGCAGCTCGAAGCTCGTGCCGGCCTGACCCGTCCGATCCTCATCCACGCGCTGCTCGAGACCTCGCGCGGCGTGAACAACATCGAGGAGATCTGCGCCGCCAGCCCGCGGATGCAGGGCTTGTCGCTCGGCCCGGCCGACCTGGCCGCCAGCCGCCGCATGAAGACGACCCGCGTCGGGGGTGGCCACCCCGGCTACCTGGTGCGCGAAGACCCGCCGAACGGCGACATCGACGCCGAGCGCGCCCCGTTCCAGCAGGACCTGTGGCACTACACGATCGCCCGCATGGTCGACGCCTGCACCGCCAACGGCATCTATCCGTACTGGGGGCCCTTCGGCGACATCAAGGACGTGGTTGCCTGCGAAGACCAGTTCCGCAACGCCTTCCTGCTCGGCTGCGTCGGCGCGTGGAGCCTGCACCCCGTACAGATCGACATCGCACGGCGGGTCTTCTCGCCCGACCCCGCGGATGTCGCCCACGCGCAGCACGTCATCGCCGAGATGGGTGACGGCCACGGCGCCGTGATGATCGACGGGAAGATGGAAGACGACGCGTCGGTGCTCCAGTGCCACGTGATGCTCGACCTCGCCAAGCAGCTCGCCGAGCGCGACCCCGACTTGGCCGTGCTGTACGGGTTCACCGAGGCAGGTGCGTGACATGACCGACGCCTCGCTGCAGCCGCGCCGATCCGTCCTCTACATGCCGGGTGCCAACGAACGCGCCCTCGAAAAGGCGAAGGGCCTCGCCGCCGACGCGCTGATCCTCGACCTCGAAGACGCGGTGGCGCCCGACGCCAAGCCCGAGGCCCGCGAGCGCGTCTGCGCCGCGGTGCGCTCCGGCGAGTACGGGAGCAAGGAGCTGACCATCCGGGTCAACGGGATCGACACCCCGTGGCACGCCGACGACCTGGCTGCCGCCGGTGCGGCGGGCCCGGCCGGGGTGGTGGTCCCGAAGGTCAACTCGGCTGCCGAGGTGCACGCCATCGAAGCCGCGCTCGAGAAGGCCGGCGCGCCCGATCACACGAAGATCTGGGCGATGCTCGAAACGCCTGTGGCGGCGCTGCACGCCACCGAGATCGCGGCTGCATCCGAACGGCTCACCGTGCTGGTGATGGGCACCAACGACCTGGCGAAGGAACTGCACGCCGCCCACGTCCCCGGCCGGGCACCGCTGCTCACCGGCCTGTCGCTGTGCCTGCTCGGGGCGCGCGCCGCGGGCAAGGTGATCGTCGACGGGGTGTTCAACGACATCAAGGACCCCGACGGCTTCCGCGCCGAGTGCGAACAGGGCCGCGACCTCGGCTTCGACGGCAAGACACTGATCCACCCGAGTCAGATCGACGACGCCAACGCGGTGTGGAGCCCGAGCGAGGCCGCGGTCGAGGACGCCCGTGCCCTGATCGCCACGTTCGAGGCGGCCATCGCCGAGGGCAAGGGTGTGGTCACCCACAACGGCCGCATGATCGAGAACCTGCACGTCGACAACGCGCGCCGGGTGCTCGCGGTCGCCGACGCCATCGCCGCGCGGGGCTGAGCACGGCAAGCCCGACCCTCCCGTCACGGTCGAGCATGGCCGACACGGTCGATGCGGTGGTCGTGGGGTCGGGGCCCAACGGCTTGGCGGCCGCCGTGGCCTTGGCACGTGCCGGCCATTCGGTGCTCGTGCTCGAAGCCGAGCCGACCATCGGCGGCGGCACCCGCACCGAGGAGCTCACGCTGCCGGGGCTGCTGCACGACGTGTGCTCGGCCGTGCACCCGCTCGGCGTCGCGTCGCCGTTCCTGCGCATGCTGCCCCTCGCGGAACACGGCCTGCGCTGGTGCCACCCCGAGGTGGCGGTCGCGCATCCGCTGGAGGACGGGCGGGCGGGGTCGGTCGTACCGAGCGTGGCCGAGACATCGGCCGGCCTTGGCGTCGATGCCAGTACCTGGCAGCGCACCTTCGCGACCGTGACGGCCGGTTGCGACGACCTCCTCGCAGACCTCCTCCAGCCCATCCTGCACATCCCGGCGCATCCCGTCCGACTCGCGCGCTTCGGATGGTCCGGCGCGCGATCCGCCACCGGTGTGGCGCGCCGTTGGCACACCCCCGAGGCACGGGCCCTGTTCGCCGGCGCCGCGGCGCACGCGTTTCGGCCACTCGACAGCCCCACGACAGGCGCGCTCGGCATGCTGCTGCTGGCCACGGCCCAAGCCGTCGGGTGGCCGGTCGCCAAGGGCGGCTCCCGGGCGATCACCGACGCGATGGTTGCGCTCCTACGCGCCCACGGCGGTGACGTCGTGACGGACACCCGCGTGCGGTCCTTGTCGGACCTGCCCCCCCACCGGGTCGCGTTGTTCGACGTGTCTCCCACGGCGTTCGTCGACATCGCCGGCGACGCGTTGCCGGGCAGGGTGGCGCGCGCCTACCGCCGCTACCGCTACGGGCCCGCCGCGTTCCGCGTCGACCTCGCCGTCGAGGGCGATCTTCCCTGGCGTGCTGCCGCGGCGCGTCGCGCCGGCACGGTGCACGTCGGCGGCACGTTCGAAGAGGTTGCCTTCGCCGAGGCCGAACTGCACCGGGGGCGCATGCCGGAGCGTCCCTTCGTCCTCGTCGGCCAGCAGTACCTGGCGGATCCGACCCGATCGAACGGCGACGTCCACCCCATCTGGGCCTACGCCCACGTGCCGCACGGGTGGACTGGCGACGCGACCGAGGCGGTGCTTGCTCAGTTGGAGCGCTTCGCGCCCGGGTCCCGAGACCGCGTGGTGGCGACCGCCGTCCGGGGGCCTGCCGACCTCGCCCGTCACAACCCCAACTATGTGGGAGGAGACATCGGGACCGGCGCGAACGACCCGTGGCAACTGCTCTTCCGGCCCCGCTTCGCCCTGAACCCGTACGCGACGGGCATACCCGGCACCTACCTGTGCTCAGCCGCGACGCCACCCGGCGCGGGCGTGCACGGCATGTGCGGTGCCAACGCCGCCCGCCATGCCCTGCGAGAACTGCGCGACACGAGGTGACGCGTCCGAGGTCGTAGGTCGATCGTTCCCACGCGCGGAAGGCGTCGAGCCCGACCGCGGCGACCGCGTTCAGCCGAACAGGTCGCGGCGAGGCGCTGGCGGGGCTCGAGCGGGTTGCGGGGGCCGGCGGGCCTCAGCCGAAGAGGTCGCGGCGAGGCTCGTCTGTGTAGGCCGGCGGCCTACCGCGGTCGAACGCCCGGATCGCCTCGGGCAGGTTCTCGGTGAAGCCCAACATGAGCTGGTTGCGGTCCTCGAGCTCGATCGCGGCGGTCAGGCTCGGGTTCTCGAGGTTCGCCCACACGACGTCCTTGGTCATCGCCAAGCCGTACGGGCTGAACCCACACATCTGCTCGGCCACCGCGAGTGCTTCGTCGAGAAGCGCCTCATCGGCGACCAGGCGGGACACGAGCCCCATGCGGAACGCCTCGTCCGCGTCGACCTTGCGGCCGGTGAAGAGGATGTCGTTCGCATGGGCGGCGCCGATGAGGCGCGGCAGCAGCCACGACACCCCGAGCTCGGTGGAGGTGAGCCCGTTCACGATGCCCGTGCTGTTGAAGACCGCGGACTGGCTGGCGATGCGCAGCTCCGCGGCCAGCGCCAGACAGAACCCTCCGCCGTACGCCGGACCACCGACCGCGGCGATCACCGGCTGCGGCATCGAGCGCAGCAGCGGCACGACCCGGGAGTAGTGCCGCATCGATCGCTGCGCGATGCGACCCATCGGCAGCCCGTCGATGTTCGGCACGATGCCGTAGTCCTTCAGATCGAGGCCCGAACAGAACGCACGGCCTGCCCCGGTGAGCACGACCACGCGGCAGGTGTTGTCTGCCGCTACCGCGGTCAACGTGTCGTGCAGGTCGGTCATGAGCTCGATCGACATCGCGTTGAGGCGATCGGGCCTGTCGAGGGTGACGACGGCGATGTGCGGGTGCGGGCGGTCGAGCAGGACGAGCGACATGCCGCAGAGCTTCTCAGGTCGTGAACACCCACCGGGTCGCACGCGTCGCGAAGAGTGCTTCGTCCTCGATGATCCCGAAGGCTCGCTCGGGCACTACCTCGATCATGAGGTTCGAGAGGATGTAGTCGAGCTGCAGCTCTGACGAGTGCGGTCGGTACTTGGTGAGGTAGCGCTCGGCCCAGACCCGACGCCGTTCATCGTCGTCGAGGTCGCGCGCCACGCCCTCGACCGAGATGCATTCGACGGTGTCGTCGACGGTCAAGACGCAGCGCGGGTTCGCACGCAGGTTCTTCGCCTTGCGTGCCTTGGGAGAGCACGAGAAGACGAAACGGTGCTCGTCATCGTCCCAGGCGCCCCAGACGGGCAAGGCGTGCGGACGCCCGTCCGCCGATGCGCTCACGAGCCAGTAGTTCTTGTTGGCGACAAGCCGGTCGGCTGCCCACGACCACGGCAGCGCCTCCCACGCCGGATCGTCGACGCCATAGTCGGACATCGCCGGACGTTCACCGCGTGGTTCCACCATGCGTGGAGGCTACGTGGCCGGACGCGGGCGCTGGGCAGGAAGGTGGCCCCAGGCGGACCTTCGCCTGCTTGATGAGTCACCGACCGCCCGGTCGGTCGATGCGGCAGGAAGCAGGGCGGTACGGTGCCGCCATGGCAACGAACGCAGAGCAAGCATTCGAGAAGTACCAGGCCGCCATCGGCGCGCCCGAAGGAACCGGCGACTGGTTCCAGGTGACGCAAGAGCAGATCAACGCCTTCGCCGACCTCACGGTCGACCGCCAGTTCATCCACGTCGACCCGGAGCTCGCGGCCCAGATGTCGCCGTGGAAGGTGACGATCGCGCACGGCTTCTTGACGTTGTCGATGCTCACGCACCTATCGGGGTCGATCCCCCAGGACATGTCCCGCCTCGCGGGCGTCATGATGGGCGTGAACTACGGGTTCGACAAGGTGCGCTTCATCAACCCCGTGAAGGTCGACAGCCGCATCCGTGCCTCGTCGGTGTTGAAGGCGGCCGAGCTGCGCGACCCCAACACGATCCAGACCGTGCGCACGATCACCGTCGAGATCGAAGGCGAGGAGAAGCCCGCCTGCGTGGCCGACTGGATCACGCGCCTCAGCTACGCCTGAGCAACCTCTGCGCCGCGCGGCCGCGGGCGGGGGCGCCCGGGTGCGATCGCGACCCGCTTCGGGTTCGTCGGGTCGAGGTGCGGGGTGCCCTTCGGCCACGCCTCCGCCATGAACCCTCGGCGCACGGCTGGCCCGGCACTCTGCAGCGCGGCACAGACCGTCGCGAAGGTGAGGCGGTCGGCGTTGCTCCACGGGAAGTCGAAGCGCCGGCGGACCGTGTCTGGCATCGAGCCGAACACCATGACGCGCAACAGGTCACCCGAGAGGCGCTTGAGGAGGTCGTCGAGGATCGGAAGACCGCGGATCTTCGGCGTGCTTGCGGCTCCGGGGTTGGTGGCGGGGTCGAGCACCCACTGCACCGCAGGCGTCAGCTCGAGCTCGTTGGCGCAGATGTCTTCGAAGCGCCGCTTGAAGTCGTCGAGCGTGGCCGGCATGGCCCGCTCGCTGACGCCGTAGCGTCGGTACCAGGTGACGGTCTCGGCGTAGAGCTGCTCTTGGCTGGCGCGGCCGGGGAAGCCGGGCAGGAACAGCTCCCACGCGCGGAAGAACTCCCACGTGAACGTGGCGTGCGCCCACCAGTACACGTCAGGATCGAGCGCGTGGTAGCGATTGCCGTGGTGGTCGATGCCCTTGATGTCGACGTGGTAGTCACGGATCTGGTGGCCGACGACGTCGGCCTCGTCGTCGAGCGTGAAGATCGACTTCCAGATGAGCGGGATCGACCGGAAGATCCGGTCGTAGGGGTCGTCGAAGAAGTCGGAGTGGTCTGACACCCCGGCGCCGAGGCCCGGCAGCATCAACTGCATAAGGCCCGCCGCGGAGCCGGGGATGAGCGCGCGGGGGTCGCCGGCGATCCGCCACAGCAGCGAATCGGGGCCGAGGGGGGCACCGACGGCACGGGCGTGGCTTTGGGTGGCGGTCACGTGAGGTTCTCCCGGGGATGGGGTCGAGCGGGACGGGTAGTGCTGGCGGGACGGTGCGTCGCGCGGTGGCCCGCACCATCCGGCGGGGAAGCGACCGCGGACGCGACGGTCGGTCGAACGCCGGGCGGGACGACGATGCCGTTGCCGGCGAGCACCGCCGCAACATGGGATCGCAGGGTTTCCCGGTCGAGCGGTGTTGACGCCGTGGCCGCCAGCACGGCAAACCCGAACAGCGACGACAGCACAGACACGGCGACCTCGTCGGTGAGGCCGTACGACGTGAGGACGCCGAGCACGTGGTCGCTGTCGCGGGTTGCGCCTCGACGGTGGAGGGCGAGGCGGATCTCGACCATGGCGAGGAAGTCGGGCGCACCCGGGCCGACGAGGTCGCGGAGGAACTCGGTGCAGGCGTCGACGACGTCGCCGCCCTGTGCCAGCGTGACCGCGGCGAGGTCGGCGAGGCGAGCATCGAACTCGTCGAGGTACTGCGTGGTCGCGGCGACGAGGAGCTCGTCGACGCTCGGGAAGTGGTAGCTCACCCGTGCCAGCGACACCCCCGCACGGTCCGCCACCTCGCGGTAGGTGAGGCCCGCGACGCCGGTCTCGACGATGACCGCGGACGCGGCCGCAAGGATCGCCTCACGGCTTCGCTCCCCCCGTTGCCGACGACCGTCGGCGGCAGCACCCGACATATCTGTACATCTTTACAGAAAGTATGGGACGCGAGGGAGCAGCCCTGCCGGACGCTGGTCTCAGGTGCGCGGGTCTCGAGTTGTCACGGGGTAGGCGAGCAGGCGCCGTCCGCTGTCACGAGCTCGTACTCCTCACACCACGCTTGGGCGGCCAGCAGGCGATCGAAAGGGTCGCGGTGCAACATGGGAAGACGCTCGATCGCCGCGGCGTGAGCGGCTGAAAGTGCCAGAGGCTGCGCCTCGAGCGGCGAGAGAAGATCGTCGATCGCCAGTGCCATCACGAGCTTGCCGATCGCCCGTTCGATCGCGATCTCCGCGTAGCTGACCGCGGAGACGAACAGGCGATGTGACAGGTGCTCGTACGCGTCCCGCTTGTGAGGACCCAGGCGGTCGGGGTCGGTGCTCGCCCACAGCAGCACGTGCGTGTCGAGCAGCAGATCGCTCACGGGGTGATCAGTTCGCGCCGCGCGCTCTCCATATCGGCCAGATCGCCGTCGAAGTCGTCGGCGATCTGGATCTTGCCGGTGACCGACCCGAGGGTTCGCCGCTCGGTGCGCGCCGTATCGGTGAGGCCGCTGCGAACCACTTCATTGAGCAGGTCGGTGAAGGATCGGCGCTCATCGAAGGCGCGACGTCGGATGGTCTCGTGCAGAGCGTCATCGAGCGTCACCGCGGTACGCACACGCGCACGCGCACCATGGCATCACCCTCCAGCCCTGTGCGGCCGTCCTCAGGGGGACCTCGACCGCGTGATCGCCACCGCATCCCTCTCGCCTTTCGAGGTGCGCGCGACGGACGCGCGGGTTTGGGAGACCCTCGGGCCACGGTCTGGAATGGCGGTGAGGCTTCGGTGGGCCCGCGGAGACTCAGGTATGATCGCCAATTCTGCGGGTGTAGTTCAGAGGCAGAACATCAGCTTCCCAAGCTGAGAACGCGGGTTCGATTCCCGTCACCCGCTCTCGTCAGAAACCCGCAGGTCAGTCGGCAGATCCGGTGTCCTGGGCATTCCTCGTTCGAGGGGTCGAAGCGGCCG
>CAZUMJ010000059.1:2645-10023 GCA_964621605.1 uncultured Iamiaceae bacterium | reverse complement strand
GTTCGTGCTCGACCTGAGCGGCGTCGGCGCGCTGCCGCCGCACCTGCCCAAGACGCTGTCCAGCTTCTCCTTTCCACACCGTCAGGCCGACGCCTATCTCCGTGACTCGCTTCTGGAAGGCAAAGACTTCAGCAAGACCGAGATCGGCAGGGCAGTGTTCAGCGCGACAGCCGACGCACCCAGTGCGCTTCTGCAGTACGCGCCGCAGGCGCTGCTCTTCGGTTTCTGGCAGTCCCACCTCGGGAAGAAGGGCTCCCAGGCCAAGCTTGCCCGATCCTGGGTGTCAGAGATCATCGGCATCGAGCCGGCCACTACCGACACGCGCCAGCTCGGCTTGAAGGGCGACCCGTTGAACCTGAGCGTCGCCGACAAGGTCGTCTACGACGAGAACAACCCCGAGGGCTGGGAGCTGAGCGGCGAGGCCAAGAAGAGCGCGAGCGGCAAGAAGACCGAGAGCCTTTCGAACCTTGGTCACGGGCAGGTGCCCATGTCGGGCGACACGCTCACTGGCATCTCATTCCGTGAGGTCGTGCAGCACTCTTCGGTGTCGTTTCCAGCATTGCGCCGAGTGCAGTTCGGCGACGACGACCACAACGCTCTCGGCCGCGCGCTGCTGGCAGCACTCGGGCTTGTCGCACATGCACACGCCTTTGGTCGTGCGTTCACGCTCCGGTCCGGCTGCGAGCTTCGCCCGGTCTCGACGACGTGGCTCTGGCGCGGCGACGGCACCGACAGCGAGGTTGAACCGCTGACCTGCACGGCGGCGATCGAGCTCTTCAACGCGGTCGTCGCGCAAGCCGAATCCGCCGGGCTGCCCGTCGGCTCGCACTGGCCGGCGCCGATCGCGCTGGCTCCCAACAAGGGGCTGGCCGAAGCGATCCGCAAGACCTGGCCAGCGGAGGCCTGATGCTCGTCATCACCGCCGAGTTCCTCCATGGGATACTGCGGACCGGGTCCGCAGAGGGCTTGGCGCTCACAGGCCAAGACGACCCGGGCGAGTGGCCGCCCAGCCCCGCTCGCTTGTTCGCAGCCCTCGTCGCCGCCGACGGCACCGGGCCGCGCTGCCGCGTCACCGACGGATCAGAGCTCGGGGTGCTGGAGTCGGCGCCTCCCCCACAGATCCACGCGGACTCGGCGGGTGCCGTGCTGCGCAGCACCTTGCTCCCCCGATTCGTCGTCGTAGACAGCCTGTACAAGGGCGCGGTACAGAACTACCCCGCCCGCAAGAGCACTGAGGTCCGCCCAGGGTCGCGCCTGTCCCCGAAGCATCCGCACATCGCCTACGTGTGGCCCACCCTGGAGCTCAGCAGCCAGGACCTACAGCACCTGCAACGACGCGCCGCCCGGGTGGGCTACCTCGGTTGCGCCGACTCCCCCGTGCGTCTGCAAGCGAGCGGCACCATGCCCGCGGCCCTCCCCGACCTGCCCGTGTGGGAGCCGTCCAGCCATTCCGGCGCCGCATCCTCGCTGGGTGTGCCGTACGCGGGCTTCACCGCGGCACTCGACAGGTCCTTCGAACGCTGGAGCAGTGGCGTCAACGGCACCCGGGTCCAAGTACCCATGCGCTGGGAACGCTACGGCACGCCCGACGAGAGCGGTGAGCCCGCACACGAACCGCACGTCTTCTGGCTGACACTCCACAAGCCGCTTCCTGCACACCGGCTCCTCGCACTCACCACCACGTTGCGCGACACGGTCCTGTCGCACTTCGGTGAAGGGCGAGCACCGTTGGTTCTGCACGGCCACGGTGGCCCCGGCGAGGGGCACTCGCAGGCACGCTTTCTGGGCTTGCCCGAAGCGGGCTACCGCCACGCGCGCGGCTACCTGCGCGGCGCCGCCGTCTGGCTCCCTCCCGACACCGACCTCGACGTGGTCGCCCAGGTACGAGCCGCGCTGGCAGGCGTTCGCCGGCTCGTGCGTGGGTCTGCTCTCGATGTGGGCATCTCCCCCTACGACGGGTCGCCCACACCGGTTGCCATGACGCCGCCTCGTTGGCGAGGGCCCTCACGCCATTGGGTCTCGGTTTCCCCTGTCGTGTTCGAACGCCGCCCAAAGGTCCAACCAACTCGCCGCGACGTAGCAAGTTGGTGCGCACACGGAGGCATCGAGGCAGAGGTCGAGCACTTCCGGCTGTCACGCGTGCCGTTGGCCGATGGCGCAGCAGATCTTCGCCCGACAGAGGTCTTTCGGCCAGGCAAAGCGCGCTACCCGTATGCGCATCTCTCCATCACCTTTGGCGAGGAAATCACGGGCCCGGTCGCCCTCGGGCGTGCAAGGCAACTCGGCATGGGGCTCATGCTCCCGACGCGAGGAGAACGGTGATGCCCGGCAGCTTCCCGACGTTCGAGAAGTTCTCCACGGCCATCCACGGCCGCGCCCCGTTCCCGTGGCAGGCACGCCTCGCTGGCTCCGTTGCAGAAGGACAATGGCCCGAGCAGATCGGCGTCCCAACCGGCTTGGGGAAGTCAACCTGCATCGAGATCGCGGTCTGGGCGTTGGCTTCGCAGGGTGCTCGCCCACCGGCGCAGCGCACGGCTGCAACCCGGGTCTACTACGTCGTCAATCGGCGGCTCCTCGTCGACGCGGCCTTCGACCTTGCATTGTCGCTGAGTGCGCTGTTGCGCGACCCCGGCTCCATCACAGACGTACGACCCGAGGCCACCACCGCCGACATCACAACGATCACCGCCGTCGCCGATGCGCTGGCCTCGAAAGCGGCTGTTCCGTCGGATCAGGGCCCGCTGCACGTAGTGCGCCTCCGCGGCGGTGTAGAAGCGGGCGCCCGCGCGCCTGACCCCGCACAACCGAGCCTGATTCTGTCGACGGTGCCGATGTTCGCGTCTCGGTGGTTGTTCAGCGGATACGGCGCAAGTTCGTCGATGCGTCCGATCGATGCCGCACACGCGGGCATCGACTCGCTCGTGCTTCTCGACGAGGCTCACCTAAGTCGGTCGCTCCTCAACCTGGCTGGGCCGGTGCGGCAATGCGATCCAGGCAACCCGGCGCTGGTGCTCGAGGGCACGCGGGCACGCCCGCAGTTCGTGGCGCTCACAGCGACCGGCCACCCTTCCACGTCACGCTTCGACCTCGACGAGGCCGATACCGCACACCCTGTCGTCGCCCGTCGCCTTGCGGCAGCGAAGCCCGTCACCCTCGCCGAGGCCCCCGGGAAGCAACTTGGCAGCGCCCTCGCGGCGGCAGCAGTGCGTCTGCTCGACGCGTCAAGCAACCCAGCCGCGTGCGTCGTCTTCGTGAACACCCCGTCACGAGCAAGCGAGGTCGCAAAGGCGCTCGGCAAGACGCTCGACCGGCGACCTCGACCGACCGAGGTCGTGGTGCTCACTGGTCAGCTTCGTGACCGCGAGGCGGCGCACGTCCGCCGCCGGCTACTCGATCCGGCCACCGGTGTGGCGTCGGGACGGGCAACGGGCGCTCGCACACAAGACCTGATCGTCGTCGCGACGCAGACGCTCGAGGTCGGCGCCGACCTCGACTTCGACTTCCTCGTGAGCGAGACAGCCGGGGTGCGTGCACTCGTACAGCGACTGGGCCGACTGAACCGCCTTGGCGATCGCCCATGGGCCAGCGGCGAACTCATACACCAGTCTGACTGCACCGAGTGGCCGGTGTACGGCACAGAGCCAGCCGAGGTATGGAGCCGTCTCCAGGCCACCGAGGGGTTCGAGGGGCCGGTCGAACTCGGGCCGGCCGTGATCGCCGAGGTGCTCGGCGATCCGCTCGACGAAGATCCGGTCAGCGGCGAGTTGTTACCCGCGCACCTTTGGGCATGGGTGAAGACGAGCGACGCCAGCGACTCTGCCCCGTCACCCGAGTTCTTCTACGAAGGCTTCGCTGATGACACCCGTCGCGTCGTGCTGTGCTGGAGGGCATGCCGGCCCGTAGATGGGGTTCGGCTGGTTCCTCCGACCACGCAACGCGAGGGTGTGCAGCTCCCCCTCCTCGCGGCGCGCTCATTCCTGGACGGGCGCGGCATCGAGGTCGTTCAGCGCGTCGCGAGCGACGCCGCCTCGCTGGAGTCGGTCGGAGTGAGCAAGCTGCGTCCGGGCGACACGGTGGTGCTCGATCCCGCCGTGGGGGGCTACGGCCCGCACGGTTGGGACGGCGAGTCCCACGACGTCGTGCTGGACGTCAGCTTGCTCGATGCAGGCGTCCTGCCACTGACCACCGCATCCATCGTCAACATGACCGGGGCAGCACTCTCTGGCGAGCTGCATTCGGTACTCGAAACCCTCGTCCGCGGGGTCGACGAGGATCGCGACCCGCTCGACCCCACGGCTGAGAGCGCGCTGGTCACCTCGTTGATCGACCAGCTCCGAGGGGTTCGACCGCTCCACGGCGTTGACTCCGTCGAGTGGGCGACCTTCCTCGACGCACTCCCCGATCGCGTGCTGCGCCCTGTCGACGATGCCAACGCCTATCTCGTGGCAGACAGACGCCGAACAGGTGCAGTCGCACAGGTCGCGGTCGATGCGTTCGACGACCTCACGTTCTCGGCGTCCAACCCCGCGCTCGCCGCGCACGTGGGAAGCACCGGTGAGGTCGCGGCGCGCATGGCACGCCAGGCGGGGTTCAACGAGGAGCTCCAAGAAGCAGCCCGCGTCGCGGGTGAGCTCCACGACCTCGGCAAGGCCGACCCGCGCTTTCAGCGCTGGCTCGACCCGCAGGGGAACGCCACGGAGCTGTTGGCCAAGTCCAACATGCCGTGGCACCGACGCGAGGCAGCACGCATCGCCTCGGGCTGGCCACGCGGCGGGCGCCACGAGGCGATAAGTGCGCTTCTCCTCTCCGAGCGGCTCCGCGACGACGCACAGCTTCTCGGTGCGGTCGACCGCGACCTCGTCCACCACCTTGTGCTGTCACACCACGGCCACGGTCGACCCCTCGTGCCGCCTGCAGTCGATGACGCTCCTCCGGGGCTAAAGCTCGAGGTGCTCGGCGAGCAGGTGGCGATCACCTCCGACCTTGCGGCCGTTGACTGGGATCAACCCGCACGCTTCCGTGCGCTCTGTGAACGCTACGGCTACTGGGGGCTCGCCTTGCTCGAATCGGTGCTGCGCCAAGCCGACCACGCGACGTCGCAGATCTCAGGCAGAGGTGTCGCCACCGGGCCCGATCGCCGCACGGCAGATCTCACGTTGGAGGTGCAGTGATGGCTGAGAGCGAAGCGCCGGGGCTACCGGCGAACTGGTTGAACGGGTGGCTCGCAGCCATCGGCGTGACGGTGCTGCTGCCAGGAGTCCGCCTCGCATGGTCAGACGATGTCGTGCCGACGGCCATCTTCACGCACGAGGACGGTGAGCCCCTGGCACCGCGTGTCGCCGCTGCGCTGCCCACAACCGAGCAACTTCGCAACGTGTCGATCGCCCGCGAGCGCGCGGGCTGCCAGGACCTGGCTCGACATGTGTCACGTGCGGCGTTCAAGGAGCGTGCAGCTGCCGAACGAACATCGCCCGACGGCCTCTTGACGGCAACGGTCACCGACCTCGTCTGGGGGAAGAACGCGAACGAGGACGACCTCCCTCACAGCCCGTTCGACCCACCCGCGCCCAAGGGCCTTACCTTCCACGACCGCATCGCCGCGTGTGCCGAGACCCTCCCAGCTACGGTAGAGGAACGCACCTCGACGGTTGCCGACACGCTCTGCGGCGCCGGCCTCTGTAGCCCCGGGCTCGGCACCGGCTTCGACCCCCGCCGTATCCAATGCGGCGTCGACCCCGTTGTCGAACTCGTCGCGGCAGCCGCGCTTTCGCTCTTCCCCGCGCTCGGCAACGGCTCACGAGACAGCGCACGCTGCTGGAGCGGCCCGCGTAGCCGACGCGGCTCGTTCTCGTGGCCGGTGTGGGGTGTGCCACTCGACCGGTGGGGCGTCGATGCACTGCTCGGCCTACACCCGTGGTCACCGGAACGAGCGCACCGATGGTCGGTGCACGGCGTCTATGGCTCGGTCCCATACCGGCCCTCGGGCAGCAGCGACACGACGCGGGCGTACTTCGCGGAGCGACTCTGGTGAGCAGCCCGGTTGTCCCAATCGCCGCGTTGCAACACCACCTCTACTGCCCGCGGCAGTGCGCTCTCATCCACGTAGACGGCGTCTGGGTAGAGAACGAGGCGACAACGAGAGGGGCCATTGGGCACGCACGTGCCGACTCCGGGAAGGCAACGCACGAGCGCGCACACCTCGTGGTCCGCAGCATCCCGCTGTGGTCTGAGGTATGGGGCTTAAGCGGCCGTGCCGACACTGTCGAGTGCTGGCCAGACGGGTCGATCATCCCGGTGGAGTACAAGATTGGCCAACGGCATGGCCTCACGGCCGACGTCCAGGTCTGCGCGCAAGCACTCTGCCTCGAGGAGATGCTGGGCGCCTCGATCCCCGTCGGGTTCGTCTGGTACGCCCGGCCGCGCCAGCGGCGACGAGTCGAGATCGACGACACGCTGCGCGAGCTCTGCCGCGAGGCGATCGACGAAGTCCGAGCAACGCTGGTGCGCGCAACTCTGCCCGTGGCCCCGAACGACGCCCGGTGCAACTCCTGTCAGCTTCTCGCGCACTGCCTCCCAGACGTCGTCAGCCAGGAGCGCAAGGTCATCGGCTACCTCGAACAGCGCGTGTTCGAATGCGCCTCCTAGGCACCGTCTACGTCACCGGGCACCGCGCTCGGCTGAGCCTCGCCAAGGGCGCGGTCATCGTGCGCGACCCCGATGGAGCCGATGCTCGGGTACCGATGCGGTCGATCGAGGCGATCGTCCTGCTTTCCCAGGCCCAGGTCTCGTCGCAACTCCTCGCAGCTTGCACGTCCGCTGGCATCCGCGTGACCTCGCTGTCGCGCGGCGGCCGAGTTCGCTTCAGCGTCCAAGGCGGAACGCGAGGCAACGTGCAGTTGAGAATGGCGCAGCTGCGCGCTGCCGACGATCCCATCCACGCCGCCTCCATCGCCCGCAACGTGGTCGCGGGGAAGCTGCAGAACAGTCGAAGGCTCATGCAACGCTGGGCGTGGGATGCACGCGCACCCCTCCAGGCGCACATCGCAGAGCAGCAACGCTGCCTCGTCGACCGCATCCAGGCATTGGCCGGGGTCACCGACGGCGACCGCATCCGCGGTATTGAAGGCGATGGGGCGCGCCGGTACTTCAAGGCGCTCTCGGCCACGCTCGCGTCGACTCCGTTCTCGTTCGACCATCGCAACCGCCGCCCTCCCCGTGACCCCGTCAACGCATTGCTGAGCTTCACGTACGGCTTGGTCACTGCGGAGCTCACGGGTGCACTCGAAGCTGTGGGGCTCGACCCACAGGTCGGGTTCCTACATGGCGTTCGGCCCGGTCGCCCGGCTTCGCTACATGGACCATGATGAAGCGTTCGGGC
>CAZUMJ010000059.1:0-2635 GCA_964621605.1 uncultured Iamiaceae bacterium | reverse complement strand
GCTTGCGCTCGACCTGTTGGAAGAGCTCCGCCCGGCGGTTGCCGATCGCTTCGCTGTGGCCGCCATCCGACGCGGACAGCTCAGCCTCGACGACTTCGTGCTGACAGCAGGGCACGCGTGCTACCTGAGCGACGAAGGGCGACGTCGCGCACTGCGGGCCTACGAGTCTTTTCGCGACAAGGAGGTCCTGCATCCGCTCCTCGGACGCGCAGTCCCGCGCTGGAGCCTCCCAACCGTGCAGGCAACGCTGCTCGCACGGCACCTACGTGGCGACCTCCCCGCTTATCCGCCCTACGTGATGGAGGGTTGAAGGTGGACGTCCTCGTCACCTACGACGTCGAGACCACCACCCGCGCGGGCGAGCGGCGCCTGCGCGAAGTCGCAAAGCTCTGTGAGGCACACGGAGTTCGGGTGCAGTACTCCGTGTTCGAGTGCCGTCTCAGCGAGACCGCACTCCTCCGCTTCGCGCATGAGCTCTCGCTCGTCATCGACCCCGGTACCGATTCCGTGCACCTCTACCGATTCCCCGGCGACCTACTGTCGAGCCGAACGAGCTTGGGACTACCAGTCCCCCGCAATCCGGGTGACCCCTGGATTCTCTAAGTTCGCACGCTTTCCCCGAACCTCCTGTGATCCTTGACAACAGAACCGCCACAGCTGCCGTCGGGTAGCATTTCTGCGGAGTCAATCACCCCAACACCACGATCGGTGCGGATTTCTCGCTGTAGTTGCACCCTCCGGAGCGAGGGGGCAGTCGCCGGGGCCTCGGCCCCGGCCCTCGTTGAGCGCTAAGCAAGTCAGTAGTCCTACCGGTAGGGACGCGACAGTCGCCGGGGCCTCGGCCCCGGCCCTCGTTGAGCGAGCTTCGGTGTCGGTCGACTTCGACGACCGGTAGAACCAGTCGCCGGGGCCTCGGCCCCGGCCCTCGTTGAGCGGAACGCCGCGTCCTCAGCCACAACTCGATGCACCACCAGTCGCCGGGGCCTCGGCCCCGGCCCTCGTTGAGCGAAGGGCGTCGTCAACCCGCTCTTGGCCACGATGCAGCAGTCGCCGGGGCCTCGGCCCCGGCCCTCGTTGAGCGTCGGCGTTGTGCGCGGCGAGAATGACGCGCCTGTCGGGCAGTCGCCGGGGCCTCGGCCCCGGCCCTCGTTGAGCGTCCCGGTACTTGCCGCGGATGTCGCGGCTTGTGGCGTCAGTCGCCGGGGCCTCGGCCCCGGCCCTCGTTGAGCGCGCACGAACGTGTGGGTGGTGGGTGCGACCTCGGCGCAGTCGCCGGGGCCTCGGCCCCGGCCTTCGTTGCGCGCGAGAGCAGGGTGTCGAACACCTCCCTTTGCTGCCTACAGTCGCCGGGGCCTCGGCCCCGGCCCTCGTTGAGCGGGCAAGCCCGCCAACGCTCAGCCGTCGATCCGCAGCCAGTCGCCGGGGCCTCGGCCCCGGCCCTCGTTGAGCGATGTGGGTCTTCCGCTATGGGAGCGACCCGTGGCACAGTCGCCGGGGCCTCGGCCCCGGCCCTCGTTGAGCGGACGCCTACCGGGCGGGCACCACCGCGACCCTGTCGCCAGTCGCCGGGGCCTCGGCCCCGGCCCTCGTTGAGCGAAGGCCGGGTCACCCTCATTCATCATTGTGAGGACACAGTCGCCGGGGCCTCGGCCCCGGCCCTCGTTGAGCGCGGTGACGGTGGCGGTGATCGTGACCGTTCGGGCGCCCAGTCGCCGGGGCCTCGGCCCCGGCCCTCGTTGAGCGCACATCCACCACAGAGGAGACCATCATCATGACCATCAGTCGCCGGGGCCTCGGCCCCGGCCCTCGTTGAGCGATGCAGTCCGGCGAGTACGACGCATGCGAGCCGCACCAGTCGCCGGGGCCTCGGCCCCGGCCCTCGTTGAGCGGAGACCGATATCAAGACCTTGGCCGCTGCGACGCAGCAGTCGCCGGGGCCTCGGCCCCGGCCCTCGTTGAGCGTTGAGCCGCACCTACGTCGGCCCGCACCGTCGCCACAGTCGCCGGGGCCTCGGCCCCGGCCCTCGTTGAGCGAGCTCGGCGATGACGGGCAGGATCTGCCCGAGGGCACCAGTCGCCGGGGCCTCGGCCCCGGCCCTCGTTGAGCGATCCTCGTGCTCGGCGACTTCCACCAGTTCCTGATCGCAGTCGCCGGGGCCTCGGCCCCGGCCCTCGTTGAGCGCTCGGGCACGCCGAACGGGCCGTGCACCACGACCGAACAGTCGCCGGGGCCTCGGCCCCGGCCCTCGTTGAGCGGCGTGGGTCACGCAGTGGTCGGACCGCCAACCGTCAGCAGTCGCCGGGGCCTCGGCCCCGGCCCTCGTTGAGCGCCGCCACGACACGCCACCCGCCAGGCTTCGCAGTCCCAGTCGCCGGGGCCTCGGCCCCGGCCCTCGTTGAGCGGACCCCGAACACGACCCCGACTGCAACCCCGACCACCAGTCGCCGGGGCCTCGGCCCCGGCCCTCGTTGAGCGGGCAAGCCCGAAGCCCCGTCGCGTGGTCGCCCACGTCGGCAGTCGCCGGGGCCTCGGTCTCGGAATGCTTCGGCGGCCGCCGAGATCTACTCTCTTTCCCCCCACGCCGCGCTCGTCGCCGGGGCCTCGGCCCCGGCCCTCGTTGAGCGGCCTTCACGG
>CAZUMJ010000058.1:6085-11311 GCA_964621605.1 uncultured Iamiaceae bacterium | reverse complement strand
CCACGCCGGGCGTCGAGTGACGCGTCTTGGCGATCCACGGGTAGACCTTGTGGCCGGGGAGCTGACCGCCCTCACCGGGCTTGGCGCCTTGGGCCATCTTGATCTGGATGTCGTCCGCGTTGGTGAGGTACTCGGCGGTCACGCCGAAGCGCCCGGAAGCGACCTGCTTGATGGCGCTGCGACGCTCCGGGTCGTACAGCCGGTCGGGGTCTTCTCCCCCCTCACCGGTGTTCGACTTTCCGCCGAGGCGGTTCATCGCCACGGCGAGCGTCTCGTGCGCCTCGGCCGAGATCGAGCCGTAGCTCATCGCCCCGGTCGAGAAGCGCTTCACGATGTCGGCGACCGACTCGACCTCGTCGATCGGCACCGCCGGCCTGTCGCTGCGGAAGCGGAACAGGCCGCGCAGCGTGGCGAGGTGCTCGGCCTGGTCGTTGACCAGCTTCGTGTACTCCTTGAACACCTCGTACTGGCCGGTGCGCGTGCTGTGCTGCAGCTTGAACACGGTGTCGGGGTTGAACAGGTGGTACTCGCCCTCACGGCGCCACTGGTACTCGCCGCCCCCTTCGAGCTCGCGGTGTGCCCGCTCGCTGGGTCGGTCGAGGTAGGCGCGGTGGTGACGTCCGGCAACCTCCGCGGCGATCTCGTCGAGGCCGATGCCGCCGAGCTTTGAGGTGGTGCCCGCGAAGTAGGTGTCGACGAGCTCCTGGGAGAGGCCGACCGCCTCGAACACCTGGGCGCCGGTGTACGACGCGACGGTCGAGATGCCCATCTTGGACATGACCTTCAACACGCCCTTGCCGCTCGCCTTGATGTAGTGGTGCACGGCGTCGTCGAGGCCGACCTCGGGGAGTTGCCCCCGCGCCTGCATGTCTTCGATGGTCTCGAAGGCGAGGTAGGGGTTGATGGCCGAGGCGCCGTACCCGACGAGGAGCGCCATGTGGTGCACCTCACGGGCCTCACCCGTCTCGACGAGCAGCGCCGCCTGCGTGCGCAGCTTCTCGCGCACGAGGTGGTGGTGCACCGCCGAGGTGAGCAGCAGTGACGGGATCGGTGCCAGCTCGGCGGTGGAATCGCGGTCGGACAGCACCACGAGGCGCGTGCCCGCACGGATCGCGTCCGCCACCTCGACGCAGATGCGGTCGAGCGCCCCGCCGAGGCCTGCGCCGCCTTCGGCAACCGGGTAGAGCCCGGTGAACGCCCGCGCCGCGAACTCGGGGTGGGCACCGTCGTCGTTGACGTGCAACAGCCTGGCCAGGTCGTCGTTGTCGATGATCGGGAACGGCAGGATGATCTGGCGGCACGACTCGGCGGTGGGTTCGAGCAGGTTGCGCTCGGCGCCGATGGTGGCGCGCAGCGAGGTGACGAGCTCTTCACGGATGGCGTCGAGCGGCGGGTTCGTGACCTGTGCGAAGAGCTGGCTGAAGTAGTCGAACAACAGGCGCGGGCGGTTCGACAGCACCGCGAGCGGCGTGTCGGTGCCCATCGAGCCGATCGCCTCGGCGCCGTTGCGCGCCATGGGAGCCAGGATGATCTTGAGCTCTTCGGTCGTGTACCCGAACGTCTGCTGGCGCCGCAGCACCGACGCGTGCGGATAGCGCGTGTGGGGGCGCTCGGGGAGGTCGGCGAGGTGCACCAGCCCATCGCGGAGCCACGCCGCATAGGGATGCTCGGCCGCGAGCGCGGTCTTGATCTCGTCGTCGCCGACGATGCGGCCCTGCGCGGTGTCGACGAGGAACATGCGCCCCGGCTGCAGGCGGCCCTTGCGGACAACGGTCGACGGGTCGATCGGCAGCACCCCGACCTCGGATGCCAACACGACGAGGCCGTCCTCGGTGACCCAGAAGCGCGAGGGGCGCAGGCCGTTGCGGTCGAGGACGGCGCCGATGACCGTGCCGTCGGTGAACGCCACCGACGCCGGGCCGTCCCACGGCTCCATGAGCGACGCGTGGTACTCGTAGAACGCGCGGCGGGCGGGGTCCATATCGGCGTGGTTCTCCCACGCCTCGGGCACCATCATCAGCACCGCGTGGTGCAGCGGGCGACCGGCGAGGTGGAGCAGCTCCAACACCTCGTCGAAGCTGGCCGAGTCAGACCCCTGCGGGTCGCAGATCGGGAAGAGCCGCTCGAGGGAGCCGTCACCGAACGCGTCGGAGGCGAGCAGCGCCTCGCGGGCTCGCATCCAGTTGCGGTTGCCCTTGACGGTGTTGATCTCGCCGTTGTGGGCCAGGTAGCGGTAGGGGTGCGCGAGCGGCCACGACGGGAAGGTGTTCGTCGAGAAGCGGCTGTGCACCAACGCCAGCGCCGAGGAGATGCGCTCGTCGCGGAGGTCGGCGTAGAACTCCTCGAGCTGCGGGGTGGTGAGCATGCCCTTGTAGACGATGGTGCGGCTCGACAGGCTCGGGAAGTACACCGATGCCGCGCCGTCGTCGGCGCGCAGCTCGTGCTCGACGCGCTTGCGCAGCACGAACGCACGCCGTTCGAGCGCGAGACCCTGCAGCGCGGCCTCGCCGTCGGCGTTGGCACCGGCCACGAACAACTGGCGGAACGATGGCATGACTGCGCGGGCCATGCTCCCGAGTGAGCTGGGGTCGACGGGAACGTCACGCCAGCCCAGCACCCGGAGCCCCTCGCTGGCTGCGAGCTTGTCGATCGCCTCGACAGCCTCGGCGGCTCGCGCCGCGTCGTCGGGAAGGAAGGCGATGCCGGTCGCGTAGGCACCCAAGGGGGGCAGCTCGAACCCGGCAACTGCTCGGTAGAGCGCGTCGGGTAGCTGGATCAGGATGCCGGTGCCGTCACCCGTGTCGGGCTCGGCGCCGGACGCGCCCCGGTGCTCGAGGTGGCAGAGCGCGGCGAGGCCCTGTTCGACGATGGTGCGCGTCGAGCGACCGTGCATGTCGACCACGAAGGCGACACCGCAGGCATCGTGTTCGGAGGCGGGGTCGTAGAGGCCCTGAGGGGCCGGAAGGTTGTGCATGCGTCAATCCCGAGGCGTTCGATGGTGCTGCCTCGCCGGGACGACGTTGGCCCTGCGGCAGGGTCCTCACTCTACCAACGAGGTTCGGAGGACCAGAAAGTGAGTTTCGTCGCGATCGCGGCATGGGTAACAGCGCCGCAGCTCCCGACGTGCAGACACCGAGGCGTCAGAGAGCCCACAGCACGCCGTGGGCCTTCTCGCGAGAACTGCGGCGTCGAGGCCTTACCTGACCCGACGTGGAGGCTCCTCAGAGGGACAGCCTCTCAGAGACAGAACGTGATGTCGCCGAGCCCGATCGACTGCTGTGTTGTGTCTTCGTAAGGCGACGTCGAGTCGGCGTTTCCGGACCGGTAGTGGATCGTGAATCCGGTTATGGGCCCGTCGAAGGTGACGTCGGCATTGCCCGTGACACCTGCATCTGTAGCAAGGCTGGTCCCTTGCCAGTGCGTGGTGGATGTGCCGTCACCCGAAAACGTCCGGCTCGGACTGTAGGTCGCGCTGAACGTCTGGTTGCTGCCCGTCGCGGTGAGCCAGACCACGTCCACGAAGTTGTAATCGCTGGGATCATAGGTACCCAGCGTCGAGTCCATGTCGAAGAGACTGAAAGCCACCGTGTAGAGGGGCTTGTTGAAGGTGAACGTCGCGTCGTAGCCGACTCCGCTCCAGTTGCTTCCGTTGCTCATCATCATCTTGTAGAACTTGTGCGTGCTGCCGGAGCCGTAGGCGGCGCTTCGTACGGTGTTGTTCTCGCTGGTCGGGTTGGGCGTGTTGACCGCGGTGATCGACCGGGTGATGGTGACCTGGTTGCCACTTGGGCCCTTGGTGAAGCTGGTCGGCGGCGTGCTGTTGGTCGTGTAGTCGGCCCAGTTGATGGCCCCGGTGCCGCTGATGCAGCTCGTTCCCGCGAACGCGGTGGACGCACCCGTGATGCTCGGTGCAAGCCAGGCAGCACCTGCCGCAGCACCTGCAATGCCTGCCCGCTGCAGGAACACGCGTCGATCGAGGTCGGCCATCTTCTCACCCTCCGTCGTGGCGAGGTCGCCTCCCCCGCCGCTGAATGCCGGTTCAGAGTAGAGGCGATGGTCCCGCCGGCGCAAGGATTCAGGAGGCACCGCACCGTGAAACGCGTCTCAGAAGAGCAACTACGATCTCCCGCCATGACGCCCGAGAAGCAGGTTCCCGACCGCAACCTCGCCATGGAGCTCGTGCGGGTCACCGAGGCTGCCGCCCTTGCAGCGGCACGCTGGATGGGCCGCGGCGACAAGGAAGGCGCCGACGGCGCCGCCGTCGACGCGATGCGCATCGTGTTGCACTCCGTGCCGATGGACGGCGTCGTCGTCATCGGCGAAGGCGAGAAGGACGAGGCCCCGATGCTCTTCAACGGCGAAGAGATCGGCGACGGGAGCCCACCCGCCACCGACATCGCGGTTGACCCGATCGACGGCACCACCCTCACCTCTCTCGGTCAAGCCGGTGCCATCTCGGTCATCGCCGTGTCGGAACGGGGCACCATGTTCAACCCCGGGCCCTGCGTCTACATGGAGAAGATCGCGGCCGGCCCCGAGGGCGAAGGCGTCATCGACATCACCCAGTCCGCGTCGTACAACATCGAGGCGTTGGCAAAGGCGAAGCACGAGTCGCCCAGCGACATCACCGCGGTCATCCTCGACCGTCCGCGCCACGCGGAGCTCATCGCCGAGATTCGTTCGACCGGCGCTCGCATCCGGCTCATCCGTGACGGCGACGTCGCGGGGGCCATCTCGACCGCGTGGCCCGACTCGGGCGCCGACATCCTCTTCGGCATCGGCGGCACGCCCGAGGGCGTCATCGCCGCGGCGGCACTCAAGTGCATGGGCGGTGTCATGCAGGGGCGGCTGTGGCCACGCGACGATGCCGAGCGCGCCGAGGCGATCCGGCTCGGGTACGACCTCGATCAGGTGCTCACCACCGACGACCTGGTGGCCAGCGAGAACTGCTTCTTCGCGGCTACCGGCATCACCGACGGCGACCTCCTCAAGGGCGTGCACTACGACGGCCGGGGCGCCACCACGCAGTCGCTCGTGATGCGTTCGAAGTCGGGCACGGTTCGGCTCGTGAACGCACGCCACCAACTCTCCAAGCTGAAGCACTTCAGCGCCATCGAGTTCGGCGGCTGACGGCACCCTGCCTGCCCTGCGGGGTGGGCCCGACGCGTTGGGCAGCGCCTCAGGCGATGAGGCGACCGACGACCGTGAAGATCGTGAGCAGCGCCG
>CAZUMJ010000058.1:2738-5985 GCA_964621605.1 uncultured Iamiaceae bacterium | reverse complement strand
TTCCTCGAAGGCCATGTGCATACGATGCCTGGTTTCTTCGGTGACGGCCACGATTTGCTCCTCTGGGTACGACGGAAGTCGAACGGTGCACCGGCCATGCCATCTGCGGCTGGCCGAGTGGGCGGCGTCCACGAGAGACGCCCCAGGGGAAGTGCTACGGAAGTGTAGCGTGCGGGGAGTGTGCGGGCAACCTCAGGTCCGGAGTGCCACGTGGGGGCGCCACATGGGCTCGATCGCATCGCGGCGGGGGTTCGCGACGTCACGGGCGGAGAGCACCGGATCGGTCAGGCCCCAGTCGGCCGCCACCGCAGGGTCATCCCACGCAACGCCCAACTCGTCTGCCGGGTTGTAGTACCCGTCGACCAGGTAGGTGATCGTCATGTCGGTGAGGGCGGCGAACCCGTGCGCCACGCCCGGCGGTATGTACACCCCGCGGTGCGACATCGTGCCGTCGGCCTGCACCCCGAGGTCGAAGCTGAGGGTCGCGCCGTCGGTCACCGACCCCTCGCGGAGATCGTGCAGCACCACCCGCGCCCGACCGAACGGCACGTACCAGTAGTCGGCCTGGTGCAGGTGGTAGTGCAAGCCCACGAGGGCGCCCGCCTGCCGGTCGCCACGATTGGCCTGCACCATCTCCCTCCCGCCGGGGAACCACGAACGCCGGTAGGTCTCGACGAAGTAGCCCCGTGCGTCGCCGTGCACGACGGGATCGACGAACCGCACGCCGGCGATGATGTCCGACTCGACTACCTCAGCCATCTCGGCCTCCCCTTGCGATACGACCTGAACCAGGTTGGATTCCCGACGACGCTGCGTGCCAGGCGACCCACCCCACAGCAGGTCCAGCGCGGCGACTCACCCGAGGTCGACAACCGAGTGGTCGCCGAGCATCAGGCGGGTCGCAACCGGTCGGCGCTGCGATCGGGTCACGCTGACCTGACGCCCGACGAGCGAATCCTGCATGCGGGGGACACCGACGATCGAGCTCTCCGCCAGCACCACCGAATGCTCGATCTCGGTGTCGACGATCTCGCAGTCGTGGTAGATCGACGTGTAGGGCCCGATGTAGCTGTCACGCACGATGGTGTTGCACCCGATGATCGCCGGACCGCGCACGGTCGAGCCGATGATCTGTGCACCCGGCTGCACCACAACCCTGCCCTCGATGCGAGAGCGCCCGTCGACCTCGCCGTCGACTCGGGGCTCGAGCGTCTCGAGCACCAGCCGGTTGCCTTCGAGGAGCGGGTCGAGCTTGCCGGTGTCGATCCACCAGCCGTCCACGACCTCGTGGCGCACCCGACGTCCCGAGTCGATGAGCCACTGGATCGCGTCGGTGATCTCGAGCTCACCTCGTGGCGACGGGTCGATCGCCCGGACGGCCTCATGGATCGCCGCGTCGAACAGGTACACGCCCACCAGCGCCAAGTCGGACGGGGGTACGACAGGCTTCTCGACGAGCCGCTTCACCTGGCCGTCAGACCCGACCTCGGCGACACCGAACCGCTCCGGGTCAGGCACGCGCGCCAACAGGATCTGCGCGCTCGGCGGCTCCACCCCGACCTCGCCGAGCTCTGGGTGCGCGCTACGCCGGCGATCTGCTTCGAAAGCCGCCACGAAATCGGCGATCCCTGAGCGCAGCAGGTTGTCGCCGAGGTACATCACGAAGTCCTCGTCGCCAAGGAACTCGCGGGCGATCAGCACGCAGTGGGCGAGCCCGAGCGGCTGCTCCTGCGGGATGTAGGTGACCTCGACGCCGAAGGTGGAGCCGTCGCCCACGGCGCCGATGATCTCGTCTTGCGTCTCACCGACGACGATCCCGATCTGGGTGATGCCCGCGGCCGCCATGTGCTCGATACCGTAGAAGAGGATCGGCTTGTTGGCGACCGGAACCAACTGCTTGGCGCTGGTGTGGGTGATAGGGCGGAGACGGGTGCCGGCCCCGCCCGACAAGATCAGGCCTCGCACCGCAGGTGGTCTAGCAGGCGCTCCGCCGGCTTGGCGACCCGCACGAGCCTCGCCTGCGGTGCGCCGCCAGCTCAGGCGACCTGCGAGGTGCGGGTTCGGAGCGAGTCGTGGTGCGAGAGGAACCACTCGTAGGTCGACGCGATGCCCGCAGCCAACTCGGTCGAAGCGGTCCAGCCCAGCGACGCAAGGCGCGAGACGTCGAGCACCTTGCGCGGCGTGCCGTCGGGCTTCGTTGCGTCGAAGCGCAGCTCGGCGCCGGGGTGGACGATGCCGCCGACGGTCTCGGCCAGCTCACGGATGGTGACGTCGAGCCCGGTACCAACGTTTATCGGGCCGGGCGCTTCGTAGGTCTGCATGAGGAACAGGCAGGCGTCCGCGAGGTCGTCGACATGGAGGAACTCTCGGCGAGGCGTACCCGACCCCCACACCTCCACCGTCGACGCGCCGGCCAACTTTGCGTCGTGGAACTTGCGGATGAGGGCTGGCAGGACGTGGCTGGAGGTGAGATCGAAGTTGTCGTTCGGGCCGTACAGGTTGGTCGGCATCGCCGAGATGAAGTTGCAGCCGTACTGGGTGCGATAGGAATCGCAGAGCTTGATGCCGGCGATCTTGGCGAGGGCGTACGCCTCATTGGTGGGCTCCAGCGGGCCGGTGAGCAGGGCGTCCTCGGTGATGGGCTGGTCGGCCAGGCGTGGGTAGATGCAGGAGCTACCGAGGTACAGCAGCTTGCGTACCTCGAACAGGTGGGCCGCATGCACGACGGTCGCGTGGATCATCATGTTGTCGTAGAGGAACTCGGCCGGGCGGGTGGAGTTCGCAAGGATGCCGCCGACGGTGCCCGCCACGAGGAAGACGAAATCAGGCCGGTTCGCCTTGAACCAGTAGTTCACTGCCGCCTGATCACGAAGGTCGAGCTGCTCGCGGCCTGCGACCAGCAAGTTCGAGAAGCCCTCTGCCTCGAGGCGACGCAGGATCGCTGACCCGACAAGACCACGGTGTCCTGCCACGAAGATGCGGGCGTCCGGTGGGAGGGTCGTCGTCATCGGCTCGCGTCCTTTCTCGGCGACGGTCTCTGCCACACGGGGTGCACGACGTCTGTGCGTCCCCCAGGCTACCGCCGGCTCCCCCGCGGACCGCCGAATCCGCTCGGCCATGCCCCACCTCGCCGTCGACCGCGTGCCGGGACGGTCGGCCACGGGGAGCGAGGTCGCATACAAACCCCGGACAACATTCCAGCGACCGTTGCTCCTTCGCGGCGACCGTTGCTATCTGGCAGCGACCG
>CAZUMJ010000058.1:0-2638 GCA_964621605.1 uncultured Iamiaceae bacterium | reverse complement strand
CTATCTGGCAGCGACCGTTGCTACTTCGCAGCCGTCCATCGCTGACGTCCGTCCGCCGCCGGCCAGGCGCCACTCCCCCCGTGGGAGCGATCCGGCATCCAGTTCAGCGCACGCAGGAATCCCTCGACGCCCGGATCGCGGGGAGCCCAGCCGACCTGATCCCAAGCGCCGCGATCATGGAGCAGCGACGCCATCCGACCGAGCAGATGTCGACCGATGCCCTCCCGCCGGTGCCCTTCCACGACGATGACGCCACGGAGCTCGGCGACCTCGCCCCTGAAGACCGCGAGCGTGCAGCCCACAACGTCGTCACCTCGCCGCGCCGTCACCGTGAGCGGTTGCCCCATCGGAGCGCAGGCCGTCCATTCCGCCACGCCCGGAATGCGCAGGGCATCGGGCGGTGGCGAGTCTGACTCGGTCAGGCTCAGCTCAAGCCCGCCCCGCGCGACCACCGCAGGCTCCGAGAAGGCCCAGTCTTGGCGGGGACGCCACATCGAGCCGTACTGGTCGCCGTGGAACTGCTCCATGAGGTGCACACCGCGGAACGTCACGTCGATCGCCGCGTGACCCAGGGCAGTGATCGCCGCTGCACATGCCGGCGGCGTCAGGTGCTCATGCAGCGTGACGTGGGGGACGAAGGGCCGCCCCATCGGCCGAGACAACGGGGGCTGGAAGGCTCCATCTCGGAGGCGTCGGAGACGTGCGATGACGTCATCATCAGCCTCCTGCGCTTCTTCGCGCGCGTTCACCGCCAGGTACAGCACCGAGGTCGGCGGGAGGAACGTCGTCGGGGGGCCGAGGGTGACCTTCAACGGCCTGGTCTCGGCGGCGAGCGCAGAGAGGAGGCCATACACCTCTGGAAGCGCCTCTTCACGCACGTTCACCGGGGGCACCAAGGTGAGGTGGGGGGCGATGCGAAAGCGGTCAGCCTCTGATGTTCCCAGCGCGCTTCGCAGGGCATCGACCTCCGCCGCCTGGTGAGCGGGCAGGAGCAACGCGACCCCAAGGCGATGGCGCGGCATGGGCGCACCCTACCGGTGGTCCGCACGACGCCTGCCGTCCGCCCAGGGTCCGTCTCGGCACCGAAAGCGTGCAGCCCGCGGCGGCAACCCGCGGGCGGCAACCCGCGGCGCACCAGCCTTCTCGGCACCGAAAGCGTGCAGAAGTGGGACAAATCGGGGCCCAGAACACCAGGAATGGAACGAATCGGGGCCGAGAACGGGGAAGGGCAGCGGAAATGGGACGGGCGTCCGCGACGCACTCGGCGCGGCAGTCCACAGGACGTGACGGCGGTCCCGCGGACGTCGGGACCTTGGTCCCTCCCGCCTCGCGCGTGCAACGCGGACGATCAGTCCATGACGTGCGCCACAGGGGGTGTCGCACCGTACCAGGAGGCCACGACATGGCAGCTGTGATGACCGACAAGCGCGCCGCCCTCGCCGGAGAGATCGCAGCCTCCCTCGCTGCCGCCGGCATCACCGTCACTGCCGTCGACCGCGACGGCATGATGCAGGTCACCGTGCGCACCCCCGAGGGCTGGCACGGCGACAAGGGCATCCTCGCCTCGCGTGCGCTCGAGTCGCTCCGACCGGGCTGGGGCCCTCAGGTGGTCGGCGCGAATGTCAGCGTGATTCCTGCCTGACGGACGCCGCGCCTGACAGAGGCGCTGGCGCTCGGCCCCGTGGCAGGCCCGCCCGTGCTCGATCAGCGCGTCGCGACGTCGAGGCGAAGCTGGGCCCGGGCAAGCGCGCCCTCGGCCTCGGCGTCGTGCTCGTGACGCAGGCGCTCCTCGGCCCAGGCCAGCAGTTCCTCCGCACGGGCGACGTCGATGTGGTCGGCCAGCTCGGCGACGTCTGACAGCACGGTCACCTTGTCGTTGGAGACCTCGACGAAGCCGCCGTGCACCGCGACGACCTGGTCGCCAGAGTCGGAACGAATCGTCACGACCGAGACGGCCAGCGCACCGACGATCGGCGTGTGACCGGTGAGGAACGCGATGTCGCCCCCACCCACCGTGCGGGCGATCACCATGTTCGCCTCGCCGGACCACAGGATGCGGTCTGGCGACACCACGTCGACCTGCAAGGTCATCGCTGCACCTCTCGGCTATCGGACGGACGGGACCGAGGCATCACGCCTCGGCCTCCTCCTGGAGCTTGGCGGCCTTCTCGCGGGCGGCGTCTGCGCCACCCACGTTGAGGAAGGCCTGCTCGGGCAGGTCGTCGAGGTCACCGTTGATGAGGGCTTCGAACGAGTCGACGGTCTCCGCAACCGGGGTGGTGACACCCTCAAGACCGGTGAACGGCTTGGCGACGTACATCGGCTGCGACAAGAACCGCTGCACCTTGCGGGCCCGCTGCACGGTGACCTTGTCTTCCTCGGAGAGCTCGTCGAGACCGAGGATGGCGATGATGTCCTGGAGCTCCTTGTAGCGCTGCAGGATCTGCTGCACCTTGCGGGCCACGTCGTAGTGACGCTGGCCGACCACCTCGGGGGCGAGGATGGTGGAGGTCGACGCCAACGGGTCCACGGCCGGGTAGATGCCCAGCGCCGCGATGTCACGGCTCAGCTCGGTGGTGCCGTCGAAGTGCGTGAACGACGTGAACGGCGCCGGGTCGGTGTAGTCGTCGGCGGGCAC
>CAZUMJ010000057.1:8677-11316 GCA_964621605.1 uncultured Iamiaceae bacterium | reverse complement strand
GGCGGCCTTCACATCACCCTGTCGCACCCTCGGCCCGGTGTTGTGCGCGCAGAAATCGGCGGAACTTCTCGAACCGACGCGGCGAGAGCTCGAGCTACGAGATCATCACCTGGATCGAACACACCTACAACCGGCGCCGCCGACAACGCGCCCTCGGCAAGCTCACCCCTGTCGCCTACGAGCGCGCTTCAGGCCACCCACGACAGCCCGCCGACACGGCATTATCCACACAGCCACCGTCAACCAAACCTGCAGCAGACCCGGGAGCCTGGTCGGCCCAGGCGGGTTGTTGGCGGGACCGGATCAGGACGGCGACATCGACTGGCTCGATCGATGCTGCTGCTACGCCCAGACCGCCAGGGACGGCATCGCCTGGCGGACTCTCGACGAGGTCGCCATCTGCCGGCCCGAGCCAAGGCCCGCCCGCATCGACGACATCTTCCCGGGCCGGCAGGGCCCGATCGAAGCGACCTGGTCACCGATGAGCTCCGCGTGGTCGACGGCGCTCGCATCAGCTACCGACACCTCGGATTCGAGTCGGTGTACGAGATCGAGACGTTCCTGAGCATCGACACGGGACGTCTCATCTCGACCCGCGTCGAGCACCACGAACCCCCCGCCGGGGAGGCCGGCGTGCGGCCCGAGACCGCCTACGGAGCGCGGGGCACCCTCAGCAGAGACGACCTCTGATCGGAGGCGGCCGTCACGCGAGAAGTGACCGGATCTCTGCTGCGGATCGGGCGAGGCCGTTGCGGATGAGCCGATCGAGGATGTCACTCGCAGTCTGGGGCGGGTTGCGAAGCGCCGATGCCTGCAGCTCGACGGTCGCGGCGACGACACTGGGCGCCAGCTCGAGAAGGTGGAGAACGAAGTCGTCGGGCGACTGGGCCTCGATCCCGAACGGCGCGAGTGCGGCGTCCGGGAAGTCCTTGAGGTTGTGGGTCACGATGACCTGCGCGCCGGCACGGATGGCCGCGGCGAGGACGTGGCGGTCGTTCTCGTCGGGAAGCTCGAGCGACGGGATCAGCTGCTCGTAGCCGGCGACGAGGCAGCCACGCACGGCTTCGCACATCAGCGCCCTGGTGCGCTCCAGTGCGGCCGGGTCGAGATCGGGTCGGTCGCGCAAGATGCCGCGGACCATCTCGTCGAGGATGTCATCGCTCCACCGCGCCCGGAACCGGTCGGTTCGAGCGAGACGGATGAGCAGGTCGCGCAACGTCGCCGGGTACAGGACGCACGCGTCGTAGACGACGGTGAACGACACGACGAGCCGGAGTCAGTCGAGGCCGAGCTTGTCGGCCTCGACAGCCAGCTCCCGCAGCACTTCCTCGCGGTACTCATCGTCACGCCGCTTGTAGTCGAGAAGGTCCGCGAGCAGCACCTTGCGGCGATTCCCCACCCGCCGGAACGGGATCTGTCCGTCCTCGAGCAGACCGACGAGGTAGGGGCGCGAGACGTTCAGCAGATCAGCGGCCTGCTGTGTGGTCAGCTCGGCATGGACCGGGGCGACCGTGACCGCGTTCCCGTTTGCCAGCTCAGCCAGGATCTCCACCAGCAGCCGGAACGCCTCCGCAGGGACAACGACCTGCGTCTCTCCATCGGCCTCGTCGGCCACGATGCGCACCCGCGTCGTCGGCGTCGGGTGAGCTCGAAGGAACTCACTGAGCGAGGCCACCGCAGCTGCGGCCTGCTCCGCGACCGACTCGTCGGGAAGCGATAGCGCGTGCACAGCGGTGGGTGCCATGGGGGCTCTCCTGGTCGATGTCCCAGAGGAGAGTATGGCCCGATCCCGAGTTATTCGCAATATTCAAAACGCATAGCGGAGGGTGATGCCCCTATGTCGAGCCGCCAAGGTGAGGTACCTCACTCGGCCAGGCGGTCGAGGATCTCCTTGTCACGCGCGACGAGGGTGCGGAGCTGCCCCATGCACTCGTCGTCCGCGCGGACCCGGTCGACCTCGGCCTGGAGCGCGTCGAGGATCAGCGTGTTCACGCTCACGCCCCGGGCGCGCGCCACGACCTCGGCGGTGTCCGCGAGCTCTTCAGGGAGCCGGACCGTGGTCGCCTTGCGCGTCATGACGTCATGATAACACTCAGGGCGGACGTCGAGACCCGGCCCACCCCATCCGGATCGCCCGATCCTTGCGCATGCAACGGGAGTCGCGCCAGGAGTCAACCTGGAGCCGTCTGCACGCTCCCCCGTGCCCTCAGCGGAATATTCGGAACGGATTCTGGCTGCCCAGCAGCCTGCAGCGGTCTGGGCGGAGCGTTCGGATCCCACTCTTAATCCGCAGGTTCCGGGTTCGAATCCCGGGGGGCGCACCACCTCGGCCCCGTCGTTACGACGGGGCCGTTGCGCGTCCCGCCACGCCCACCACGCCGTCCCGGCCGCCACCGCTTCCGGCACCCGGCCACGCCCCGACCACCACTCGGCCACCACGCCCCAGCCACCACTCGGCCACCACGCCCCAGCCACCACTCGGCCACCACGCCCCAGCCACCACTCGGCCACCACGCCCCGACCACCACTCGTTCTCGGCACCGATTGCGTGCAAACGCCGCACCGAATCGGGGCCGAGAACCCACGAATGCACCGAATCGGGGCCGAGAAGCCGACCGGCGAGGGCGAGACCGAGGGCG
>CAZUMJ010000057.1:0-8577 GCA_964621605.1 uncultured Iamiaceae bacterium | reverse complement strand
CGAATGCACCGAATCGGGGCCGAGAAGCCGACCGGCGAGGGCGAGACCGAGGGCGTGCGACCCGCGGCGAGCGGGCGCCGGCTCAGCCTCCCGTGGCCCGCGTGAAGCCGCGCAGGTATCGACAACTCCATCGCCGCCCCGCTCAGGCGGCGGTGTCCTTGCCGAGGTGGACGGGAACGCGCCGATCCTCGTCGTCGAACACAGCGACAAGCTCCAGGCGAGCTCCGAGCGCCTCGAGGTACTGGCGCAGGGTGGACACGCGGACGTCTTCGGAATGTTCGAGCTTGGAGATCGCTCCCTGGGTGACATCGAGGCGCCCGGCGAGCTCGGCCTGGCTCACCGCTTCGCCATGGCGCAGCTCGTAGAGGCGGATCTCTTCGAGTGTCTCGGCCCGAGCCGCGTCCAGACGCTCCTTCGCGCCTGGGCGCGCTTCGACCGCCTTACGCAGCTCGGAGAACTTGGTTCGTGCCATCAGATCAGCCCCTCTCGCTTCAGTTCGTCGAGATATTCCTCGTAGAGGTCATCGGCCAGCGGAATCGCTGACTCGTACCACGTGCTCCACTCACCGCTCTTGTCCCCACCGACAAGCAGGATGACCTGGCGACGTGGGTCGAACATGAACAGCACACGCAGCGCCCCACCCTTGGCTGCCCGAAGCTCTTTCATGTTGTGGTGGCGTGACGCCTGGATGCGGTCCACCACCGGTCGCCCAAGGTCAGGACCCCGTTCGGCCAGCAGATCGACCCTGTCGGTGACCGATTCCTGCTGGTCGGACGTCAGCCCGCTCCACCACGTCACGAACTGGTCCGTAACCTCGATCTCCCACATCGAGCCAGCATGAGCCTTGAATCATAATGAGTCAAGGCTCATATCCGAGCGTGGGATCGCCGCTCGATCGGGCTCGCCACCCACGATCGCGACGCTTTCGAGCACGACCGACGCGGCGATGCAACAAAGGACGATGACCGTTCCGAGTGCTGCCAGCCCAACTCGCACCCTGCGATCCGCTCGAACCACGGACGCGTCAGAGGTGATCATGCCCAACAGGTCGGCGACGAGGGTGCAAGGTTGAAGCCACTCGATCGTTCCGATCTGCCGCCTCGCGGAGGGCGAGGAGGCTCCGATGAGAAGACCGCGTCGCTGGAAGACCCCGGGAGATCTCGTCGCCGGTACCGGGGTGAAGGAAAGCTGGGACAGCCGGAGACATGCCGGCTGGGCCCGGAGTGACAGTTCCACCATGGCTGTCACACCCCGTCGATACCATCGCCGCCACTGAGTAGTTGGCGTCCAGAACGGTATGACCAACCCGTGCCATGCCGACAGGGCGAAACAATCGCGACCGGGTGCAACCGCGCTTCGGAACGCCTTCCACAAGGAGAACCATGGAGCAGATCACACCAAGCCACCTCATCGAAGCCTGCGCTGATCTCGCGCAGGGCGCGGGGGTCACCGTCACCACGTCGCTGGAGCCGCTGGACGGCCCCGGCGCTCTTGTGAAGCCGGCGATCTACGCGGGTGGGCTCTACCAGCAGGACCGACGTTGGGTCGGCACGGGCGAGGAACGGAGCGTGGTCGACGTCGTGGTGATCGACAACGTGCCCAGCCAAGCGAACCGACTCGAAGCAGCACTCGCCCTCCTGCAAGAGGCCCTGCACCTGCCCGAGTTCGTGCTCGACCTGAGCGGCGTCGGCGCGCTGCCGCCGCACCTGCCCAAGACGTCGCCGGGGCCTCGGCCCCGGCCCTCGTTGAGCGGTTGACGTTGGCGTCCGGCGTGCCGCTCGCCGTGACCAGTCGCCGGGGCCTCGGCCCCGGCCCTCGTTGAGCGGTCACCGCGATGGTGCGGGCACCGGCGCGATCCACGCCCAGTCGCCGGGGCCTCGGCCCCGGCCCTCGTTGAGCGCCGCTCAACGTCCCGCTACGCCACGCGGCCGCGTTCCGCAGTCGCCGGGGCCTCGGCCCCGGCCCTCGTTGAGCGGTCGGCATGTCGCCCGGGGTGAACAACGCGTCGGGCAGTCGCCGTGGCCTCGGCCCCGGCCCTCGTTGAGCGCGTGGCAGGCGTCTTCGCAACGCGGCGAAGAGGTGACACTCACCCGTCACGGTTGGCCGATCGCGGTGCTGGTGTGACCCGATTGCCTCCGGAGCCGCAGGACCGCCGGTGTGTTCGCCGAAGCTGCGGAGATTCGAGCGCTGCTCGACGAGGCACGCAATCGGCCACTCTCCCCCGCTGCTCCTGCGACACCCGGACGTGCCGAGGTGTTGATCGCCGAACTACGCGCCGGGAGCGACAAGGGCGGAGCGTCGTACGAGATGGATGATTTCGCCGCGGACGTACTGATCGACGCGGCGATCCACGACCATCCCGTCGGGGAGCCGGTATACCGCCTCTTCGCCCCTGCCGCGCACGGCGACGGTGCCACCACGGCAGAGATCGGTTCGGTGCTGCTGGTGCCTGAGGCGCTGTCGAAACCACGTCGCGAACACGCCGATGACGAGGTGGCTGCACTGACCGAACTGCTCGCCCGGATCGTCCTGCTCCCGGTGGATTCCGACATCGCGCAGCTCGCGGCGTCACTTGGTGCCAGACACCGCTTGCGGGCCGCTGCTGCTATGCACCTTGCCACGGCCGTCGCCGTCGGGGCCGACCGCTTCATCACCAACAACACCCGCGACTTCGCCGAGGCGATCACCGAGATCGACGTCGTGACCCCCGCGGCCGCCGTTCAGGCACGCGGCGTCCTGTCCTGGTTCACGGCAGCGTCAAGATCAGCCCGAAAGCGCACCGCGTCCACCCTCGGCGCACCGCGAAGCGCTTCGATGTCGACGAAGCGATGTCGGCGAAGCAGTGTGAGCTCACCACCGGCACACCCCGGCGAGCGAGCACAAAGCTCTCGCCACGGTCGAGCTCACGCAGTATCTCGCCACTCTCGTTGCGAAGCTCCCGCTGCGTCACCGTTCGAGTCACCCCGCCACTCTCGCACGAGGAGCGACAGCGGCCCCGACAGTCCCCGGCCACCCCGGCCACCCCCGCTACCCCGATCCCGGCACCCACCCCACCGCCCCTTTCTCGGCACCGATTGCGTGCAAACTCCGCACTGAATCGGGGCCGAGAAGCCAGGAACGCACCGAATCGGGGCCGAGAACCGGAGGGGGCGGGAGCGGGATGGGCGGCCGGAGAGGGCGCGGGCAGCGAGCGGCCGGAGAGGGCGCGAGCAGCGGGCGGCGCGCTGGGGGCAGACGTGCGACGAGCGGGCCGCCCGCGGCGGGCGCCGGCTCAGCCTCCCGTGATGGGTGTGAAGCGGCGCAGCCGCAGGCTGTTGGTCACCACGAACACGCTCGAGAAGGCCATGGCCGCGCCCGCGATGACCGGGTTCAACAGCCCCGCCATCGCCAACGGGATGGCCGCGACGTTGTAGGCGAACGCCCAGAACAGGTTGCCCTTGATGGTGCCGAGCGTGCGGCGGGCGAGCCGCACCGCGTCGGCCGCGACCCGCAGGTCGCCTCGCACGAGCGTGAGGTCGCTCGCCTCGATCGCGGCGTCGGTTCCGGTGCCCATCGCGAGCCCCAGGTCGGCCTGCGCGAGCGCGGCAGCGTCGTTCACGCCGTCGCCGACCATCGCCACCACCCGCCCCTCGGCCTGCAACGCCCGCACCACGTCGGCCTTCTCGGCCGGCAACACCTCGGCGCGCACGTCGTCGATGCCCACCGATGCAGCCACCGAACGGGCGACCGCGTCGGCGTCACCGGTCAACAGCACCGGTGTCAGCCCCAGCGCACGGAACTGTTCGACCGCCTCGGCCGCGCCGTCCTTGACGCGGTCGCTCACGACGAACGCAACCCGCACCTGACCGCTCCACCCGGCGACCACCACCGTTGCCGCGGCGGCCAGCGCATCGGCGATGCCGGCAGCCAGGTCGTCGGGTAGCGACAGCCCGCGCTCGGCCAGCAACGTGGGCCGCCCGGCGAGCACGGCCTGGCCGTCGACGGTGCCTTCGACGCCGAGCCCCGGCAGGTTCGCGAAGCCGACGACGTCGGGCAGCGTGCCCAACTCGGCCTCGGCCGCGGCCGCGATCGCCCGGGCGATCGGGTGCTCCGACGCGTGCTCGAGCGCACCGGCGAGACGCAGCGCGTCGGCCCGCTCGGTGCCTGCGGCGACGAGCACCCGGGCGAGGGTGAGCTTGCCGGTGGTCACCGTGCCGGTCTTGTCCAACACGATGGTGTCGACCCGTCGGGTGGACTCGAGCACCTCGGGCCCACGGATGAGGATGCCGAGCTGCGCCCCACGGCCGGTGCCGACCAGCAATGCCGTGGGCGTGGCCAAGCCGAGCGCGCACGGGCAGGCGATGATCAGCACGGCGACGGCGGCGGTGAACGCAGGCGCGCTCCCCTCCCCCGCGACGAGCCACCCGATCAGCGTCGCAAGCGACAGCAGCATCACGACCGGCACGAACACGGCCGACACCCGATCGGCGAGGCGCTGCACCGCGGCCTTGCCTGCCTGCGCCTCGGTGACGAGGCGGGTGATCTCGGCCAGCTGGGTGTCGGCGCCGACCCGCGTGGCGCGCACCACCAGGCGCCCGCCCGCGTTGACGGTGGCACCGGTGACCGCATCGCCGGGGCCGACCTCGACCGGGACGCTCTCGCCGGTCAGCAGCGACGTGTCGATCGCCGAGGTTCCATCGACCACGACCCCGTCGGTGGCGATCTTCTCGCCGGGGCGCACCACGAACTGATCACCCACGGCGAGCTGCTCGATGGGGATGCGCCGCTCGGGTGGCCCCACCAGCACGACCTCCTTGGCGCCCAGCTCGGCGAGCGCCGCCAGTGCCGCACCGGAGCGCCGCTTGGCACGCGCCTCGGCGAAGCGACCCGCCAGCACGAACGTGGTGACCGCGGCGGCGGCTTCGAGGTAGATCTCGTCGGCACCGGAACCGCGAGCGACCGTCAGGTCGAACGACATCTTCATGCCGGGCATGCCGGCGTGACCGACGAACAGCGCGTACAGCGACCAGCCGAACGCGGCGAGCGTGCCGATCGACACGAGCGTGTCCATGCCGGCGCTGCCGTGACGGGCGGTCTTCCACGCCGCGCGGTGGAACGGGGCGCCGCCCCAGACCACGACCGGCGCGGTCAACATGAGCGACATCCACTGCCAGTTGCGGAACTGCAAGGCGGGCACCATGCCCATCAGCACCACGGGCACCGTGAGCGCCAGGCTCACCAGCAGGCGACGCCGGGCCGCGTCGTCGGCCTCGGCCGCGTGGTGCAGGTGGTCGTCGGCCCCGCCGTGGCTCGCGCCGCCGGGCCCACCCGCACCGGGGTGGGCGCCCTCCGCAGCGCCGTGCCCCATGGCGCCGTGGTCGTGCCCGTGGGTGCTGTGGGCGTGCGCCGGCGCGGGCACCGTCGCCGAGTAGCCGGCGGCTTCGACCGCGGCGACGAGCACCGCCGGGTCGAGCGAGGCGGGCACACCCTGCGAGTCGGGGTCGACCGTGACGGTGGCGCGCTCCGTCGCGAAGTTGACTGTGGCGACGACGCCGTCGACCTTGTTGAGCCGCTTCTCGATGCGGGCCGCGCACGACGCGCACGTCATGCCGACGATGTCGAGCTCGACCCGGTCGAGGCCGGGAACCACGATCGGGTCGGTCGAGCTCATGAGACGACCTCGTACCCCGCGTCGTCGACTGCGGCTGCCACCACCGCGGCGTCGAGCGCTGCCGTGCTCGTGACCGTGACCGCGCCCGAGGCCAGGTCGACCTCGACCGACTCGACCCCGTCGAGTGCACCGAGGGCACCCTGGACCGAGCCCACGCAGTGGCCGCACGTCATGCCGGAAACCTGGTACGTGGTGGTAATGCTCATCGGGGGGCTCCTCTCGCAGACGGCCCGAGTGGCCGCTTCACTCCCCCGAGCATATACCCCCCTGGGGTATATGCAACCCCCCGCCGGAGGAAGTGACAAAGGTCCCGAGACGCAGCGGTGCCGGCGAACGCCGCGGTCAGGACTTCACGAGGCGCGCGATGGCGGCCGTGGCCTCGGCCAGCTTCTCGTCGGCCTCGTCGCCGCCCGCCGCGACAGCGCCCGCAACGCAGTGCGTGAGGTGCTCGTGCACCAGCCCGATCGACACCTGCTGCAGCGCCCTGGTCGCGGCCGCGACCTGGTCGAGCACGTCGATGCAGTAGCGGTCGTCTTCGACCATGCGGGCGATGCCGCGGATCTGGCCCTCGATGCGACCGAGGCGCTTGAGGATCTGGTCCTTCTGCATGTCGTAGCCCGGCATCGCGCACCTCCGTCAGCGGTCGATCACCCATACCCTACCGGGGTACGGCTCACGACGCACCGAGGTCACGCCGGGCGCAGCGAGCGCGGGGCGACGAGCTGCTCTCGGCGCGTAGGAGGCGCGACGTGCAACGTGCAACTCGGGCGCCGCAGCGCGCGCGAGCTGCGCCGCGCCGAGCGTCGGTCAGCTCTGCTTGTCGGGGATGAGGGCGTACGTACCGAAGCACATCTCGTCCTCGGTGCCCTCGGCGAACACGATGTACTTCGGCGGACGGTTCGGGTCGAGCGAGCGGTCCCACGAGCAGTCGATGCGCACCGACTGGTCGGTGGTGACATGTAGCGGCGTTGCGAGCTCGTAGTTCATCTGCCAGTCGAAGTTCCACACCGGGATGTCCAACAGGATCTTCTCGTCGGGCTTGCCGGGGTCGAGCGTGAGGCGCACGCTCTTGCCGAGCGTGTGCATGTGCCCCATCACCCCGATGATCGTGCCGTCCTGCGGCACGCGCTGCGAGCACGACGACGACGCCACGCCGTTGAAGTCCTTCGTGAGGGCCGTCACGCTCTGGTGGCAGATGAACAGCAGCCCCTGCTCGGTGCTCGCACCGAACGCCCCGTAGAGGCGCACGTCGTCTTCGATGGCCGCCGCGCGGTCGCACAGCTTCGCCGTCTCACCCGGCATGCAGGGGATCTCGACAGGCGCCAGCGGGTTGACGATGCGGATCTTCGGGATCGACTCGGTGCCGGGTCGGGTCTGCAGCGCAAGCGACGACCGGTCGGGCGTCGGGGCGTTCTCGTAGTGGTAGTGCACCTGGAGCACGAACGCCTCGCCAGGCTCCACCAGCAGGCCGGCCTTGTCCTGGTAGTTGACGGGCTCTTGCCCCGGCGCCCAGCCGGCGACGAGGTGGTCCTGCCCGGAGAATCCGGCGTCACGCACCCGTGGCAGACCGCCGTCGGGTGAGCGGCCCGGCAGGCTCGGGCCCGAGTAGCAACTCCAGCCCGGCTTGCCGTCCTTGCCCGACTTCTGCTCGGCGACCCGCAACTGCGACGCCGAGATGTGGAAGATCTGCGCGTGGTGGATCTCGGCCACCTGGTCGGGCATGAAGGTGAAGCCCGTCATGTAGGTCGGCTTCGTGAACTTCGGGTCGAGCACGAAGCACCGGTAGTCGTTCACGTTGCTGAGCGAACCGGTGTACGGCTCGGTCATCTGCATGGTGACGTCCTTGCGGGGGCGCTTCGCCGCAGCAGCCGGCGATGGCCGCACCGGCGTGTCGTCAGGGACGTCGAGCTTGCCGCCGTGATCGGCCCAGTCGGCCAACAATGCGATCGTCTTCGCGTCGAGCGACGTCGGGTGCGCCAGCGGCACGCCCTTGTCGGACGCGGGCCACGGCGGCATGTAGCGGGCCTGCGTGATCGTCTTGATGCCCTCGGCGATCTGCGAGGCGTCTGCCGCCTTCTCGAGCACCCAGTGCGGGGCGCCGACCTCACCAGGGCTGTGGCACGAGGCGCACGAGTTGGCGAGCACCGGCATGACCTGGGTCTTGAACGACGGGCCGCCCGCCTTCGACGAAATCGCGTCGGGGCCGGTGATCTCGGTGGGGATGCGGACCTTCGACGGGTCGGGTGCGGTGAGCTTCAAGGTGAGGCGCACGTCGTCGGTGGTGGACACGAGCCCGGCGATGGAGATCGGGCCGATGCCGAACGTCGAGAGCTTCGTGTCGGTCGTGGCCGTGGCGACGAGCGTGTCGCCTTCGACCGTGGCGTCGACCTGCCACGTCACCGGTGCGGTCGTCTTCTTGACCGTGGCCTTGCCGGTCATCGTGAAGTGGTAGCTCTTGCCCGCCTCGACGGTGGCAGGCATGCCGTCGAGCGAGTCGACCGTGAAGCGCACCAGCGGGAACTCGTGCGACTCGAGGAAGTCCTGGCGGATGCGCGCGTCGCGGAGGCGGTTGTCGGAGTGGAACTGCTCCACGTTCACGACGATGTCGCCTACGCGGCTCTTGGCCGGGTCGGCGGAGTTCACGGCCAGGTCGCCGGCGATGCCGGACGTGGAGCCATGGGCCTTGCCGCGGCTGGCACCGACGATCTTCTCGCCGATCTCATACGACAGCGACGAACGGCTCGGGTCGATGCGGTAGACCCGCTCGCCGGTGGACGCCACGAGGCGAGGGGCTTCGGGCACCGAGTAGGTCACCTGGCGGTACTTGGTCGACACCACCGGCGAGAGCTGGCGCCACACGAAGACGCCGGCTGCCCCGACGACGAGCACCAGCGCGGCGAGCGCACCGAGCAGCGGCCCGCGCCTGC
>CAZUMJ010000056.1:0-12323 GCA_964621605.1 uncultured Iamiaceae bacterium | reverse complement strand
CGGTACCGGTGGACACGAATCCGAGGGTCGATCTTCACACACCCTCAGGCCAGCGAAGTGCCTCGACATCGGCCAACTCCGGACCGAGCAGTCGGCCACCGAGCTCACGGAACCAGGCGACATCACCCGAGGACAGGAAGCGACGCACACCGGGGCCCGCTTGCGGGTTGCGCCCCACGTGCCGTTCGCCCGCCCCGTCGAGATCGGACGGTGCTGCCAAGGTGCCGTCGAGGATCGCTCGCACCTCGAAGGCGGTCTCGTCGGCTGACGAGACGAGCACGACGTCACGGCCGAGCACATCGCTGATGGTCCGGGCGAGGTACGGGTAGTGGGTGCAGCCGAGCAGCAGCGCGTCGACCTTCGCCACCCGCACCGGCTCGAGCAGGCGCTCCGCCAGGACGTGCACCTGGTCGCTGTCGGTCTCGCCGCGCTCCACGAACTCGACGAAGCCCGGGCACGCGCAGCACGTCAGCTGCACCGACGCTCCGGTCGCCTCCACCGCCAGCGGGTACGCACCCGACGACACCGTCCCGGTCGTCCCGATGACCCCGACGCGTCCGCGCTCCGTCGCGCGCACCAGCGCCCGCACACCCGGCTCGATGACCCCCACCACGGGGACCGGCAAGGTGGCTTGCAGCTCCCCCAGGGCCGCCGCAGCCGCGGTGTTGCACGCCACGATCACGAGCTTCACGTCGTGTGCGTCCACCAGGTACCGGGAGATCTGCAGCGCGAAGCCGCGCACCTCGTCGAGGTCGCGCGGGCCGTACGGGTAGCGGCCGGTGTCGCCGACGTACACCAGGTCTTCCGAAGGCAACAGGTCGATCAGTGCCCGCGCGACGGTGAGCCCACCGAACCCGCTGTCGAACACGCCGATCGGGCGACCGTCACCTGTCACGGCGGCCGAGGCTACGTCGTGCGGTGCTCCCGGCCGTAGCCGCTCAGCGCACGAGGACGTCGGGGCGCCCGAAGCCTTCCGCCTCGGCCAGCATGTAGTACGCCTCGAGGGTGCTCGGGCCGTCGAACACGCTCTCGATGTTGCCGTCGGCGTCGAGGTTCAGGTTCACGCCGTACATCTGGAACCACACGTGGGTGTCGTCTTCGAGCACGGTGAGGGTGTGCTGCGAGCCGGCCGGTTCGAACAGGAACGAGCCGGCACGGTTCACCTCCGGGTACTCGGCGTACTTCCACGCACCAGAGGTCGTGTAGGCGTACACCGGGCCGGTGTGGCGGTGGGTCTGCACGACGTAGCTCTTCTGGAAGAGGTTCTCGACGATCCACAGCCCGTCGGCGTGGTCGACCTGGATCACCTTCAACTTGTTGCCGCCACCGATCTCGACGAACGGCAGCTCGTCAGCGCCACGGTGCAGGGCCACAGGAACGGCGGGGGTCTCGGACACGGTTCCTCCTCGACGCGTCCGCACTCCCGGCGAGGCGACGCGGCCGCACCGTACCCCTCGGGCCGGGTCGTGGCGGGTCGACAGCGACGGCGCCCACAAACCCGGCAGCGCCCGTTGGTGGCGGCACCGGGTGTGCCGGGCGCGTGGCGTCAACTGGCGTCACGGCCACGCAGCGGGGAGGATCTTCCCATGGCCTCTGCTCCTTCCCCCGACACCTTTGCTGCCCTCGGTCTCCGTGCGGAGATCGTCGAGGCGCTCACGGTGCTCGGCTACGAGGAGCCGACACCGATCCAGGCGGCCACCATCCCGACGCTCATCGAAGGCCGTGACCTCATCGGGCAAGCAGCCACCGGCACGGGCAAGACCGCGGCGTTCGCGCTTCCCGCGCTCGAGCTCCTGGCCGCTGAGCGTGACGGCACGCCACGCCCGCCGGGGCAACCCGACCTGCTGGTGCTCGTTCCCACCCGCGAGCTGGCGATGCAGGTGTCGGAGGCCATCCACCGCTACGGCCGGGCGCTCGACGTGCGCGTCGTCCCCCTCTACGGCGGCTCACCGATGGGGCGGCAACTCCAGGCGCTGCAACGCCCGGTCGACGTCGTCGTCGCCACCCCGGGTCGGTGCCTCGACCACCTGCGCCGCGGCAGCCTCGACCTCGACGGGCTGCAGGAGGTCGTCCTCGACGAGGCCGACGAGATGCTCGACATGGGCTTCGCAGAAGACCTCGATGCGATCCTCGACGCCACACCCGACGACCGCCAGACCGTGCTGTTCTCGGCAACCCTCCCGCCCCGTATCGTCCACATCGCCCGCGAGCACCTCACCGACCCCGCCCAGATCCGCCTCACCGAGGAAGCCACGCCCGAAGGGGAGACGGCCCGGGTCCGCGAGACGGCCTACGTCGTGCGCCGCAGCCACAAGGCCGCCGCCCTCGGACGCATCCTCGACCTCGAAGACCCGACCGCCGCGATCGTGTTCTGCCGAACCCGTGTCGAGGTCGACGAGCTCACCGAGACGCTCAACGGCCGGGGGTATGCCGCGCAGGCCCTCCACGGCGGGATGAGCCAGGAGCAGCGCGACCGCGTCATGGCACGGGTGCGTTCCGGCAGCGCCGAGCTGCTGATCGCAACCGACGTCGCCGCCCGAGGCCTCGACATCGACGTGCTCACCCATGTCGTCAACTACGACGTGCCGTCCGCCCCGGCGTCGTACGTGCACCGCATCGGGCGAGTCGGACGCGCAGGCCGTGAAGGCACCGCGATCACGCTCGTCGACCCTCGGGAGCACCGCACGCTCAAGAACATCGAACGGGTGACCCGACGCCGCATGGAGGTCGCGCAGGTTCCCAGCATCGACGACCTGCGCTCCCACCGCCTGGAGCAGACCCTCGCCGCGGTGCGCGACGCCCTCAGCGACGAAGAGGACATCGAACGCTTCCGCATCGTCGTGGAGACGCTCGCGGAAGACTTCGACGCCGTGCAGATCGCGCTCGGTGCGCTCAAGGTGGCGCACGAAGCCTCGGGCGCGAACCTCGACGAAGAGCGAGAGATCCCCCCGGCCCGCCTGCCGCGTGACCGGCCCGAACGAAGCGAAAGGCCGGACCGGTTCAACCGTGGCGACCGAAACGACAGGTCCGAGCGAGGCTACGACCATGACCGGGGTCGGTCGTTCGACGGCGACCGTGACCGGGGTCGGTCGTTCGACAGGGACGGTGGCCGCGACGGGCGCGGCGGCAACCACGACCGCGGCGGCCACGATCGCCGCCCATCCCACGAGATGACCCGGCTGTACGTGGCTGCCGGCCGCGACCAGGGCGTGCGGCCACAGGACCTCGTCGGCGCGTTCGCCGGCGAGACGAGCCTCACCGGGCGCGACATCGGCGCCATCCGCATCCAGGGCAACTTCTCGCTCGTCGAGGTACCTACCGAAGCGGTGAACGAGGTCCTCGACGCCATGCGCCAGAGCACCATCAAGGGCAAGAAGACGGTCGTGCGGCGCGAGCGGTTCGAGAACCGCTGACCTGCCGCGTCAGGTCCTGTCGACCACACCCGCTTCGTCGAAGGTGGCCATCTCGCTGAGGATGCGCGCGGCCGCATCGACGAGCGGCAGCGCGAGGCACGCACCGCTGCCCTCCCCCAACCGCAGACCCAGGTCGAGGAGCGGGTTGAGCTCGAGCTGCGCGAGGGCCTGGGACGCACCCGGCTCGGTCGAGCGGTGGCCCGCCACGACACGCTGCGCGACGCCGGGAGCGAGTGCCTCCGCCACGAGCAGCGCCGCGAGCGCGATGACACCGTCGATCACGACCGGCACCCCTGCCGCTGCGCCGCCCACGATGAAGCCCACGAGCGCGGCGTGCTCCAACCCGCCGATGCGGGCAAGCACCTCGAGCGGATCGAGCTCCGGCTCGAGCCGTTCGACGGCACCGGCGACGATCGTCCGCTTGTGCGCGAGGGTCGCCTCGTCGATCCCCGTGCCGCGGCCCGTCGCGCCAAGCGCACCACATCCCGTGAATGCCGCGATCAACGCGGCCGAGGCCGTCGTGTTGCCGATGCCCATGTCGCCGGTCACGAGGCACCGCGCCCCCGCGGCGACGAGCTCAGCGGCCACGGCCGCCCCCACGTCGCACGCCGTGATCGCGTGGTCGACGCCCATGGCCGGCCCCTCGGAGAGGTCCGCGGTGCCGGCACGCACACGTCGGGCGAGGAAGATCGGCTCCGCCAGGTCGGCACCGTCGAGCACGGACGGGATGTGACGCCGTGTCGTCGGCGGAAGCGGGATGTCGGTGGCGACGCCCACGTCGACGACGACCACTGCCGCACCGACCGTACGAGCCAGGACGTTCACCGCGGCACCACCCGCGGCGAAGTTGGCGACCATCTGCGCGGTCACCTCCTGCGGCCACGGCGTGACGCCCTGGGCCACCACCCCGTGGTCTCCGGCGAACACCGCGACCGCAGCCGGGGAGGGAGCAGGAGGCGGGCACACCCCGGCGATCGCGGCCAGCCGGCAACCCAGGTCCTCGAGCTCACCGAGCGCACCCGGCGGTTTCGTGAGCCGACCGTGCCGGGCAGTGGCCTCGGCGAACGCCACCTCGTCGAGGGGCTGTAACTGCTCGCACGCCCGCATGAACGAGCCCGTCGCCGACGGTGCCTCGGGGGCCGTGCCGTCGTGCGGGACAGGCGCTGCGTCGCCCTCCGCAGCTGCGGCGGGCGACGGTACGGGCGACGTCATGGCAGGCACCCTAGAGGCAGCCCGCCCCCCGCCCCCAGGCGAGGGCGCCCAGCAGTCGCTCCCGCCCGGCATCGTCGGGCACGGCGATGCGCACCGCGCCGACCCGTCCCAACGTGGCGCCGTCACGCACCACCACCCCGCGTTGCATCAACGCGTCTCGCCACCCGGCGGCGCCGTGCACCCAGACCCACGGCGCTGCACCCACCTCGATGCGGACTCCCTCTCCCACGGCAGCGCGCAACGCCTCGACGAGGCGCCCCCGCAGGTCGGCGACCGCACGCGCCCACCTCGGCAGGTCGGTGCAGGTCAGCAGGTCCTTCACGACGGCCGCGGCGAGCGTGCCCACCGACCACGCAGGTTGGCGCGCACGCAGGCGTGCCATCCGGTCGCGGTCGGCGTCGAGCACGTAGCCGAGGCGCAACCCGGGGCACGACCACAGCTTGGTGAGCGAGCCCACGACGACGGCCCCGTCGTGGTGGACGCCGCTCGTCCAACGACCCGTGGCGAGCGGGAAGAACGCCTCGTCCCAGACCCGCACCTGGCGCCACTCCGTCGCCAGCGGATCGACGAGGTCACCCGAGGGGCTGTGCGGGTTCGACCGCCAGGTCGGGAAGTGGGCGGGCTGACCGTCGGGCGGTCCTGACACGCCACGTGGGTAGAGCGAGAAGTCCGGTTCTGCCAACACCGCACCCCCGACCTCGGCCGCGACGAGCGCGATCGCCTCGGCACCGCCGTTGGTGAGGAGCAACTCGCCCGGGTCGACCCCCATCGCCGACGCCAAGGCCGCCGTCGCCCCGACGGGGTCCGGGTAACGCCCGACGGCATCGAGGTGCTCGCGTGCCAGAGCGACGACGTCCGGCGCCACGGGGTTCAGACTCGCCGAGAGGTCGAGCACCTCGCGGGGGTGCCACCCGAACGCTGCCGCGACGCGCGCACCGTCGCCGCCGTGGCGGCCGGGCGCAGGACCGACGCCGCTCACCGGGGCGCTCCCGCTCCGGCACCACGCCTGCCCGCGACCCCACGCCTGCCCGCGGCCCCACGCGCGGTCGTTTCGCCGCGGGCGGCTTGCCACCGCCCCCACAGCGCCACGGCGGCGAGGAGCCCGACCAACGCCGCGTCGACGTCACGTGCGAGGCGCCGCGCCCGTCCGATGTCCGCCCGCGTCGGTGGCAGACCGTCGCCGAGCAGCGGTCGATGCTCGGTTCGCTCCCCGTAGCGGCTGACTCCGCCGAGGCGCACCCCCAGCGCTGCAGCGAAGGCCGCCTCCGCCACGCCCGAGTTGGGCGACGGATGCGCCGGCGCCTGGGTGCGCACGGCACGCCACACGGCCGTGGCAGCACGCGGACGCACCAACGCCACGAGCACCGCCGTGACCCGTGCGGGGAGGAAGTTCGCGACGTCATCGAGGCGCGCGGCGGCGGTGCCGTACCGGGCGTAGCGCGCCGACCGATGCCCGACCATGGCATCCATCGTGTTCACCGCCCGGTACGCGCATGCACCCGGCGCACCCCAGACCGCCCCCCACAGCGCGGGTGCCACCACCGCGTCGACCGTGTTCTCTGCCACCGACTCCACAACCGCGCGCACGATCTCAGCCTCGTCGAGGTCGCTCGGGTCGCGCCCCACGAGCCACGGCAGACGCGCACGAGCGACGACGAGATCGTCGTGCCCCAACGGGGTCTCGACCCGCTCGGCGGCCGTGTCGAGGAGGCGACCGCCGACCGCGACGGCAACCGTGAACAACGTGGTAGGACCCGCACCCACGGCGCGGTGCGCCAGACGGCCGGCCGCCACCGCGGTGGCCACGCCGACCGTGGCGTAGACGCCCCCCGCCACCCGCTCGTCGCGCCACCCCCAACGTTCAACCACGCCCATCAGAGCGCCGAAGCCCACGACAGGATGGACCTTCCCGGGTGGCTCGCCCACAAGGCGATCAGCAACGACACCCAGTGCGGCCCATCCCGGCGCGGGCGTCGCGCTGCATCGGCCCCACTTGGCCCCCGACCGCGCGTTCACCACCGGGCCACCCAGACGAGCAGCCCGCACGTCTCGGCAAGCACACCGATGGCGCCGAGCACGTCACCGGTGTAGCCACCGAGGCGGCGACGGGCGAGGGCCGCGAGCGCGCCGGCGGCGATGCATGCAGCGGCGATCGTGACGGGGCCGGCCAGGAGCGCGCGCGAGGCGCCCGCCACCGTGACTGCCGAACAGGCCACGAGCAAGGCCGCCGCGGGACCGGCGAGCACACGGCCCGACGCGCGAGGTGTCGGGCCGCCAAAGGCGGACGCGAGGCCGCCGTCCGCACGGGCATAGGGCACGACCCGCATGGTCACGACCATCAACGTGCGCGACACCGCCCACAGCGCCGCGACCGCGACCACGTCGCGCCAGTCCGGCCGCACCGACGCCCACGCCGACCAACGGATCGCCACGATCACGACCGTGGCGACGACGCCGAACGCGCCGGCTTCGGGTGTGCGCATCACGTCGAGTCGCCGCGCCCGCTCCATCGGCGGGAGCAGCCCGTCGGCGGTGTCGACGAGGCCGTCATAGTGCAGCAACCCGGTGAGCGCCGCGTCGGCGCCGAGCGCGAGCGCCGCGGCGACCCCCGGCGACCACGCGTGGGCCGCCCCCCACCAGATCACCCCGACCACCGCCCCGAGGAGCCCGCCGACGAGCGGGAACCAGCGCGTGGCGCGTCCGTCGGGAATGGCACTACGGCCGACGATGGTGAGGAAGCCGAGTGCCGCGCGCATCAGGCGAGCTCGTCCGCCGACGCGAGGGCGACGAGACGGCCCGCCACGACGAGCCAGGCGGTGTCCGCGAGCGCGGCGACCGCCTGGTTCACCGTGCCGAGCACGTCGGTGAAACGCCGACCCACCTCGGTGACGGCGTGAACGCCGAGACCCACCTCCTCGCTGACCACGACGACGTCAACCCCGGCCACGCGCAGCGCCACGAGGGCGTCGGCGAGTCGACCGACGTCGGGATCGAGCTCGGGGTGCGCCGCCACCCAGGTCCCGAGCGCGTCGAGCAGGCACTGGTCGCCGGGTGCGGACACCTCGGCCAGGTCGTGGAGGCATTGGGCGAGCGCGTCCCCCGCCTCGACGGTGCGCCATTCGGATGGGCGGCGGCTGCGGTGGGCCGCCACCCGCGCCAAGAGATCGTCGTCGCCGTCAGCCACCGCGGTCGCCACGTAGGTGACCGCGGGAGTCCGACCAGCGAGTCGGGCACGCTCGACCCGTCGGGTGACCAGCGCCTCGGCGATGGCCGACTTGCCCGACCGGGTGCCGCCCAGCACGAGGGTGATCACGGCCGGACCGTTTCGAGCCACCGGCGACCGCCCGCGCACACCGCCGCATGGGTGGCACGGGCGAGACGGGCTCCCCACACCGATCGCGGCCCCCCGAAGGGTTCGACGCGGCCCTCCGGCGCGACCAGCACGCACACCGCGTCTGTCGCGGTGCCGGTGGCGGCGACGCCCAGATCCCACAGCGCCTGCGTCTTCGCTTCGGTCACGGTGATGATCGTGTTCACGAGCGCGGCGTCGTCCAGGCGGGCGGGGATGCACGCCACGACGTTGATCGTGCCCACCGTCGGGCGCGACAGGCCGGTGGCCTCATCGCGCGCCTCCACCGCAAGGCTCCGGACATGCCCGTCCGGAGCCGCGGCCCACGCCGGTGCACCGAACCCGACCGTCGCGCTCACCGTGACGCCGTCGTCGACCGCCGTGGCGCCGAGCGGCACGCGCACGCCGGTGAGCATGCCCACCCCCGACCCGTGCAGCTGCTCTCCCGATGCCAACTCCCCGAGATGCCGCCGGGGGTCCATGCGGCTGTAGCCGATCGGAACCGTCGCGTTCAGCACCCACGAGCACGGGCCGATGCCCCCACCGAGCGGGCCGCTCGCGACACGCACCCACGGGCGCGGCGGCCGCCACACCCACAACGGGAGCTCGACGCCGCCCTCCCACCGTGACGACAACGTGGGTCGCTGCCACGTGGACACCGCGCCACGCCCTCAGTACTCGATGCCCTTGCGGGCAGGGATCCCCGCGTCGAACGCGTGCTTGAGCGGCCGCATCTCGGTGACCGTGTCGGCGAGCTCGACCAGCTCGGCCGGCGCGTCACGTCCGGTCACGATCACGTTGGTGCGCGCAGGTCGGTCGCGCAGCACACCCACGACGTCATCGACCGGCACCCACCCGAAGCTCACGACGTAGGTGAGCTCGTCGAGCACCACGAGGTCGTACTCGCCGCCCGAGATGACCGAGCGAGCGGCTTCCCAGGCCGCCACGCCCTTCGCGGCGGTCTCGTCGAGGTCCGTCGACTCCCACGTGAAGCCGTCGCCGAGCGTGTGCCACTCGACGCCGAGGTGCGCCGCGAGCTGGCGTTCGCCGGTGTTCCACTCCTCCGCCTTGATGAACTGCACGACCGCGGTCCGCCAGCCTCGTGCCCAGGCACGGCCCATGACGCCGAACGCCGCTGAGCTCTTGCCCTTGCCGTTGCCGGTGTTGACGAGCAGACGCGAGGCGCGAGGCATGGTGATTCCTTGGGGGGAGGGGCACGGGGAGGGGACTCGTGACGCTACCGGTCAACCCTCGACGTGCTCGACTCTCGCAGTCGGACGTTGGTGCAGCGACACCTGATAGCTGCCGTCGCCCGGCCAGGGCGCACGGTCCCACGTGGCCCAACGTGCCAGGAACCGAAGGCCGGCGGCGTGCGCATCACGGTCGAGCGCGGCCGGACCGTACCCACCGGGTCGCACCTGGAAGCCGCAGATGAACAACCCACCGGGCAGCAGGTGGCGCGCCACGCGTGCGATCACCGCCGGCTCGTCCCCCGGCTGCACGAACACGAGCACGTTCCCGGCGAGCACGGCGGCGTGGAAGCGCTGCGATAGGTCGACCACCGCCAGGTCGGACTCGACCCACTCGAGCTCCGGCGCCGCGCGCTGCGCGACCTCGAGCATGGCCGCGTCCAGGTCGACGCCGACGGTGCCGAACCCCCGCCGAGCCAGCTCGACCGCGACGCGCCCGGTGCCGCATCCGGCGTCGAGCACGTGCGGCGCGATCAGGTCGGGGTGGTAGGCCGCGAGCAACGCCTCCACGAGGTGCGCCTCGCCGTGCACGTCGACGCCTTGGCGGGCCAGCTCCGAGAAGCGGGCCTGGTACTGGTCCGGGGTGGGACGGTCACGGTCGCTGCTCCAGCGCGAGGTCATCGTCGCTCCCCTACGGGCGCATCGCCTTGCGCAGCAATGGGTCGAGCAGCCTGCCGGGGAGGACCCGGGCCAGGGCCACACTCACCTTGGCGTCGACCCCGACCTGATAGCGGGTGCGGGGACGGGCCGACGTCAAGGCCTTCGCCACGACCGCCGCGACAGCGTCGGGCGCCACCCCGCCCTTCTCGCTCTGGTCGATGCCGTGGCGGATGGCCGCGACGACCTCGCCGTAGCGTTCGAGCGCTTCGGCTGGGAGCACCTCCGCGACCTCGTCGACCTGCGTGCGGCCCTTCCCCCAGATGTCGGTCTTGACTGCCCCGGGTTCGACGACCACCACCTCGATGCCCGAGCCGTGCAGCTCGAGGCGCATCGCGTCGGCGAGCCCCTCGATCGCGAACTTCGAGGAGGCGTAGGGCCCCATGAGCGGCGCGGCGACCCGGCCGCTGTTGGAACCGATGAACACGATGCGGCCGGTCGCCTGGCGCAACAGCGGGAACAGCGCCTGGGTGACGCGGATCTGGCCGAAGACGTTGACGTCGAACTGGTGCTGCCACCGTTCGAGCGGCAGGAACTCCACCGGGCCGCCGATGGCGACCCCGGCGTTGTTGACGAGACCCCGCAGCCCGGTACCTGCGAGGTCATCACCGAGCCGAGACGCGACCTGCTGCACCTGGTCGGCGTCGGTGACGTCGAGCAGCACCGGGGTGAGTCGGCTCGACGCGACCGCGCGCAACGCCTCGCCGTCGGCGTCGCGGCGGACCGCGGCGTAGACCCGCCAGCCGTCACGATCGAGGCGCAGCGCGCACGCCCGACCGATTCCCGTTGACGCACCCGTGACCAGCACCGCACCGTCGCCCATGGGTCCGCACGGTATCCCCATGCTCGTCGCCTCGCCCCTGGGGCTGGTCGCCGCGCCCCGGCGCTCGTCGCCGCGCTACGTCTCTCCGCGACGCCACTCGACCCAGCGGCGGACCACCTCGCATTGCTGAAAGGTCTGGGGTGCAGCAGCGATCGCCTTGCGCGTGCCCGCGCGCAGCGATGCGATGCGCTCCAACGCCTCGTCGCCGTCGAGACCGTCGTCGACGAGCAGGCATCCGGCAACCGTCCCGGTGCGGCCGATGCCTTCGATGCAGTGCACGTACACGACCCCGTGCTGGCTGGCATCGTCGATCGCGTCGACGATCGCGTCGTAGCCGTAGTCGTCGAGGATGCCCATGTCGGGGATGGGAAACGAGCAGCGCTCCAACGCCACGCCGCGCGCCGCGGCGACGGCCTCCATGGTCGCGTCGTACCGTGCGGGCTCGCCCCGCCTGGTCGTCAGGTCGACGAAGGTGCGCACTCCCGCGTCGACGAGCACGTCGACCATGTCACGCATCCGCTCAGCGATCGGGTGCCCCGGAAGCTCACCGGCGAGCACCCGCCCGGGACGCACCCACCAGGCGTGCACGAGCGCATCGTCGTACCAGACCGGTGCGTGCGCGCCGGTCTGGGGAACCTCCGCCCCACCGGCGATCGCCAACGACCGGCCCAGCGCGGCAAGGTGCGCCTCGCGGTGCAGCACCGCGCGCCAGCGCTCGGGGATGCCGGCGCGTCCCCAGCGTGCCCCGGCGAGTTGCCCGGCGATCGCGGCCGTGGTGTCGGCGTCGTCGCCCAGGTTCGCCGCACGCCGCACGGCATCGGCGAAGTCGGCGGCACCGCCGACGGCCCACAGCGCTGCCTCGAGGGCGTCGACGCAGTAGCCGGTGCCACGGATGGCCGGCGGCTCCTTGACGAGCCACGACCCGCGGGCCACGGCCTCGATCTCAGGGTGCAGCGGCCCGTACGACCAGAAGTCGGGGGCGAGCACCTCGTCGGCCGGGCGGCCGGCCACCAACGCCGCGACCATGGCCCCCAGCACCCGACATGCGTCGACAGGGCGACGCGCGGGGTGGGTGGGCATCGACGAGCGACCCGACCACTCGGCCGCCTGGGCCACCTCCGCGTGCCAGCGCACCGGCACGCCGGCGAGCCGCATGAGCGAACCGTTCGCGGCCGCGTCCTGGTCGACGTCGTCGTCGATCACGGTGCCGGCCGACTCGAATCGATGTATCGCTGCCGCGGTCGCGGCACCGACGTCGAAGCACCGGCCGGTGCTCGACCACTCGCCCTCCCGGTACTACCGCAGGTAGCGACGGAGCTGGTCGCGGGGGTCGTGACCGCCCGTGTCGAGGACCGACTCGGCCAAGGCGAGGGCCAACGACGTGTCGTCGGTCCACCGGCCGGGCGCCAGCCCGAACGGGCCGCCGCCAACGATCTCGGTGAGCGGCTCGAAGCGGCCCGGCCGCTGGAACTCGACCGTCGTGCCCAGCGCATCGCCGACCGCGAGACCGACCAGTGCACCGGCCGCGCGGTCGAGCAGGTCGGCGGATCCCATGCGGAGCCCTAGAAGTAGATGATCTCGCCGGCCTTGCGCTCGGCCTCGTCGAGGTCGTCGGTGTA
>CAZUMJ010000055.1:0-12388 GCA_964621605.1 uncultured Iamiaceae bacterium | reverse complement strand
GCGTAACAGGACTCGAACCTGTGACCTCTGCCGTGTGAAGGCAGCGCTCTAACCAACTGAGCCATACGCCCGTGCGGGACGCCGAGGTTAGCGCACGGCCTCGCACCCTCTCGCACCCGCCGAGCGGTTCCCGGGGACCGTCGACCTACGGCGCACCGACCGGCTCGGGCGCCGTGAGGTCGAGATCGAGCAACTCCTCGATTGCCGCCATGAGGCGCAGCACCGCCATGTCCGCGTGCTGAGGGCCGATCACCTGCAGGCCCACCGGCATCCCGTCGCCGGTGAGACCGACGGGCACGCTCCCGGCAGGCGAGCGCGTCAGGTTGAACGGGTACGTGAGTCGCACCCAGTTCGGGTCCTCAACGCCGTCGATGGTACCCACTCCCCCAGCCGGCCCGGTCTGCCCCGCGACGGTTGGCGTCAGCAGGAACGGGCATCGGTGGAACAGGTCGACCAGGCGAAGGTTCAGTAGGTGACCCGCACCGAGCGCCTCGACGAACCGCGTGTTCGACACGGAGTCGGCCATCTCCAGCAGGAAGCGCAACTCCGGGTCGATCTGCTCCCAGCGATCTGTCCCCCGGTGCTCCTGCAGCAACGCGAGCGTGCCAACACCGGAGAGGACGAGGAAGTCGGCGACCGGGTCCTTGTCGAAAGGCCCGTCCACCGGCACCACCTCTGTACCCGTGTCTTCGATGCGACGCAGCGCCGCCTCGCAGACCGCGAGCACCTCGGCGTCGACCGGCGCGAACCCGAGGTTGGGCGACCAGGCAACGCGACGCGGCAGCCGGAGATCTTCGACCCCATCGGCCCAGGATTGCTCAGGCATCGGAAGCGACATGAGGTCGCTCGGATCGGGCCCCAGCACCGCGTCGAGCGCGAGAGCCACGTCGCCGACCGTGCGCGCCAGGAGCCCCTTCACGGACAGGAACACCCATGCCGGCGGGCGGGGTCCACCCATCGGCACGCGACCAGGCGAAGGCTTGAAGCCCGGGAGCCCGCACAGCGCGGACGGAATGCGGATCGACCCGCCTCCGTCTGAAGCGGTGGCAAGCGGAACCATGCCGGCCGCCACGGCGGCAGCGCTTCCCCCGGATGACCCGCCAGCCGACCGGGAGGGATCCCACGGGTTGCCCGTCGACCCGAAGGTCGGGTTCGTCGTATCGCCCTTGTAGCCGTGTTCGGGCGTGTTCGTCTTGCCGAGGACCACGCACCCCGCGGCCTTGAGGCGCTCCACCAGCAACGAGTCACGAGCCGCGGGAGGGTCACCTGCCGAGAGCGCAGACCCGTACGAGGTCGTGAACCCGAAGGCATCCTCCAGGTCCTTCACGCCGATCGGAACTCCCGCGAGGGCCCCGAGATCTTCGCCCCGACCGCGCCGCTGGTCGAGGTCTGACGCATCCGCGAGCGCGCGTTCGCCGTCGACCGCGGTGAACGCGTGGATCGCGTCGTCCAGGGCGTCGATGCGCGCCAACGCGGCGCTCGTCACCTCCACCGCGCTGACCTCGCCGGACTGCACCAGCGAGGCGATCTCTGCAAGTGAGCTCTCACGGAAGTCCATGGGCGAACCGTACGACTTCGCTCGACGCCGTGCTCGGGGATCAGTTGGGAGGTGCAGGGTGTGGCGCTGCGACGAGACAGCTCACGCCCGTGTCGTCAGCCCAGAGCCGTCGAGCAGTCGAGCCGGCCGGGCACTCCGCAGCGGTCGAGGCATGCCCGACCACCCGACCGTCGTTGGGTCCGTCGCACGGCACCACCTCGCTCACCGGTCCTGTCCGCACACGCACGCACACGCCCGACGTGATCGTCGACGGCCGCGACGCCGGGGATCGGTCCCGTCCCAGGTAGGCGGTGGCGACGAACAGCACCGCGAACACGATCAGGCCGCCGACGGCGAGCAGCACCGGCAACCACAGCGAGCCGTGGGGCGGCACCGCCTCGTTGCCCATCGCAGACGACGTGCCCTCCTCTGGCGCTCCATGGCGATCACCGTCCCCCGCCCAGCCCCGCGCCGACGACCATGCGTGCCCTCCCGACCCCGGAGGCCAGGCATCAGCACTCCCCCACACTCGACGGGCTTCCGCCAACCCCTGCGGCGTGCGTACGTCGTTCCACGCGGCCGTCACCTCTCGAAGCCGCTCGGCGGCCCCGTCGGGCTCACGAGGGGACGTGTCCGCGGGGAGGTGATCGGGATGCAGGCGGCGGACCAGCGCGCGATACGCCTGCTGCAGTTCCGCCACCGAGGCGTCCGGTCGTGCGCCGAGCACCTCGAACGGCGACCGAGCGGGCACCGCGGTCCCTCAGTACCCCGCGGCCGGGTCGACCAGGCCGAGCAGCTCTCGTCCGGCGCCACGGCGCTCCACGTTCTCGGTCACGCGTGCGGCAAGGAGCGGCACCGCCATCGCGGAGGTGTTGCCGACGTGCGGCGTGACGAGACAGTTCGGCAAGGTCCACAGGGCGTGGTTGTCGGGCAGCGGCTCGGGATCTGTCACGTCGAGCGCAGCACCACCGATCGTCCCAGCACGCAGTGCTGCCACGAGCGCGTCCGTGTCGACGTGCGCGCCGCGGGCCACGTTCACCAGCCACGCGTGGCGAGGCAACAAGGCCAGCTCTTGCGCACCTATGACGCGGACCGTCTCTGGTGTGAGGGCCAACGCCAACACGAGAAGGTCGGTGGTGGGGAGCACCGCGTGCAGGTCGTCGAGCGTCACGGTGCGATCGGCCCCGGCCATCGGTTCTGCCCGGCGCCGCACGACCGTGACAGATGCACCGAACGGCGCGAGGAGGTCGAGCAGCACCTCGGTGATGCCTCCGGCGCCCAGCACCACGACGTGCGCCCCTCGCAGCGTCACCCCAAGCTCGCCGGGCTCCCGCCAGGAGGTTGCACAGCCGTACGTGACCACACCCCGCAGCCCGGCCAGCCCCAATGCGAGGGCGTGCTCGGCCACCGGCTGCGCGTACACCCCCTTGCCGCAGGTCCAGACGAGGTGATCATGCCGCCGAATCGTGGGGACGTGCGCCTCGACGCCGGCCCACGGCAGCTGCACCCACGAGATGGCGCCGTGCGCGTCGAGCAGCGCCGCGAGATCGGCGGGCGCAGCCGCATCTGCCCAGACCAGTGCCTCTGCCACGTCGACCGGTACGAGGCTCCCCCCGCCGGCGACGACCGCTTCCTCGAGCCACGGTCGCACCCCGGCGGGTGCCACGGCGACGCGGAGCGGTTCAGACATCGTCGCCGCACAGCGCCGCGGCTACCCGCTCCAAGCCCACCGAATGGCTCGCCTTGCACAGCACCGCGTCGCCGTCGCCGAGGTCGTGTGCTCGAACCCAGTCGACCGCCGCGACCCAGTCCGACACATTGACGACGTCGGTGCCATAGCGCTCTTCCCCCACCGCCACCACCTCGATGCCGGCAGCTCGGGCATGCAACGCCGCCTCCCGGTGCGCGGCCCCGGCACCGGGGCCCAACTCGGCCATCGTGCCCAGCACCGCCACCCGACGACGTGCAGGCAGATCGGCCAGTGCGTCGATCGCCGCCGCCATCGAGGCCGGGTTCGCGTTGTACGCGTCGTCGAGCACACGAAGTCCGTTCGCCGCGACCCGCAGCGCCATGCGCGACGGCGACAGCTCTGCGGTCGAAAGGGCGTGCACGACTCCATCGAGCGACACCTCGCACACCAACCCGGCTGCGGCGGCGGCAAGGGCGTTCACAACCTGGTGTCGGCCACGCGCAGCGAGGCGAATCGCTGCCGATCCCCACGGCGACACCAGGTTGAACGACGCACGAAGGTCGTCGTCGACGGTGACCCCCTCGGCGCGCACGTCAGCGCCGGCGGACTCGACCCCGAACCTCACCACCGACGCCGCACTGCGCCTGGCCATCGCCACGACGCGCGGATCGTCGGCGTTGAGGACCGCGGTGCCCGACGCAGGCAACGCGGCGACAAGCTCGCCCTTCGCCTGCGCCACCACGTCGAGGTCGCCGAACAGTTCGAGATGCGCTCCACGCACCACCGTGACGACCCCGACCGTGGGGCGAGCCACGGCGCAGAGTTTCGCGATGTGGCCCGAGCCCCGTGCTCCCATCTCGATGACGGCCGCCTCGGTGCCGTCGGGCGCGCCAGCAAGGGTGATAGGCACGCCGAGCTCGTTGTTGAAAGACCGCTCGTTCGCTGCGGTTGCCCAACGCGTCGCGAGGACGGCGGCCAACAGGTCCTTCGTCGAGGTCTTGCCGACCGAGCCGGTCACGCCCACGACGCGCTCGGGAAGGCGGGCTCGAGCCGCTGCACCGATGGACAACAGCGCGGTCGCGGTGTCGCCGACGCGTACATGCGGGGTGTCGCCATCGAACGCTCCGCGCATGGTGAGATAAGCCGCCGCGCCCCGCTCGATGGCCGCGTCGACGAAGTCGTGCCCATCACGGGCGGCCACGATCGGCACGAACAACTCGCCGACACGAGTCGTACGGGAGTCGATGGAGAGCCCGTCGACGACGGCATCTCCGACGGCGGTGCCGCCGGTCGCCACAGCGACGTCGTTGAGGGTGAAGCGCACAAGGTGACGCTACCGCCGCGCTTCCGACTGCCCGGCGGCCACCGGCACCGGTCGCCGCCGGAGCTCGACCGCACTTCTACACTCGCCCCGTGACCGAGCCGACTCCCCCTGCCCCTCGCTCGCTTCCCGGGCGCGTCCGGCTCGTCGTGCTGTTCGGCGGCCGCTCTGCAGAGCACGAGATCTCGTGCGTGACCGCCAGCCACCTGCTCCGCGCGGCCGACGCGACGCGCTATGACCTGCATGCCGTCGGGATCACGCCGGACGGTCGCTGGGTGCACGACCGCGACGCCGTCACCGCGTTGCTCTCATCCCCCGACGTCGTACGGCCGCTGGCGGCGACCGGGCGCGACACCACACCCGAGCAGGCCCTCGCGCCCATCGCGTCAGCCGCACCATCAACGACCGACGCCGACGCGCCGGTCGTTGTCCTCCCTCTGCTGCACGGCACGTTCGGCGAAGACGGGACGGTGCAAGGCCTGCTCGAGCTTGCGGGAGTGCCCTACGTGGGCAGCGGCGTCCTGTCGTCGGCGGTGTGCATGGACAAGGCGATGGCGAAGACGATCGCCACGACAGCCGGCCTGCCGCAATGCACGTGGCTGGGGTTCGACGCCGGGATCGACCGCGCGCAGATCGTCGCGCAGGTCGTTGCGACGATCGGGTTCCCCTGCTTCGTGAAACCCGCCAACCTCGGCTCATCGGTCGGCATCTCAAAGGCGCACGACGAGGCGGAGCTCGGCGCGGCACTCGACGTGGCCTTCACCTTCGACGAGTTCGTCGTCGTCGAGGAGTTCGTTGCTGGGCGTGAGATCGAGGTCGCGGTGCTCGGTGCCTCGGTCGACGGCGAGCCCCGCGCATCGGTGCCCGGCGAGATCATCCCGGGCAACGACTTCTACGACTTCGACGACAAGTACCGCGACGGTGCGGCTCAGCTGTACATCCCCGCGACGCTCGACGAAGCAGCCGTCGCCCACGTACAGGGCTTGGCCCGCAAGGCCTTTCGGGCCTACAGGTGCGACGGCATGGCGCGTGTCGACTTCTTCCTCACGGCAGACGGCTCGTGGCTGCTGAACGAGGTCAACACCATCCCGGGGTTCACGCCGTTGTCCATGTACCCGAAGCTGTTCGAAGCGAGCGGGCTGCCCTACGCCGCGCTCATCGACGAGCTCGTCCTCCTCGCGCTCCAACGCCACGCTCGACGGTCGGCGCTGCGCACCACCCGCTGAACCCGGATCCACCGATTGGTGCGGTAGGGGTTGGGTGTCGTAGCGGGACCGCGTCGTGTGCCCGCTGTGCGGACGCACCGGCCGCCGGTGGCGCAGCGCTCACCAGCCGCTCACCCATGCTCGACAAGGCCTCCTAGCAGGACCCCACCAACATGGGGATCAGGAGAGCCACGCTTCTGCTCTGGTTCCTCGCCCTACCTCAGCGAGCTGTCGTCGGGCAGTCTCCCCTGGCGTGCCACGAGAGCGTTCACGACGCCGGGGTGCATGCAGAGCGGTGGTCAAGCGACCTGGACGGCGGCCTCCAGCTTGGCGGGGACCGTCTGGGGGAAAGAGACCACGAGGTGACGGCCGAGGGCAGTTGCGACGCGGGCGAGCGTGTCGATGCGGTTACGTGCCCCGCCGCCCTCCTCGAGGCGAGAAATCACCGACTGGGTCGTGCCCATTCGCTCCGCGAGCTCGCGCTGGCTGAGGCCAGCTTCGGTGCGCAGGTCGTAGATGAGCTGGCCGAGCGCAAGATCTTGTTCGACCCCGACGCGGGTCTCGGCGTCGGGGCCGGGGCGGTTCTTCTTGACGTCATCCCAGCGGGAGTAGTTGGCCATGGTCGTCTCCTTCAGGGGTACTGCTCGGCGCATGCCTCGGCGGCCTTGCGCGCCCGTGTGATCTCGTTGCGTTCGTTGTTGCGCTGCTTGCGGAAGGTCGTCAGCAGGACAATGCGGCCGTCCTTGGCGAAGCGGTAGGTGATCCTTCTGGCCGTCGGTCCGAGCGCGAAGCGCAGTTCGAAGAGCCCATCGCCCAAGCTCCTCGATAGCGGCATCCGGGCCGACGGGCCGACGGGCCGAGCGTGGCGAGTTGGTCGATCACCACGACCGTTCGGTTCCGCTCAGTCTCGGCGAGCGTGTCGATCCATTCGACGATCTCGTCGTGGAGCTCCATCTCGGCCACGCGAGAATCATATCGCATCCATGCGATGATCGCACGCGAGCGATGAGGGCTCCGGCCGCTGAGGGAATGTCACGGATGGTGACCGCTCTCGACCCCACGCAGGTACCCGAGCAGCGTGGCGCGACGACGCCGCAGATCCGCGATCGATGGCTCCACGCCGAGCGATCGCAGCACCTCGACCTCGGTCGCCATGCCCACGACCATCGCCGATGCCGTCAGCACCATGCGGCGCGCTCGACGATCGTCCACCCCGGCGATGGCAGCGGTGAGTTGGTCGACGAGCGGCCCCAATGCGCGGATGAGCGTGCTTGCTGCCGGTTCGCCCAAGCGGAGCACCTCTCGCAGGAGGTCGAGCAACTCTGGCCGCCGTGCGCCGAGCCGAAACACCGCGTCGACCAGCGCACCGTCACGACTCGGTACCGCCGACCCGACTCGTGGGGCGGCTGGGGCGACGAGCACAGCGCCGAGTACCTGTGAGAGCTCATCTGCCGCTGCGACGATCACGGCATCCAGCAACGCGTCCTTGGAGGGGTGGTAGTACAGGAGGGTCTGCTTGCGCACCCCGACCTCGCCGGCAAGGTCGTCGAGCGATGTGGCTTCGAAGCCTCGCTGCGCGAAGGCGCGTGTGGCGACGTCGAGGAGTCGCTCTCGAGTGCTCGCACCCTCAGCGTGGACCGCCATGGGCAGCAATCTACCATTTGGTAGAGAGACGCGACTAGGGTGCGTCGCGTGATTCGTGAAGGCCTCGCTGGCAAGCGCATCTTCATCACCGGATCAACCGGCTTCGTCGGCACCGCGCTCGTCGAGCGCTTGCTGCGCTCCGCGCCCGACTGCGAGCTCGTGCTCCTCGTCCGGCCGGGCCGCATGCGCGGCGTCGAGCAGCGTGCGCAACGCGAGATCTTCAAGAACAACTGCTTCGACCCCCTGCGCGACGAGATCGGCGGCAAAGCCGCGTTCGACGACCTCGTCGCTCGCCGCGTCCAGGTCGTCGCCGGCGACGTCGGCACCGACGGGCTCGGGCTCGACGACGCAGGGCAAGCGGCGTTCGCCGCTTGCGACACGGTCATCCACTCGGCCGCGACCGTTTCGTTCGACGCGCCGCTCGACTTGGCGATCGAGGTGAACCTGCTCGGCCCGACTCGCATCGCGCAGCTCTGCCACGCCCTCGATGTGACGCCACACCTCGTCGCGGTGTCGACCTGCTACGTCGCCGGCAACCGACGCGGCGCTGCCCCCGAGGCTCCCGTCGACATGAGCCCGTTCTGGCTCGATGACCTCAACTGGAAGGCCGAGGTCACCGCGGCGCGTCGGATTCGGGCGGACGCCGACGCCGAAAGCCGCTCCACCGAACGACTCGAGGCATTTCGGGCGGAAGCTCGAAAGGAGCTCGGCGCCGCCGGCACCCCCCTTCTCGCCGCCAAGACCGAACAGCTCCGCATCGCGTGGGTCAAGGACCACATGGTGGAAGCCGGACGCACCCGGGCCTTCTCGCTCGGCTGGCCGGACGCGTACGCGTACACCAAAGCCCTCGCGGAGCAGGCGCTTGCGCAGAACCGCGGCAACGTGCCGGTGAGCGTGGTGCGACCCTCAATCATCGAATCCGCGTGGGCCGAACCGCGGCCGGGGTGGATCCGTGGCTTCCGCATGGCCGAGCCGGTGATCATCTCGTACGCACGAGGCCTGCTGAAGGAGTTCCCCGGCGTCCCCGAAGGCGTCGTCGACGTGATCCCCGTCGACCTCGTCGTCGCCGCCATCTGCGCGGTCGCCGCAAAGGGGCCGGAACCCGAGCTCCCCCATCCGGCGATCTACCAGGTCGCTTCCGGTTCGGCGAACCCGCTCGGCTACCAGCACCTGGTCGACCTCGTCCAGAGCTGGTTCTCGGCCCATCCGCTCTACGACAGCGCCGGCCAGCCCATCGTCGTTCCCGACTGGTCGTTCCCCGGCCGGGGACGGGTCCAAGGGCAGCTCGACCGCGCGAAGCAGGTGCTCGACGGTGCCGACAAGGTGCTCGGCGCGCTCCCCCTGCGCGGCAAGCAGGCTGCGTGGTCGTCGAAGCTCGACGAACAGCGAGAGCTCGTCGACCGCGCCCGCACCTACGTGGAGCTCTACGGGGCCTACACCGAATGTGAGGCGCTGTACGGCGTCGAGCGCCTCCTTGGCCTGTGGGACTCGATCTCCGACGCCGACCGCGACGCGTTCTGCTTCGACCCCCGCGTCGTCGACTGGGACCACTACGCCACGAAGATCCACCTCCCGTCGGTGGTGGAGCACGCCCGGGTGCGCACCGACGGCGCAAAGCGTGGGGGCGAGACGCGCGCGGAGCGACTGCGCCGTCAGGTCCTCGCCCCTGAACGCCAGTTCGCCGCGTTCGACCTCGAGAACACGATCCTCGCATCGAACGTGGTGACCACCTACGCCTGGCTCGCCACCCGGCGGCTCCCGCGGGACGAGAAGCTGCGCTTCGCGGCGCGCCTCATCGCTGACGCGCCCGGTCTCCTTCGCCTCGACCGGCGTGACAGATCAGACTTCTTGCGGAGCTTCTACCGTCGCTACGACGACGCGCCGGCCGATCAGCTCTTCGAGGACGGAGCCGAGCACTTCAACCAGTTGATGTTGACCAAGGCGTTCCCTGACGCGATCCGGCGCGTGCGCGAGCACCGTCGCCGTGGGCACCGCACCGTGCTGATCACCGGGGCGCTCGACTTCGTGGTACGCCCGCTCGAACCACTCTTCGACGACATCGTGTGCACCCGCCTCGCGACCACCGTCGACGACAACGGCGTGACCCGCTACAACGGCCAGCTCACCGCCGTCCCCCCGACCGGCGAAAGCCGCGCACAGGCGCTGTTCGACTATGCCGCCGAGCACGGCTTCGACCTGGCGGAGGGCGTCGCGTACGCAGATGCGACCAGCGACCTTTCGATGCTCGAGGCGGTCGGCTTCCCGGTCGCCGTCAACCCCGAAGCGCGCCTCGCCACGCTCGCCCGCAAGCGCGGCTGGCTCGTCGAGCACTGGGACCGCTCCTCGGGGGCAGCGGCGCCGCTGCTGCCCTTGGCACAGCGACGTGGCAGCTCCGGAGAAGCCCTCCTGGCGCGCGTCGCCGGTTCGCTGGTCGAACCCCTGCTCGACCAGCGGACCCACGGCCCGCGCGGCAAGGGCGCCACGCGATCGAGCCGAGGGGGACGGCGATGAAGGCGCTGCGATTCGAACGTGACCTCCCGCGCTACGCCGCGGCTCGCGTGGCGGCAACGCTTCGCCCCGGCGCCGGTGCCGGCCCGGGTCCGTTGCAGCTCACCGACATCGACCCGCCTCGGCTGCCCGGACCTGACTGGGTCGAAGTGCGCCCGCGCCTCGCAGGCATCTGCGGGTCTGACCTCGCCACGATCGACGGGCATGCGTCGCGCTACTTCGAGCCCATCGTGTCGTTCCCGTTCGTGCCCGGACACGAGATCGTCGGCGACCTTGCCGATGGCTCCCGCGTCGTCGTCATCCCCGTGCTCGACTGTGCGGTGCGAGGGGTCGAACCGGCATGCGCACCGTGCAACGAGGGGCGCACGAACAACTGCGAGCGCATCGCGTTCGGTCACCTCGACCCGGGCCTGCAAACCGGCTATTGCCGCGACACCGGCGGCGGCTGGTCGACGCGCATGGTCGCGCATCAACGGCAACTCCTCGCGGTTCCTGACGACCTCGACGACCACGCCGCGGTCATGGTCGAGCCCACCGCCTGCGCGGTGCACGCGGCGCACATGGTCGCCGCGCTCGCACCCGCACGCGTCGCGGTGCTCGGCTCCGGGACGCTCGGCCTGCTCACCATCGCCGCGTTGCACCATCTCCACCCCCCGCAGCATCTGCTCGCAACGGCGAAGCACCCGGCACAACGAACGCTCGCCGCCGACCTCGGCGCGACCCGCGTCGTCGAGCCTGGCGAACTGGCCCGGGTCGTACGTTCGCTCAGCGGCTCGTTCGTGCTCGGCGCCACCCAGCTCACCGGCGGCGTCGACGTCGTCGTCGACTGCGTCGGCAGCGCCGAGTCACTCGCCCAGGCGTTGCAGGTGGTGGCACCGGGCGGCACGGTCGTCGTGGTCGGCATGCCCGGCGCAGTCCAGGTCGACCTCACCACCCTTTGGCACCGCGAGACGGCCTTGCGCGGCTGCTACGCCTACACCCGCGACGACTTCACGACCGCACTGGACGTGGTTAGAGAAGCAGACCTCGGACGCCTCGTGTCCGCCACCTATCCCCTCGCCCGCTATCGCGACGCGATCGCACATGCCGCCGACGCCGGGCGCCGAGGTGCGGTGAAGATCGCGTTCGACCTGCGCGACGAGAAGGAACGCACCCGATGACGAACCGCCTGATCGCCCGCGAGGAGACGCGCTGATGCCCCGTCCCGGCTTCGTGTTGGAGGTCGACCGCTCGACCCCTCCGATCCTGTTCCACCACGGTGAGAACTTCCGCCTCGAGAAGTTGCCCGCGGGACGCTCGCGGGTGATCTACCCCGCCGAGCCGATCGCCGGTCTCGATGACGTGGACGGCACCATCCGCCGCGCACTGCTGGAGCCTCTCGGCGACTGCGAGCCGCTGCCGGCGCTGCTGCGCCCAGGGATGCGCCTCACGATCTGCTTCGACGACCTGTCGCTGCCGCTCCCACAGATGAAGCGCCCCGACATCCGCCAGCGCATCATCGAGGCGGTCCTCGACCTGGCCGCGGCGGCGGGCGTCGACGACATCCACCTCATCGCGGCGCTCGCCCTGCACCGTCGCATGACAGAGGCCGAGCTTCGCCACGCGGTCGGTGATCGCGTGTACGACGCGTTCGCCCCGCACGGACTGCTCTACAACCACGACGCAGAAGACCCCGAGAACCTCGTGATGCTCGGCACGACCGAGCAGGGCGAGGAAGTCGAGATCAACAAGCGCGCCGCCGAGAGCGACCTGATCGTCTACGTGAACATCAACCTCGTCTCGATGGACGGCGGCCACAAGTCCACCGCCACCGGCCTGGCCAGCTACCGCAGCATCCGCCATCACCACAACGTGCACACGATGCAGCGGTCACGGTCGTTCATGGACCGTCACCGCTCCGAGCTGCACTCCTCGAACTGGCGCATGGGTGAGGTCATCCGCAACGCGGGCGTGAAGATCTTCCAAATCGAATCCACCCTGAACAACGACACGTTCGGCACCGACGGACCCATGTCGGTGCTGCAGAAGCGCGAGTGGGAATGGACGCTGCGCGACCGGGCGTCGTTCCTCGGCATGAAGGCCGGGCTCGACCGCCTGCCGACCGCAGCGCGCCGGCGCATCTTCCAGGCGTGGCGCTCGCCCTACGCCGTCACCTCGGTCCACGCGGGACAGGTCGACGCGGTGCACGAGGCGACGCTGGCGCAGGTGTGGAGCGAACAGCTCGTGAAGGTCGAAGGGCAGACCGACATCCTCACGATGGGCCTTCCGTACGTCGGGCCGTACAACGTGAACTCGGTGATGAACCCGATCCTCGTGATGTGCCTGGGCCTCGGCTACTTCTTCAACATGTACCGCAACAAGCCCCTCGTGCGCGAGGGAGGGGTGCTGATCATGACCCACCCCACCCCGTGGGACTTCAACCCCGTGCACCACCCGAGCTACATCGACTTCTTCGAGCAGGTGCTCAGCGAGACGACAGACCC
>CAZUMJ010000054.1:11059-13385 GCA_964621605.1 uncultured Iamiaceae bacterium | reverse complement strand
GTCCGCGATGCCACCGTTGGTGATCCACGCCTTGGTGCCGTTGAGCACCCACTCGTCGGTCGCCTCGTCGTAGACCGCGCGGGCGCGCAGCGACGACACGTCGGATCCGGCGTCGGGTTCGGACACGCAGAAGGCGCCGAGCTGGATCTTGTCGGGGGTGCCGTAGCACTGCGGGACCCACTCGAAGATCTGCTCAGGCGTGCCGTTGCCGGCGATGCCCGCGGCAGCGAGGCCCGACCCGAAGATGGCGAGCCCGATGCCGGCGTCGCCCCAGAACAGCTCCTCCATGGCGACCGGAAGGGTGAGGCCCGTGGCGTCGCCCATCATGGCGTTGGCCATGAAGTCCATGCTGTAGAGCCCGACCTTCGCGGCTTCCTCGACGATGGGGTACGGGAACTCTTCCTTCTCGTCCCACTCCTCACCGGCGGGGCGCACGACGCTCTCGGCGAAGTCGTGGACCCACTTCTGGATCTGGAGCTGGTCCTCGGAGAGGCTCAGAGAGAACTCGGACATGCACATACCTCGCTGGACGGAGTGGTACGAGTGCACCCGGGTGGCGACGTCCCCCGGGAGGTGCCTACAAGTTACCCATCGGTAACCGCCTCACCTTAGGCACGCACGCGCGACGCACCAAAATCCCGCGAAGGGGGCGCCGAAGCTGCTGCCCTGCGCCCAGGCCGCCTCCGTGGCGGATCGGACGACCGTGCCCAGACGGGTTGCGCCGGGCGCTCAGGCGGGTCGGACGACCGTGCCGTCGGCCGAGTCCTCCACGACGAACCCCAACGCCTGGATCTCGTCACGGGCGGCGTCGGCCGCGGCCCAGTCGCGCGCGGCACGCGCCGCATCGCGGGCCTCGGCGAGCGCCTGGACCGCCTCGGGGACCTCGGCGGCGTCCGCGTGGAGCACCAACCCGACCGCACGGGCGATCTCGGCCACCGCCGCCGCCAACGGGGCCGCCGCCACGGGGTCGGCGTCGTCGAGGCAGGAATTGGCCTGACGGACTGCCTCGAACAGCACCGCCATCGCCCCCGGGGTGTCGAGGTCGTCGTCCATCGCAGCGACGAACCGACCCATGACCCCCGTGTCGGGCAACGCCGCGGGCAACGCACGCACGCGGCGGGCGAAGGCGTCGAGGCGGTCGAGTGCCTTGACCGCGTCGGCCGTGGTCGCCTCGGTGACATCGATCGGCGAGCGGTAGTGCGAGCGCAGCACCAGCACGCGGTAGGCGCGGGGATCGACGCGGTCGATGAGGTCGACCAGGTTCGTGAAGTTGCCGAGCGATTTCGACATCTTCTCGCCGGCGACCTCGACGAACCCGTTGTGCACCCACACGTGCGCGAACTGCTTGCCATCGGCCAGCGCCTGGGCACGCTCGTTCTCATGATGGGGGAAGGCGAGGTCGTGCCCACCACCGTGGATGTCGAAGCCCTCGCCGAGGAGCGCGAGCGACATCACCACGCACTCGGTGTGCCACCCCGGACGACCCGGACCCCACGGGGAAGGCCAGGCAGGCTCGCCCGGCTTGGCCTTCTTCCAGAGCGCGAAGTCGACGGGAGAGCGCTTCTCGTCGGTCGCCTCGACGCGCGCCCCCGCGCGCAACGACTCGAGCGACTGTCGGGCCAATAGGCCGTAGTCGGCCACGACCGCGGGCGCGAAGTAGACCCCGTCGGTCGTCTCGTATGCGGCGTCGGCGGCGACGAGGCGTTCGACCAGATCCACCATCTGCGGGACGTAGTCGGTGGCGTGGGGGTCGTGGGTGGGGCGCTGCACGCCGATGGCGTCCATGGCCGACCACCACACGGCCTCGTACTCGGCCGCCACCGCCTCGGGGGTGCGGCCCTCCTCCGCGGCCCGGCCGATGATCTTGTCGTCGATGTCGGTGATGTTCGACACGTAGGTGACGTCGTTTCCCGCCCAAGCGAGGTAGCGGCGCAGCACGTCGAACACCAGCGAGAAGCGGCCATGGCCGAGGTGCGGTGGGCCGTAGACCGTGGGGCCGCACACGTACATCGACACCCGTCCCGGATCGCGCGCCTCGAACGGGACGACCTTGCCCTGGGCGGTGTCGAACAGGTGCAGCATGGGCCGTCACGCTAGTGGCGTGCCGCGGTGTCCCCCGGCCCGACACGCTGCCCTGCCCCGCACCGCTGCCTGCCCGGCCGCCGCCCCTGCCCTTCCGCCGCCCCTGCTCCGCCCGACCCGGCCCTGCCTCGCCGCCCCTGGTTCTCGGCACCGATTCGGTGCATCCCAGCCGTTCTCGGCACCGATTCGGTGCATTTCTGGGCAAAATCGGTGCCCAGAACGACGGGGGTGGGGGACCTGGACC
>CAZUMJ010000054.1:0-10959 GCA_964621605.1 uncultured Iamiaceae bacterium | reverse complement strand
GTGCATTTCTGGGCAAAATCGGTGCCCAGAACGACGGGGGTGGGGGACCTGGACCGACGGCCACCTGGGCCGGACCTGGACCGACGGCTGCCTGGGGTGGGCCGGACCTGGACCTGGGCCTGGACCTGCACCTAGACCGGCGGCTGCGGGTCGTACTGGATGCCGCGGCGCACCTGGCGGGCACGCTCCGGCGACGCGAGGCGTGCGACGAGATGCAACGCCAGGTCGATGCCGGCCGAGACACCCGCAGAGGTGAGGACGTCGCCATCGTCCACAAAGCGGTCCTCGGCGCGCACCTCGATAGTGGGGTCGAGCTCGGCCAACAACTCCAGCGACGCCCAGTGGGTGGTCGCGGGACGGCCGCGCAGCAGACCCGCCGCGGCGAGCACAAGCGACCCGGTGCACACGCTCGCCAGGAGGTCGACCTCAGCCGCGCGGGCACGCACGTACGCGAGGTAGGCGTCGTCGCGGAGCTGGGGCCGCGTGCCCTGGCCACCGGGGTGCAGCAGCATCGCCAGCTCGCCTACCGCGCCGGCAGCGGCAATGTCGGCGAAGCTTCGGTGCGCACCAATCTCCAGGCCCTTCGCTGCGCGGACCGGGCGGCCGTCGGCCGACGCGCAGCACACCTCGAAGCCGTCGTCGGGCCACGTGCGGGTCCAGTAGGCGAGCACCTCCCACGGCCCGACGGCGTCGAGCTCCTCGACGTCGTCGAACAACATGATGGCGAGCAGGCGGCGTCGGGTGTCGTCCACGCCCCGGATGCAAGCACGCCGGCCTCGCACCGACAACCGAGTTGGCGTCCGGCGCGGCCAGCACCTCCAGCACGCCGGCCTCGCACCGACAACCGAGTTGGCGTCCGGCGCGGCCAGCGCGGCCGGCACGTCCAGCACGTCCAGCACGGCCGCCGCGCCCGGTGGCAACCCGTGAGCCCCCTTGCGGCACCCCGAGCCACGCGACATACTGAACCAAATGGTTCAGTATGCGACCGCCGCCCTGGATGCCTCGTTCGCCGCGTTGGCGGACGGCACCCGGCGCGGCGTGCTGGAACAGCTCGGCCGCTCCGAGGCGTCGATCTCGGACCTCGCCGCGCAGTTCGACATGACCCTCACCGGCATGCGCAAGCACGTCGGCGTCCTCGAGGACGCAGGGCTCGTCGTCACCGAGAAGGTCGGCCGGGTGCGCTACTGCCGCATCGGCAACCGCCGTCTCGACGAGGTGACGGCCTGGATCGACAGCTACCACCGCCTCTGGGACGCCCGCTTCCGCGAGCTCGACCAGATCATCGAGGAACTCACCCAGCAGGAGAAGCCCAATGGACACACCCAGCAACGAGAACGCCGCCGCTGCGAACCCCACGACCGTGACGCGACCGAGTGACCGCGAGGTCGTCGTCACCCGCTGGTTCGACGCACCGGCGCACCTCGTCTTCAAGACATGGTCGACGCCTGAGCTCTTCCAGCGCTGGTGGGTGCCGCGCTCGACCGGCATGACGCTGCACGCCTGCGAGATGGACGTGCGCACCGGCGGCACCTACCGCCTCAACTTCGGCGAAGGGATGGACTTCTTCGGCCGCTACATCGAGGTCACTCCCCCGTCGCGCATCGTCTGGACCAACGAAGAAGGCGGCGAGGGCGGCTCCGTCACCACCGTCACGTTCGAGGAGCGCGACGGCCGCACCCTGCTCGTCATGAGCGAGCTGTTCCCGTCGAAGGAAGCGCTCGACGCCGAGGGCGGCGCCGCGGACGCCGCTGCAGAGACGTTCGGCCAACTCGACGAGCTCCTGCGCACGTTGGGCTGATCTCCGCGCCCGCGAAACGGGGCGCGACAAGTATTCCGGCAACTGGTGTCCTACGCTCTCGCGCACTCGCCCATCCGACCGGGATGGCGCCCGCCGGGATGGCGCAATGACCGCCCAGGTCGCCGCCACACCGACTGCTGTTCGGTTCCTTCAAATGGAGGTGAGCTGTGCGCCATCGGGGTCCTGTCACACATCGGATCGGAGCGGTGCTGATCGGCGTCGCGCTCGTCGCGACCGCGGCCTGCTCGGGGGGGCACTCCTCGGTCATTGGCTCCAGCTCGCAGGGACCGAGCTCGAATCCCCCGTCGCGGATCAAGGGGCTCACGGCCGCCGAGTACCGCTACGGAGGGTCGCCGCACCCGAACCCGAAGGTCACGTACCAGCCCGACGTGATCATGACCGGCGGCGGCGCCGAGAGCGTTCGATCCGTGAGTGCCGATGGCTTGACGTGGACCTTGGACGGGCACGCTGCCGGGGTCGACCGCCTCACTCCCGGAAAGATCATGTTCGCCACTGGCCATGGGGTTGGCCGGGTGCTCGCCGTCAAGAAGGTCGACGGGAACGTGGCAGTGACCATCGGGCCGATCCAGCTGACCGACCTGATCAAGAAGGCAGACATCTCGATCGACCAGAAGCTCGACCCATCTCAGGTCGTCGCGAGCCTCGGGGTGCCGAACACGGCCATCCCCTACGGCACGTCAGCGGGCGAACAGGCCGACAGCTCGAGCGGAACGCCGACAACGGTCGCCTATGCGTCGCCCGGTGCGCCGCAGGTCCAGCCTGCCGACCTGTCGCAACGTGCGACCGCTCCAGAGCCCGTATCCCTTCGTGCGGATGCTGACGACCCGGCACCCGTGCCCAACGTTCCGAGGCCTCCCGGCACGCTTCCGCCCTCGGCGCCGAACTACCCCGTCGTGCCGATCAACGACTTCAAGACGTACCCGCTGAGCGGGTCGAACGGGTTCGGCTACGAGATCGCGTACGACAAGAACGGCACCAAGGTCCACGGCGAGGCGAGGCTGTACCTCGATCGCCCGTCGATCCGGGCGGACCTCGTCGTCACGCCGTCAGGGGTCCAGACGGCCAAGGTCTCCCTCCACGGAGCGACGGGGATCAGCTTCGACTTCCAGGCGGGAAGCACGCTCGGCATCACCGGGAACATCCACTACGTGCTGCCGCTCCCTGTCGACTTCCACATCCCGGTCTACGTCCTCGGCCTCCCCTTCGACGTGGAATTCAGCCAGACGTTCATCGTGAGCAGCGGGTTCAGCGCGAAGAACGCCACCTTGAAATTTGGCGGTGACTATTCCTTCGGCGGCGACATCGGCATCGGCTACGACCACGGCTCTTTGGGGGTCGACGCACCCGTCGGGTTCCACACCCGCAAGAACCTGGTCGACTCGATCAACGGGCCGTCGATCGGCATCAACAGCTTCGTGCTCGCGTACTCGTTCCGTGTCCTGGTGGGCCTCGGGGCCGGGGGATTCGCGTTCGGCCCGTACTTCAGCTTCATCAACGGGATCTCCCTGCTCAACGGGTCCGACCTCGCCATCGTCAAGTGCAAAGGCGCCACCTACACGATGGATCTTGGGTACGGCGTCGGGTACTCGATGCCAAAACCGGTTGCGGCAGTCATCAACTTCTTCCTCAGGGCCCTCAACCTCGGGCAGATCCAACGCCAGGGCGGCATCAGCTTCGGGAGCCAGCGACTCATCACCATCGCCGGGGTGGAGCCGAAGGTGAAGGCTTGCGAGGGAGCAGACGGCCAATAGCCGCAGCCCTTCCCGGAGGACCCCCGCACAATGCGCTCACAGGTCGCTGATGGCGCGCCCCCACTCATCGGACGGGGCCCGCACATCGCCAACGCGCTACACGCGCTCCGGCACACGACCACCTCGGTGCTGCTCGTCGGGCCAGGTGGCGTCGGGCTCAGCGCGGTACTCGCAGCCATCCTCGCCCAGCTGCGGTCCAACGAGCGCCGACATCTGGAGGTGCTGGAGGACCTGCACGCCCGCCCGGACTTCCGCGAGAGGCTTCGAGCGCTGTCGAGCGGCAACGACCGCGTGTGCGCCACGCTCGACGTTCAGCACTGCACGCCGGACGTCCTCGACGAGTTGCTCGGCTCGGAACAGGTCACCGCGATCGATGTCCACCCGTTGCGGGGTGAGCACGTTGCCGAACTCGCGCGCACGCTCGTAGGCGCGGACCTGGATCCGCACTCGCTGGATCGCCTCGAGACGCTCACCGGTGGGCTCCCGAAGCTCGCCGCGCTCGTCCTGGGAGCCTGCAACGAACAGGACTGGTTGGACCACCAGCCCGGCGGCTTGCTCTCGATGGCACCAGGACTGCCGCCGTCTCGAGCACTCGTCGCCTGGGCACACGCCCAGGTCGACGGCCTCCCCGCTGCCCTCGTCTCCGAGCTCGCTGCCGCGGGGCCGCTACCCATCCAGTGGTGTTCGCAGGTGGCAGATGTCGAGACGGTCACGTCGGCTCGGGCCATAGCCATCGGACGACCCGATGCGCTCGGCACGCGCTCGATCGCACTCACCCCACCGCTCCTCACCGAAGTGCTCCGTGGCCTGGAACCACGCGAGACGCTTGTCCAACGCCTGCGGGTGGTGCTGGACCGCTCGCCGCTACGCGGCGATGCGGCTGTGGCGCATCCTGTGTCACGTCGCCTCCTCGCCCAGGTCGCCATGGCAGGTGAGGCCGAGGACGACTCGTGCACCCAAGCCCTCGCAGCAACCGTGGCCGAACGCTTGACAGCCGGGGATCCGGAGGCAATCCCATTTGCCAGAGCCCGATTCGCGATCTGCGCAGACGCCCCCAACGCCCTGGACTTGTCGCTCGCGCTCGACCATGCAGGAAAACCGTCCCAAACCCTTGACGTTGCCCGCCAGGCCGAAGCCCTGGCCAAGACCGACACGGAACGGGCCATCGCCATCGACCGCCAAGCAAGTGCCCTCGTTCGACTCGGACGTTCGTCCGACGCGGCCGATGCGCTCGTTGGCGGTCTGGCACGCGTGTGCGAGGACGAAGCCTCGACGCGCCTTCAGGTGTCGCTGGTCAACCGCCTCTTGCACGCCGGTCGCGTCAGCGACGTGTCCGCGCTCGTCACGCCGTACCTGGGCACGGTTGGTTGCCCGCAGGAGGCCTACCTCATCGCGTCGATCGCCGCATCTGCGCAAGGGGAACCTGCGCGCGGCGATCGACTTGCTCAACACGGGATGATCGCCGGCCGTGCTGAGGCCTCCGACGGCATGCTCGCCGAGCGACTCCTCGTCGTCGCACAGGCCGTCGCCGCCTTCGAGCTCGGGCATCTCGAAGCTGCGCAAGGACTCGCCGCGACGCTGGAAGGCGCGGCACTCGCCGAACGCAATCGACCGATGCAAGGGTGGAGCAGCGTCATATCGGGCTGGATCGCACTCGCCGGAGGTCACGCCCTTCGGGCCACCGAGCGGTTCCGCGCCGCGGTGAGTTGCTTCACCGGTGTCGGCGAGCCGGTGTACGTCGCCTGGTCGGTTGCAGGGCTGTCAGCGGCGTTGGCGTTGCGGGGTGCGTTCGCCGAATCGTCTCGCTACGACTCCGAGTACTCGGCATTGGGCGTCGAGCCGAGCGAGCTGTTCGCCGTCGAAGCAGAACGCGCACTTGCACTCGGTGCCCTCTGGCGCGGTGAGAGCCTCCACGCTGCGCAGCGGTTGGCGCGAGCCATCGAAGCGGGTGCGACCGGTCACCAGTGGTCGCAAGCGCTGGCCGCGGCGGTCGACTTCCTCCTGATCCCGGCCGCCGATCGCCGCGATGCGATCCCATCGGCTCACCTCGCACGGATCGATGGACTCGTGGAGGTCGCTGCTTCCAGAGCCACCGGACCCCTGCCACGCGCGCGTGCACTCGCATGCACGGCGCTCTCCTGCGATGCCCCCGCGGCAGCACTGCTCGACGCTGCCGTGGCCCTCGCTGCGACCGGGGCGAACCTCCTCGCCGCACGACTTGCCCTCAGGGCCGCGCACGCATCCGGTGATGCCCGCTCAAGAGCGCGGGCCACGCTCAAAGCGCTCGCGCTGGTCGCCCAGTGCGACGACGTGCAGCTCGACACGTCGACGCTTGCCGCGCCCCGCTGCGGGGCTCGGGCTCGCCTCGTGGCCACCATGGCGGCCGAAGGCGCATCCCGCCAGTCGATCGCCGAACGCCTCAGCATGTCGAGAAGGACCGTCGATCGCCACCTGTCTGACGTCTTCACGAGCCTCGGCGTGCGTGAGCAGTCCGAGCTCGGAGCCGCGCTGAGCGACCTGCATGCGGCCGCACCGCTGAGAACTGGTGAGCTCCAGACCGGACGGCTGGTGCTCGTCGGTCGCGAGCAGGCCATCGCCTCGGTGCGGCATCACTGGCAAGAAGGCCGGTACGGGGTCAACCTGGTTGGAGCGCCAGGCGTGGGGCGAAGTCGCCTCGCAGACGAATGCGCATCGATGTTCGAACTTGCGAGGTGTCGCGTCGTGCGCGTCTCGGGCACATCTGGTGGATTCGGGTCGCTCGGTGACATCGGCGGACAGACAGGCCGCCGGTTGGTGATCGTCGTGGACGATGCACATCTCCTTTCGTACACCGCCCTCGAGGCGGTGCGTGCCACGGCAACGGTGGAGTCCGCATTCGTCGTGGCCACCTCCACCGCGGCGACCGCCGTTTCCAACGGCAGTACCGCCGCGGCCTTGTTGCTGGGCGACCTCGTAGCAGTCGAGGTCCAACCCCTGGCGGACCAGGCACTGCTTCAGATGGCAGAGCAGCTCCTCGGTGGAAAGGTTGCACTCGCCTCGCAGAGGATGCTGTTGGACGAGGTGCGTGGAAGTCCGCGGTCGCTTCGCGATCTGTTGCGCGGCTGGTCCGAGAGCGGGATCCTGCAGCGCGGCCGCAACGGGTACACGATCGAGCTGACCGGCCCGGCGCTCTCGCTGCAGGCGAACGCACGGGCGCTGCTGAAGCAGGTTCCCCTTGACCAACGTCGGGCGCTGGACATCCTCGCCACGACCGGCGGCGTTCCTGTCTCCCTGCTCGTCGATCTGGTCGGGGACACGACCGTGCGCGACCTGCTGGCGGATGCGGTGGTCACGCAGCGCGAGGGCGAGCTCGACCTCACCCACGAACTCCATCGCGAAGTCCTGCTCACGGAACTCTCCGCAGAGCGACAGCGATCCATCGCCGCAGAGGTGTGCGACGCCTGCTCGCCTGACGGGACCGGATGCATCGATCCCGTCCGACTTGCCCGCTGGGAATCGCTGGCCGGAAGGGTCGTCGAGGCCGAGCGGCTCCTGACCGCCGCGCGCCACGCGTGGAACGCCTCGGATCTCGCGTGTGCCAGAGCGTTTGCGATGCAAGCCGCGGAGGGCGGTGCCGGGTGGCAGGCCCGCCTCCTGCTGGCGCAGATCCTGGGCGAGGATGGTGACCGAGTCGGCGCGAACAAGCTGCTGGGGTCGCTGAATGCCGACAGCGAAGTCGTCGAGGCCCGTGTGAGCGCCGCATTGCTGCGAAGCGACGTTGCCTTATGGGTCGACGGTGACGCTGATGCCGCCGAGGCCAGCCTGCACATCACCGGACTCGACCGAGATGAGCTCACCGAAGCTGCCAAGGATGCCCTCGACGACCAACGACACCTGATCGACGTGGCAGGCCGAAATCGCCTGCCAGCGTCCAAGATGCGGGGCGTGGCCGGCGAATTCGCGGATGCCGGAGCGATGCTCGTCACCGGCAGGCCCGCGAGCGGCGCCGAGAGGTGCCGGACCCTTCTCGGCGAGCTCGGCAACGCGCCTGGTCGCCACCTGCTTGCCGACAACCTTGTGTCGCTGCGCATCGAATGCCTCATGGAGTCAGGCGACCTGACCGCTGCGACGGAGGCCATGCACGGGTGGCACCCAGAATCTGCTTGGTCTGACGGGAGCGGCACGGGACGGACGGCCGGCGCTGCCGTGCGCATCTTGTTGCGACGCGGCATGGTCGCCCGCGCGCATGCACTCATCACGGGCGCCCTCGGCGATCCCAGGGTGAGGCCGGGTTCCCAGAACTGGATCTGGTTGCATTCCTGCGCGGCGCTCGCCTGGGCCATGGCTGGGAATGCACAGCAAGCACGGGCGTCGCTGGAGCTCTCGACCGGCGTACCGGAACTGGGTGTGATGACGTCCCTGCTGCGCGCGCGAGCCGACGCGTGGGCTGAGGTCGCGGCGGGAGACCCCCGCACCGCGGTGCAACGACTGCTGGATGCAGCAGACCGCTACCTGGCATCCGGGCTCGTGACGCCCGCCGCGCAGCTGCTCCACGACGCGCTTCGGCTTGACGGGTCCCGGGAGATCGCCGAGGCGCTACGACGAGCGACACGCACCGCTGAGGGCACGCTCGCGTCGGCGAGACGTGTCCACGCCGACGCGGTCGTGCGCGACGATCCGGTGGAGGCCCTGACCGCCGCGCACGCACTGGCTGCTGCCGGCGCTGACCTGCCTGCAGCAGAACTCGCGCTGGGCCTCGTGCATCGCCTGCACAGACTGGGGAATCAGAAGGCCTCGCGGGATGCAGGCCAGTTGGGTCAAGCGCTGCGCGAACGGTGCGTGGGGGCCTCGACGCCGGGTCTGCTCGCACCGGCACCGGCACTGACTGCTCGTCAAGCGGAGATCGCTCGGCTGGCAGCCACGGGCCTACCCAACCGGGAGATCGGCGCGCGCTTGGGCGTGTCGGTCCGCACGGTCGAGAACCAGTTGCAGCGGACGTATGAGCGCCTCGGCATCTCCGGGCGGCAGCAGCTCGCCCACGCGCTCAGGCAGGGGTCGCCATAGCCGCATGGCATCCCGCCCCGGTGCCGACTCCTCAGCCGGTGAACCTGGGCGTGGCATGCGTGGCAACCGCGACCGGAGCGGGTGGAGGCAGGGGCACGGTGGTCGTCGGAGCCACCGTGGTGGTGGTCGTCGTGGCGATCGCGGTCGCTGGTCCCCAATCGGGCCGCATGGCGCCTCCAGCTTCCGGAGCGTTCGTGACCTGCGTTGGGCTTGATCCATCCGCGTTCATGACCCACACCTGGGTGCCCGCGTCTGCATCTCGTTCGAACGCGATCCTCGTGCCGTCGGGCGACCAGCTCGGCGCTCGGTCGCTCGCAGTGCGGGAGGCCGGGAGAAGCGCCTGCTGATCTGAGCCATCTGCGTTCATGGCCCAGATCGAGTAGTTGTCGCCCTCATCCTCCTTGGCGCTGAACGCGATCTTCGTGGCGTCCGGAGACCAGGAGGGTGCGACGGCGCGGTAGAAGCTCGTCGTGAGCTGCGTGAGGTTCGTGCCGTCTGCGTTCATCACCCAGATCTGGTTGCCCGTGGACGACGTGCTGGCGATCTTGCTGCCATCCGGCGACCAGGTGAGGTCATGGAGGCCCGCGTCGTGGACGAGCTCCGTCGGATTCGTGCCGTCTGCGTTCATGACCCAAACGCTGGTCGGGTCTGTCGTTCCCTGCACGTAGGCGATCTTCGACCCATCGGGTGACCACGCCGCGTCGCTCTGGTACGCATCGTCGGCAGTGATGGCCACGTCACCGGTACCATCCGCGTTGATCACATGGATCTCCGTGTCTGTTCCGTCGAATCGGACGTAGGCAACTCGCGAACCGTCGGGCGAGAACTGGGGATCATCATCGGTGTCGTTGTTGGTGAGCTCGTGGTCACCGGTTCCGTCGGCGTTGACGATGTGCAGTCCGCCCGCGTCGTTGCCTTCGAAGGCATACACGATCGGGCCGTTGGTTCCGGGGAAGGAAGCAGCCCCAGCTGGGGTGCCGAGCGCGAGCAGGCCGCTCGCCGCGAGCGCAGTGGTGGCGGCCAGGGGGACAAGGCGGGAGTACCGAAGGCGTGACATGTGCGGGAGGGTACGGGCGGACCCGTGCAGTGTCATGAGTAGTCGACACCCAATCTCGACCACCGCCCGCAGAAGTGGCCGGGCGACGACATCTCCTGCCGTAGGAGGCGGCTGACCTCGACCAGCCCCGCGATGCCGCGCCACGAATCCGGTTCTCGACCTCGAGGTGCACGGGCGCCGCGGACTGGCCCACCTACGGCGCGATCGCTGATGACCGCATGCTGAAAGGCACAGCCACGAGGTTGTGACCGCTGGCGTGCACCACCAGGCCGAGGCGCGGCGCGGCGAGTGGGATCGAGCATCTGGCGCCCCGACCTCGACGACGAGGCCTGGCAACTGCACCAATCCTGGCTTTCGGCGTCACCGACGCTCACCTACACGCCGAACTCCGCGGCGGCGTCAGGAAGTGGCACGAGCCTTGGCGCTCGGCCATCTCCTCGACCGCTTCCACCAGGACGAACTGCCGATCGCCGAGCTGCTCATCGAGTCCCGAGACATGTCCGCGAAGAACCGGGGCCAGAACAGGTTCGATCACCAGACCATCGTCGAAGCACGCCACCGAGGCGCGCTCCATCCCAAGACTCCGTATGGGTGGGCCGGGAAGGACGAGCCGCTGCTCTGGTTTGCGGATGCCGCGGCCGGGGCGATGTGCGATGCGTTGCAGGGCAACCCACGCCATCTCGACTCGATCGGGAAGCGGATCACCGTGGTCCGTCACGAGCTATCACCGCCCTGACGCGCATGAGCCCCGGCTCCCGCGATCACGAATCGTGTCGCCGGCTCCTCCGGGGCTCTACTTCCCTGGGCTCAAGACGCCTGGGGCACCAGCGATCGTACGCGAGAGGCGGATCCCCGACAACCGCCATGCCGGGTCGACCCCACAACGCCCGAAGCGCCGCCGCGGGGCGGCCCGGGTCGCCACACACCCGGCAACCGGTTCGGTCGGGGGTCACAGGCACCGGTACCCTGGGCGCACCATGAGCGACGACACGACGGCCGCGCACACGACACCCCGCGTCCCCGACAAGCCCACCCTCGACGGGCTGGAACCGCGCTGGGACGAGCGCTGGGAAGCAGACGGCACCTACCGCTTCGACCGCACCCGCTCCCGGCTCGACGTGTACTCGATCGACACCCCGCCACCCACGGCGTCAGGGTCGCTCCACATCGGCCACGTGTTCAGCTACACCCACACCGACACGATCGCCCGCTACCAGCGCATGCGGGGCAAGGCGGTCTTCTACCCGATGGGCTGGGACGACAACGGCCTGCCCACCGAGCGGCGCGTG
>CAZUMJ010000053.1:7896-16114 GCA_964621605.1 uncultured Iamiaceae bacterium | reverse complement strand
TGCCGGTGGCGGCGGTGGCCGGTGGCCGGTGAGGCCGGTAGGTGGCGCACGCGCACGCGGATCGAATCGGGGAGACTGAGCAGATGACTGCTGACGAATCCGACCTCGCACCCGAGGACGTACAGATCCTCGTCGGGATCTCCTTCCCCGATCGCCTGCGTGCACAGGAGTTCCTGACGGCGGCCGTGCGCCTTGCCACGGAGCGGGCGTTGGTGATTCGTGACGCGGTGGTCGTGGTGAAGGACGCGGACGGCAAGACCACGGTGCAGGAGACCATCGACCCCCAACCGGGGCGCAGCGCGTTCAGCGGTGCCGTGTGGGCTGGCTTGTTCGGGCTGATGCTCGGGGGGCCCGTGGGCTGGGCCGTCGGTGCCGGCCTGGGAGCGGGAGCGGGCGCGGTCGCGGCCAAGGTGGTCGACCTGGGCATCCCCGACGAGTGGGTGGCGTGGTTCCGCGCTGCGGTGCAGCCCGACACCGCCACGGTCGCACTTCTGGTCACGGAGCTCGACCGCACCGCATTGGTCGCGGAGGCGGCACGGTTCGCCGGGGCTCGTCTGGTCTACGCGGACCTCGACGAGACGACGGTGCAGCACCTGCGTACCGCCCTCGGCCACCCCGACTCGTGAGGCGCGACACGATCCTTCTGCGTGCGCTGTTGACCGCCATGATCGGTGGGCTTGCAGCAGCTGCGCTGTGGGGCGCGACCGCGGGTGCGGCGCCCATGGGGGCAAGCCGAGGCGCCTCGCCGCCGAGCGCGCGCCATGACACCGGTGGACTGACCTGGTCGGTCGAACCGTTGCCTGAGCCCGGCCAGGCACCGGCACCCGACCTTGTCGTCACCGCCAAGCCGGGTGCGGTGGTGGTGCGGAGCTACCGCGTCGTGAACTCCTCCGCGCAGTCGCTGGCGCTCCAGCTCGGCGCGGCAGATGTGCAGAGCAGCGAACTCGGCAGTCTCGACGTCGTCCGGAGCGCCGCGCGGCCGGTGGACGTCGGCGCCTGGGTGACGATCGGCCCCGACCGTGTGGTGCTCGCTCCACAGGAGGAGCGTGTCGTGACGGCGAGCATCGCGGTACCCCGGACGGCCGCAGCGGGTGACCACATCGGCGCGGTGGTGGCGCGCCTCGATGGCACGGTCACAGCCTCCGACGGCCACGCCGTTCCCTTCGACCGTTGGGAGCACAGCCTCCTCACCGTCCGGGTCGCGGGTCCGCTCCGACCGCAGCTGAGCATCGAAGGGCTTGCACTCCGCGCCACGCCCGCACCGTCGCCGTTGCGGACGAGCCACCTGCGCGTGCGCTTCGTCGTGCGCAACACCGGGAACATCAAGCTGGAGGCGACCCCGACCGTCTGCGTCGACGGTGCGGTCCGTCCGGTCGCGGCGTGCCGAGACCTCGGCGCGCTGCCCGTGCTGTACCCCGGCGCGTCGGTCGAGCGCATCGTCGACTTCGACGCGGGCTGGGTGCCGTTGTGGGCACGCGCCCGGGTGCGCCTGGTGTCGGCCGGTTCCGCCTTGTCGCCCGCGACCGCGACGTCGGAGCCCGTGTGGAACCCGCGTTGGGCGGGCGGCGTGCTCGCGTGCGTGCTCATCGCGGCTGCCGGCGCGGTGTTGTGGCAGCGGCGGCGTCACCATCTTCGGGGTGGCGAGCGGCGCGCAAGCGACTCGGAGTAACGTTCGCCGCCGGACGCGCCACGAACGAGGGGGAATCATGTACGTGCACGTCGATCCCGACCGTTGCCAGGGGCACAACCGCTGCCATGCGATAGCGCCCGACCTCTTCGACGTCGACGACCTCGGCTTCGCGCACGAGGTCGGTGACGGGCACGTCACGCCCGATCAGGAGCATCGAGCGCAACTCGCGGTGCAGAACTGTCCGGAGATGGCGATCTCGCTGACCGACCACTCGGTTGCTCGCTCATCGGACGACGCGCCGTGAGCGACAGGCACCCACCCGTCGAGGACTGGGCGACGGACTTCGATCACACCGACCCGACGTGGGCGGCTGACCCGTTCAGCATCTGGGACGACCTCCGCGCCCGCTGCCCCGTCGCACATTCCGAGCGGTACGGCGGGGCGTGGTTGCCGACAACGCACGCGGACGTCAGCGCGGTCGCATACGACACCGAGACGTTCACGTCGCGGAGCATCTTGGTGACCGAGCACCGACCGCTCGCCCAGTCGCCTGTCGGCATCGCCCCGCCCATCTCCTCGGACCCGCCGTTCCACCTCGAGGCGAGGCGCATCCTGTTGCCGGCCTTCTCCCCGAAGGCCGTCGCTGCACTCGAACCGTTCACCCGCGCGTACTGCCACGAGTTGCTCGACCGCGTCGAGGGCGAAGACCACCTCGACGGCGCCATCGACTACGCACAGCACATCCCGGTGCGAGTGATCGCCAAGATGCTCGGCTTCCCCCCGGGCGACGCAGAGATGTTCCGCACGTTCGTCACGCAGGTGATCGAAGGGGTCGACCTCCCTCCGGAGTTGCGCTTCGCGAACTTCATGCAGCTCGACAAGTACCTCACCGAGCAGATCCGCGACCACGCCGAGCGACCCCGCGACGACCTCACGTCGATGCTGCTGTCCGCTGAGGTCGACGGGACGGCGATCACCTTCGAGCACACGCGAGGGACGATCGCGTTGCTGTTGCTGGCCGGTATCGACACCACGTGGAGCGCGATCGGCGCGTCGCTCTGGCATCTGGCGCAACACGATGAAGACCGTGATCGCCTCGGACGCGAGCCGGAGCTGTGGCTCACTGCGGTCGAGGAGCTGCTTCGGGCATACGCGCCGGTCACGATGGCTCGCCTGGTGCGGGCGGACAGCGAGTGGAACGGCTGCCCGCTGCGCGAGGACGACTGGATGCTGCTGCCGTTCCCTGCTGCGAATCGTGACCCCGCCGCGTTCGATCGTCCCGACGAGGTGCTGCTCGATCGAGCCGTGAACCGGCACGCCGCGTTCGGCCTCGGCATCCATCGATGTGTGGGTTCCAACCTCGCTCGCATGGAGCTGCGGGTCGCGTTGGAGGTGTTCCTCGAACGGCACCCGACGTTCTGGTTGGCACAGCCCGACGAGGTTCGTTGGTCGGGTGGCCAGGTCCGTGGTCCGCGCACCCTGCCGCTGCAGCTCGCGAGATCCTGAACGACCGTTCAGTTCGGCTTGCGGCGCCCTCGTCGCTCGCCCCGTCAGGTGAGAGGCTTCCCTCGTGCGCATCCTGGTGATCGAGGACGACGACGCGTTGGCGCGCGGGCTCGCCCGAACCTTGCGCGACGAGGGGTTCACCGTCGACACGCGCGGCGAGGGGGTGTCGGGGCTCGCCCAGGCGCTGACCGGGCGCTACGACCTCGTCATCGTGGACCTGATGCTTCCCGGCATGAACGGCTTCCGGGCCTGCAAGGCCATCAGAGATGCGGGTCAGTGGGTGCCGGTGATGATCCTGTCTGCGAAAGACGGCGAGTACGACGAGGCGGAGGGCCTCGAGATCGGCGCGGACGACTACCTCGTGAAGCCTGTCTCGACGGTCGTGCTGCTCGCCCGCATCCGCGCGCTCCTGCGCCGCCCGCAGCGGCGCGTCGACTGGCCGCGCGCCGGGGACGTCGTGCTCGATCCCGTGCGGCGGCGCTGCCGAGTCGGAGACGCCGACGCCGACCTGACGGCACGGGAAGCAGAGGTGCTCGCGTTCCTGCTCGCTAATCCCGGCGTGGTCCACACCAAGGGAGCGTTGCTGGACGCGGTGTGGGGCGCCGACTTCTCGGGCGACCCGAACATCGTCGAGGTGTACATCTCGCATCTGCGCCGCAAGATCGATGAACCGTTCGACCGGCGGTCCATCGAGACGGTGCGTGGGGAGGGCGACCGCTTCCGGGTGGACACCAACCCGTGAGCACGACGCGCCGACCCTCGCTGCGCTTGCGCATCACCGCCGGGTCGCTCGTGTTCGTGCTGGTGGCGTTCGCGGCGGGTGGGCAGCTCGTCGTCGTCCGCGTGCAGCGGGCCATGACCGAGCAGGTCGACGCGACGTTGCGCTCCGACGCCACCTACGCGTTGCGCTCGTTGGTGAAGGGTTCGGGGCCCGGGCCGAACGAGGGACCGGCTGGGCTGTATGTGCAGCTGGTCAGCACGCGCGGCGATGTCGTCGTGCTTGCACCCCAGACACCCTCTGACAGGTCGCTTCGGCAACCCGGGCAGGTGCCGGGCGAGATCGTGAGCGCCAACGACCCGGTCTTGGGGCGCGTGCGCGTGCTGATTGTGGCGGTGCCCGACAAGCCGGGCGTCGCGTTCGTGTTGGCTCGCTCGTCGCAGCAGGTGGTGACAGCCACGGGGACACTCAGGCGTCTGCTCGCGGTGGCGGGCACAGCCGGAAGTCTCCTGTTGGCCGTCCTCATCTGGTGGGTGGTGGGGCGAGCGCTGCGCCCCGTCGAGCGCATGCGTCGATCGGTGGAGGACCTCGACGACGGTGCCCTGCGCACCCGAGTGGAGCTTCCCGGCACCGGCGACGAGCTCGATCGACTGGGGCGCACCCTGAACGACCTGCTCACGCGGCTGGACCGTGCGGTCGGGCGGGAGCGGCGATTCGTGGAGGACGCCAGCCACGACCTTCGGACCCCGATCGCTGCGCTCCGGGTGCTTCTCGAGAGCGAGAGCGACGACCCAGACCTCGCGGTGCTCACGCGCGCGGAGGCGTTGGCTCGCCTCGACCAGTTGCAGGGTCTCGTCGAACAGCTGCTCGTGCTCGGTGCGCTCGAGGAAGGCGCGCCCGGGCGTCCGACGCGTGCCGTCGACCTCGACGAGTTGGTGCTCGGCCACGCGCGCCTGCTGGCGCGTCGCGCTGCGGTGCGCATCGATACCAGTCGCGTGTCGGGCGGCCAGGTCGCGGGCCGTGAGGCTGATCTCGATCGGCTGGTGCAGAACCTGCTCAGCAACGCGGTGCGCTACGCACACTCGACGGTGTCGATCTCGATGCACGAGTTCGGTTCGACCGTCGAACTGCTCGTCGATGACGACGGACCGGGCATCGCGCCTGCCGACCGGGAGCGGGTGTTCGACCGCTTCGCCACGCTCGACGATGCGCGACGACGCCCCGATTCCGGCACCGGTCTCGGCCTTGCGATCGCGGCCGCGATCGTCGCGGCGCACGCCGGCACCATCGACATCACCGACGCGCCCGGCGGTGGCGCCCGCTTCACCGTTCGCCTGCCCGCGTACCGTCCGCTCCCGCTCCCGCTCCCGCACTCGGGTGAGGCGGTCGTAGCGCGTGGAGCGACCTCTGGCCGTGCCTGAAGCCCGCTTCAGCGGCAGACGAGCACGCACGCCGTGGGCCTGGTTTGCTTCCGCCATGGACCACGCACCCATCTCTCGGACACCCGACCGCTCACGTCGAGCCTTCCTCGCCGCGGCGCCGGCGGCCGCGTTGGGGGTCGCCCTGCTGGGCTGCTCCAGCAACGGGAAGGGGAGCGGCGCGAAAGCGTCCACGACGACCACCCCAACCGGTGCATCCACGGCCGGGGCGTCGAAGGGCTGGCCGATGTACGGCCACGACTACGCGCAGACCCGCGCGAACCTGGGCGAGAAGGCCATCACCCGCGATTCGGTCGCCCACCTCGCCAAGGTCTGGGAGATCCCCGACCTGGTGGGTGTCACCGGAACGCCGTGCGTCGTCGACGAGGTGGCCTACTTCTGCGACTGGAAGGGCCAGGTGTGGGCGGTCGAGGCGGCGACCGGCAAGAAGATCTGGACGAGCTCCATCGGCGGGCAGATCGTCGGCGCGGTTCCCGTGGACGGCGACGGCGTCTTCGCCTCCTCGGGGAGCATGGTGTACCGCCTTGATAGGGCGACGGGGGAACAGCGCTGGAAGGCGCAGACCGACACGCATCCCGAGGCGCAGATCAATGCTTCGCCGGTCGTCGTGGACGGTGTCGTCCTCCAGGGCACGGCCAGCTTCGAGAACATGATGCGCAAGGACAAGTACCTGTTCCGTGGCTCGATGGTGGCCTTCGACGCCAAGACCGGTGAGCAGCGGTGGAAGTTCTACGCGACGGAAGGCAACGACAAGGAAGGTGCCGGCGCCGGCATCTGGTCGACGCCCGCGGTGGACGTGGAGCGGGGGATGCTCTTCGTGGGGACCGGGCAGGGGTTGCAGGGGCCGACCCCGCCGATGGCGGATTCGCTGGTGGCGCTCGACATCAAGACCGGCAAGAAGCGCTGGTCGACCCAGTTCACCTACCCCGACGTCTTCTCGGCCGCGTACCCGCACGGCAAGGATGCCGATGTCGGTGCGTCGCCGAACCTGTGGTCGAGCAAGGGACGTGACCTCGTCGGAGCCGGCGACAAGGGCGGCACGTTCCACGCCGTGGACCGCGACACCGGCAAGGTCGTGTGGCAGTCGGAGCTCACGCCGGGCAGCGCGTTCGGCGGCGAGATCGGCTCTGCCGCGTACATCGACGGCCGTCTTGTGGCGTCATCGAACGTCGGGGACCCGGCCACCAACGCGCCCACCAACGTCACCCACGTGTTCGGTCTGGACCCCGACACCGGAAACAAGCAGTGGACGTCCGAGCCGCTCAAGGGGAAGATCTTCGCCCCGATCGGAGCGGTGCCCGGGGTGGCGTTCTGCGGAACCGACAGCGGGCGCATGTTGGCCCTCGACACCGCCTCGGGTGCCACGCTGTGGTCGATGGATGCGCCGGCGCAGACGGCGTGTGGCCCGTCGATCGTCGACGGGCGCCTGTTGTGGGGCTACGGGTTCGTGATGTTCGGCCCGCCGGGGAAGGGCGGTGTGCTCGCCCTCGAGGTGAAGGCGTGACACCTCGAGCGCGGCGGGGCCTCGTAGCGGCGCTCCTCGTCAGCTCGTTGTGCGGCTTGTCGCTTGCGTGCGCGTCGTCGTCTGGGTCTCGCGCCGGTGATAGTGGGGCAGGCACGGGCACGACCGCAGCGGCGCCTCGGTCCACCTCGCTCCCCGCGCCGGAGGCCCGTGCGGGCGCGCGCCCGTCTGCGGGATGTCGCGCAGGTGATGCCGCCGCAGGCGCGCCCTCGGAAGCGCAGACCACGGAGCACACCATCACCGTCGACGGCGTCACCCGCACCTACCTGGTCTCTGCACCCGCAACAGCGGGGAACGTCCCGGCTCCGGTGATCGTGCTCCTGCATGGGATGGGCCAGGACGCGGCCGGCATCGACTCGATCACCGACCTCCCCGCGCGCGCCGCGGCCGCCGGGATGATCGTCGTGACACCCCAGGGGCTCGGGCAGCCGGCGATGTGGCGCCCGGCGGCACAGGGCCCTGATGCGGAGCTCGTCGACCTGGCGTTGACGGAGGTCGAGAAGTCCGCCTGTGTCGACACCACGCGGGTGTACGTGGCCGGCTTCTCCGTCGGTGCGATGTTCGCCGCGACGTACGCCTGTGGACGCGAGGATCGTGTGGCGGCCGTGGTCGCTGTGAGCGTCGAGGTGTCCGTCGGCTGTCGGACCCCCATGTCGATCCTCGCGTTCCACGGGACCGCCGATCCTGTCGTCGCCTACGCCAAGACCGATCCGCCGCCCCTCGGCGGGGGATCCGGTGCCGAGGGCAACATGGCCGCGTGGGCGGGTATCGCCGGCTGCTCGCCTACCCCGACGGTGAAGAGCACGAGTCCGACCACGACCGTCCTGACGTGGAGCGACTGCCGTGACGGCACAGAGGTGGTCCTCTATCGCATCGTCGGTGGGGGACACGCCTGGCCTGGCGGAGTCGGGAGCGAAGCGGGTGGTGCGTCGAGTGGTGCGACGAACGCCACCGATGTCGCGCTCGCGTTCCTGGGTCGCCATCACCGCTGACCGGCTCGTCACCGATCCGCATCGCCGAGGTCCATCGGCGTGGCAAGGACACGGCAAGGACACGGCAAGGCGGCCCCGTCATTGTGGAGCTGTCATCGGTGGCCGTGGGTGGCGGGCTCACGGTGCCGGTGGCAGCGCAGTGGTGCGAGTGGCGGGCGACTCGCACCGACAGATCGGCGGGAGCCAATCGAGTTCCTCCACGGGAAGCTCGGTGCGGGTGGGGGCGATGCAGTGCGTCGTCCCCACCCGCGCGTCCGGACGACCTGTTGGGCGGTCGGCGCGGCGGTGCGGTCAGGTTGCCTCGGGCCGTCGCCGCGCCTGTGCCGCGTCACGCAACAGCGCGATACGCGCGTGGGCGGCGCCTGCGGGGAAGTCGCCGAGCACCGCGGTGGCCTCTGCGAGCGACGCCTC
>CAZUMJ010000053.1:0-7796 GCA_964621605.1 uncultured Iamiaceae bacterium | reverse complement strand
CCGCCGCGGCCCTGGAGCAGTCGGATCGTGGCGATCTGCGCAAGGTGCGCTTCTGTGAACTCGGCATCGTCTCGGTACCCGAGCATGGTCTGGCTCGTCGCCTCCGCCGCGTCGAACTCGCCGGCGAGGAGGAGCTCCATCGCCCGTCGCTGTGCGGCGCCCGCCAGATAGCGCGGCATCTTGAGACGCTCGGTGAGGTCCGCGGACCGCTTGGCATGACGAGCAGACGCCGCGAGGTCGCCCGCGGTGAACGACAACCAGCGGCAGGTCGCCGCCGCAAGCATCTCGAGCTCGGCGCTCCCGCTGCGCTCGGCTGCCCGATCGAGGCGTTCGGCGAGTGCCAACCGACCCTCGATCGGCAGATGTTCGCCGAGACCGACGATCGCCTCGTCGAGCACCCACGCAGCGGGTTCCGGGTCGTCGTCGTCGAGGAGGTCGACCGCGACAAGGAGCTGCCGGTGCATCTCGTCGTAGTCGCCGCGGCTCAGCGCGACGCCGGCGAGGGCGGATGCGGCCTGCGCGCCGGCGTTTGCTCCCGCGTCTGGCGCCGCGGCCAGGCGGAGCGACGCGGTCGTGAGCAGGCCGGCGTCGACCGCGATCGCCTCACGGTCGTGGACCTCGCCGGTGCGCGACACGGCTCGAATGGCGTCGAGAAGCTGTGCGGTCGTGCCGATCTCCATGGCCAGCACCAGCGCGCGCCCGCCGAACATGCGCCCCAGCGGGATGTCGCCGCTGCGTCGCGCGGCTTCGCTCGCCGCCGCGAGGAGCGAAAGCTCGTCTGCCGACGAATGCGCTCCGCCCGACCGGGCGAGTGCGTCGAGCCCCGAGACGTAGATGCTGGCTGCCGTTGCATGGGCGTGCTGGCTGGTCGCCTGCTCTCCTGCCCGGTGTGCGAACTCGACCGCCGCTCGTGGGTCGCCGTCGCTCGATGCGAGGACGTAGTGGCGAAGGATCTCGTCGAGCGGCTCGCCGGTGTGTTGGGCGTTGCCGACGCGAGCGACAAGTCGGTCTGCGATACGGCGGTGTCGCACCGCCCGTGTGCCGGTGCCGAGCGAGTCAGCCAGCTCGGAGCGGACGAGGTCGTGGCGGAAGACGAGTCCGCGGCTGTCGTGCGTCAGCAGGCCGATGTCCGTTGCGGTGTCGAGCCCGTCTGCCACTTCGCCGGCGGGGAGGTCGAGCACCTCCGCGAGCAGCGTTGCATCGACCGTCGTGCCGAGAAGGGCTGCGGTGGCCAGCACGTCGCGCGGCGTGGGCTCGAGCTGTCCGAGGCGTGAGCGGATCAAGGCCGCCGCCGTTGCGGGGGTCTGCGGCGGGTCGCCGTTGGCGCCATCGGGTGAGAGCGAGCGGAGCAGCTCGACGACGAAGAACGGATTTCCGCCTGTCGCGTGCAGCACCTTCCCTGCCAGCCCGCTGCGCTGCTGGCCATCGCTTCCGATCACCGTCGCGATCTCGTCGTGGGTGAAGCCCGGGACGGAGAGCTCCTCCACCATGCGAGCACGGGCGAGACGATCGAGGTGTCGTCTCGTCTCGCTGTCGTGCGCGAGCTCGGTGTCGCGTACCGTCGCCAGGAGCAGGAGGCGCGCGCTCGCATCCGCGCGCAGCACGTGCTCGGCGAGGTGGAGCGACGAGGGGTCAGCCCACTGGAGGTCGTCTACCAGCAGCACGACGGGGTCACGCCTGGTGACGGAGGCGAGGAGCTCGGTGACGGCTTCGAACAACAGGAAGCGGTCGACGTCTGAAGAGGCGTCCGAACTTGCGGGAACGCTTCCGCCGAGCCGATCCGCGCGGTGAGGCAGCAGTCCTGCAAGGCGGGCACGGTGCGCGCCAAGCGCGTCGAGCTCGTCGTCGGGCAGCGCGTCGACGAGTCGGGTAAGCGCTTCGGCGAAGGGTGCGTACGGGAGCGCCGCCTCGACGCTGCAACGCCCGGCGAGGATCAGTGCGCCCGCGGCTGCCAGCCGCTCCGAGGTCTCGATGGCGAGCCAGGTCTTGCCGATCCCAGGTTCGCCCTTCATGACGGCGACCGCGACGCCTCCTTCGGCGACGTCCTCCCAGAGGGTCCGCAGCCGGGCGAGTTGGGCGCCGCGTCCGACGAAGGCCGGTTCGGGCGTCCACCAACGCGGTCGCGAGACCGTGGTGCGCAGGTCGCTGTCGGATCGGGGTGCGCTCGCCGTGGCCGCGGCGGTGGAGCCAGGGGCTGCGACCTCGGCGGATGGCTGCGCGGCCGGTGGTGTCGGGGTGTGCGGCTGCGACGGCAAGGTGGCCGCAGCGGTCTCGAGCCACGGGTCGTGGCGCAGGATCGCAGACTCCAGCTCGGAGATGTGCGGGGATGGTTCCAGCCCCAGGTCGCGCAGCGACGCCCGCAGCTCCTGCGCGCGCCGCAGGGCATCTGGGGCGTGGCCGGCGCGGTAGAGGGCCACGATGAGGTGGCTCCACAGGTGCTCGTGCAACGGGTGCACCCGCAGGAGGTGCTCGAGCTCCGCGACCGCGTCGGTTCGTCCCATGGCGAGCTCGATGCCGATGCATTCGTCGTAGGCGGCGAGGCGGAGCGACTCGAGCCGGGTGGCATCGGGCGCTGCCCAGGGCTCGTCCGCGAACTCGGCCAGGGCGGGGCCGTGCCAGAGCGCGAGCGCGTCCCGGAGGAGTGCGCGTGCGGCGGGGAGGTCACCGGCGTCGCGGGTGCGCCGTGCCAGATCGAGTTGGGTCACGAAGGTGGTCGTGTCGAGCTCGTCGTCGTGGATCACGATGCGATAGCCCGGAGGTGTGTGCACCAGACGGGTCGGCGGCACGCCTCGGGGCCGATCGGGGACGAGCGTCCGTCGGAGGCGTGCGACGGTGCTGTGCAGGCTCGCTTCGGGACGCGGGGTGCTCTCGTCGGGCCACAGGGCGGTCAGGATCTGATGGGTGGGAACGACGTGGTCGGGGTGGAGCAGCAGGAGCGAGAGCAACGCCCGTTCCTTGCGCTTCCCGAGGGCCACCTCGGTGCCGTCGTCGGCGAGGGCGCCGAGCGCACCGAGCAGCGCGAACTTCATCGGGACGCGTCCCCGGCCTGTTGGGTCGTCCACCCGTCGACGAGCTCGCGCAGGATCGGGAGGCTCACCGCGCCGGACCCGAGCACGACGTCGTGGAACGCGGCGATGTCGAACGCGTCGCCGAGCCGTGCACGTGCGTCGGCGCGCAGCCGCAGGATCTCGCGCTGGCCCACCTTGTACGCAAGCGCTTGTGCGGGCATGCCGAGATAGCGGTCGATCTCGACGGTCACCTCCTCGACCGAGACCGGGGTGTGCGTCGCCATGAAGTCGATCGCCCGCTGGCGCGACCACCCGAAGGCGTGGAGCCCGGTGTCGACCACGAGGCGACACGCCCGCCACGAGTCGGCTGCGAGCATCCCGATGCGGTCGAGGTCGGTGGCGTAGAGCCCCATCTCGTCGGCGAGGCGTTCCGCATACAGACCCCATCCCTCCACGTACGCGGTGTTGGCGAGGGAGAAGCGCTGGAAGGCCGGTACGTCGTCGAGCTCGTTCGCGATCGCGATCTGAAGGTGATGCCCAGGGATCGCCTCGTGGTAGCCGATGGATGCGGCCTCGTAGCGGTTCTTCTGCGTCGGCTCGTGCACGTTCACGAAGTAGGTCCCGGGCCGCGACCCGTCACCCGCCGGCGGGAAGTAGTACGCGGCGGGTGAATCGGCGGCGAGGTAGCCGGGCACCTCGGTGAGCGCACACGGTGCCTGGGGCAGGCGCCCGAACCAGGCGGGCATCGCGCGGGTCGCCGCGTCGAGTGCGGCGCGCGCGTCGGCGAGGATCTCGTCTCCGGTGCGGTAGCGCAACGCAGGGTCGGTGCGCAGCCGCTCGAAGATCGTCGGCACGTCTGTCGTGGCGAACAGCCGCTGGCCGACGCGGGCGTACTCCTCCGGCAGCCGGACGGTCACCTCCTCCAGGCCGACCGCGTGGAGTTCGTCGGGGTCGAGGTCGAGCGTGGTGTGGTGACGTACCAACGTGCGGTAGATCTCGTCGCCGTCGGGCAGCCAGCACAGCCCGGCACGGTCCTCGGGCCGAGCGGTGGGCGTCAGCATCGTGGCGAGGTCGTCTCGGTAGCGCCGAAACGCCGGGCGCAGCGTGTGCTGTGCGAGCTCGCGCAGCTGGGTCCGCCACCCGGGTTCGTCGGCCCAGCCGGCGGGGCCGTCGAACGTCGCGAACACGTCGTCGTCCAGGTCGCCGGCGAGGTAGCCGTCGAGCACGCGCAGCGATCGTGTGAGGCACGGCGCGGCGGGGGTGCGGCCGGCTTCGAGCCCTGACCGGAAGCGTTCCATCGCCGCGTCGAGGACGTCTGGGACCTGCCGGAAGCGATCGATGATGCGCCACGCGTCGTCGGGCTCCTGCACGCCGAGCACGCCGGTCGTCTGGAGGAGGTCGACGTGCACCCCCTCCATCTGGTCGTAGCGAAGTTCGGTCAGGCGAAGGTCGATCGCGCGGACCGCGTCGGTGCACGCCCCGAGCAGCAGGCCGCGGGTGACGCGTGACGCGCCGGCCAGCCCGTCGGGATCGATCGCCTCGGCGCGTGCGTGGATCGACCGGAGGCTTGCAGCGACGCGCGACTCGGCCTCGGCGGTGATGTCCTCTATGCGGTCGTCGTAGCGGTGATCGCCGACGAACGTGGCGAGGGTGGGGGACTGTGCGCACAGCAGTTCCCAGTAGTCGTCGGCGACCACCCGGACCTGCTCGTCTCCTGCGCCGACGGTCAAGAGATCAGCGCACCTGGATGCCGCGGAGGCCCGCCCATGCGAGCAAGGCGACCTGCCGGGCGAGCACCTCAGGGGACGCCGCGGCGTCGCTCGCCTCTTCGAGCTCGACCAGCCAGTGGCGACTTGTCACCTCGGCGATGCCCACGATGCCGTGGGCGAGCAGTCGCCGCTGGTCGTGGGTGAGGCCTTCGATGTCGATCAGCTCGGCGATGATGGCGGCCATCCCGGACTCGAAGCGGCGGACCGTGCGGGCGAACTCGACGTCGTGGCGGGTGCCCGCGCCGAAGAGCACACGGAACGCGTCGCGTCGGTCGGCGACGAACTGGAAGTAGGCGCGGAAGCCTTCCGACACCTGTTCGCGGCCCGTGGCCGCCGCAGTGGTCGCCTTGACGATGTCGTTCTCGAGCTGGGTGCCGACGTCTTCCAACAGCTCGCTGAACAGCGCGCGCTTCGATGAGAAGTGCTGGTAGAGGACCGGCTTGGTGACCCCCGCAGCCTCCGCCACCTGGTTCATCGACGTGCCGCGGTAGCCGTGTGCCGCGAACACCGGCAGCGCCTGGTCGAGGAGCTGCCGGCGTCGCTCGGCTGCGGGTAGTCGCATCACGACGAGTGGGACGGTGAAGGACCGGCGGACTACTTGTAGCGCAGCACCCCGCGGATGTTCTTGCCGTCGCGCATGTCCGCGTAGCCCTGGTTGATGTCTTCGAGGGCGTACTCGCGCGTCACCATGCCGCCGAGGTCGAGCTGGCCGAGGCTGAACAGCTCGAGCAGCTTCGGGATGTCGGCCTTTGGGTTGGCGGAGCCGAAGATCGTGCCGATCAGCTTCTTCTCGGAGAGGGTCAGGTCGACCAGGTTGAGCTGGACGTGGCTCTCCTTCACCGAGTGGATGTTGGTCACCACGACCTTGCCGCGCTTGGCCGTGAGCATCATGATGGAGCCCATCTGCTCACCGTCGCCGACGCCCATCGCGCAGACGATCACGTCGCACATGCGGCCCCAGGTGGCTTCCTGGATGATCGCCGTCGCCTCGGCGATGCTCGACGCGGTGTGGGTGGCGCCGAACTTCTTCGCCTCTTCGAGCTTGAAGGGCACGGGGTCGATGGCGATGATGTTGCGTGCCCCCGCGGCCTTTGCGCCCTGCACGGCCGCGGCGCCGATGCCGCCGATGCCGATGACGGCCACGTTGTCGCCGGGCCGCACGTCACCGGCGTACACCGACGAGCCCCACCCGGTGGTGACGCCACAACCGACCAGGCAGGCGAGCTCCAGCGGGATGCCCTTGTCGATCTTCACGCACGAGAACGCGTTGACGACGGTGTGCTTCGCGAAGGTGCCGAGGCAGACCATCGTGTAGATGTCTTCGCCGTTGGCACCGTGGTGGCGGGTGGTGCCGTCGAGCTGGATGCCGATGAGCAGCGCGGCACCGTTGTCGCACAGGTTGGAGTGCCCGCTCGCGCACGACGGGCACTGCCCGCACGCCGGGACGAAGCTGAACACGACGTGGTCACCCGGGGCCACGTTGGTGACGCCCTCGCCGACCTCGAGCACCACACCGGCCCCCTCGTGGCCGCCGATCATCGGCAGCGCGCCGGGCAGGTCGCCAGTGACGAGGTGCTCGTCGGAGTGGCACATGCCGGAGGCGTGGAGCTCGACGAGCACCTCACCGGCCTTCGGCGGGTCGAGCTCGATGGTCTCGACGCTCCAGGGCTCGTTCAGCCCTCTCAGGATTGCTGCTTGCGTCTGCACGATTACCCCCGGGACGATCGTTGTTGAGCGAGTGGTCGCATCCTAGGCACGTGCGGTGCCGGTTGGGCCAGGGTCGCAGGTCACCGAGCGCTGGTTCGGTTGGGCTGCTGCCTGCACACCGGGGCGGATGGTGCTTGCGCTACGGGTTCGGCTGCGACTGTGCGAGGGAGTACGCCTCGGGGAACGACAACAGCACCGCAAAGAGCTGGAACGTCTGCCAGCGCCCGTCGCCGCGCAGCCAGCCGGCCCAGTAGGTGAGGCCGCCTGGGTCGACCGAGCGCAGGAAGGTGGTTTCGAAGGCCGTGGCGACCACGCGGCGGGCGTTTTCGTCGCTGTGCGCGAGCACCGCTCCCACGAAGGTGCGGTCGAGGGTCGACGACGGGCTCCCCATCACGCCCAGGAAGTATTCCTTGCCGGCGACGTCGGGATCGCGGTGCAGGATCCCCCCGTAGACACGCTCGAGCCACTCACCGTCGCGTTGGTCCGTCGGCAGACCGTCGGTCGCTCGCTCGTAGAACTCGTCGGAGCCTGCCAGCACCGCTTCGAGCAGGTCCGGGTCGCCGGTCTGACGGAGCGTCGCGAGCTGTTGGGCGTACTCCGCGCCCGTGGGTGCACGTCCGAGGATGTCGTCGTAGGCGGTGAGGACCGAGTCGCTGAGGCGCTCCTCCGACCACGTCATGACGGCCGCGAACGCGTCGCGGGACATTCCGTGGTCGAGCATGCCCGTCCAGTAGGCGAGGCCCCCGCTGTCCGGGCAGCGGTCGAGGATCTCCAGGTAGACGAGGCGCACCAGGCGGGCGTTCCCAGCGGCCACCGGGCACATTGGCGAGTCGAGGGCGGCCGCGGGTGCAGCGGTGGAGGCGAACGACCCCAGGACCATCGCGAGCGCGGCGACCACCGCGGCGCAGCGGGAGAATCGGGCGAAGCGGGCTGACGGTCGTGGCATTGGGTCTCCTCGTCGGGCGGCCGTGCACCGGGTGGCGCACGTGCGGTGTGCAGGCAGTTGGGTTGTGGCGGCGCCCTGCTGCTTCTCGGCACCGATCCGTTGCGTTCCTTCGCTTCTCGGCACCGATCTGGCCCGCTTTTGGGACAAATCCGTGCCGAGAACGAGGCAGCGGCGGTGGTCCGGGGAGGCGGCAGGGGAGCCGGGTTGGTCAGCTGGAGAAGAGCCCGGGTTGGGTCTGCGCGAGAAGAGGCCGGGTAGGTCAGCTGGAGAAGACCTCGGGTTGGGTCTGCGCGAGAGCGGCCCCCTCGTCAGAGGAGAGCAGGATCACGCGCAGCCACAGCCGGGAGAACTGCCCGGGCTGCATCA
>CAZUMJ010000052.1:8372-16678 GCA_964621605.1 uncultured Iamiaceae bacterium | reverse complement strand
CTCGCAGGCGTGCAGGCACTCAGGCCCACTGCGGCGAACACCACCGCCGCCAACATCGCGGTGCTGCGACGAATCAAAAAGGAAGCTCGCATCGCCTCCACCTTTCCCGTGCCGTGCGTGACCACGAGGTCTGGGCAAAACGGCCCGGACGTCGCGTGGCGGCACGCTACGGGATCGTTGCGCCTCGCGCAGGTCGCGGCGGGGTCAGCCGCCCCGCCGTCCCTTAGCCCCCGCCGTGCTCGCACACCCGCCGTCCCTCCCTCGTTGCGTTCTCGGCACCGATTCGGTGCGGCGAGGGGCTTCTGGGCACCGATTCGGTGCGCCCCGTGGGCAAAATCGGTGCCCAGAACGGAGAGGCGGTGGTCGACGGTGCGGTGGTCGACGTGAGGCGGCGCCGGGGAGCGGCGGGATGTCTAGCTGCGGGCGAGCGGCTTGTACTTGATGCGGTGCGGCTGGTCGGCTTCGGCGCCGAGCTCCTTGCGTCGCCACGCCTCGTACTCGCTGAAGTTGCCTTCGAACCAGCGCACCACCGAGTCGCCTTCGAACGCCAGGATGTGGGTGGCGATGCGGTCGAGGAACCACCGGTCGTGGCTGATCACCACCGCGCACCCGGCGAACGACTCGAGGCCGTCTTCGAGAGCCCGCAGGGTGTCGACGTCGAGGTCGTTGGACGGCTCGTCGAGCAGGAGGACGTTGCCGCCTTCGGTGAGCACCTTGGCGAGGTGCACGCGGTTGCGTTCGCCGCCGGAGAGCACCCCGACCTCCTTCTGCTGGTCGGAGCCCTTGAAGTTGAACGACGCCACGTACGCCCGGCCGTGGATCTCCCGCCCACCGACGACGAGGTCGTCGCGTCCGCCGGTGATCTCTTCGTAGACGGTGCGTGCCGGGTCGAGCGTGCGGTTCTGGTCGACGTACGCCAGCTGCACCGTCGGGCCGACGCGCAGGGCGCCCCCGTCGGGTTGCTCGACGCCGGTGAGCATCCGGAACAGGGTGGTCTTGCCGGCGCCGTTGGCTCCGATCACGCCGACGATCCCGGCAGGCGGCAGCGAGAACGACAGGTCGTCGATGAGGAGGCGATCCCCGAACCCCTTCACGAGGTGCTCGGCCTCGATCACCACATCACCGAGACGCTCGCCTGACGGGATCACGATCTGAAGCTTGTCGACGCGCCCGTCGGCGGCGTTCGCCTCGGCGAGCAGCTTCTCGTAGGCGCCGAGGCGGGCCTTGCCCTTTGCCTGGCGGGCCTTGGGTGCCATGCGGACCCATTCCAGTTCGCGTTGCAGCGTGCGACGCCGTGCGGAATCGGCCCGGTCCTCAGCGGCGAGGCGAGCCTCCTTCTGCTCCAGCCAGGACGAGTAGTTGCCTTCGAACGGGATGCCGCGCCCGCGGTCCAACTCGAGGATCCAACCCGCCACGTTGTCGAGAAAGTAGCGGTCGTGCGTGACAGCGACGACGGTGCCGGCGTAGTCGCGCAGGAAGCGCTCCAGCCACGCGACCGACTCAGCGTCGAGGTGGTTGGTGGGCTCGTCGAGCAGCAAGAGGTCGGGGTGCGACAGCAGCAGTCGGCACAGGGCGACGCGGCGGCGCTCGCCACCCGAGAGCTTCGTCACGTCCGCGTCGCCGGGCGGGAGGCGCAGCGCGTCCATCGCGATCTCGATCTGGCGGTCCAGGTCGTTCGCGCCCTTCGCGGCGATCTCCGCTTCGAGGCGCGCCTGCTCCTCGCCGATCTTCTCGTAGTCGGCGTCGGGGTCGGCGTAGCGGGCCAGCACCTCGTCGTATGCGGTGAGCAGCCCGGCGACCTCGGCGACGCCGTCGAGCACGTTGCCCTTCACGTCCTTCGACTCGTCGAGGTGCGGTTCCTGCTCGAGGAGGCCGACGCTGAAGCCGGGGGAGAGGCGTGCCTCGCCTGTGTAGCCGTCGTCAACACCCGCCATGATCCGTAGCAGCGAGGACTTGCCAGAGCCGTTCGAGCCGAGCACGCCGATCTTCGCGCCCGGGTAGAACGACAAGCTGATGTCGGTCAGCACCTCACGGTCGGGCGGGTGGAAGCGGCTGACCTTGCGCATCGTGAAGATGAACTGCGCGTTGTTCACGTTTGTCGACTCCTGGGAGCGCGAACGCCCGAGCACGGCACGGGCGTGGGCATGGGCACCAGGGTCCTCGGGGAGCCCTGGTAAGGGTGTGGGGGCGCCCGGTCGTGGGCATGGGTACGGGCGGGCCCGAGGTGGGTCTGGGTTCGGGGCCGTGGGGGCGCGAACGGCCAGCGGGCGAGGCTACCCGGCCCTGGTCGCGTGTTCGTAGCCGGGTTGGGCGCACGCCGCGGGAGGGGTGGGCGCACGCCGCGGGACAGGTTGGGCGCGTACGGCGTGGGCACACGCCGCGCCACCTCGGAGCGGCGGCGGGTCGGGTCCTCCGGCCCCACGGTGAGCGACCTTGGTCCGTATGAGGGCCGTGGGAACCCCCCGGTAGGGTGGCACCCGATGCCTGAAGATGCCGTTGCAGCTGCCGCGCTGGGTCCGAACGCCTGGCTCGTCGATGAGATGTACGAGGACTACCTCGCCGACCCCGCCTCGGTGAGCGACTCGTGGAGGGAGTTCTTCGCCGACTACAAGCGCGACATCGACGCGCCCGCAGGCCGGCCCGAGGGCGCCACCGCCGCGGTGGGCGCCACCCCCGCAGGGGCAGGCGCGACCGCGCCGACCGCCGCCGCGGTGCAAGCCGCGGTGCCCGTTCCGCCGGTTGAGCCTGGTGAAGACATGGGTGACCCCTTGCGAGGGGCCGCGGCGCGCATCGTCGCCAACATGGAGGTGAGCCTGCGGGTCCCGACCGCAACGAGCTTCCGCGAGGTCCCCGCCAAGCTGCTCGAGGTCAACCGCGGCATCCTGAACGGCTACCTGGGGCGCACCCGTGGCGGCAAGGTCAGCTTCACCCACCTGATTGGCTACGCCGTCGTGCGCGCCATCGCCGACGCCGTTCCGGCGATGAACGCGTCGTACGCGGTCGGCAACGACGGCAAGCCGCGCATCGTGCACCCCGAGCACCTCAACCTCGCGCTCGCGGTCGACGTCGAGAAGTCCGACGGGACGCGCACGCTGCTCGTTCCGGTCATCCGCGGCGCGGAGGCGCTCGACTTCCGGGGCTTCTGGGCGGCCTACGAGGACATCATCCGCAAGGTGCGCAGCAACAAGCTCACGCCCGACGACTTCGTCGGCGCCACCGTGACGCTCACCAACCCCGGCACGATCGGCACCCGCCAATCGGTGCCGCGGCTCATGCAGGGGCAGGGCGCCATCGTGGGCGTCGGCGCGCTCGAGGTGCCGGCGGCGTTCGCGGCTGCCGACCCGGCGACCCTCGCCGACCTCGGCGTGTCGAAGGTGATGACGGTCAGCTCCACCTACGACCACCGCATCATCCAGGGTGCCGAGTCGGGGCTCTTCCTGAAGCGCGTCCACGAGCTGCTGATGGGGGAGCACGACTTCTACGCCGACATCTTCCGGTCGCTGGGCGTGCCCTATGACTGGGTGCGGTGGCGCACCGACGTGAATCCCGCCGAGCGCGACGACGGTCCGCTGCGCAAGCAGATGCAGGTGCAGGCACTCACGAACATGTACCGGGTGCGTGGGCACCTCATCGCCGACCTCGACCCGCTCGCGGCGGAAGAGCCGACGATGCCCGCAGAGCTCGACCCGGCCGGGCACGGCCTGACGATCTGGGACCTCGACCGCGAGTTCTTGACGGGTGGGATCGCCGGCACCACGTCGATGCGCCTCGGCGACTTGTTGCATCTGCTGCGCGACGCGTACTGCCGCACGGTGGGCGTCGAGTACATGCACATCTCCAACCCCGAGGTAAAGGCCTGGATCCAACAGCAGGTCGAGGGCATCGACCCGTCGATCTCCGCGGACGACCAGCGGCACGTGCTGGGCAGGCTCAATGCCGCTGAGGCGTTCGAGAGCTTCCTCGGCAAGCGCTACATCGGCCAGAAGCGCTTCGGGCTCGAAGGTGCCGAGTCCGCCATCGTGATCCTCGATGCGCTCCTCGAGCGCGCGGCCGACAGCGGCCATGCCGCGTCGGTGCTCGGCATGGCGCACCGAGGGCGTTTGAACGTGCTGGCCAACATCGTCGGCAAGTCCTACGACCAGATCTTCCGCGAGTTCGAGGGGTACCTCGACCCGGACTCGATCCAGGGTTCGGGCGACGTCAAGTACCACCTCGGCCAACGCGGCACGTTCACCGCGCGTAGCGGCGCGGCCATCCCGGTCGAGCTGGCCGCCAACCCGTCGCACCTCGAGGCGGTCGACCCGGTCGTCGTCGGCATGGTGCGCGCCATGCAGGACCGCATCGACAACCCCGAGGCGTTCAGCGTGCTGCCCGTGCTCGTGCACGGCGACGCGGCCTTTGCTGGGCAGGGCGTCGTGGCCGAGACCCTCAACCTCTCGACCATCTCTGGCTACCGCGTCGGCGGCACGATCCACCTGATCATCAACAACCAGTTGGGGTTCACCACGGCTCCGACCGCCGCCCGCTCGTCGGAGTACTGCACCGACATCGCGAAGATGGTGCAGGCTCCGATCTTCCACGTGAACGGCGACGACCCCGAGGCATGCCTGCGCGTAGCGCGCCTGGCGTTCGCGTACCGCGAGCAGTTCCACGCCGACGTCGTCATCGACATGGTCTGCTACCGACGGCACGGCCACAACGAGGGCGACGACCCGAGCTACACGCAGCCGCTGATGTACGCCAAGATCGACGCACGCCGTTCGGTGCGCAAGATCTTCACCGAGACCCTGGTGCGCCGCGGCGACATCAGCCTCGACGAGGCCGAGAAGGCGCTCGACGATTTCCACGCCCGTCTGCAGGTCGCGCTCGACGAGACCCGTCAGTCGGCGCCCACCGAGGCGTTCGTGGCCAAGGCACCGCCGCCGCCCAAGGGGGTGTTGCCGTCGGTCGACACCGGTGTGCCATCCGACCGCCTCGAGGTGGTGTTCGACGCCCTCAACTCGCCGCCCGACACGTTCCACGTCCACCCGAAGCTGGCCCGCCAGTTCGAGGGTCGCACGAAGATGTTCCGCGACGGTGAGGTCGACTGGGCACTTGCCGAGTTGCTCGCGCTGGGCTCGATGGTTCTCGAGGGCACCTCGGTGCGCGTCGCGGGGCAGGACTCTCGCCGAGGCACGTTCTCGCAACGCCACTCGGTGCTCGTCGACCACGAGAACGGTTCGGAGTGGTCGCCGCTCGCGCACCTTGGCTCGGATGCCACCAAGTTCTGGATCTACGACTCGCTGCTCTCCGAGTACGCGGCGCTCGGGTTCGAGTACGGCTACTCCGTCGCCAACCCCGCAGCCTTCGTGTGCTGGGAGGCGCAGTTCGGCGACTTCGTGAACGGCGCGTCGATCATCATCGACCAGTACCTGGTGGCTGCCGAAGACAAGTGGGCGCAAACCTCCGGGCTCGTGATGCTGCTCCCGCACGGCTACGAGGGCCAAGGCCCCGAGCACTCCTCAGCGCGCATCGAGCGGTTCCTCATCCTCTGCGCCGAGGACAACATCCAGGTGGCCAACGCCACGACTGCCGCGCAGTACTTCCATCTGCTTCGTCGGCAGATGCGCCGCGACGTACGCAAGCCCTTGGTCGTCTTCACGCCCAAGTCGTTGCTGCGCGCGAAGCAGGCGCGATCGGCGGTCGGTGAGCTTGCACCGGGGACGACCTTCCACGAGGTGCTCGACGACCCCCGCTACGTCGGGGGTGCCGATCGCACGGAGGTGCAGCGAGTTGTGTTGTGCTCCGGCAAGATCGGCCACGAGGCGCTCGCCGCCCGAGACGAGCAGAACCGCCCGGTCGCCGTCGCACGCGTCGAGCAGCTCTACCCATGGCCCGAGCAGCAACTCCTCGATCTGCTCGCGTCCTACCCGAACGCGCAGGAAGTCGTCTGGTTGCAGGAGGAGCCCGAGAACATGGGGCCGTGGTCGTTCGTGCACGGCCGCCTCCACAAGGTGCTGCGCGACAGGTACCAACTCCGACACGTGAGTCGTGCAGAGTCGGGCAGCCCGGCGACCGGCAGCCACGAGGTGCACCAGCAGGAGCAGGCGCAACTGCTCCGCGACGCAGTCGACTGACCGTCCGACCGGCTGCGTCTCTCGTGCATGTCGGCTTGTGGTGTGGGAGCGCGGGGGCGCATTCGGCGAACGCCGCGGTGCTCCGCGTCTGCGCACACCGACTTGCGGCGGCAGGTCACCTGGCGGTCGAACTGCCCGACATGGCGACCATCCCCGGCTTCGCCCCACCGAATGGGCCGGGTCAACCCAAGGGGAACCCCACGATGGCTTCGAGCTCGGCGATGGCGACCACGGGGTCGGCGACCTTGATCGTCGTCATGCCGAGCGCGCGTGCAGGCTTCAGGTTGATGCCGAGGTCGTCGAGGAACACCGCTTCGTGCGCCTGGATGCCGATCAGCTCGAGGGCCAACGTGTAGAAGCGCGGGTCGGGCTTACGGCAACCGACGCGGCTCGACTCGACGATGACGTCGAAGAGCGAGAACACCTCCGCCACGCCGCCGTCGGAGGGCTGCACGCTGGTCTCGAGCGACGTCCGCTCGGGCGACGTCCGTTCGGGCGGCGCTGGCCGAGGCGTGCTTGTAGGCCACGCCCCATCGGTGGCGGGCACGTCCGCCGGCGCGTGCGCGGGAGTCGCGGCGAACCCGACGAAGTTGTTCGTCAGTAGTGCGGTGCGTAGCCGGGCCGCGCAGCGGCGTAGGGCTTCGACCATTGCTGGGCGAAGTTCGCCCGCGAGCAATGGCAGGACGTCCGCCCCCTCGACACGGTGACCGAGCCTCTCGGACTCGGCAGCGAACTCGGTAGAGAAGCTCTCGTGGTCGAGCTCACCGCGTTCCAGGCGTGCCCACGCGTTGCCGTGAGGGTTGACGGAGTTGACAGATCGGATGAATCCATTGGGCAGGCCGTGCTCGGACTCGTAGCGGTTGAATGCCTCGAAGGGGCTCGACAGGATCACCCCGCCGAAGTCGAACAGCACGGCAGAGATCGTCACGGTCGTGATCGTACGAGAGGCGTGCGCCGTGCCCTGCACGATGCCCGGTGAGCATCCCCCGAGTTCGTCTCCTTGTTTGCTTGACTTGGTGGCCGCATGACTATCCCGCACGTCGTTGTCGACGGATCCAACATCGCAACCGAAGGTCGCAGCCTGCCGAGCCTCACTCAGCTCGACGAAGCAGTGCGTGCGTTCCTCGCCCAGTACGAACCTGAGCGTCTCACCGTCGTCGTCGACGCCACCTTCGGTCACCGCATCGCAGAGTCCGAGCGACCCACGTTCGAGGAGGCGATCCTTGCCGGCGAGCTGGTGACACCACCCGCCGGCGCCATCGGCCGCGGCGACGCGTTCGTGCTCCAGATTGCAGACGTCGCGAAGGCGACGGTGTTCTCGAACGACTCGTTCCAGGAGTTCCACGCCGCCTACGAGTGGCTCTTCGACGAGGGTCGACTCATCGGCGGCAAGCCCGTCCCCGAGGTGGGTTGGGTGTTCGTGGCTCGCACGCCGGTTCGGGGTCCGACAAGCCGTCGCGCCACCTCAGACGCGCGGCGCGCGAAGCGCGGTGGCAAGGTCGAGAAGGTGCCCGACGCGCCATCGAATCGGGCTGCCGCACCCGGCCCGAAGCCGAAGATCGGCGATCGTCGCGGTGGCGAGGGCACCGGCACCGCAAGGGCCGGCACGGGGTCTTCCAGGCGCGGTCCGAAGGCCCTGCTAGACGAGTCGGCGCCGTCCGCATCGAAGGGCCGCCAGCGCGAGACAGCTGGCGGTCGTGGCCCCGCGCGTGAGCCGATGAACCCGCCGCTGCCGTTCATCGAGTTCGTGGGCGCAAACCCTGTTGGCACGAAGGTGCAAGCCACCGTCGAGCGGTTCTCGTCGCATGGCGCGTACGTGCGGGTCGGCGACCTCGTCTGCTACGTCCCGCTCAAGTTCATGGGTGAGCCTGCGCCCCGCCGAGCGCGTGACGTGCTGACCATCGGTGAAGAGCGAGAGCTCGTCGTCTCTCGCTTCGACCCGCCTCACCGCGGCATCGACCTCGCGGTGCCCGATCTGTTCGACCTCACACAAGTGGCCACTCCGGCCGATGAAGTTCCCGAGCAACCGTCATCTGCCGAGGAGGCACCCAGCATGGCAGCAGCGAAGAAGGCACCGGCCAAGAAGGCCGCAGCAGCGAAGAAGGCCGCGCCGGCCAAGAAGGCTCCGGCGAAGAAGGCTCCGGCGAAGAAGGCCGCTCCGGCGAAGAAGGCCGCTCCGGCGAAGAAGGC
>CAZUMJ010000052.1:0-8272 GCA_964621605.1 uncultured Iamiaceae bacterium | reverse complement strand
CTCCGGCGAAGAAGGCCGCTCCGGCGAAGAAGGCCGCTCCGGCGAAGAAGGCCGCTCCGGCGAAGAAGGCCGCGCCGGCGAAGAAGGCCGCTCCGGCGAAGAAGGCCGCGCCGGCCAAGAAGGCTCCGGCGAAGCGGAGTCGCTGACCGAGACATCGGGCGGACGACGACGTTCCTGCCCTGCCTCCTCGAGACGGCTCGTCGGGCCACCGCTGCGGCGGTGGCCCGACGTCTGTCCGGTGACCAACGCCGGTAGCGACGTGCCGTAGGGTTCAAACGTGCGCGTGGCGACCTGGAACGTGAACTCTCTCAAGGCGCGTCTGCCTCGTGTCGAGGCCTGGTTGGCTGATGTGCGGCCCGACGTGCTGTGTCTGCAAGAGACGAAGCTCACCGACGCCGCATTCCCTGCGCTCACCTTCGAGGCGTTGGGCTACGAGACCGCCCACCATGGCGAAGGTCGCTGGAATGGGGTCGCGATCCTGTCACGGGTCGGGGTCGAGGATGTGCGTGCAGGCTTCGGCGCCACCTACGCAGACCCCGACGCCCGGTTGTTGTGGGCGACGTGCGGCGGGCTGCGTGTGGCGAGTGCGTACGTGCCGAACGGTCGCTCGCTCGACAACGATCACTACCGCTACAAGCTCGAATGGCTCGAGCAGCTTCGTGCAGTCACCAGCGAAGAGCTCGACTCGTTCGACGAGTTGGTCTTGGCCGGCGACTTCAACATCGCGCCATCCGATGCCGACGTCTGGGACCCGGCATCGTTCGAGGGCGCGACGCACGTGAGCGAGCAAGAGCGTGCTGCCTTGCAGTCGCTGTGCGACCTCGGCCTCTCCGATGTGTTCCGCTGCCTTCAGCCCGAGCCAGGGCTCTACTCCTGGTGGGACTATCGGGGCGGCTCATTTCACAAGCGCCAGGGCATGCGCATCGACCTCCTGTTGACCTCCGCGGCGACGACCTCGCGCGCGGTGTTCGCGACGGTCGATCGCAACGCCCGCAAGGGTGCACAACCCTCTGATCACGCGCCTGTCGTCGTCGACCTGCGAGCCTCTCGCTGATCGGAGCACCCTCGTGTCTGCAGCCGACCGCACCCCTGACCCTGCCGCGATGTCAGACGCCGAACTCGACGCGCTGCGCGATCTCGTTCGTGCCCGTTGGGCGGAGCGCTTGGCTGCAGCGGGCGCCGATGAGGCCACGAGCCCGCGCCAAGCAGAGCTCTACCGAGTCGCGGCCGCGGCGCGGGCGCTGATCGCCCGTCTGGTTGCGACGGAGGCACCGGAGGAGACGTTGCGTGCGACGGCCGACGATCTCGAGGCAGCTGCAGCGCACCTCGTCGGTTTCCGCCAAGGCATGGCGTACGAGTTCCGCGAGGTGGCCAACGCCGCCGGGTCGACCTGGGCACAGTTCGATCACAGTCCGCTGCTTGGCCGAGCCAATCCGCTTGCCCCTCCGGTCACCCTGAAGCTGGAGGCCGACGTCGTGCGCGGTGAGGTGACGTTCAGCGACGCGTACGAGGGTCCGCCCGGGTGCGTGCATGGGGGCTACATCGCTGCGGTGTTCGACGAACTCCTCGGCGCAGCGCAGGGCCTCGGCGGTCAGCCTGGGATGACGGGCACGCTCACGATCCGCTACCGACGGCCCACCCCGCTGCGCACCCGACTCGTCCTCGAAGGTCGCCTCGACCGCATGGAGGGGCGAAAGACGTTCGTGACTGGGACGTGCACGGTCGACGGGGCCGTTACCGCGGAAGCCGAGGGAACGTTCATCTCGATCGATCCTCGTCGGTTCGTCGAGCTACGTGCCGAACGCGAGGCGCGTGTGGCAGCCGATCGAGCTGGCAGCGAAGGGGGCGCGGGCGCCGACGGCGACGGGGGCGCGGGCGCCGAAGGCAACAGCCCGATCGTCGACAGCTAGCCCCCATGCTCTCGTCGCTCAGCGAGCACCAGCTCCTGCTGTTCTGGGTGCAGCTGGCCGCGCTCGTGGGGCTCGGTCGGGTGCTGGGTCTGCTTCTGCGGCGGATCGGGCAACCCACCGTCATCGGCGAGTTGGGCGCCGGGTTGCTCCTCGGACCTTCGGTGTTCGGCAAGCTTTCGCCGCAGGGGTTCGCGTGGTTTCTCCCCGACGACGCGATGTCGGGCGCGGCGCTCGTCGCGGTGGGCTGGGTTGGCGCCGCGCTCCTGCTCGCGGTCACCGGGTTCGAGACAGACCTCGCATTGATCCGCCGCTTCGGCAAGGCCGCAGCCTCGGTCACCGCGGGCAGCCTCGTGCTCCCGTTCGCGGGTGGCCTGGCGGTCGGCTTCCTGCTGCCCGCGCGCTTCGCGGGGACGTCGCACTCCCGCGTGGTGTTCGCGTTGTTCATCGCCACGGCGCTAAGCATCTCGTCGCTGCCGGTGATCGCGAAGATCCTCGGTGAGCTCCACCTCCTGCGCCGCAACTTCGGTCAGATCAACCTCGCCGCGGGAATGGCGAACGACACGATCGGGTGGATCCTGCTCGGGATCATCTCGGGTCTGGCCACGTCCGGGTCGTTGTCGGTGGGTGACGTGCTCGTCTCCGTGGGTGGGATGGTCGGGTTCCTCGTGCTCGCCGTCGTGGTTGGTCGGCCCCTGATCGACCTTGCACTGCGTCGCACGCGCACGAGCGAGGGTGGGGCAGCGGAAGGGCTCACGGTGGCGGTGCTCGCCACGCTCGTGTTCGGGGTCGGCGCGCAGGCCCTCGGGCTCGAGGCCGTGCTTGGCGCGTTCGTCGCGGGCATCATGCTCGGGCGGTCGCGGTTCCAGCACGAGGGCGTGCTCGAGCGCATGGAGTCGCTCACCATGTCGCTGTTCGCGCCCCTGTTCTTCGCAACAGCCGGTCTGCGCGTCGATCTCGGGCTGCTTGGCGATCCGACGGTCCTCGCGTGGAGCCTTGTCATCCTGGCTGTCGCAAGCGTCGCCAAGTTCGTCGGGGCGTTCGTTGGCGCACGGTTCGCGTCGTTGAGCACGCGGGAGGGCTTCGCGTTGGGCGCCGGTCTGAACGCCCGCGGCGCCATGGAGGTCGTCATCGCCACCGTCGGCTTGGGCCTCGGCGTGTTGAACGACGCGGCGTACACCGCGATCGTGTTGATGGCGATGGCGACGTCGATCATGGCCCCTCCCACGCTTCGCCTCGCGGTGCGCAACTGGCGTGGTTCCGACGAGGAGCAGGCCCGCCTCGAACGCGAGGAGACCATGGAGCGCAACCTGGTCGTGAAGGGCCGGCGCATGCTCCTGCCGAGTCGTGGCATGCCGAACTCGATCGTGACCGCGCAGGTGCTGCACTTCGCCTGGCCTCCGGAGACACCCGTGACGGTGCTCTCGGTAGCGGGTGAGCAGGGACACCCCGACGTGTCAGTGGTGCGAGATGTCGTCGCCGAGCGGGATCACGAGGTGAAGGCGGCGTCGGGCTCGTCGGCGGTCGAGGCGATCTTGGCGGAGGCAAAGCTCGGCTACGGCGTGATCGGCTTGGGCGTCAGCGACGTGCCCAGGCCCGGTGCACACCTCTCGGCGGTCGCCGACGATCTGATGCGCCGGTCCTCGCTGCCGCTGGTGTTGGTACGGCGTGCCCGCCACCTAGAGACGACGCTCCCCGGGCCCTTCGCCCGGGCGCTCGTCCCCGTGTCGGGTACCGCCATCTCGCGAGCGGCACTCGAGTTGGCGACGAACCTTGCGCAGACGCTCGGGACCGAGCTCCTCCTGGCACATGTCGCAACCCGCCTCGACGGAATCGCAGATGCTCCGGCCGAGCAACTCGTACGCCAGGCGGCCACACGTCTGGACGGCCAGGGCATCTCCGCGCGCACCGTGGTGCCGGCCGGAACAGATGTCGCTGACGCCCTCGTCGGCGTCGTCGGCGCGGAAGAGGTGGATCTCGTCGTGATCGGTGCCACGGCGCGCCAACTCGATGACCGCACGTTCCTCGGCCACACCGTGGAAGACATGCTGGAGCGGTGTGACGCGACCGTCGTGGTCGTGGTGCTCCCCGGGGGTGACGCCGAACACGAGGCCGTGACGTCGCACACCTGACGACGCCGGGCACGCCCGTGCTGGCCAGTGACCGGTGGTCTGGCGCGTTCGGGTCGGTGCCGCGGGGGCTAGGAGCGCTCGGCGATCCAGCGGCCGAGCAGGAGTGCTTCGGCCGCCAGGTGTTCGCGCAGGCCCGACACGATCGCCCGCTCGACCTGCCCGCCGACGAGCGGCATGCGAACCTTGAGGTCACCAGCGACGCTGCGCCGTGCACCGGTCGGGGTGGCGTCCACCTCGATCGTGCCAGCGGCGCGCAGCCGATCGGCGTAGTGATCGGGTCTGAGCTCGAAGCGTGCTCGGCGTGCCGCGAGTGCGTAGGTCGTGACCTGCACCCATGACAGGCGTGCCGGATCGACAACCGCGGTCACCGCAGGCGACAGAGGCGCCGTGAAGCGATAGCGCACGTGGGTCGTGGCACGGTCGCCCTCACGTTCGATGGAGAGCACCTCTGGTGCTCCGAGCTTGTCGAGCACTGCGGCTGCGTCGTACCACGCCGGATCGAGCAGCGCCTCGAACACCGCGTGTGGCGGGGCGGCGATCACCTCGTCGACGGCGAAGCGCATCTCAGGACACCCCCTCGGGAGTCGCCAGGACGGCGAGGAGTTGGTCGGCGTACTGCTCTGCCTTGAGGCGTCCGAGGCCGGGCACCGCCGCGAGCGCGTCGGCGTCGTGCGGATGGAGCTCTGCGAGCTTGTGCAGGGCGCGCTCTGAGAGGATCACGGTGTCGGGAACGCCGGACGCTCGTGCCGCCTTGCGTCTCCATGCGCGCAGTGCCCGGAGGCGGGCTCGCGTGGCGTCAGGGGCGAGGTTCGGGTCTTGGTGCCCTTCGGTGACTGCCGCGAGCGCTTCGCGGGCCGTTTCGAGGCGCGCCCGGCGCTCGTGGGGCGCGAGCCCCCGCGCGGCACGCGCCTGTCCGGCGAGGCATGCCTCGATGCCTGGGAGCCAAGGGGAGGGGGCACGGGCAACGGTGCGGGTGCCGAAGGTGCGCTGCTGGGCCCACGTCAGGTAAAGCTCGTCATGCGCGCGTGTGAGGGCCACGTACAGCAGGCGACGCTCCTCGTCGTGCGCGGCCTGGCTGCGCGCGTGGGAGATCGGGACGAACCCGTCCTCGAGGCCGGCGACGTGCACGACCTTCCACTCGAGTCCCTTGCTTGCGTGGAACGTGACGAGGTCGACCGCGTCGTGTCGCCGATCGTCGCCGTCGTCTGCGCGGGTCGCGTTCACGAGCCAATCGGGGAGTGCCCCGAGCGGTGCGGTGGGTTCCGCTTCGAGGAGGTCGTGACCGAGCCGCACGAGCGCGTCGAGCAGGTCGAGGCGTGTCGATTCCGGGCTGGGTGCAGGCGTCGAGTCCCCGGCGATGTCGTCCTCAGCGTCGTTGCCCGCGGTCGCTGCCTGGCGTTGGGCCTCGACCGACGCGGCGAGGTCCCCCAGCCACGTGCGCAGCGAAGCGGTTGAGCCGTGCAGGGGACGTACCAGCTCCGCGACCTCGGGGAGCTCTGCGAACGGCACGCTGCCGCGCACCCGGTACGGGATCTTGGCTCGGGTGAGGGCACGTTCGAGAACGGCGAGCTGCGCGTTGGTGCGCACGAGGACGGCCTGTTCAGACCAGGGGTGACCGGGGTGATGGCGGGAACGCACCGCACGCGCCACGGCCGTTGCCTCGGCGGCGTCGTCGGGAGCGGCCCGAAGTACGGGGAGGGGGCCTTCCGGGCGCGTTGCCTGGATCGGTGGAAGGTCTCGGAGGGCCGCAGCGGCAGTTGCGACGATCGCAGGGGTCGAACGGTGGTTGCGGTCGAGGTGCACGACCGTCGTCGCGGGAACCTCCTGCGCGAACCGCTGCAGGTAGCCGGCATCCGCGCCGTTCCAGCCGTAGATGGCTTGGTTCGGGTCGCCGACCACGCAGATGTCGTCACGCTCGCCGAGCCAGGCCTGCAGGAGACGGTGTTGCAGCCCGTTGAGGTCTTGGTACTCGTCGACGAACAGGTGGCGGAAGCGCCAGCGCTGTGCCTGTGCGAAGGCGGCGTCGCGCTCGATCGCGTCGGCGCAGTGCACGAGAAGGTCGTCGAAGTCGACGAGGCCCTTGCGCCGCTTCGCCTCTTCGTAGGCGCGGTAGGCGTCCGCGACCCGCGCCGGTGGCATCGACAGGCGACGTCCATGCTGCGCGGCGGCATCGATGTAGCCATCTGGCGTTATGGCACGGGCTCGGGCCCATTCGATCTCGGTGGCGACGTCGCCGGGCTTTGTGCGCCCGTCGAGGATGCGTGCCAGCAGGCGACCCTTGCGGTCGAGCAGCACGGGCGGCCGCCGTCCGGTGGTCGTCCACCACATGCGGAGCTGCGCGTACGCGAGTGCGTGGAACGTGCCCGAGGTCGGCAGGTCATGGAGGCCCAATCCTGCAAGTCGGGTCCGCAGCTCGCCGGCGGCTCGACGCGTGAACGTGAGGGCGAGGACGTGGCGAGGGTCGAGCGTCCCATGCGCTGCCCGGTAGGCGATCCGCCGGGTGAGGACCCGTGTCTTTCCGGAACCGGCGCCGGCGAGGACGACAAGCGGCCCGACGGGCGCGGTGACGGCATCGCGCTGCGCGGGGTCGAGCCCGTCGAGCAGCCGGTCAGCCGCGGCACCCTCCTGCACGCCGCCACGGTACTGGTCTCGCCGCGGCGTGGCGTCCGCCGACCCGACATATGAATGCTGCAGCCGAGGATTGCGGGCAAAGATCATCGGTGGCGGCTACGGTCGCCGGATGCATTCTCCCCTCCTCAAACGTGCATTGACCGCGACTGCGCTGCTCACGCTGATCCTCACCGCTTCGGCCTGCGAACGGCTGGCTATGGGGCCGATTCAGATGGGCAATGCAAGTGGACAGGTGACGAACCCCAACGCCTTTCAGGCGAAGTACTCGAGTGCATCGATGCGCTTGGAGCCGGTGCTGAGCAGCGCGCATCTGGGGCCAGGGGGTACATCGGGTGCCGCGCTCGTGCATGACTATGGAACCGCGCGTCCGACGGGCACCGGGTGGCTGCCGGACCCGAGCGTCGGGGAGGAGTCATCGATACCTGCGTGGTGCGTCAACGGTAGGAACACCCTTCCGGCCTTGTCCGTGCCGTACGACTCCTCGGCGGTGGACGCTAACGGGAACGATCTCACAGATCTGGACGACCCGGCAGGGTGTGCGGTGGGAATTGCTGGCTACGTGTTCGTCGACCGTGGAACGGCGGGGGTTCCCGCGCCATTGCCCTACGCACAAGACGGCTCCCCGAATAGCGCCTGGAAGCGACCGTGGGTGACCCAGGAGACTCGCCAGGCATCTGCTGGGATCGATCGCCTCGCGAAGGTGCAGTTCGACCTGCTGCCGCTCTATCGCCTGACGAATGCCACCGGAACACCGCGGTTCGCCACGTCTCCATGCCTTCCGGCTTTGGCAAACGCGATGCAAGACGCTCGGTGTACCGCCTCGTCAACGCAGTTCGGTGGAATCGGCCACGTGGATCTGGTCGGGTACGGCTTCGACCCTGCCAACGTGCCATCTACCGAGACCTACCGCACCTGGTCTGAGTATCCGTACAGCGGCGCGGGGTCCGACTACTACTACGCAGCCGATGACTCGGGCGCGACCTGGGCGGCGTCCAATGGCTACACGGGCACCGCTCGTTCAGTGATCGCGCTGCGCGCTCAGGCGCCCATGCGGCTACCGATCGTGAAGCTGACAAAGGGCACCGCAGTGCGCTTCTCGACGAAGCAACTCGACACGTTCTTTGCGGCCATCGGAGGTTGGCAGGTGGTGGGCCAGGGGTCGAATGTGGCGCTCAACGGCTATGTCTGGGACCAAGCGGTGCCGGGTACACAGCCCTACTACGAGTTCATCCCTTCTGGCGCCGGTGCGTCCGATCAGTTCCGCTATTCGACCTCAGCGGACCTTGGCTCCGGGTGGGTGCGCTCCCGGGTCCTCGGCTGGGTCTATTCCGACCGGCAGCCCTGGACGTCGCTGCTTGCCCCGGGTTCGGTCGGTGCGGGCGCCGCACCGTATGTGTTGGACAGCGCCGGCGGCGACACGGTGCCGTATTTCGAGGTCAATCAGCCCACCGGCCCGCTCGCGTCGGGGGCTACCCCGGTTGGTGCGACCGGCGCGCCGATCATGGTGGTCATCCACGGTGGTGGCTTCGATGCAGGAATGCAGCGCTGGGACGGGGCGCCAACGTGGATGGCTACAGGCGTGGAGAACGAGCGTTTCGTCGG
>CAZUMJ010000051.1:15053-16734 GCA_964621605.1 uncultured Iamiaceae bacterium | reverse complement strand
TCGGCCACCCTGGTGGTGGTCGAAGGTCGAGCTGCGCTCGCAGCCGCCCGACGCGGCGGTCGTCTCGATTCTCGTCGGTATCGACAGGCCCGCGGGGAATTCCATGCGCTCGCTGACGCCCTGCTGCTTGTCGAGATCACCGAGGAGCTCGTCTCCGAAGCGGCCGACCTGGCAGAGTCCGAATCGCTGAGGGGCTACGACGCCGTGCACCTCGCCGCGGCCCTCACCATCGAGGCGACCGTACTGACAAGCGCGGACCGCGCGCTCTGCGACGCCGCTCAGCGTCGCGGCCTACACATCGCGAACCCGCTGATCCCGTGACCAGGGCGAACCTGTACTCCGGTCCCAGATCGCGACGAGCCGCACCCCACCGGGTGTGGCGTCGAGCACCGCCGCGGCGTCGGCGCGTTCGAGCATCACCCGTTGCTCGTCGCGCCTCTATCGCCGAATCTGACCGTGCCGTCATCGACCCATGCTTGGCGATTGGAGGTGCTGCGGCAATCACCGGTGAGCAAAGACGGTGCTTGTGAAATGGATCGTCTTCGATAACGGCGGGGTGCTGGAGCTGGTCGATGACGACCAGTGGCCGCTGCAACGCTTGGACCGCTGGGCTCAACAGGCGGGTCTCGACCCGGCTGACGCGGCCGAACGGCTCGGAGGAGCCCAGCTTCCCCGCGTGGACATCCAGGCAGACACCGAGACTGCATGTGTTGGTCGGGCTGGCGGGATTCGAACCCGCGGCCTCCTGCTCCCAAAGCAGGCGCGCTAACCAAGCTGCGCTACAGCCCGTCGACCACTCCCACCGGGCGCTGCCGCGTCTCGCGACGACGAGAGCGACCGTGCCGAGTGGGTCAGTCCGCCCGTGACCGGGCGTGACCGCCAATCGTAGAGGACACAGCGACTCGCCCTTTCCGTCCCGTGGAGCGGCTGTGGGCCGAGCCCGTTCGCTTCTCCCGCAGCCTTGGGTCACCGGTGCCGCCCATGACCGGCCAGCGCTTCTCCACGTAGGGGGCGCGGCTGTGGCTTGGGTCGCGTGGTGTGCGATCGTTGAGACCTTGACCGCCATCCTCTCCCGCCGCGCGCGCCTCGACAGCCGGCTCCTGATAACCCTCGTCGCCCTTGCGGCCGTGGGTCTCTGCGTGCTGCTCGGCGCGCCGGTGATTCCGCAGGCGTCCGCACAGGTTCCGCCGCCGGGTGCGCCGCCCGCGGGGGCCGCGAAGCCGCGGTTGCTGGTGATCGGCGACAGCGTGTTGGAGGGAACCTTCGGGCAGGTGCAGGTCGCGTTGCCCGACTGGGACGTCACCGTCGACGCGCACATGAACCGCAACACCGGCGACGGGCCGGCGGTGTTGGCATCGCACGGCACCGCGTTCGACGCCGTGTTCGTGCAGCTCGGCACGAACGACGCAGGGAGCGCAGCGGTCTATCAGCCTCGGGTCAAGGCGATGATGGACGCCTTGGCACCCGTGCCGCGCGTGTACTGGCTGACGATCCATGAGGTGCGCGACTACTACGCCACCGCGAACCAGATCGTGCGCACCGAGGCCGCATCCCACAAGAACGTGACGGTGGTCGACTGGAACGTGGCGGTGCGTCCGGGCGACACCTACGACGACGGGCTCCACCTCACTCCCCAAGGTGCCGTGTCGATGTCGCAGGTGATCGCGGGGGTGCTCCATGG
>CAZUMJ010000051.1:5405-14953 GCA_964621605.1 uncultured Iamiaceae bacterium | reverse complement strand
GCAGACAGACCACGATTGATCGGGCGCTCGGCGTGCGGGAACCCTACGATGAGTGTTCCACCGACGGTAGGGAGCTGACGATGGACGGAACTCTCCCGGGATCAGGCACCGGTTCCCTCGGAACCGCCCGGGCGGTCGCGGCGGAACGTGCAGCAGCAGGGGTTGAACGCGTCGCGGCGCACTTCGGGCTACGACCACGCGAACACCTCGACCTGACCGCAGCCGACGGCTACACGAGCGCGGGCGAGGGCGTGGTGCTCGTCGGCATCGACCTCGACAAGGCGGTCGCCGCGAGCATCCACTTCGACGATGGGCAGGACCCACTCGACCTGCACCTCTTCTACGCGTTCGCGCCCCCGTCCAGCCTGATTCCCCACCTCGCCATCGAATGGGGGAGCCGATCGGGCGACGAGCTCACGCTCCTCGTCGACCTGCTGCCCCGCGTCGACGTGGCCGTGAACACCGACTACCTGCGTGAGGCGTACGCGCTGCTGACCACGACCGTCGGTGAGATCCAGGGTTTGCCGGGCGTGCGCCCTGAGCCGGTACCGCCCGCCCGGGCGGCGGGCTTCTCGCCGTGGGCGTTGGGGGTCCGTGGCCCGCTGAGCTTCGCAGGAGCGTTCTCGCAGGCAGCGGACGACTACCTCGACCGGTGGTTCAGCCTTTCTTCCGGGGGCATCGATGCACGGGTCGACCCGGTAGCGAACGACCCGGCGCGTCTTGTGCAACGCGACAAGTTCCACCGCAATGCGCTGTTCGACCCCGACGCCGATCCTCGGTGGGCGCGCGTGACGCGGCGCCTCGGGCCTGACCGTGCAGCGGTGTTGCGCGCGGCGTTGCGTACGCAGGAGATGCGCTGACGTTTGCTCCACCAAGGCGTCGACGTCGAGGTGGTCGGCCCGACGAGGTGACGGTTGCCGATGTGCTCGTCCCCACGGTGACGATCCGTCGGGCGGTCCTTCGAGCGTTCCTCTTGCGGTGCCCGCGCTGCGGAGGGGGTCACCAGTTCAGGCGGTGGCTTCGCCTGCGTGAGCGCTGCGGGCGGTGTGGGTATCGGTTCGACCGAGGCGACGACGAGTTCTTCTTCGGTGGCTACATGGTCAACCTCTTCCTCACCGAGTTCGTGCTGTTCGGCTTCTTCATCTGGCTCGCTGTGCGTGAGAGCAACCACCCAGACGCCCCGATCGCGTGGCTGGTCACCGGGGCCATCTGCGGCGGGCTCCTCCTGCCGGTCCTGCTGTACCCGTTCTCTCGCCTGCTGTGGGCAGCGATCCACCTTGTGACAGAACCGATCGCACTCGACGAGATCGTGGGCGCACTCGACGCGGTGAGCGACCGACCGGACGACGACCACGACGGCGAGCCGCATGGCTGCGGGTTGCGCGGATCGGGCCCGCCAGAGCACCGCTAGCCTCGCGACGCCGTGATCGAGCCAGCCACCCTGCCCGCGCCCAGCGCGCGCTGCCCCGGATGCGGCGCGACCACCGAGGCGACCTGGCTGGTGTGCGCATGGTGCGGAGGCACGTTGCTCATCGCGCACGAGCTCCCGATCGGCACCCGCCTCGTCGATCGCTTCGTCGTGCGCCGGCTGCTCGGTCGCGGTGGGTTCGGCATCACCTATGAGGTGGATGACGAGCGCTTGCAGCGGCGGGTCGCGCTCAAGGAGTTGTTCCCTCCAGGAGCGGTGCGCCGCGAGGGCAACGTGCTGCCCGAGCCGCGCGGACAGGCCGACTTCCAGGTCGCCACCGAGCGCTTCCTGCGTGAGGCACGAGGCTTGGCGCGCTTCACGCACCCCGGCATCGTGCGCGTGTACGAGGTGTTCGAGGCGCACAACACCGCGTACCTGGTGATGGAGCGCCTCGAGGGAGCGACGTTGGCGCAGCTGCTCGATCATCGGGGTTGTCCCTTCGCTGCGGTAGAGGTCCTCGACGTGGCGGCGCGCGTGGGAGAGGCGCTCGAGGCGATTCACGGAGCGGGCCTGCTGCATCGCGACGTCAACCCGACGAATGTGATCGTGACGACCTCGGGCCGGGTGGTGCTCATCGACTTTGGGCTTGCACGCCGCTACGGGGAGGACGCCACCGCCGCGCTGACGCGCATGGTGACACCGGGATTCGCTCCTCCCGAGCAGTACAGCGGCGAAGGCCCGTTCGGCCCGTCCACCGACGTGTACGGGCTTGCAGCGACCCTCTACCGCATGTTGACGGCCCGCACCCCGCCCAGCGCGTTCGAACGTCAGGCCGGGACTGCCTTGCCAACTCCCGCTTCGCTCGTGCCCGGCGTGCCGAAGCTGCTCAGCGACGGTGTCCTCGATGGGCTCGAGCTTCAGCCGGCGCACCGCCCGGCGAGTGCGCGGGCGTTCCTCGATCGCCTGGGGCTCAACGGGCTGGATGCGGGGGCCCGATCACGCCTCGCGGACGCATCTCGGGCCGTGGTAGCCGGGCACGCCACCACCCCCATCGGTGTCTCTGCAGATCAAACCGACCCGCAGGGTGGGCGGCCTCCGACGGAGGTGAGCTTGTCGAGCGCCGCGCCCGCGTTACCGACTCGCGCCGCGACGCACGTCGCCGGTCCCGCATACGAGTCGGGCGCAACCGTGGTCGCCGCCGGCCCCTCCGTGGTGGGCGCTTCCTCCGCGTTCCATGCCGCACCGCTCGGGCCGAGACCTGGCCCCGACCTTGCGACGTCTCCACGTGCACGCGCGGTGCCCCCGGTCGTCGGGCCCCACCCCCGGGGACGTCGCTGGCTGACGTTCGCCGCGGGCGGCGCCGCCCTTGCCCTTGCATCGTCGACGCCCGTGCTGGTGACGGCCGTGCTGAGCCTGGTGGTGTTGCCCGTGCTCGCAACGGTTGGCGACGTCGTGGCACATCGGCATCGACAGTCGGTCGGGTTGGCCCGCCGGGCGTGGCAGCGCGCCACGCCTGGCGCTGTCGTCCCGCTGCACCTGGTGCGCAACGTGCTCATGAGCGCCATGCGCTCCGTCCCTGCATATGCGCTCGGCGCGTTGGCCCTTCTCGGGGCGCACCTTGCAGGCGGGAACGCGTCGCTCGGCTTCGTGCGCAGCGCCGTGCTGCGCGTCGGTGGAGCCCTCGTCGCGGCCATGGTCGTCATCCCGGCACGCGCTGACGCTCGTGGATTTCGGAGCGGAACCGGGTTGCAGCATGTGCTGAGTGGGCTGCTGACGGAAGACGGGCGGGTCGGGGTGCGTGGGTGGGCAGTCGTGCTCACGTGCGGCGCCGCAGCCGCCGGAGGGTTGTGGTTGCGCCCCGACATCTGGCCACTGCCTCGGTGAGAGGGTCCTCGCCACCGACGGCTCCCGCACGCGAGGATGCACGAATGTCGATCCGGGTGCTGCTCGCCGAGGACAACACGTTGCTGCGCGACGGCGTGGCGCGCATCCTCGGTGCGCAAGGCGGGATCGATGTCGTTGCGACCTGCGCCGACGGCGAGGAGTTGCTTCGCTGCGTCGACGAGCACCGTCCTGATGTGGTGGTGACCGATATCCGCATGCCCCCTACCGGGTCGGACGAAGGCATCCGTGCAGCGGCGGCCCTGCGTCGCAGCCATCCCGATGTCGGCGTCGTCGTGCTGAGCCAGTACGTCGAGCCTGAGTATGCGTTGGCGCTGCTCGACGGTGGATCGCAAGGTCGCGCCTACCTGCTGAAGGAGCGGGTCTCGGATGCGGACGAGCTGGTGGCGGCTGTCGAGGCCGTCGCGGACGGTGGGTCGGTCGTCGACCCCGAGGTGGTCGATGCGCTGGTGGGTGCGTCGACGCGCCCGAGCCATTCGCGCCTCGACGTGCTCACCCCACGCGAGACGCAGGTGCTCTGCGAGATGGCGACAGGAAAGAGCAACGCCGCCATCGCGGCCGCGTTGGTGCTGAGCGAGCGAGCCATCGAGAAGCACTCCAACAGCATCTTCTCGAAGCTGGGGCTGTCCGAGGAGGTCGACGTGAACCGTCGCGTGAAGGCCGTCCTCGTCTACCTGGCCGGGAGCGACGGCGCCTGAGCACACCTCCGCAGCGAGGGTGTCGCGAGGGGAGGCTAGCTACACCCCTGACGGGTGGCCTACGCCCTGTCGGGTCTTGGGAAACTCCGCGAAGATGCGCCTGTGGTGGGTGTGTTGGCGAGGCCTGTGCGAATCGGTGTGATCGACGACCAACCGTCGTTTCGCGACGCCGTGCGAGGCATCGTCGACCATCATGCATGCCTGACCTGGGCGGGGTCAGCCGAGGGAGGTGACGGGCTTGGCGATCTGCTTGCAGCCGACGACGTCGACCTGCTCCTCCTCGACGTGAACCTGCCGGGCCGTGACGGCATCCAGCTCGCAGACGAACTACGCCAGCGGGGAAGCGGCCCCATCGTGGTGCTGTGCTCCACCTACGACGTGTGCGACCTCCGCGAGCAGGTTCGCACCTGCGGCGCACGGGCGTACCTACGCAAAGAAGACCTCTCGGCGAGCGTGCTCCTCGACGTCTGGGAGCACCACGCGGCGCCTGTCGAGTACCTCGACGGGTCTGCGCAGGGCTGACGCGCCCCACACCGACGGCCGTCCGTACCCGAGGGACTCGCCGGTTCCCCCTTTGGCCGCGACGCGTTGGGAGCGCGTTGGCGACGCTGCTAGGCGAGATCTGCCACGGGGATCCATCCGCGCACCGCGGTGCCCGACCCCGGGGTGCTGCTGAGCTCGACGCGCCCGCCGAGGGCGCCGACTCGGTCGGTCATGTTCACCAGGCCATCGCCTCGTGGCACAGTCCGCGGGTCGAAACCGGGTCCGTCGTCGCGCACCTCGAAGCACAGTTGTCGGTCGAGTTCGCTGAGGTCGATCGACACGGCAGCGTCAGGCGCGTGCTTGCTGACGTTCTGGAGTGCCTCGAGGCAACAGAAGTACACCGCTGCCTCGACGTCGGGGGAGTACCGGGCGGAAAGCGAGGACGTGAGCGAGACAGGCAACGGACTTCGCCGCGCCGCGGCGCCCACCGCCTCTCCGAGGCCTCGGTCCGCGAGGAGCGGGGGGTAGATGCCGCGCGCGAGGTTGCGAAGCTCGTCGATCGCGCCGCGAAGGTCGTTTGCCATCGCGCCGAGGAGGCGTGCCGCCTCGTCCGGATCGCGCCGAACGAGGTCACGTGTGATGCCGATCGTGACGGCAAGGCCGACGAGCTGCTGCTGCGCGCCGTCGTGCAGGTTCCGCTCGAGCCTGCGCCGCTCGGTGTTGGCGGCAGACACCAAACGGGCCCGTGACGCCTCGAGCTCGGCCGCCTGTTGGCGGAGCTCGATGAGGGTGCTGCTCAGGGTTGCGTCAAGCTGTGCGTTGTGCAGCGCCAGCCCCAGGTGGACGGCGACGTCCTGCAGGATGCGATCGTCGCCTTCGGTGAACGGCTCTCCGCGAGCTGGTCGGCGCACCGCGATCAAACCGAGTAGCTGGCCCTGGTGGGAGACTGCGGCGACGTGGATGGCGTCCGTCGATGCCCCACCACACGCGGGGAGCAACGCTTCTGCGTGTGCACGCGCATCTGGGACTGCGCCCATGAGCAGGGCGCGATGGGTGGCGTCGTCGAGGGCGAGCTGCCCCGCATCGCGCACCGTCGTCGCGGCGACGTTGAGGTGGCGACCGTGCCCGGTCCAGATCGTTGCTCCGGCCGGCCCGAGCGTGTGCCGCAGCATGTCGGCGAGCTCGTCGAGGAGTTGTCCCAAGGGGACGGACCGATTGAGACGCGACGACAGCAAGCTCAGGGCCGCGTCTGGCTCAGGTCGATCGCCATAGGTGAAGTGGGTGGCCCGGCGCCGCGCCACGCGGCGGATCGGCTCCCATGCCCCGAGCACGATGATGCCGGCGAGCAGCGTTGCCGCGACGAACGGCCGCTCATCCGCGTCGGGGCGGTGAGCCGAGCCGAGGATGACGGCGACCGTGATCACCCCCGCCGCGACGATGGCACCGAGCCACGTGAGGCTGCGCACCAGCGCACGGTCGCTTCGGCGAGACAGGGAGGTCTCGTCACTTGCAACCGCGAGAGGCATGGGGAGGCTCGCCAGGAATGCGGCCGCCAGCGGATCGGATGGCCAGTTGAGCAATGCGAACATGACCATGAGCAGGACGAGCAGGCACGCCGCGAGCGCGGCACCTGTGCCGATCCATTGCCCGGTGCGGCGATCGGCAGCCGGGAGGCGGTGGTAGCGAGACAGCGTGAACGCGGCAGCGACGCCGACGAGACCGATCACGAGGGCGACGAGGACGCGTGCGAGCGTGCGGGCGTTCGGTGGTGACAGGCTGACAAGGACACCCGCTGCGATGAGGCACGTGGTGTAGATGGCGGCACCGATGCGACGCAGCATCGGGTTGGCCAGGCAGCCTTCTGGCATGGCCACGATCGCGTGGAAGAAGAACGCCGTGGCCAACGCACCACCCACCATCTCCAACACGCGGGCCGGCTGCGGGTCGGCGAGGGCCGGATGCAAAGCCAGACGAGCGGCGCCGAGGGATGCGGCAGAAGCGGCGCCTGTCGCTGCGAGCAGCACCGGCGCCAGGAGCCGTCCCTGACGCCAGATGACGAGCCCTCCGACGAGCCACCCCACGAGCGCAAGGGTGCGAAGGACCGCGGCCGTGGGTTCGGCTCCTGCTGCGCCGGTGGTGAGCCCGGTTGAGAGCAGGCCCGCGGTTGCGACACCCAACGTGATGCAGACGGCGGCGCGCAGCCGGGGACGCCCCGGGTTCATGGGAGCGGCGTCAGCCTCGGACACGACCGATGGGTGCGCGACAGCCATGCCTGGTTGGATGGTCATGTCGCTCGTCGTCACTCCGCGTTGTGAGGCCACGAGCGTAGCGACGACACCCGGGGCCGCGCTCGGCGTCGTCGAGGGGGCGTGGTGTCGATGGCCCTCCGCCAGGGCCCATCGACGGTTCCCGCCGCCGGGTCGCGCGCCCCGACCCGATCGTGTGCCCTGGAGCCGAAGGTGGCGGCCGAGCAACACGGTTCGCCGGTGGAGAGACCATCCGCCCGGTCTCTCCACCGGAGAGCGTTGAGGTGTTTCCACCCCGTGCCGTGGGCTCATTGAACCTGCTGACGGCGGTGTGCGGAAGTGGGCTGGCTGGCGAATCGAGGGTGTGGAAATCCACACCGTGCGGTGGGAGCCACCTCGGAGATACACCGGATCGTCGAACGCGCCGATGCCCGCCACAGGGGCGGGCATCGCGGGTGTTGGATGATGAGGGTGGTCAGCTACCGCGCTTGCCAGCGTTCGGCTTGGTGCCGTGGTTGGCCTTCTTGCGGCGGGCGTTGATCTTCTTCTTGAGCGTCCGCTTCGACATGGTTCGACACGCTACCGGGCGCACCGAGGGCGGCACCAGACGAGCGATGCAGGTTCCGGCGCGCCACGCCTGCGGTGGACGGCGCGGGTGCGGCCCGCGTGAACCCGCGCCGGTAGCCTCCTGCCGATGGAACGGTTCGGGTTCGTAGGGTTGCCCAACGCGGGTAAGTCGTCGTTGTACAACGCGTTGGCGGGAGGAGGAGCCCTCGCCGCTCCGTACGCGTTTGCCACCACCGACCCCAACGTCGGCATGGCGAAGGTGCCCGACGAGCGCCTCGACCGCCTCGCCGAGATGAGCTCGTCGCGCAAGGTCGTGCCTGCGAGCGTGCAGTTCGTCGACATCGGTGGCCTCGTCGAGGGCGCCAGCAAGGGCGAAGGCCTCGGCAACAAGTTCCTGGCCGGCATCCGCGAAGCCGACGCCGTCGTGTTCGTCCTGCGAGCCTTCGCCGATGGCGACGTGCCCGGCCCATCCGACCCGCTGGAGCACCTGCGCGTGCTCGAGATCGAGCTCACCCTCGCGGACCTCGAGACGGTCGAATCGCAGGTGGACAAGCGTCGGAAGGCGGCTAGGCAGGATGCGTCCCTCCGCGACGAGGTCGCCGCACTCGATGCGGCGGTGGCCGTGCTCGCCGAGGGCACGCCTCTCTACCGCAGCGACCTGCCTGCCGACGTCCGCGCGTTGCTGCGACCGTGGTTCCTGCTCACGAACAAGCCGGTCATGGCGCTTGTGAACGTCGGCGAGGACGACCTCGACCGCGTCGACGAGCTGGTCGCGCCCGTGCAGGCCGAGCTCGGCTCGCGGGCCGAGGTCATCGGCATGTGCGTGCAGCTCGAGGCCGAGGCCGCGCAGTTCACCGGCGAGGAGCGTGCCGAGATGCTCGACGCGCTCGGTCTCGGCGAAGGGGCGCTGCCGCGCTTCTTGCGAGCGGCGTACCACCTGCTCGGCCTTCGCACGTTCTTCACGACCGGCGAGAAGGAGAGCCGGGCGTGGACGTTCCGTGCAGGCTCGAAAGCGCCGCAGACGGCAGGCGTGATCCACAGCGACTTCGAGCGTGGGTTCATCAGGGCCGAGGTGATCCACTGGGACGACCTCCTCGACGCCGGGTCATGGTCGAAGGCCCGTGACCTCGGCACGTTGCGGGTTGAGGGCAAGGAGTACGAGGTGGTCGACGGCGACGTGCTCGAGTTCCGCTTCAACGTCTGAGGAAACGGCGATGCCCTGGTTGGTGCGTGGCGGTGATGTGCTGGCGTCGCTCGAAGAGGCGGAAGATGCACGTGCGCGACGCCGCGGGCTGCTCGGTCGTGATCACCTCGACGGCGCCCTGCTGCTGCGCCGCACCCGGCATGTGCACTCGATCGGGATGCGCTTCCCGATCGACGTCGCCTACTGCGATGACACGCTGACCGTGCTGCGCCTCGTGCGACTGCAGCGCAACCGGCTCGGACCTCTCGTGCGGGGGACGCGTGCGGTGGTCGAGGCCGAGGTGGGTTCCTTCGAGCGTTGGCACGTGGTCGTCGGAGACCAACTGGAGGTGCGAGGACCGACGCCCGAGGAGCGATGAGCACCTCGCCCGAGGCGTTCTCGCGAGGTGCGCTCGTGCTTGTTGCCACGCCCATCGGCAACCTGGGGGATGTGACCCCCCGGGCCGTTGAGGCGCTGGCCGAAGCGACGCTCGTGTGCTGCGAGGACACGCGGCGAACCGGCCGGCTCCTCGCGCACCTCGGCATCAGCGGAGCGCGCCTCGTCGTGGTGAACGAGCACACCGAGGCCGAGGTTGCGGCGAGGGTTGTCGAGCGCGTCGCCGCCGGGGGGCGCGTCGCACTCGTGAGTGACGCCGGGACCCCCGGGATCTCCGACCCCGGCGAGCGCCTCGTGGCCGCCGTCCTCGCGGCCGGACTGTCCGTCGAGGCCCTTCCCGGCCCCGCCGCGTTGGTGGTCGCGCTTGTCGGGAGCGGCCTGGCGACGGGACGCTTCGTGTTCGAGGGCTTCCTTCCACGCAAGGGCTCCGCACGGCGAACTCGCCTCGAGGACGTGGCCTCGGAGCAACGCACGGTCGTGCTCTACGAGGCACCGCATCGCCTCGCTCGCACGCTCGATGACCTCGTCGCGGTCTGCGAGCCGGAGCGGGTCGTGGTCCTCGCGCGCGAGCTCACCAAGCTGCACGAGGAGTGGTGGCGGGGGTCGCTGTCGGCTGCGGTCGCCCATGTCGCTGACGTCGAGCCGCGCGGTGAGTACGTGCTCGT
>CAZUMJ010000051.1:2032-5305 GCA_964621605.1 uncultured Iamiaceae bacterium | reverse complement strand
TGGTCCGCGGTGAGCTCGTGATCGACGATGAGCTCGACTCCCGCATGCTGCAGCCGCCACCCCAACTCGGAGTCCTGCCCGTAGCGGAAGCGGGGGTCGAAGCCGCCGTGTGCATCCCAGGTCGGTCGGGTGACCGAGTTGTTCGCTGCCCAGTGGCGCCAGCGGAGCTCTTGTGGGGATGACTCGACGGCGGCACGGGCGCGAGCATCGGCCGGTACCCCATAGGCGCGTGCGTACGGGGTGTCGGCGTACACGTTGCGCGTCGGCCCGATGACGCCACGAGGAGTCGTGCCCTGGTGCCACGCGACGTGTCGTGACACGAAGTCGGGCTGAGGGGTGAGGTCGTCGTCGCAGCGGATGAGCACGCGCCCGCGTGCTTCCGCGTAGCCCCGGTTGAGCGCCGCCACGACCCCTTGGTTGACGGGGAGCTCGAGGACGTGCAACGGCAGCTTCTGCGCCCACGTGGTGAGCACGTGCGGACTGTCGTCGACGACGCCGTCGAGCACCACGAGCACCTCCCAGGTGCCGGTGAAGTCCTGCGCTTCGAGTGCGGCGAGCAACTCGGGGAGGCGGTGTGCGCCGGCATGGCTGGGGACGATCACCGACGCGTCGACGTGGTCAGCCATGATCGGCCACCTCCACGCCCAGGTCTTTCAACAAATGCAGGAACCGCTGCGCACCGGCGGCTGGGCTGAAGTGCTCTTCCCAGCGGGCCCTTGCCGCGGCGCACGTCGTGGCGATGGCGCCCGGGTCGGCGTCGGCGATCGTAAGGATGGCGTCGCGGAGCGCGGCGGCATCGCCGTGGGGAATCACCCACGGGTGGGATGCCCCGACGACCGTCGGCAGTGCGCCCGCATCGCTCACCAGCACGGGTCGTCGAGCGGCCATGGCTTCTGCCGCGACGAGTCCGAAGGGCTCTGCCCACACCGACGGGATCGCGACGACATCCACGGCACCGAAGAACGCTGCCGGGTCGACCCAGCCGAGCCTGTCGATGTTGTCGACGCCCCTGAGTGCGGTCGCGACCGCCGCGGACTGCGCAGCGTCGACGAAGCGATCGTCGCCCGCGAGCACAAGGCGGAAGCGGCCCGGGTGCGAGCGCTGCAGGCCGGCGATCGCGTCGGCGAGGACATCCAGCCCCTTGTCCTGCGAGAAGCGTCCGATGAAGCCGACGCGGAAGGTGGCGTCGGTGCCTGCCTGGCGGCTGGGCAGGTCCGTCGGGTCGACGTCGGCGGTCCAGTTGGGGAGGACGCGGGCGGTGGGGACGCCTCTGACCGCTGCCGACGGGACGACCACGGCCGCCGCGCCACGGCACGCGAGCCGGGCGAGGAGACGCTGCATCCCCGCGGGCGTCTGATGCAGGTGCATGACACGCCGGGCACGCGCGCCGATCATGGCGACGGCCGGGAGGAGCCCGTTGCACCACACCAGGTCGGACGATGGGCGTCGTCGATCGGCGATGAGGTGTCGGAGGTAGGCACGTCGGTTGCGCCCCCCGACGCTGCGATAGGTGAACCCAGCGGCGCGTGCGTGCACTGCGAGGGCGTCCGGAGCAGCGGGGCCTACCACCTCGACGTCGAGGCCTGCGTCGCGGGCGACGGTCGCCATCGCGAGGAGCATGACCTCACCACCGCCGACGTCACCGTTGTTGGCTAGGAAGGAGATCCGCGCGGTCACTGGGCTCGCACCAACGGCATCTGGCCGCGTCGAGTGGCCATCCGTGAAGACACGATGTGTTGGACCGCGAGACCGAGGACGACCGCGGCATCGAGTTCGAGGAGCACCTCACCCAGGTTCAGTGCGCACACGGCGAGCGCGATGACCGCCATCTCGATTTGGGTACTTCGCTCGCCCATGGGGGCATTGACGAGGCTGAGGAATGTCGCGACGAGCAGCGCGAGGTACACCGCGAGGGAGACGTAACCCCCCTCCTGTGCAAGAGCCAAGTAGCTGTTGTGGAAGAAGAAGCGCACCTGGTCGGCGTTGACCTTGATGTGGGCGGTGCCGGGGCCGTGCCCCAGGACGGGCTTCTCGCCGACAGCGGCCATCTCGCTGGCCACGATGCGTCCGCGGAGCTGGTCGCTCCCGACTCGGTCGCTGAACGGTCCGACCGACTGGAGGCTCGTCGGGAGGACCCCCACCACGACGATGACGCCCACCAGGAGGGTGACCGCACCGCCGATGCGGAGGCGGCGCCCCACCACCAGCCAGATGGCCGAGACGGCAAGGGCAAGCAGCGCGGTGCGCGACAGGGTCATGGCCACGGCGACCAAGAGGAGCAGCGCCAATGCACGTCGCCGCGTGCGTCCCTCGACGTGCTGCACCGCGAGCGGCCCCAACGTCGCGAGCAATAGGCCCGCGACGTTCGGGTCGCCGAAGAGGCCGGTGAGGCGACCTGTGTAGCGTTGTGCGCCGATGCCGGTGACTTGGCTGACGAAGCCAGTCGCCGCACTCGCTGTGAGGCCGATCACGATGCCGGTCAGGGCGGAGCGGCGTGGGAGACGGCCTTGCACCAACCCCAAGGCGACGAACGCGAAGACCACGAGGTGCGCGACGCGTTTCAGGCTGTCGGCGTCCACGATCCCGTTGAGCAGCATCGACATGCCGAAGAGCGCGACGAGGCTCCACAGGCCGGCAGCGAACCAGCGTGGCGCGGCGTTGAGGTCACCACGTGGGTGCACCGCGGCGATGAGCACGCTGCCGAGCATCAGAACTTCGTTCGCGGGGAGCGGCAGGCCCGGGACCGCCAGCCGCGTCATGCACAACGACGCGAACGCAACCACCACGATCGGGTCGTTGCGGGGAATGCCGAGGAACAGCAGGCCCACGACGCATCCGATGAGGACGAGGGTGATCAACGGCCACACCGTCGAGAGGCCGACAGCCAGGCCCAACATCAACGGGGCCAGCCAGTGCCCCGCGGTGCGGGCGATGAGGCGAGGGAGGTCGCCGAGGTTGCTCGGCGCGGCGTGTGCGCCCCGGCGGCTCATGGGCACACTCGCGAGTAGTGGGCCGCGATCGCCTGGCACATCGCCTCGACCGTAGGCCAGCCGGGCGCGGGCAGCGGGCGTGCCTGCAGGTCGGTTCCCTGTGCCACCAGCCGAGATGCCAGGGCGCTCGTGGCGCCGCGTTCGACGAGGCAGCGAGACGGAAGCAGCTCGGGGTTCCCACCGACCGCGGTGGCCACGACACCGCATCCTGCTCGCATCGCCTCGAGCAGCGTGTAGCTGCAGTTCTCCCAGACAGAGAGCTGCGCCACCACGTCGAGCTCCG
>CAZUMJ010000051.1:0-1932 GCA_964621605.1 uncultured Iamiaceae bacterium | reverse complement strand
AGCGTGTAGCTGCAGTTCTCCCAGACAGAGAGCTGCGCCACCACGTCGAGCTCCGGGAGGAGATCGTCTGCTTCGACGTAGCCGGGGAGGGAGACACGGTGGGCCAAGGCGAGGTCCGCCACCTGTTGCGCGAGGGCGTCGCGCAGGGGGCCTTCGCCGCCGAGTGTCAGGTGCGCCTCGGGGTGGGTCTGCGCGATGCCGGCGAACGCGTCGATGAGGTGCTCGAGACCCTTCTCGGGCGCGAGGCGACTCAGCGACCCGATGTGAAGGCCTGGTGTGCGAGTCGGTCGCGGCCGCCTGTCGATGCCGTTGGGGATCACGTCGGTCACCAGCCGTCGTGGCGTCCCCCACTTCGCATCCATGGCAGCTCGCGTCGCGCGTGAGACCGCGATCGATCCGTGAAGGCGGTGTTGGCGGATGCGATGCGCGCCCGCCATCGCCCGGGCACCGACGGACGACGCGTGGTACACACCGTCTTCTGCCGCGATGCCATGCTCCGTCGAGACGAGGCGGGGACCTCCCGTCGACGTGGCGAGCGCCGATGCCATGTCTGCGAACGCGAGGTGGCTGTGCACGATGTCGGGTCGTACGTGGCCGATCGCGCGGCGCAACGACCGCACGGACGTCACGGTCCCGTGTGCAGGCCCGAACGGTGCTGCGAGCACGGCTACGCCGTCGGCGCGCAGCGCGTCCACGAGCGCCCCTGGGGGGGCGAGCACGATCACGCGCCAACCGGGTATGCCGACACGCGCCACGTCGCGGACGTGGCGTGCCACCCCGGCGAGGTCGCCGACCGGGGTCACCCAGAGCGCGAGTGGGGAGCTCAGGGTCGGACCCTCTCGGATGCGTGCAGGAGCGGCACGGTCAGAACCATGTCTCGAGTCGCTCGAGGGCGATCCAGAAGCCTTCGCCGTCGTTCACGTGGCCCTGCCAGATCTCGGGAATGAAGCCCGCGTCGGGGCAGACGCGGTCGAGCTGTTCGGCCAGCATCGCCCAGTCGACCTCGCCGTCGCCGACCTGGACGCCTTCCCCGTCGACACCGGTCGCATCGACGAGGTGGAGGTGGCCCGCGTGGGGTGCGAGGAGCTCGACGGCTTCCGAGAACGGCCGGCCGCCGAAGGTCGCCGCGAGCTTGGAGTGCGAGATGTCGAGGCACAGCGACCAGCCTGTCTGGGCAGCGAATGCCGCGGTGTCGTCGGCATCGACGAACAGGTTGCAGAAGAGCTGCCCGCCCAGGTACCAGGGGAAGGGCGGGAGGGTCTGCGCGCAGAGCCGCACGCCGGCGGTATCGAGGCGTGCGAGCCCAGCCGCGACTCGGTCGTACATCGATGCCCGCGCCTCGGAAGCGACGTGCGCCTCCTTGGTGAAGCCACCCAGGCTTGCGATCACGACTGGCTCGTTCGACTGGGTGAACCAATGGTCGAGCCCACGGGTGAGGTCGATCACGCGTTGCAGCTCCGCGATCGAACGCTCCCAATGGGTGTCGTCCGGCGACGCCAAGTTCAGGAGGAAGTCGCCGCGGAACAGGTCGGGGCTGTGCACGGCGTAGCCGCACGCGAGGCGTGCGTCGAACATGTCTGCGGGGTCGAGCTCCATGTCCTTGTAGCTGAGGTGGAACTCGAGGAAGTCGGGGTTCGACTGCGCCAGCAGGCCCCGGTAGTCGTGGAAGCGCACCGGGAGGCCCATCGGGCGCCGGAAGGTGTAGGGCCGCCCCTCGACCCGAGCGTCACCCGTGTCTGTCGCGTAGAAGAAGTCGCCGGCTTCGATCTGGCGGCGCGCGACACTGCCGATGAGCGCTGGCAATGCGTTCGGCTGGAGACCACGACCCGGGCTCTTGATCGTGACGTCGTCGGCCGTGATGCGGGAGCCGACGTCGATGCGGCGGGTTGCCACGAGGCTCTTCGCCAAGTTGATCCGGTTCATCATCTCGCC
>CAZUMJ010000050.1:6215-16912 GCA_964621605.1 uncultured Iamiaceae bacterium | reverse complement strand
GCCGACGGCTCTGCGGTGGTCACCAAGCATCCCGGGACCGGCGGAGCGGTCACCGTCGACACGGTCACCGCGCAGCTCCTCTACGAGATCGGCGGCGCCCGCTACGCAGGCCCCGATGTGACGGCCCGCTTCGACACCATCGTGCTGGCAACCGATGGCCCCGACCGGGTGCGGCTCAGCGGGGTGCGCGGCGAGCCGCCGCCCCCCACCTCGAAGGTGGGGGTGAACCGCCTCGGCGGCTACCGCAACGAAGTGACGTTCGTGCTCACCGGGCTCGACATCGAGGCCAAGGCCGCACTGGTGCGGGCCCAGCTCGCCGACGCCGTGCCGGCCGACGCCACGTGGACCCTCGTGCGCACCGACCACGACGATGCCGACACGGAGGAGGCGGCGAGTGCGCTGCTGCGCTGCGTGGTGCGCAGCGACGAGGCGGCGAGCATCGGGCGGCCGTTCACCAACGCCGCGATCGAGCTGGCGTTGGCGAGCTACCCCGGGTTCCACGTGACGGCACCACCGGGTGCGGCGAGCATCTACGGCGTGTTCGAGTCGGTCGCCGTCGACGCCGCCGCGGTGCCGCACGCCGTCGTGCTGGACGACGGCACGCGCATCGACATCGCACCTCCGGTCCGCACGCAAGAGTTGGCTCCCCTGCCGGAAGGAGCGGCAGGCGACGAGCCGCTGCAAGCCGACGCGCATGACCTCTCGGGAGCCACTCGCCGCGGGCCTCTGGGCTGGGTCGCGGGAGCGCGCAGCGGCGACAAGGGCGGCAGCGCCAACATCGGGGTGTGGGCGCGCACGGACCGTGCGTTCGCCTGGCTGCGAGCCACGCTGACCGTCGAGGCGCTCCGTTCGTTGCTGCCCGAGGTCGCCGGCCTCGACATCACCCGGCACGTGCTGCCGAGCCTTCGTGCCGTGAACTTCGTGGTCGAGGGCATCCTCGGGGAAGGGGTGGCGTCCAACGCCCGGTTCGACCCGCAGGCGAAGGCGCTCGGCGAGTGGCTCCGGTCTCGGCACGTCGACATCCCCGAGTCGGTGTTGGTCGAGGTCGGTCGGTGACGGTCCTGCGCAGCCGCCTCGACACGTCGTCGCCGGAGTACCGGGTGAACCGTGACGCCCTGCTCGCGCAGATCGCCGCGGTCGACGCCGAACACGCGAAGGCGGTCGCCGGTGGCGGGCCGCGCTACGTGGAGCGTCACCGCGCTCGTGGCAAGTTGCTCGCGCGGGAACGCATCGAACTGCTCCTCGACCCCGACTCACCCTTCCTGGAGTTGTCCACCCTTGCGGGGTGGGGAAGCGACTTCCACGTGGGGGCAAGTGTGGTCACCGGCATCGGGGTGGTGTCGGGAGTCGAGTGCATGATCAGCGCGAACGACCCCACCATCAAGGGCGGCGCGAGCAACCCGTGGTCGTTGCGCAAGATCCTGCGCGCCAACGAGATCGCATTGCAGAACCGCCTTCCATGCATCGGCCTGACCGAGTCCGGCGGTGCCGACCTCCCCACCCAGAAGGAGATCTTCATCCCCGGCGGGGCGATGTTCCGCGACCTGACCCGCCTCTCGGCCGCGGGCATCCCGGTGATCTCGCTGGTCTTCGGGAACTCCACCGCGGGCGGTGCGTACGTGCCGGGCATGTCAGACCACGTCGTGATGATCAAGGACCGCTCGAAGGTGTTCCTCGCCGGCCCGCCGTTGGTCAAGATGGCCACCGGCGAGGACGCCGACGACGAGTCGCTCGGCGGCGCCGACCTCCACGCCCGCACCTCAGGCCTCGCCGACCACCTCGCGGTCGACGAGCGCGACGCCATCCGCATCGGTCGTCGCATCGTGGCCCGACTGAACTGGCGCAAGGTCGGCCCGGCGCCGACCTCGGCGGTGGACGAGCCGCGCTACGACTGCGACGACCTGCTCGGGATCGTCTCCGCAGACCTGAAGGTGCCGTTCGACCCCCGGGAGGTCATCGCACGGATCGTCGACGGCTCCGACTTCGATGAGGTCAAGCCGCTCTACGGCACGTCGCTCGTCACGGGCTGGGCGCGCCTGCACGGCTATCCCGTCGGCATCCTGGCCAACGCCCGCGGGGTGCTCTTCAGCGAGGAGGCGCAGAAGGCCGCGCAGTTCATCCAACTCGCCAACCAACTCGACACCTCGCTCGTCTTCCTGCAGAACACCACCGGCTACATGGTCGGGGAGCAGTACGAGCGGGGCGGCATCATCAAGCACGGTTCGATGATGATCAACGCCGTCGCGAACTCGAAGGTGCCGCACCTCACGGTGACGATGGGTGCCTCCTACGGTGCCGGCAACTACGGCATGTGCGGCCGGGCGTACCAGCCACGTTTCCTGTTCACCTGGCCGAACGCGAAGTCTGCCGTCATGGGGCCCCAGCAGCTCGCAGGGGTCATCTCGCTCGTGTCGCGCGCCGCGGCGGAGAGCCGCGGGCAGGATTTCGACGAGGTTGCCGACACGGCGATGCGCGAGCTGGTGGAGGCGCAGATCGAAGCGGAATCGCTCGCGATGTTCCTGTCGGGGCACCTCTACGACGACGGGGTGATCGACCCCCGCGACACGCGCACGGTGCTCGGCCTCGCGCTGTCGGCGATCCACTCGGGTCCGGTGCGCGGCACGGACGGCTACGGCGTGTTCCGGATGTGATGCCGATGTCGACTGCACCCCCAGCCGCGGGCGACCCCACGGCGGCGGCAACCGCTCCGATCCGTTGCGTCCTGATCGCGAATCGCGGCGAGATCGCCCGACGGGTGATGCGCACATGTCGCGACCTGGGCATCGCGACCGTCGCGGTCTTCTCCGACGCCGACGCCACGGAGCCGCACGTGACAGAGGCAGATGTCGCGGTGCGGCTCCCGGGTGTCGCTCCTGCCGACACGTACCTGCGGGTCGATCTCCTGCTCGACGCGGCACGTCGCGCCGGCGCGGATGCCGTGCACCCCGGCTACGGGTTCCTGTCCGAGCAGGCGCCGTTCGCCCGAGCCGTCATCGATGCCGGACTGGTGTGGATCGGGCCCTCGCCCGAGGCCATCGAGGCGATGGGCTCGAAGGTGGAAGCCAAACGGCGCATGGCTGCGGTGGGCGTGCCGGTGCTCGCCGCGCTGGAACCCGACGACGTGTGCGCTGACGACCTGCCGTTGCTGATCAAGGCCTCGGCGGGGGGAGGCGGGCGTGGCATGCGTGTGGTGCACGATCTCGACGCCCTGCCCGGAGAGCTCGCGGCCGCCCGTGCCGAGGCGGCGGCCGCCTTCGGCGACGCCACCGTGTTCTGCGAGCCGTACCTGCCACGAGGGCATCACGTGGAGGTGCAGGTGCTCGCGGATCAGCACGGCACCGTGTGGGTGCTGGGGGAACGCGAGTGCTCCATCCAGCGGCGCCACCAGAAGGTCGTCGAGGAGTCGCCGTCGCCGTTGGTGGAACGCGTCGACGGGCTCCGCGCCCGGTTGTTCGACGCCGCGCGACGCGCCGTGGAGGCCATCTCCTACACGGGCGCGGGCACCGTCGAGTTCCTCGTCGGCGACGACGGCCGCATCGCCTTCCTCGAGGTGAACACGCGCTTGCAGGTCGAGCACCCGGTCACCGAGGCGGTCACCGGCGTCGACCTCGTCGCCCTCCAACTTCACGTCGCCGAGGGTCGCGCGCTCCCGGAGGAGCCGCCTCGCCCGACCGGTCACGCGATCGAGGTGCGCCTCTACGCCGAGGACCCGGCCGCCGACTGGCAGCCCCAGAGCGGGACGGTGCACTGCTTCGCCGTGCCGGGCGTGACCGCGCAGTTCGCGTGTGGGAATGATCCGATCGGCCTTCGCCTCGACAGCGCGATCGCGGCTGGGTCCGTCGTCGGCATCCACTACGACGCGATGCTGGCGAAGGTCATCGCGTGGGCGCCCGAACGGGTCGACGCTGCACGCCGCCTGGCCACCGCGGTGGCCACCATGACCTTGCACGGCCCGGTGACCAACCGCGACCTCCTCGTGCGGATCCTGCGCGACCCGGGGTTCCTCTCCGGCCAGACCGACACGACCTTCCTCGACCCTGCCGGCCTCGCCGCGCTGGCCGAGCCGCTGGCGGGGTCCGACACGGTGCGCCTCTCGGCGCTGGCGGCCGCCCTGGCGGACTCCGCCGCGCAGCGCGCCGATGCGCCGGTGCTCGGTGGGTTGCCGAACGGCTGGCGCAACGTGGTGTCGCAGCCACAGGAGCGGACGTTCCGCCACCACGACGAGGACCTCACGGTCACGTATCGCCACAGCCGCGACGGGCTGGTCGCCGATGAGGGGGTCTCGGTGCGGCTCGTCGATGCCACCCCCGAGCGGGTCGTGCTCGACATCGATGGCGTGCGTCGTGCCTTCCAGGTCGGGAGCCATCCGCCGACGGTGTTCGTCGACTCGTCGTTGGGGCCGGTCCGGTTGGCCCTCGTCGACCGCTTCGCGGATCCGAGTGACGCGGCGCTGCCCGGATCGCTCGTGGCGCCGATGCCGGGCGTGGTGGTCCAGCTTGCGGTGGCACCCGGCGATCACGTGCAGCAAGGCCAGCCGCTGCTCTGGCTCGAAGCCATGAAGATGCAGCATCGCATCGACGCACCCGCGGCCGGGGTCGTGACCGAGGTGGCCGTGCACGAGGGCCAGCAGGTCGATCTCGGCACCGTGCTGGTCGTCGTTGCGTCAACCGAGGAAGGAAACGAACCGTGAGCTTCACCGAGACCGACGAACAGCAGGCCCTGCGCGCCGCGGTGGCGGGCTTCGCCTCCCGTTACGGCTACGAGTACTACGTCGACAAGGCACGTTCCGACGACCCCACGAAGGAGTTGTGGGACGAGGCCGGCCGCCTGGGCTACCTGGGGGTGAACCTGCCGGTGGAGTACGGCGGCGGGGGTCAGGGCATGTACGAGCTGTCGCTCGTGGAGGAAGAGCTGAGCGCGGCGGGCTGTGGCCTGCTGATGATGGTCGTGTCACCGGCCATCTGTGGGACGGTGATCGCCCGCTTCGGCACCGACGAGCAGAAGGGGCGTTGGCTGCCCGGATTGGCGGACGGATCGTCCATCATGGCGTTCGGGATCACCGAACCCGACGCGGGGTCCAACTCGCACCGCATCACCACCACCGCGCGTCGAGACGGCAGCGACTGGGTGCTGACGGGTCGCAAGACCTTCATCTCGGGCGTCGATGTGGCCGACAACGTGCTGATCGTCTGTCGCACTGCGGATGCCACGACCGGGCAGTTGAAGCCCGTGCTCTTGGTGGTGCCGACCGACAGCCCGGGCTTCGAACGCACCCGGATCCCGATGGACATCGTCGCCCCCGACAACCAGTTCCAGCTCTTCATGGACGACGTGCGCCTCCCCGCCGACGCGCTCGTGGGCGAGGAAGACGCCGCGATCGATCAGCTCTTCGCCGGCCTCAACCCGGAGCGCATCATGGCATCCGCGTTCGCGGTCGGCATGGCTCGCTACGCGCTCGACAAGGCCACCGGCTACGCGAAGGAGCGTGCCGTGTGGCACGACCGTCCGATCGGTACCCACCAGGGTCTGGCGCACCCCTTGGCGGCGATCCACATCGAGGTGGAGCTGGCCCGCCTGATGATGCAGAAGGCCGCCACCCTCTACGACGCCGGTGACCACATGGGAGCGGGGGAGGCCGCCAACATGGCCAAGTACGCCGGGGGAGAGGCGGTGGTCCGTGCGGTCGACCAGGCGGTGCAGACCCACGGCGGGAACGGCCTCGCGAGCGAGTACGGGCTGGGTTCGCTCATCGCTGCGTCGCGCCTCATGCGCATCGCGCCGGTGAGCCGCGAGATGATCCTGAACTTCGTAGCCATGCACAGCCTCGGCCTACCGAGGTCGTACTGATGAGCATCACGGCCGACTCCGAGGAGCTGGTGCACCTGCACGTCGAACGGGCGGTCGCGGTGTGCACGCTCGACTCGCCACCGAACCGCAACGCGTTGTCGCGTCGCCTCACCGACCAGCTCGCCGCGCACCTCGACGCGACGGCGGCGGACCCGTCTGTGCGGGCCGTGGTGCTCACCCACACCGGCACCACCTTCTGCGCGGGGGCCGACCTTGCCGACTCGGGTGCCGAGGGCGGGCCGCAGCACGGAACGGCCCGTCTTGTGGCGTTGCTGCGCCAGATGGTGGCGCACCCGAAGCCGCTCATCGCGCGCGTCGAGGGTGCGGTCCGCGGTGGCGGGATCGGACTGGTGGCCGCCTGCGACCTCGCGTTGGCGACGGTCGGCTCGTCGTTCGCGTTCACCGAGGCCCGGCTCGGCGTCGCGCCCGCGGTCATCTCCCTCACCGTGCTGCCCCGGTTGCACGACCGTGCCGCATCACGGTGGTTCCTCACGGGCGACCGCTTCGACGGAGGTGAGGCAGCCCGCGGGGGCTTGCTCACCGATGTCGTGGCCGACGCCGCCGCGCTCGATGAGGCCATCGCCGCACTCGCCGATTCGATGCGGCTGTGTTCGCCGCAAGGCCTTGCGGCGTCGAAGGCGCTCCTCGCCGCTCGGGTGCTGCCGGCGTTCGACGAGCATGCGGACGAGCTCGCCGCGCGCTCGGGGAGCCTGTTCGCGTCGGAGGAAGCCCAGGAGGGCATCGCGGCGTTCCTCGAACGTCGCCCACCCCGATGGGCGCAGCAGTGAGCAGGCAGCGGGTGGGGGCCCGCGCCGCAGCGAGACCTCGGTGGCGATGACCGGCAGGGCGGCCGCGGCTCCTCGGGCAAGCGGGGTCACCGGTCGGCCGCCCCAACAGGACCGCAGCCGGGCGACACGCCAGCAGATCCTCGAAGCCGCGGTGGAGTGCCTGGCCGAGGTGGGCTGGTCGCGTTGCACCGTGGCGCTGGTCGCGTCACGGGCCGCGGTGTCGCGCGGGGCACTCCAGCACCACTTCCCGACGCGTGAGGACCTCTTCATCGCGGCGGTCGGCCAGGTCGTGGAGGCACGAGGCCACGACCTCCGCCGCCGGGCCAAGAAGCTGCCCGCCGGCGAGGCCGCCGAGCGCGAGGCCCCGTCGACCCGTGAGGTCGTCGACACGGTCTTCGAGCTCTGCACCGGGACCGTCTTCGCGGCGGCGCTCGAGCTCTGGGTGGCGTCCGCTGCCGACCCGGCCCTACGGGCGAGCGTGGTCGAGTTGGAGGCGAAGATCGGCAAGGAGCTCCACCGGGCCGTGGTCGACCTGCTCCACGTCGATGAGCGCCGCCCGGGCACGCGTGAGCTGATCCAGGCCACGCTCGACCTGGCGCGCGGCCTCGGGCTCGCGAACCTGTTGACCGACGACGCCCGCCGACGCGCCGGAATCGCCGCGCGCTGGGCCGAGGTGCTCGACCACGAGCTGGGACGCGTGCCGTGAGCGCGGGCGTCGCGCGGCGAGTTGCCGTTCTCCTGCCACCTGATCTCGAAGGGACCTTCCGATGAGCCTTGACGTGGACGACGCCGTCCGGCCCGAGGACTGGTTCCTCTCTCCGCATCGGTGGGCCGACATGGACGCGTGGCACGCAGCGGTCCGTGGCCTGCGCCGCGACGCCCCCGTGCTGCGCGTCGACCCCGAGGGGTACGAGCCGATGTGGATCCTCACCCGGCACGCCGACGTGTTCGCGGTCTCTCGTGACGCCCGCACGTGGGCGAACACGTACCGCGTGGTGTTGGGGCCCGACGAGGACTACCGCCAGCTCGAGGCGTCGGGGATGCCGTTGCCGAGCTCGCTCGTCCACCTCGACGGCGACGACCATCGCGACCATCGGGCGGTGACGAGCGCCTGGTTCAAACCCGCGGCGGTCGCCGCACGACAGCCACGCATCGATGCGATCGCGGACGAGTTCGTGGAGAAGCTGCGATCGATGGGCGGGCGGTGCGACTTCGCGCACGACATCGCGCAGCCCTACACGTTGCGCGTGATCATGGACATCTACGGGGTGCCGCAGTCGGACGAGCCGCTCATGCTGGAGCTCACCCAGGGCATCTTCGGGGCAGCCGACCCCGAGTACCTCGGTGACGCCGAGAACCCGGGTGAGCGGGTGATGGCGTCGATCATGCGCTTCATCATGTACTTCAACGAGCTCACCGAGGACCGCCGGGCGTGCCCCGCGGACGACCTGGCGTCGCTCATCGCCAACGGGCAGGTCGACGGATGCCCGATGGATGACGTCCACCGCCTCTGGTACTACATCATCGTCGCGACCGCCGGGCACGACACCACGTCGTTCGCGTTGGCCGGAGGGTTGGAGGCGCTTGCCCGCCACCCCGAGCAGTTCGCCCAGCTCGTCGCCGATCCCGCGCTGGTAAACGGTGCCGTCGACGAGATCATCCGCTGGACCTCACCGGTGCGGCACTTCATGCGGTATGCCCAGGTCGACACCACGGTCGGTGGGGTGCCCATCCCTGCGGGCGGTCGGGTGCTGCTGTCGTATCCGTCGGCCAACCGCGACGCCGACGTGTTCGTCGACCCTGACCGCTTCTGGATCGACCGCCCGGACGCCGACCACCTGTTGTCGTTCGGGATCGGGGCGCACTTCTGCCTGGGTGTGCGATTCGCTCGACGGGAGCTGCGCACCATGCTCGAACGCCTCACCCAGCACCTCGCCGTCGTGGAGCTCGACGGCACCCCGGAGTACGCCCAATCCCACTTCGTGTCGGGGGTGAAGCACCTCCCCATCCGGTACCAGCTCCGGTAGCGATCGTCCCGTCGAGCTCCGCGCGGGCGGCGCTCGCACGAGGACGCTCGGAGGATCTCCTACCATCACCGCCCGTGGGGACCGGTCGGCTCGAGGCGTTCAGCGACGGCGTGCTCGCCATCATCATCACGATCATGGTGTTGGAGCTGCGCCCTCCGGAGGGAACGACGCTGGGTGCGCTCCGCTCGCTTGCGCCCGTGTTCGAGTCGTACGCGTTGAGCTTCGTCTATGTGGGGATGTACTGGAACAACCACCATCACCTCCTGCGCGCCGCACCCGAGGTGGACGGGGCGGTGATGTGGGCCAACCTGCACCTGCTGTTCTGGCTGTCGCTGTTCCCGTTCGGGACGGCGTGGATGGGCGAGCACCACTTCGCGGCTGCCACCACCGCGACGTACAGCTTCGTGTCGATGATGGCGGCCCTGGCCTACTTCGTGCTGCAGCTCGCCATCGTGCGCGCCGGCGGTGAGCAGGCCGCGGAAATCAGGGCCGCGCTGGGGCGGGACTGGAAGGGCAAGGCCTCGGTGCTCATCTTCCTTGCGAGCATGCCGCTCGCCTTCGTGAGCCGATGGATCCCCGTGGCCGGCTTCGTGGTGGTCGCCGTGATGTGGTTCGTGCCCGACCGGCGCTTGCGCCAGTCGGGCACGACCTGACCGTCGGCGGGTTGCGCGGTCACGGCATCGAGGAGTCGCTGTAGTTGCTCTGCACGTTGCGCGGCTGCAGCGTGATCTGCTTCACCGTCTGGCCGCCGTCGGTGCCGTATGCGGTCAGCAGGAAGGTGTGCGACGTCGAGCAGTTGAACGGTAGGCTCACGCTGCCGGAGGGCCCGTAGGTGTCGTAGATCCCGGGGCCGTCGATGGAGATGGTGACCTTGGTGGTGTTGTGCGTCGCCCAGCTCGCGGTGAAGGTCTGCGACATCCCGTTGTGGCAGTCGATGTTCTCCGGCGTGTCGAAGGAGTCGATGACGGCCGCGGTGGTGGGAGCGGACGTCGGCGCCGGCGCTGAGGCGGGGGGCTGCGTCGGCTGGCCGCCGCTGGACTGGCCGCCGGTCTGACCCTGCCCGGACTGGCCCTGCCCGGCCTGACCCTGTCCGGTCTGTCCCTGCCCGCCCGCTGCGCCGCCGGTCACGGGGGCATCGGGTGCAGTGGTCGAGCTTCCGGCCGTCGTGGTGCTGGCCGCAGTGGCCGCGGTGTCGGCGGCCTTGTCGTTGCTGCTGGAACCGCAGGCGCCGAGCGCCGTGAGGCTGACGGCAACCAGTGCCGCCGCACCGACGGCCCGTCGGGCTCGGTGCGCGCCCCGTGCGGGGTGCGATGCGGAGGTGGATGAGGGGGCCAGGGGGGAAGGGGTCGTGCGCATGGTGGTGTCTCCTTGGATCGTTCCCGCCGACCGATCCGGCGGGGTGACGAGGTGCCTGACAGACCAACTGCGAACCGCTTACGGCGCCCCGAAAGCTACTTCCACGTTGGGTGCGCCGGTGGCGTAAGCGTTCCCGATCCGCGGGGTCAGGCATGGACTAGGAGGCCTCCCGGAGCCAGGAGTCGGGTGTGGAGCACAATGAGCGGATCGACGACGACTCCGAGGGCGACGAGCGGGCGAGGCAGCGCGCGCAGGACGCGGCCCTGGTGGCGCGGGCGCGGGCGGGTGACGACACGGCGTTCGCGTCGCTCTTCGACACCTGGTTCGACCGCGTGTACAACGTCGCGTTCCGCATCGTGCGCGACCGCGACACCGCGGCGGAGCTCGCACAGGATGCCTTCCTGGCCGCGTGGCGCGGGCTCGACGGGCTCGCCGATCCTGCCTCGTTCGGCGGGTGGATCCTGCGCATCTCCCGCAACGCCGCGCTCAACCGTGTCGAGCGTGAGCGCCGCTCGGCGCCGGTCGACGGCGAGGTGATGACCATGTTCGAGCACCGGGCATCGGCGACGGCGGCACCTCCCGGGTTCTCCCTCGCCGCGCGCCTCGACGGGTACGCCGACCCGGCCGCGGCGGTGGCCGATGCCGAGGTGGTTGCCGCGGTGCACGACGCGGTGGACGC
>CAZUMJ010000050.1:0-6115 GCA_964621605.1 uncultured Iamiaceae bacterium | reverse complement strand
GCGGAGGAGCGCGAGACCCGTTTGGCGCCCAGCGCGCTCTTCTCGGCGGTCCCGTTGGCGCTTGTCCTTCCCGAGGTGCGCAACGCGGTGGCGGCGCAGCTCGGCGCGGCCGGCGTGCCGATGGGGCCGAACGCAGGGGCAGCGGCTGCCCCGGCCAGCTCGCCGTCGGCGCCTGGGACGACACCCACGGTCACCTCTCCCTCCGGCGTCGACGTGGATGCGATCTCTGGCTCGGCGACCCGAGTGTCGGGGGCCGAGCGGGCAGCGGGAAGGGCGCGGGGCGTGCGCCTGCTGGCCGTGGTCCTGGCCGTGCTGGTGGTGGCGGTCGTGGCCGGGTTCATCCTGATGCGACCGGAGTCGGCCCGTCGCCCGATGGCACGGTCGTCCCTCGGGTCCGGTGCCCCCACCCAGCCCTCGGTGTCCGAGGCGCAGACCGCGTCGTCATCGACCCCGGCGGGGTCCACCGCGCCCGCTGGCGGTGGGCTTCCGGTGCCTGCACCGACCACGGCGTCCCCAACCTCAGGTGACCCGACGACCACGACCCCCGCGTCAACCGTGCCCGGCCAGGTGACCGTCGAGCGGTTCACCGTGGAGCCGTCGGGACCGCAGCCGACGACCTATGCGACAGCGGGCGGGCCGGTGCTCACCTGGTCGGTCGTGGGCGCGACCAAGGTCACGATCTGGGAGCGCCTTGACGACGGCGTGGCCGGCGACCAACGGGTCCGCGTGGCCGCGACCGGTGCGAGCGGGAGCATCGCCCTGTGCCCCGGCGCGGTCGCGCCCAACGGATCGTGCAGCGCCGCGAGCGGCCGCTACAGCTATGAGCTCGAGGCCACCGCCGCGGACGGGTCGACGGTGACCGTGCCCGAGTGGCCAGGGTTCACGGTGCTGCCGCCCGTCATCGGTTGACGCTCCTCGGCGTGCAGGTGCGCGCCGCGTGCCTGGTCAGGCGCAGGGGCCGTCGCTGACCTTCTCGACGATGTAGGCCACGCTCGCCGGCGGAACGTCGACCGCGCCCTTCGCCGCGTGCCCATCGAGCTTCGGGAGCGTGCCGTCACTGTTGGCCTGCAACTCCTTGCCGTTCAGCGCCACGGTGCCGGAGTCGAGCGAGGGAGCGGAGAGTTGGTACACGGTTGCCGAGCCGGTCTTGGTCTCCACCTTCCGCGAGTCCTTGGTGGAGGTGTTGACCACGGCGTAGGTGACCGAGCCCTGCGCGCCGGCGGTGCAGTGCGCGTAGATGCTGAGGTCCGGCGTGCTCGGCGCAGGTGTGAGCGCAACCACCTTCGGGCCCATCAGGCGTGCCCACAGCACCGCAGCCCAGTAGTCGGGCCGGGGAACGAGGCCGTCTTCGTCGAGCAGGCCGTAGTCGCTCGAGGCGAGCGTGTTGTGGAATACCACGTCGCCGTCGCCGCGGGCGAGCCGACCCAACGTGTCGACGTAGCGCATCACGTCGCGGTAGGTGGACGCCCACTTGTCGCCGCCGCAGGCGGCCTGGGCGGTCTCGCCGACCCACATCGGTGCGCCGGGCATGTACTGGTCTCGCAGCTTCTCGTAGTACTCGGCCGTGGCGTCGACACGCGAGAGGTAGTCCTGGGTGAGGGCCACCTCCGGGCCTTCCTTGGAACCGCAGCGGGCCGAGACCTTCGGGTAGTAGTGGTAGCTGAAGATGCTGAAGGCGTCGTCGCCGGATGCCTTCAGCAGGTCCGGTGCCTTCAGCGCCGGTTCGACGACGAGGAGGAGCTTGTCGCCCGCGGATCCGGGGCCCGTCAACTTCATCGACGGGTCGACGCTGCGTGCCATCTTCTCGAAGGTCTTGAGGTCGCGGCCGAAGTCGTCGACGGTGTAGCCCGCGGGGACACCGATGTTGAGGCTCGGCTCGTTGTAGAACTCGGCCGCGTAGATCGGGATGTCGTTGGCCTTGGAGAACTCGAGGAGGGCCTTGGCTTGTGTGTCGGTCCACACGCCGTTGGCGTCGCGCGTGCCGGTGTTCGAGGCGAACGACGTGACGATCTTGCCGTCGACGGCCTTGGCAAAGGCCCCGACGCCTTTCCACTCGTCTTGGGTGAGCACACCGTTGAATCCGGTGGGCGCGGTGCCGTGCGCGGTGCCGTCGGCGTCGAAGTAGGTCGAGTTGGCCCACGTGCCGCTGACGCGGATGTAGACAGGCCCGAGTCCCTTCGCCAGGTTTCGGAGGCGCGGTGACGCTAGGTCGATCGGCGGGCGCACGACCTTGCCAGGGCCGGCGTCGTACGGCTTCCAGAACTCGCCGCCGGTGACCTCGACCATCTCGATGTTGTACGACTGGTAGCGCGGGTCGACCGTCGCGATCACCTTGTCGCCGATCGCGAGCTTGACGGTGCCGTTGCCGTCCCCGGTCGCGACGCCCGAGCTCGACGACGTGGTTGCTTTCGTGTCGGTGGGCTTGGCGTTTCCGGAGCTGCTCGAGCAGCCGATGGCCAGGGCACCCACTGCGGTGAGCAGGGCGCCAGTCGCCAGCCATCGTCTCGTTCGGTGCTGATGCATCTTCGTAGCGTATTGGAATGGCGATCGACTTCCGCCATCCCGTAGCTCAGCTACAGGGACCACCCGCACCGGCGTCGACGATGTAGGTGACGCTCGTCGGTGCGATCTCGATGGCGCCCTGGACCGCCTTGCCGTCCAACGCGGGAAGCGTGCCGTCCGCGCCCGCCTGGAGCTCTGCGCCGTTGAGCGTCACGGTGGGGGAATCCAGGGTTGGTGCGCCGAGCTGGTACACGCTGGCGCTTCCCGAGGCGGTGGTGAGGCGCAGGGCCTTGGTCGATGGGTTCACCACCGCGTAGGTGACGGAGCCGTTCTTCGTGCCGGTCGTGCAGTGCGCGTAGATCCCCAGGTCGGGCGACGGGCTCGCGGCCTTCGTGGCGACGACCGTCGGCCCCATGAGACGCGCCCACAGCAGGGCCGCCCAGTAGTCGGGGCGGGGCTCGAAGGTGACCTGGTCGAGCAGGCCGAAGTCGGCGGCGGCCAGCGAGTTGTGGAACACGACGTTTCCGTCGCCATCGGCGAGGCGGCCGAGGGTCTCGACGTAGCGGAAGACGTCACGGTAGGTCGCTGCCCAGCGGTCACCACCGCACGCGGCTTCGGATGCCTCGGTGACCCACATAGGGTCGCCCGGGGAGTAGCGGTCTCGGAGGCTCTCGTAGTAGTCGCGGGTCGCGTCGACACGGGAGAGGAACTCGTTTGTGAGCGCAGTGTCCGGGCCGTCCTTCGACCCGCACCGCTCCGACAGCTTCGGGTACCAGTGGTAGCTGAATGCGCTGTAGACGTCGCCTGAGGCTGAGAGCAGGTCGAGCGCGTTGAGGGCTGGCGGAGCAGCGAGGTTGAGCTTGTCGCCGGACGCGCTCGGCCCGGCGATCTTCACCTTCGGTGCGACTTCCTGCATCATCTTCTGGAACACCCGGAAGTCACGGCCGTAGTCCTGCGGGTTGTAGCCGCTCGGGAGCCCGATGTTGGTGCCGGGCTCGTTGTAGAACTCGACCGCGACGAGGGGGATGTCGTGTGCCTGGGTGAACTCGAGGAGCGAGCGCGCCTGGTCGGGCATCCAGGTGCCGCTCGGGTCACGCACGCCGTTGCCGACCGCGAACGACGTCATGAGCTCCGCGTCGACGGCCTTCGCGAAGTCGCCCATGCTCTGCCAACGCGACCCGGTCAGCACCAGCTTGAACGGTGCGGGCGCGACTGCATCGGCTCCGCCGTTGGGGTCGAAGTACGTCGAGTTCGCCATGGTGCCGCTGACCCGGATGTACGACGGGCCGAGCGCCTTCACGAGGCTGCGCAGGCGGGGCGAGTTGAGGTCGATGGGTGGCCCTTCGACCTTGCCGTTCCCCTGGTCGTACGTCTTGTAGAAGTAGGGGCCGCCCACGAGTTGGTACATCTCGAGGTTGAAGGATTGATACCGGGGATCGAGGTGCGCGATCACCTTGTCGCTCACTGCGAGCTGTGAGCCGTCTGCCGCCTGCGCGGACCCGTCTTTGGAGCTGTCGGTGCTCTTCGTCGACCCCGAGCTACCGGAGCATCCGATCAGGAGCCCGCCCAGCCCGGCGACGAGGGCGCCAGTTGTCATCCAACGTCGTGGTCCGTGAAGTCGCATGGTGCAACCATAGCTACTTCGCGTCAGGCGTTTTCGAGGCTCGCCGTACACTTCCGACGGCTGCACGACGAACGAGGAGACGACGTATGGCGTCTGCCGCCAGGCCGACCGATGCTAGGGGCGCGAAGCCGCCCGCCGACCTCCACGACGTCATCCGTGTGCGCGGCGCGCGCGCCAACAACCTGCGCGGGGTCGACGTCGACCTCCCGAAGCGACGGCTCACCGTGTTCACCGGGGTGTCGGGGTCGGGGAAGAGCTCGCTCGTGTTCGCCACCGTCGCGGCAGAGTCGCAACGACTCGTCAACGAGACCTACAGCTCGTTCGTGCAAGGGTTCATGCCGTCGACGGCACGTCCCGACGTCGACTCCCTCGGAGGTCTGACCACCGCCATCGTCGTCGACCAGGAACCCATGGGCGCCCACCCGCGCTCCACCGTCGGCACAGCCACCGACGCGAACGCCCTGCTGCGCATCCTGTTCAGCCGTCTCGGCGAGCCGCACATCGGTCCGGCGAACGCCTTCTCCTTTAACGTCCCCTCGGTGCAGGCCAGCGGGTCGATCACCGTGGATCGGGGTGGGAAGACCCGCCGTGAGAAGGCCACGTTCAACCGGCTCGGCGGCATGTGCGCCCGCTGCGAGGGCCGCGGCCAGGTCAGCGACTACGACCACGCCGCGCTCTACGACGCCACGCGCAGCCTCAACGACGGGGCGATCCTCGTGCCCGGCTACTCCATGGACGGCTGGTACGGCCGCATCTTCCGTGGTTGCGGCTACTTCGACCCGGACAAGCCGGTCGGGCGGTTCACGAAGCGCGAGCTGCACGACCTGCTCCACCGCGAACCGACCCGCATCAAGGTCGAGGGCATCAACGTCACCTACATGGGCCTGATCGTGCGCATCGAGTCGTCGATGCTCACCAAGGACGTCGAGGCGATGCAGCCGCACGTCCGGGCCTTCGTGGAGCGTGCCATCACCTTCGGGACGTGCCCGGACTGCGACGGGACGAGGCTCGCCGCACCGGCGCGCAGCTCTCGCATCGGCGACGTGAACATCGCGGATGCGTGCGCCATGCAGATCGGCGACCTCGCCGGTTGGGTGCGCGGCCTCGACGAACCCGCGGTCGCCCCGGTCGTCGCGGGACTGCTCCAGATGCTCGACGGGTTCACTGCCATCGGCCTCGGGTACCTGTCGCTGGCGCGCTCCACGAGCTCGCTGTCGGGCGGGGAGTCGCAGCGCACCAAGATCGTGCGCCAGCTCGGCTCCGCGCTCACCGACGTGACCTACGTCTTCGACGAGCCCTCAGCGGGGCTGCACCCCCACGACGTCGTGCGCATGAACGACCTCCTGGCGCGCTTGCGCGACAAGGGGAACACGGTGCTCGTGGTGGAGCACAAGCCGGAGGTGATCGCGGTCGCGGACCACGTCGTGGACCTCGGGCCCGGCGCCGGCACAGCGGGTGGATCGGTGTGCTTCGAAGGCACGGTCGAGGGGTTGCGACGCAGCGACACGATCACGGGGCGCCACCTCGACGACCGGGCCGCGCTCAAGGAGACCGTGCGCACGCCGTCCGGTGCGATCGAGGTGCGGGGTGCCTCCACGAACAACCTGCGAGACGTCGACGTCGACCTCCCCCTCGGCGTGCTCGTGGTGCTGACCGGCGTCGCCGGCTCCGGGAAGAGCTCGCTCGTCGAGGGCTCGCTCGTGGGTCGGGACGACGTCGTGCACGTCGACCAGCGCGTCATCCGAGGGTCGCGGCGATCGAATCCCGCCACGTTCACCGGGGCGCTCGACCCGATCCGCAAAGCGTTCGCGAAGGCGAACGGCGTCAAGCCCGCGCTGTTCAGCGCCAACTCCGAAGGCGCCTGCCCGACGTGCGGCGGCAACGGGGTGATCTACACCGACCTGGCGATGATGGCCGGCGTGGTGACCCCCTGCGAAGACTGCGAGGGCCGGCGGTTCGACTCGTCGGTCCTGGAGTACCGCCTGGGCG
>CAZUMJ010000049.1:0-17056 GCA_964621605.1 uncultured Iamiaceae bacterium | reverse complement strand
AGGTCGAGTTGCACGGCGTCGACGTGTACGACCCCACCACCGGCGAGGTCCGCAGCCGCGACACCGACCGCATCGCGCTCTGGATGATCGACACCGACTACGACGAAGAGAGCTTCTTCGTGCGCCACGCGTACTTCACCGGCGGCCAAGACCCGTACCGCAAGCTCAAGCGTGACCTGAAAGCCGAGATCGACGAGGAAGCCTGGGCGAGCCTGTACCGCACCGTGTCGCGACCCTTCCCCAAACCGTCGACGGGCAAGATCGCCGTCAAGGTCATCAACGACTACGGCGACGAAGTCCTCCAGGTCTTCACCATCGCTCAGACCTGAGCCGCCTCGCGGAGGCCCCGCCCGAGTACCGCCGCTGCATCGCAGCGAGAGCAAGCAGCTAGAGCGAGTAGCGGTACACGTTCGTGTCGCGGGCCACGAAACCGATCCGCTGGTACAAGCGGTTCGCCGCCTCGCGGCTCGGGCGCGACGTCAGGTCGACCGTACGAGCCCCCCGCTCGCGAGCGACGTCGAGCGCGGCACGGTTGAGCGCCTCGCCGACGCCCTGGCCCCGTGCCGCCCCGTCGACGACCACGTCTTCGATCCACGCCCGCAGCCCGGTCGGGATGCGGAACAGCGCCAGGGTGAGCGAGCCCACGAGCGCGTCTGCACCCGAGCGATCGGAGGCGTGGGCAACGAGAAGGACGGTGGCCGGTGATGCGACGATCTCGGCGAGCTCCCCCGACGTCGGCGCCGGGTTCGACGACGAGAGCTGGGGCGTGAGGCGCTCGAACGCCTCCACGAGCTCGGGCGTCACCTCTGTCGCTTCGCGGACCTCGATCATGGTTGACCTCAACGGGATGGGGTGCGGGCGCCGGTAGCGTAGGGCCATGGAGCATGTGCGGTGGGACCGCCGACCGGCTCTGCACCGACCGGTCCTCATCACCGCGTTCTCCGGCTGGAACGACGCCGGCGATGCCGCGTCGAACGCCGTGCGGTACCTCGCCGACCAGTGGGACGCGCAGCCCTTCGCGGCCATCGACGGCGACGCGTTCTACGACTACACCGACACTCGCCCGACCGTCCGCCTCGTCGACGGGGCAACCCGAGCGCTGGATTGGCCCGAGGTCGAGCTGCTCGCCGCTGATCTCGCCGGGCAGTCCGCCGACCCCGACGTCGGCGACGCGGTCCTGCTCACCGGCCCTGAGCCGCAGCTGCACTGGCGCACCTTCTGCCGCGAGGTGACCGAGCTCGCCACCGCGCTCGGGGTCACCCGCGTGCTCCACCTGGGCGCCCTGCTGTCTGAGGTGCCGCACACTCGGCCGGTTCCGCTCGTCGCCTCGGGCGACGACGCCAGCCTCCTGGTTGGGCTGGGTGCCGAGCGCTCTCGCTACGAGGGGCCGACCGGAATCGTGGGAGTGCTGCAGCACGCCTGCGCCGCCGCCGGCTTCCCCACGTCGTCGTTGTGGGCGACGGTGCCGACGTATGTGTCGGGCGCACCGTCCCCCAAGGCGACCCTGGCTTTGGTTTCTGGCGCTGCCGCACTGCTCCGCCTCGACATCGACACCGCACTCCTCGCGATCGCGGCAGAGGCCTACGAGCGCGAGGTCGACGCGCTCGTGGCCGACGACGACGACACCGTCGCCTACCTCCAGCGCCTCGAGCTGCGCCACGACCTCGGCCCGGTCGACGACGACGCCGACGACGACGAGAGCGACTGCGAAGACGACACGCTCGGGTTCGACGACGACACGCTCACCCGCGGCCTGAGCACCGGCGCCCCCGGCGGAGGACGACACCACCCCTCCGATGACGACGACACCGACCCCGCCCGCCTCGCGGACGAGGTCGAGCGCTTCCTGCGCGAGCACAACGGCGACACCTGAGCGCCCCCACGTGCGGAGCGAGCGCGAGCGCCACCGACACCACGCGCACGCTCAGCCGGGGTCGAGGGCGTGCAGCACCGCCCGTTCAATCTCCTTGCGGTGCTCCGGGTCGGTGATGCACGCACCGTCGGCGTCGACCAGGTAGAACGCGTCGACCACGGTGTCGCCCAACGTCTCGATCTTCGCCAGGCGCAGGTCGAGCTCCAGCTCGGCCAGCGCCCGCGTGAGGTGGTACAGCGCACCGACACCGTCCGGCGCAGACACCTCAAGCACCGTCGCGGCCGACGGGGTGTCGTCGAACGTCACGCGAATCGGCGGCACCGGCAACGACTTTGCGCGCGGCCGGTAGCGCTGCGCGCGCGCCGCCACGCGAGCAGCAACTGCGAGACGCCCCGCCAACGCCAGCTCGACGTCGTGCGCGACCCGCGTCCAGTCGATCTCGCGCAGCAGCGTGGTGCTGCCACGCGAGACGACGAAGTGCTCGAGTGCCCAGCCTTCATCGCTCGACAGCGCACCTGCAGAGATGACGTCCAGCCCGTGGATGGCGAGCACCCCGGCAACCCGACTGAACAGACCGGGGCGGTCGCGTGCGACGACGGTGAGCTCGTCGTGCTCACCGCTGACCATCGCACGACCCGCGCGCAGCGCGGCCAACTGCGCGGCGCTGGGGAAGGGACGTGCCGCGACCGCGACGGGAGACCCCCCCTCGAGCACATGGCGCACGCGCCCGACGAGATCTGCGACGAGCTCTGCCTTCCACGGGCTCCACGCGGCAGGACCGGTCGCCAGGCCGTCGGCTTCGCTCAGCGCGGCGAGGAGCTCGAGGAACTGCACCGAACCGACTGCGTCGGCAACCGAGGTGATGGTCGCCTCGTCGTCGAGGTCACGGCGAGTTGCCACGGCGGGCAACAGCAGGTGGTGCCGGCAAAGGTCGACGAGCACCGTGACGTCCTCCGGCGGCAGACCCAGCCGCGGGCCAACACGCTCGATGAGCGCCATGCCCGTGTCGGTGTGATCGCCCGGCAGGCCCTTGCCGATGTCGTGCAGCAGCGCACCCAACACGAGCAGGTCGGGCCTGGCGACGTGCGCGGCGGAGGCAGCAGCGCCGAGCGCCGCCTCGACCAGGTGCCGGTCGACGGTGAAGCGATGCAGCGCGTTGCGCTGCGGACGGCACCGGACGTGCTCCCACTCGGGCAGGACCCGCACCAGCAGCCCGAAACGGTCGAGCGACTCCAACACCGCGCGCGCACCCGGGCCGGCACACAGCACCCGGACGAGATCGTCGCGTGCCCCCGCCGGCCACGGCCCGTCGAAGGTCGGCAGCTCGGCCGCCAGTCGACGCAGCGATGCCCGGTCGAGCCGTGCGCCCTCGGCCGCCGCTTCGGCCGCGACCGCCGCGAGGCGTAGCACCACGCCCGGGTCGGCGCCGACGTCGTGGGTGGCGTCCAACGCAACCACATCACCGAGCCGGACGACGCCTCGCTCTCCCACAACCGCATGCGCGGGCATCGACGTCGCAGCTCGACTCCCCCGCTGCACGGTGATGACCGCGTCGTCGAGCACCCATGCCACGGTGCGCGCCGCCTCGGACACCCGGCCCAGCAACGCATCGGCGTCCCCGCCTCCGAGCGCTGCTGCCACCGCGTCCTGGTCCTGCAGGGTCAACACGTCACCGCGCCGCCCCGTCACCCGGTGCAACGCAACACGGGCAGTGAGCAACTCGTCGTGCGCCGCGTCGAGCCCAGCGGCATCCTCGCCCAGCAGGTCCGGGTACGCCGTGGCGAGCCAGCCGTACGTGTGCACGTCACGCAAGCCGCCCCGCCCGACCTTGAGGTCGGGTTCGAGCAAGAAGGCGACCTCGCCGAAGCGCGTCGCACGATCGTGCGCCGAGGCGATCAACTCGGCGCTCACCGCGCCCGCCCGCTTGCGCCACGCGGCGCGCGCCTCGGTGCGCAGGTCGTCAGCCAGATCGGCGTCGCCGGCAAGGAGCCGAACGTCGAGCAGGGCTGTCGCCGTGTCCATGTCTCGGGCGGCGAGGTCGAGCGCCTCGCGGCGCGTCCGCACCGCGTGCCCGAGCACCAAGTTGGTGTCCCACACCGGGTACCAGATCCGGTCTGCGACCCCCGCCAGCCTGCCCTTCCCGCGCCGCAGGTCGTGCACCAGCAGCACATCGAGGTCGCTGCCCGGGCACAGGTCGCCACGGCCGTATCCGCCGACCGCGACGAGCGCCAACCCCGAACCGGGGTCGGCTTCTTCGAACAGCGTGCGAAGCCAGTCGTCTGTCAGACGGGTGAGCTCCTCACAGAACTGCCTGCCCTGACGCGCGGCGTCGGCCACCAGAGCGGCTCTCGCCGCAACAAAGGTGGCCGACGCCTGCGTCGCGAGCGCAGTGGGCTCAGAGGGCGTCGTCGTCACGTTCACCCGTACGGATGCGCACCACCCGGTCGACGTCGGTGACCCAGAGCTTGCCGTCGCCGATCTTGCCGGTGCGGGCCGCTTCGGTGACCACATCGACGGCACGGTCGACGTCGTCGTCTGCCAGCAGCACCTCGAAGCGGACCTTCGGGACGAAGTCCACGGTGTACTCAGCGCCTCGGTACACCTCGGTGTGGCCGGCCTGACGCCCGAACCCCTGCGCCTCGGAGACGGTCATGCCCTGCACGCCCACCTCCTTCAGCGCTTGCTTCACGTCGTCGAGCTTGAACGGCTTCACGATCGCGGTCAGGAGCTTCATGCGTGGACCTCCTCGGTCGGGTTGCCAGACACTCGGGACGGCGAGGGCGAAAGGATGGAACTCATCTTGGCGGAACGGGCGTGGCTCATCCGATCCGCCCCATGCTCGACAGGTCGCCGGCCGAGTAGGCCGTCTCTGCGTGCAGGGCAAGGTCGAGCCCCTGTGCTTCGTCCTCTTCGCTGACCCGCATCCCGATCGTCATGTCGATCACCTTCGCGATCACGAACGACACCACGAACGAGTAGGCCAGCGTTGCAGCAGATGCGACGAGCTGGTCACCCAGCAGGCCGGCGCCACCGCCGAAGAACAGACCGTCGCGCCCGACCGGGTTGACAGCAGCCTTGGCGAACAGCCCCAGCAGGATCGAGCCGAGCAGACCGCCGACGAGGTGCACGCCGATCACGTCGAGGGCGTCGTCGTATCCGAAGCGGAACTTCAGCGAGATGGCGAGGAAGCAGATGATGCCGGCGAGGAGGCCGATCACGACCGAGCTCATCGTGTCGACGAAGCCGGCGCACGGGGTGATCGCCACGAGCCCGGCGACCGCGCCCGACGCAGCACCCAGCGTGGTGGCGTGGGAGTCCTTGATCCGTTCGACGGCGGCCCAGCCGAGCATGGCGGCCGAGGCGGCCACGAACGTGTTCATCGCGGCCTGGGCGGCAAGGCCGTTGGCTGCGAGGGCCGAGCCGGCGTTGAAGCCGAACCAGCCGAACCACAAGATGCCGGTGCCGAGCACGGTCAGCGGCAGGGAGTGGGGGTGCATCGCCTCAGACGGCCAGTTGCGCCGCTTGCCGACCACCAAGATGACGGCCAGGGCGGCCGCACCGGCGTTGATGTGCACCACCGCACCGCCGGCGAAGTCGAGCGCACCCATCTTCGCCAACCAGCCGCCACCGAACACCCAGTGCGCGACGGGGGCGTACACGAGGATCAGCCAGACGGCGATGAAGATGCTGTACGCACTGAACTTCAGGCGATCCGCGGTGGCGCCGGTGATCAGCGCCGGTGTGATGACCGCGAACGTCATCTGGTAGGCGGCGAAGAGCACCGCGGGGATGGCGAGGCCGAAGCCGACCTCGGGGCCGATGCCGTGCATGCCGAAGAACTCGAACCCTCCGAGGAGGCCTCCGTCTCCGAAGCGGCCGAACGCGAGGCTGAAGCCGACCACGACCCAGAGGACCGCGATCAGACCCATCGCGAAGATGTTCTGCATGAGCATGGAGAGCACGTGCTTCGCCCGGACCATGCCGCCGTAGAAGAAGGCAAGGCCGGGGGTCATGAAGAGCACAAGCGCCGTACTGGTCAGGAGCCAGGCGGTATCACCGGAGTTCACAGGGGTCTCCTCGGGTGTGTGAATGGGACGTCAGCCACCGTGCAGGTTTGCTGTTTCGTCGCAGTGCCTCGTGTGTGTCCATCCGGGGAACCGCGTGTTTCGGGCGTGTGAACTCGCAGGTCCGCACTCTTTTCGGGCTGCCTGAAATGCGAAAGTGATGCGTCAGGTGCCCGCGTGGGAACCCCCTGTGACCGCACGGCGGCCGTCACCTGCCAGACTGGCAGGCATGGCGGTGCGCCAGGATTGTCGTCACTACTCCACCCGAACGACGCCTGGAGGTGAGGTCGTACAACGCTGCCGGGTCGGCGCGAACGACGTTGCCCCATTCGCCTGTCCGCCCGACTGCTTGTTCTTCGAGCCTCGCTCGATCACCGATGCCGGGTGGCAGCGCTTCGAGGACGAGGGGTGAGGAACGCAGGGTGAGGGTCACCGCGCGTGTCGACTACGCAACCCGCGCCCTCATCGACATCGCTCGCCACGCCACGGCCTCCAACCGCCGCAGCGCCGCCGCGATCGCCGCCGCGCAGCAGATCCCCGCCGCGTTCCTTGACGACATCCTCGCCGACCTCCGACGCAGCTCGCTGGCAGCAAGCCAGCGCGGGGCGAACGGCGGATGGAGCCTTGCCCGACCAGCCGATGCGATCAGCGTCGCCGACGTGATCCGCGCGGTGGAGGGGCCGCTTGCCGATGTGCGCGGGCTCCGCCCGGACGAACTCGACTACCCCGCAGACCTGCGGGCGTTGCAGGAGATGTGGGTGGCCCTACGGGCGAACGTCCGCGCGGTCCTCGAGGTGACCACGATCGCGGACCTCTGCTCGGGAAGGCTCAACCCCACGGTCGCGGCGCTCGCCACACACCATGACGCCTGGGTCTCGCACTCCGGCCCCGACGCGGTGCGCTGAGCACCGCCCCGGCGACACGACAGCCCTCGACGCCGGCCGGTCTCGACGTGCGGTCGCGAGAGCTCAGCGCGTGCCGTCGGCACGGCGACGCGCCAACACCACGTGCGCCTTCGCGGCACCCCACACCAAACCGGCCTCGTGCAGTCGCTCGTCGACATCGGCGAGCACCGCGGGGGCAAGCCCGTAGACATCCTCGGGATGCATGCGCGCCTCCCACGCGTCGCGCTCGATCGGCTGCACCCCTGCCGTGGCCAGCGCCTCGGTGACAGCCCCGAGTGCATCGCGAAGCACCTGCAGCGGTGTCGCCGATTGCGCGTCGACGTCGGTCTCGACAAGCGCGGTCAGATCCGTGACGACCGCATCAGTCGCACGGGCCACGGCGCCACCGACGAGGACACGCGTCGGCTCCGCAGCTGTGTCGACACCCGCCGCAGCGAGGCGCAGCTCCACGATGCGCTCGAGCCACGCAGGGAGCGACGCCTGCGCGGCGGCCACGAACGCAGCCGCACACGCACGAAGGGCCGCTGCCTCTGCGTCGGTCTCACCTGCGTGCACCGGCTCATCCTGGCGCACCGTCAGGTGCACAGGCGAGCTCCGTCGGCCCAGGTGGCGCAACGACATGGTCACGTAGGCTCACGCCATGGCTCACCCGCCGTTCCGCTTCACCCTGCAGGCCTCCCGTTGCCGCACCGTCGCCGAGGTGCGTGACACCGCACGTAAGGCCGAAGACCTCGGCTACCACGCGCTCACCATCGCCGATCACTTCGACACGCAGGTCGGGCCCCTCACCGCGCTCGCGGCCGCTGCCCAGGTCACCACCACCCTTCGCGTGGGGACGCTCGTGCTGTCGAACGACTACCGACACCCCGTCGTGCTGGCAAAGGAGATCGCCTCGCTCGACGAGCTCAGCGACGGGCGCATCACCTTCGGGCTCGGCGCAGGATGGGCCGTCGACGACTACACCCAGGCCGGGCTCCCGTTCGACCGCCCCGGCACACGCATCGAACGCCTCACCGAGGCGCTCGACCTGTTCGATCAGCTCTTCTCCGGCGAGCCCGTGCACCACCACGGCACCCACTACCAGGTGGACGGCATCGTGGGTGCCCCGCTCCCGATCCAACGGCCCCGCCCGGAACTCCTGCTCGGAGGTGGCGGCAAGCGCATGCTGAGCCTTGCGGCGTCGCGGGCGGACATCGTGGCGGTCAACGTGAACCTGGCCGGCGGCCACATCGACGCGTCGGTCGGCCCCGATGCGACCGCGGCGCGCACCGACGAGAAGGTCGGCTGGATCCACGCCGCGAGTGACGCCGCCGGTCGAGCAACTCTCCCGATCATCCAGGTTCGCATCCACGTCGCGGCGGTCACCGAAGACCGAGCGGGTATGGCCGAGCTGCTGGCGGGCGGCCTCGGCCTGACACCCGACGAGGCCCTGCAGTCGCCGTTCCAGATCGTGGGCACGGTCGATGGCATCGTCGAGGAGCTTCAGGCGCGCCGCGAACGTTGGGGCTTCAGCGACATCGGGCTGTCGGCATCTGTCGCCGACGACCTCGCGCCGGTCGTCGAGCGCCTCGCCGGGACCTGACGAGGCGTGGCCTCGGCTACTTGAGGATGTTCGCCGCGTAGCTCGGGAGCGACTTCGACGTGCAGCTCAGCACGACCCCGCTCGGCGAGACTCCCACACCCGTCGGGGTGCAGGGCAGGTACTCGGTGCCCGGCATCGGCAACGAGGTCGGGCCGCGCTGGGTGTCGGTGATCACGATCGTCCGCCCCTTCACCGAGGCCTTGCCGTCATAGACCACACCCTTGACGGTCGCCCGGATGTACCCCGGACGGAGCTGCACCGGACCGCTGTAGTACGCCTGCAGGTTCGCAGCGGTCAGGCGCACGGTCACACGAACCGGACCGTTGCTCTTGATCTTTCGACCACTCCCGAAGTACGCGCCGCGACCGACGCCGAGGTCGGTCACCTTCATGCGCAGGAGCGACATCGGGAGCGGTGACACCGTGACGTCGCGCAGCTCGATGGTTGCCGTGCCGACCTTTCCGTCGCCAAGCACACTCCACGCGAACGGGAAGCCGCTCACCGAGTCGGGAAGGCCCTCGTAGCGCACAGAAACCGCGCCCACGTTCTGCGAGCGCGACTTCGTGGCGGAGGCGAGCTGGGACTGCGCCCACGACTTCGCCCCGAGGTCGACGAGGGCCAACAGGACCAGCACACCGATAATCAGCGGGACCTTTCGCATGCCCCACCATCGGCCGGAGCGTGCCGTTCCTGCGCGTTTCGTACCGAATTCTGAGATTGGCGAGCCTCGCCGTCCTCACCGCCGAAGGCGACGGCGGCGGGCGTCAGCCAGCCGCGTCGGCCCGCTCGTTCAAGGCCAGAGCCTCGTTCAGGTTGCCCGAGCGCAGGCCCTCCAGATCGAGTGTCACGTAGCGATACCCCGCTGCGCGCACGGCATGCACCACCGCGGCGCGCTGTGCCAGCACCGTGTCGAACGCGTCGACCGGCACCTCTATGCGAGCCAGGTCGCCGTAGTGACGCACGCGCAGCGAGAGGAAGCCCAGGTCGCGAAGCCCGCGTTCAGCCGCATCCACCGACTCGAGCCGCACCAACGTGACCGCCGTGCCGTACGGCAGGCGCGACGCGAGACAGGCCGCGGCAGGCTTGTCCCACGTGCGCAAGCCGAGGTGCCGCGACACCGCCCGCACCATCGCCTTCGACATGCCTGCGTCGACGAACGGGAAGCGGGCGCCGCGCCCGGAGGCTGCGCGCTGGCCCGGTCGGTGCTCCCCCAGATCGTCGAGGTTCACCCCGAGCACCACCGTGGCGCCGTCGGCCCTGGCGAGCGGCTCGAGTGCCTCCATGAGTGCGTCCTTGCAGTGGAAGCACCGATTCGCATCGTTGCGCCTGTACGCGGCGTCTGCCATCTCGTCTGTCTCGACGGCCTCCCAGCGCAAACCCCACTCGCTCGCGAGCGCCTCGGTGTCTGCGCGCTCGAAGCTGGCGAGCGACGGGGAGACGGCGGTGACCACACGCGCGCCGTCGTGGCCGAGCGTGTCGTTCGCCAGCCAAGCCAACAGCGCCGAGTCAGCGCCGCCGCTGAACGCCACCACGACCCGACCGAGCGCGTGCAGCTCGGCACGGAGGGCACCCAACGCGATCTCGACCTCGGCAGGGCTGGGCTCGATGGACACCGCCGCGGCAGCCATGGGGGTCACGCCACCCCGACGGCGTCGAGCACCTCGTCGAGCGAGCCGACCATGCCCGTGAAGAACGGGCCGAAGTCGCCGAAACGCGCCGACGCACGGTCGTAGCGCATCGTGTACACCGCAGCTTTGAGGTCGTCGGGGTTCGCGGCGAAGAGCGTCACGCCCCACTCGAAATCGTCGATGCCGGTCGAACCGGTGATGAGCTGCAAGACCCGCCCGCGGAACGTGCGCCCGGTCGCGCCGTGCTCGAGCATGAGCTCCATGCGCTCCTCGAACGGCAACAAGAACCAGTTGTCGTGCTCACCGCGGCGCTTCGACATGGGGTAGAAGCACCACGCACGCAGCCCCTCCGGAGGCAGGACCGGATACAGCCGCGCCTGGCGCATCGCCTCGGGCACGCCCTCCGCGTACTCGGACACCTCGGTCAAAGAGACGTACGAGTCGACGAGCTCAAGGCCCGTCGCCAGCAGCGCAGTCTGCGCACGCCGCAGCGCCCACAGATCGGGCCCGAGCAGCATCAGGCACAGGTCTGCCTTGTGGCCGAGCGTCGCGACCGACACGGTGGACACGTCGTCTCCGGCTGCGGCCTCGATCGCGGCCGCGAGTGCCGCTCGGTCGGTGGCAGCCGTGGGGCGGCAGAACAGGTGGACGACGGCGCGCCCAACGGAGGGGATCAGCGGTTCCGGCACGCAGCCAGTGTAGGGACGCACTCCCTTCGCGCCCCCTCCCGCGTGCCCACGTGCCGGCCAGAGGTGTGGCGACGCGTCGCGTCGGGTAACCGCCGACGTCCACGCGCCCAGCCACCGAAAGGACCTCGCCGTGCCAATCCGCATCCTCGACGGCGAGTGGTCCCGCATCGTGGAGGTGCTCGACGCCGCCACCGACGCGACTCTTGACGACCTCCTGCAGGCTGTCGGATGCCCCACGCCTTCTGGTCCCGACGCCGCACCGATCCGGGTCGACGGAGTCGGTTATGCACGCTGCACATCACTCCGGGAGGTCCCGCTCCCGGCCGGCGCGACCATCGTGGTCGGCGACACGTGCTCCTCCCCGCCGACCGAGCCACCGGCCACCACCTGGTCCGAGCACCCAACAGGCGGGTTGCACGTGCGGGTCGTGGGGGGCCTTCACGCCGGGGCCTCCATCCCCCTCGGCAGGGGCATCGTCGTCGGACGACGCGACCTCAGGTCACCCGACCACACCCCGCCGAGTCCCACCGAAGGCCGCCTGGAGCTCGATGACCGGACGGTGTCGGTACGCCACCTCCACCTCGAGCCCACAGGGTCCGCTGTCGGGGCGACCCCAGGCCCCACGCGGGTGGTCGTGCGCGACCTCATGTCGAAGAACGGCACCTGGCTCGGCGCCCAGCCGCTGACCACCGCCACCCCCCTTGTGGTGGGCGCCGTGGTGCGTTGCGGGGCATCGCAACTCGCGCTCGCCGACTCCTCGGCACCACCCGTCCCGGTCCCTCCGACGCCATCCGGCCTGCCGGGACGTGCCACGGGTGCCTTCGAGCGTCCACCGCGCCGCGTCGTGCGTGACGTCCCGGTGATCGTGGCTCCTCCAGAGGTGCCGCTTCCGCGCACCACCGCAACGTCGGTGGGCATCGCCACGTTGCTGGTACCCGTGCTCGTCGCGGGCGTCGCGGTCGCCGTGACCGGTTCGTGGTGGTGGGGGGCCTTCGCCGTGCTCGGTCCGCTCAGCCTGCTCGGCGGTGTTGTGGACCAGAAGCGAGAACGACGACGCCACGCGACGCGATCGGCTCGGGCCTTCTCCGCGGAGCTTGCCCGGTTCGTCGAAGACCTCAGTGCCGTTGCAGACAAGGAACGCCTGCAACGCCATCACGCCCTCCCCGACCCCGCCGAGGTGACCCAGCGCGCCGTCATGCCGACCACGACCCTCTGGGAGCGACGACCGACGCACGACGATGCCTTCGTCGTGCGTCTGGGGACGGGCACCATCCAGCGCCCGCCACCGGTGCCCACCGATGTGGCGGCGTCGCTCACGACGTCGGTCCTCGACCGGTCACGCTCGGAGAGCGTCACGGCGCTGCACGCGGCGCTCGCCGATGCCTCGGCGCTCTCCGACACCGCGATCCCCCTGGCGCTGGGTCACGCAGACACGGTCGGCATCGCCGGTCCGCGCACCGCCGTGCTGGCGCTCGCACGAAGCCTGCTTCTCCAGGTATCCGTCTTGCATGGCCCCGCGGACGTGCAGCTCTCGATCGCAACACAACACGCCACCGAACACGACTGGACGTGGGCTGCGTGGCTGCCGCACCTCCAACTAGCCCCCGGGCACCTGCGCATGGCAGCAGGTCCGGCTGCGATCGACCTCCTCGAGACGTGCCTCGCGGACGCCAAGTCCGAAGCCAACGCCCCCGGCGGTCGCGAGCGGCGACGGATCATCGTCGTTGACGACCCGAGTCTCGTGCGCGGGCACCGTGCCCCCGCTCGCCGGCTGCTGCGCGAGCCGCCGGCGCACACGACCTTCCTCGTCCTCACGCCACACGCCGACGAGCTCCCCGGCAACTGCGCGGTGCTCGTGGCCGTGGACCAGTTCGGCTCCGGCACGGTCGTCGTCCAGCCGCCGCACGTCGCCGCGCCCGACCTCCTCGCCTGCGGCGTGAGCGAGGCGACGGCTGCCGAGGCGGCCCGCTCCCTCGCACGCCTCTCCGACCCCGAAGCGGACCGGCTCTGCAGCCGAGTCCCGGCACGCATCCGCCTGCTTGACGTGCTCGACGACTCCTCGTTCCGCGACGAGTACCTCGATGCGGCGCTGCAGCGCACCTGGGGCGGCGGCACGCACCACGCACACGTTCGAGTTCCGATCGGCATCGGGGCAGACGGCCCCGTCGATGTCGACCTGATCTCCGACGGGCCGCACGCCCTGGTGGCGGGCACCACGGGTGCCGGCAAGAGCGAGCTCCTGCGCAGCCTGGTCGCAGCACTCGCTGCACACCACCCGCCCGAAGCCGTGCAGTTCGTCCTCGTCGACTTCAAGGGAGGGAGCGCCTTCGATCGTCTCGCCGCCCTCCCCCACACCGCAGGCGTCGTGACCGACCTCGATGCCCCGACCGCGGCGCGCGCGATCCGTGGCCTGGAGCGCGAGCTCACGCGGCGGGAGGAACTCCTCCGCCGGGCGGGAGCGGTCGACATGGAGGACCTCGCACGCCGCGCGGGTTCGGGCGATCCGCTCGTGCCCGCTCGCCTGGTGGTCGTGGTCGACGAGTTCGCCACGCTCGCCGCCGCGCTGCCCGACGTACTCGATGCCCTCATCGCCGTTGCACAGCGCGGGCGCAGCCTGGGGCTGCACCTCGTCCTCGCAACGCAGCGGCCCGCGGGCGTGGTGAACGACAAGATCCGCGCCAACACGGCGCTGCGTATCGCGCTACGCCTTCCGGACGCACGTGACTCCGTTGACGTGATCGACGTTCCCGATGCCTCCGCGCTCCCTCGGGCTCGACCGGGTCGCGCCCTCCTCCGATTCGGGCACGACGAACTCGTGCAATGCCAGGTCGCGCAGGTCCAGGTCACGACCCCTGACCGGACACGCGCCCCGGTGCGCGTCGCACACCTCTGGCCGCGGAGCGACCACGCACAAGACACCGATGCAGCGACTGCGGGGCAACCCAACGGCGCCTCCGCTCCGGCGGCCACCCAACCCGTCGAGGCGGCGAGCGCGCAGCCTGACGGCGAACCGACCGACCTCGATCGCCTCGTCGCCGCCGCTCGCCGCGTGCACGTCCAGCGCGGCGGGCAGGTCACCGCAGCGCTCTGGTCGCCGCCCCTCCCCGCCCGGGTGTCACCCGAGATGCTGGTGCCCACCGGCAGCACCACGCCGGTCGGCCGAACGCCCGCCGGGGTGCGCGCTCGCGCGCACACCCTGGTCGTTGCACTTGCCGACCGCCACGACGAGCAAGGCCACGACCCCGCTGGTTGGGACCCAACCAGCGGGGCTCTGGTGCTCGAGGGCCCACGGGGAAGCGGCACGACGACGGCACTGCGTGCCCTCGCGCGCGCCGCGCTCCTGGCAGGCCCGCATGCATGGCACGTGCACATCATCGATGGAAGCGACTGCGGGCTCGCCTCCGTCGCCGACCTACCAGGGGCCGGAACCGTCGCGACGTGCGAGGACAACGAACGCCAGGCGCGCCTCATCGGTCGGTTGCACGACGAGCTGCGGGCCCGGCGCACCCTCCCCAACCTGCGCGCCGCCTCCGCCTGGGATGGCCGCAGCTCGACGCACGCCGGACCGCACGGCGGCACCCCACCGCGACAGTTGTTGCTCATCGACGACGCCGGGACACGCCTCCGCGCGTGGGATGACCCGCTCGACAGGCTCCTCGATCGGCTCCGCTCACTCGTCAGCGAAGGGGGGCCACTCGGCGTGCACGTCGCCCTCGCGACCCACGACCGGGGCGCGCTCCCATCGACCTGGCGCGGCCTCGTCCCTCACCGCTGGCTGTTCGGTGCCGATGCGGTGCAGGCCGCGGGGCCCGGTCACGGCATCGGGCCCATCGACTGCGCCTCTCCTCCGGGAAGGGCCTGGCTGCACCCCGAAGGCCGCTGGGCACAGCTTGCCGACGTCGCGGACGCCGCCGACCACCTCACCGCAGCAGACGCACCGTCGTCCACTCCCAGGGCTGGGCGGAAGCGAAGCGGACAACCGGACGCACCGCAACCGTTCCGCGTCGGGCTCCTGCCGCGGCACGTGGCGCTCGAGGACCTCGCGGCGCACACCCCATCCGGCCGCACCGCAGCCTCCGACGAGAGTGAGGCGCACCTGTGGCACGACGGCCAACAGATCCACGCACCGGAGACGCAGGCCTCGGGCGGCACGGCCCTCCTTGTCGGCATCAGCGATCGGACGCTCGCCCCCGTCGCGCTGCGCCTCCCGCCCGCCGGCCACGCGCTCGTGCTCGGACCACCACGATCGGGGCGAACGAACGCCTTGGTCGTGCTCGCTCACGCTGCGCGAGACGGCGGAAGGGGCCGCGCACACGGGCTCACGGTGCTGTGCGTGGCGTGCCGCAGAGCCGCAGCCGGCCGTCCTCCTGTTGCAGGCGGCTGGCTTGACCCTTCCGCGGGAATCGCCCGACTGGCTCGTGCCGTCGAAGCCGGACAGCCGACCCTGGCTCTCCTCGATGATCTCGACGCCCTCGATGACCCCCACAGCCAGGTGCTGACCTCTCTCGTGCGTGCACGCCCACCCGGCCTGCAGGTCGTGGCGGCCGCGACACCGGCGGCCGTGCGGAGCGCATACGGGCATGTGGTGCGTGATCTGCGAGCCGACCGGACAGGCCTGCTGCTGGCCGCCGACCCGGACCTCGACGGTGAACTCCTCGGCACGCAGCTCCCCAGGCGCCATGCGACCCCCACGGCACCTGGCCGTGGCTGGCTCGTGCACGACAGCCAGGCCGAGTTCATGCAGCTCGCTCGGGCGTCACCGCTGTCGACGGACACCGAGGGCTAGACGATAGGCCCTATTGGGTCTTGTTATCTCTCTGCTCTTTTCATATGTTTTCAGCTCTTCCCCTCCCACTTGCCCTCCACCTAGGGAGACCACCATGTCCCGAGTCCTGTCCAGCAGCGAAGGTCGCCAGGCGATTGGCCGCATGCACGCCGTCATCACTGGCGGGCTTACCGAACAGATCGGCCAGCTCAAGCAGCAGGGCCAGATCCTCTCCGACCCCGCCGTGTGGGACGGCGCGCTCGCCGGCCAGTTCCGTGCGGCGTGGCCACAGACGGCAACCATGCTCGACCGCATGACCGCTGAGCTCGAGGAGCTACGCGCTCGAGTCGACCGCGTCACGGCCGACATCATGGCTGCCGGCGGCAACTAGCGGTGGACACGACACGAGCAGCGCCACACGTGCCACCTGGGCGCCAGATCCACCGCTCCCCGCCACCCCCGGACGCGATCGTCGACCATGCCTTGGCCACCGCGCTGCAAAGCCTTGCGTTGGAGTGTCGACGAAGCTCCGGCATCCTCGAAGCGGTCGCGGCGGAACGCGCCGTCTTGGCACGTGCAGCGCTCGCCAGCTGGGAAGGCCTCGCAGCCGACGAGTTTCGCCGTCGCGGACAGCGTGTCGAGGCAGCGGCGGCACGTCTGATCGGTGATCTCGCCCAGGTGGCCGCGGCGCTCGACCGTCTCGCGTCGCAGGCCCGCGTCGCCGCACCCTGAGCGCTCACCGACCCATCGGCTGACGACGTCGGCCCCGCGCCGGCACACGCGCAGCACCGTGCTGCCAAGCCCCACGACCGCACACCCACCATCACGCGCAGGAGCCCGACCCCGGTGGGGGTCGGGCTCCTGTCAGGTCTGCAGAGCCGCGTACGCGGCGACGTGCCTAGAAGTCGTCCATGCCGCCGGGCATCGCCGGCGCGGCTTTCTCTTCAGGCTTGTCGGTGATGACGGCCTCGGTGGTGAGGAACAGCGCTGCGATCGACGCCGCGTTCTGCAACGCGGATCGGGTCACCTTGGCGGCGTCGATGATGCCCGCCTTCGCCAGGTCCTCGTATTCCCCCGTCGCGGCGTTGAGACCCTCGCTCGCCCCGGCAAGGTTGCGCACCTTGTCGACCACCACGCCTCCTTCGAGCCCGGCGTTCGTGGCGATCTGCTTCAAGGGCTCTTCCAGCGCGCGGGCAACGATGGCTGCGCCGACTCGCTCCTCGGCACCGAGCGTCGGCTCGAGCTCGAGCACCTTCGCCTGTGCCCGCAGCAGCGTCGTGCCGCCGCCCGCGACGACGCCCTCTTCGATGGCGGCCTTGGTGGTGCTGACGGCGTCTTCGATGCGGTGCTTCTTCTCCTTCAGCTCCACCTCGGTTGCGGCGCCGACCTTGAGGATGGCCACACCGCCCGACAGCTTCGCGAGACGCTCCTGGAGCTTCTCGCGGTCGTAGTCGGAGTCGGTGTTGTCGATCTCGCGCTTGATCTGCGCGATGCGGCCCTTGATGTCGTCGTCTGCGCCGGCGCCCTCGACGATGGTGGTCTCGTCCTTG
>CAZUMJ010000048.1:0-17328 GCA_964621605.1 uncultured Iamiaceae bacterium | reverse complement strand
CACGACGCCCCGCACGACCTGCCGGGCGAGCACATCCTTCCCGTCGAGTCGGCCCACCTTCCCCCGTTCGAGTGGCGGCGCCACCCCGGCGTGCTCGTGCTGTTCGCTGCACTCGCCGTGGTGTTCATCCCCGGACTGGTGGCTCTCGCCCTGTCAGACGACGCCCCGCCCCTGAACCGCCACGTCTCCAGCACCGATGCGATCACCGGAGCCGGCCCGCTGGACGCAGGCAAGATCACGGCACAGGCACGCGTCGTGGACGCCGACAGCACCCAGACGTTCCTCGTGACGATCGAGAACACCGGCGACCTCCCGGCCGTGTTGCTCGACGCGCACCTCGAAACGGTCGATCAGGGACTGACGGTGGTCGGTCTGAGCGGCATCCCCGTCGACGACCCCAACTCGACCACCACCACGCCCACGACGGTCGTGACGACCGCACCCGGTTCCTCCCCGACGACCACCGTGCCCGCGGGCGTGCCGATCGTGGGGTACGTCATTCCTCCATCCGACCAAGCCCCGCCGAACCAGGTGAACGGCATCGAGTTGGATCTCCGTCTCGACCGCCACGGCAAGTTCGGTGCCTACGGCCTGACCCTCGTGTACTCGAGCGGGGGCATCGTCTACACGCAGACGATCTGGAACAGCTGGGGGTTGTGCACCGACGTGCCGCTCCACGACTGCTACCCCGTCACGCTCGACGACCTCACGCAACGCGCCACCGACGCGACCTCGACGACCACGGCGCCGACGGTGCCCCCAGCCGCACCGACCCCGTAGCGCTACGAGCGCGCGGTGTCGTCGCGCACGACGACCGTCGGAAGCTGAAAGCCCATCCCGGCACCTTCGAACGCGGTCTTCAACTCGGCTCGCAGCACCCGCATCACGCCCCACTGCTCACCCGGGCTCGTCTTGATGACCAGGCGCACGACAACCCCCTCGGCATCGATGCGCTCGATGCCCCAGACCTCGGGCGCGCCGAGGATGCTCGTGGCGATCTCCGGCCGTGCGCAGACGTCGACGGCGACCGACTCGATCAGCTCGGTTGCGGCGTCGACGTCGACATCGAATGGCAGCGGCACGTCCAGCAGGGCACGTGCCCAACCTTGCGACTTGTTGCCGACCCGACGGATCTCGCCGTTGGGGATGTGCCAGACCGTTCCGTAGACGTCGCGAATGCGGGTCGAGCGCAGCGTGAGCGCCTCCACCGTGCCCGCCACGCCGACGTCACCGTTCACGGCACCGGCCACGTCGATCGCGTCGCCAACGCCGAACTGGTCCTCGATGAGCAAGAAGATGCCGGCAAGGAAGTCACGCACCATGCTCTGCGCGCCGAAGCCGAGCGCCACCCCGACCACGCCCGCGCCCGCGACCAGCGGACCGACCCGCAGCCCCAGCGTCGTCAACGTGTACAAGAGCGCAAAGCCGTAGATCACGACGCTGGCGCAACTGCGCAGCACGGTGGCGATCGTCTTGGCACGCATCGCGGACCGGACCCCGACCTCGCCGGTCGCGAGGAACACAGACGGGGTGCGATCGCGGACACGTTGGATGCGGCCAGAGGCAGCGGCGTCCTCGAAGCGGTGGGCCACCCGCTTGATGAAGACCCGCACCACCCGGCTCACGAGGAAGGCGATCACCCAGATGATCGCGACGTGGAAGACCCGGCCACCGAGGAAGTTCGCCACGTCCACGAGTGCGGCGTTGTCGGTGTAGTGCGTCGCCCACCGGCAGGCGTTCGCGGGTTCGGGCCCGCACAACCGTTGAAGCTGATCTGGCGTGACGTCAGCGGGCAGGCCCGAGAGAAAGACTGCGGACCGCATGAGCGTGCACGCTACAGCGATGGCTCGATGGGAACGCCGAACCGAGCCCGCGCGCTGGCCTCGCGGTGCGCCCGGGATCAGGTGGTGAGGCTGGCGGTCACCAACGCCAGTAGCGCGCGCTCGAGCCGTTCCGGTGGGTCGTCCGCGCCGGCGATCGCGCGCAGCGCGAACCCGTCGCCCACCGCCAAGAAGGCGGCCGTCCACTCCGCGGCATCACGAACGCCGATCGCCGTGAGCGCGCGCTCGGCGAGCGCTTCGAGCTCGTCGATGGCGGCCTTCACCATTGCCGCCTGCTCCTGGTGGCGGCGGGCGTGCAGGTAGATGTCGAACTGGGCGGAGCGGGCGTCGACCGACACGCTCCTCAGGAGCTCTGCGGCGGTCCTACAAGCCTCGGCCGGGGTGGCGTCGGTCCGTTCGAACTCCTCGATGGCGACGGTGTAGATCGCAACCCGTTGCTGGAGGTAGCGGGTTGCGGCCTGCGCCACGAGGTCGTCGACGGAGTCGAAGAAGTAGTGGGTGGAGGCCGCGGGGACGCCGGCTTCAGCGGCGATCGCCCGCTGCGTTGCGGCTGCGTAGCCCCCGGCAGCGATGACTCGCATCGCGGCATCGAGCAACAGCTCACGCCGACGCTGCCCTTTCGGGGTGTGCCATTCGGGTCGGCTCACCGGTCGAGTCTCCCACGGTGCCGTGGCCGTGGAAGACGTCCGATCGGTGGCCGACCCGTCAGGCCCCGTTCCCCCGACCGTCAGGATCGGTTGCGCAAGACCGCGAGGCAGGTGTTGCCGAGGATGCCCGAGAGCCCGGGGCAGTTCACCGGCAGCGCGATGTCCTGGCGGCCGTCGTGGTCCACGTCTGCGACGATCGGGGTCTGGGCGTTGAACGAGGTGTGGAACGTCCCGCCCTTGGCGAACGTGCCGTCGCCGTTGCCGGCGAGCACCACGACGTCTCCTGAGAAGGTGTTCACCGACACGGCATCGACGTTGCCGTCGCCGTTGAAGTCACCGAGGATCCCGGCCGGGTTGGCGAAGCCACCGTTGAAGTAGCGGGTGTTCGACAGGTTGCCGTGGCCGTCGTTCATGACGGTGGCGACGCTCGCGCCGGGCGCGTTCACCTCTGGCAGGACCACGACCGAGTCGTGCCCGCTGTGGTCGAGGTCGGCCGCCTTGACCGTCGAGGGCAGGACCGGGACGGTGATCGAGGACTTCCACGCGAAGCTGCCGTCACCCCTGTTCAGCAGCGCGATCACCTGCTGGGAGCCGCCATCAGAGGCCACGATGTCACGACTGGCGTTGCCGTCGAGGTTGGCGCGGTCGAGCGAGGTGATGCCGCCCGGAACGCCGGGCACGTACGTGAACGGGCCGTAGCGGAACGTGCCGTTGCCGTTGCCGAGCATGGTCTGGAGCCCGATCGGGGTCTTGAGGACGAGGTCGAGGACGCCGTCGCCGTTGAAGTCGTCGGCGACGCCGGTGTTCTGGAAGGGCGATTGCTGCAACAGGTAGGAGGCACCCGCGTGGAAGTGGCGGTTGCCGTCGTTGAGCACCACCGTGAACGTGGACGCGCCGGTGACGGCGAAGTCGGGCCGGCCGTCGCGGTTGAAGTCACCGGTGATCACGTTGGTGTTGAACAAACCGACGAACAGGGTTTGCGCGGGCGACCGGAAGCGTCCGTTTCCCTTCCCGTATTGGATCGCCACGGTCGGGCCGTACCACGGTGCGACGTAGACGACGTCGGCTGCGCCGTCGCCGTCGAAGTCAGCGACGGCGGTGCTGTTGTCGTCGAGGCCAGAGCTGATGAAGGTCCCGCCCCAGTCGAAGGTGGCTGACGCGAAGCGGATCGGCGGCGGTGCGGGCGCGGCGACCGCCGTGCCGGTGCCGATGCCGGTGACCGCGGTCGTGGCAACGGTGGCGAGTGTCGCCACCACGGACAGGACGGAGCGCAGGTGCGTTCGCAAGGTACTTCCCCCTTGTAGTGATCCCCCGGACGAGGGGACCGTACCAGAGACTTGAGCATCTGACCAGAAAAACTTGTGCGATCGGTCATGATCTGTGCCAGACTGCCCCAGCGACACCACGACGGGCTCCGGAGGACGACATGGCAACCATCGACCGAGGCGACTGCAGGCTCTGGTGGAACGAGCTGGGCGACCCCGCCGGTGAGCCCGTGCTGCTGGTGATGGGGTTGGGCTATCCGTCCGACATGTGGTTCCGGTGGCTCCCGGAGGTCACCGCCCGCTACCGCGTCCTCGTCTTCGACAACCGCGGCACGGGTCGAACCGGCGTCCCGCCCGGGCCGTACACGATCGAGGGCATGGCGGCAGACGCGCGGGCGGTGCTCGACGCGGCAGGCGTCGAGCACGCCCACGTCGTCGGGGCATCGATGGGCGGCATGATCGCCCAGGAGCTCACGCTCGGGTCGCCGGAACGGGTCCGTAGCCTCGTACTCGCCTGCACCGGGCCAGGCGGTTCTGCGCACGTGCAGCCCGAGGCGGCCGCCCTCGAGATGGCGGCCGCGCGCGCCGGTCTCGGTCCCGACGAGGCGGCAGAGCTCGCGGTCCCGTTCGTGTACGCGCCCCACACGCCACGCGAGCGCATCGACGAGGACCTGGCCGTTCGGGCCGCACACCCCACCGACTCTGCGGGCTACGCGCACCAGCTCGGCGCCATCATCACCTTCGCCGGCACCGCGGACCGCCTGCCCACCCTGCAGGTCCCCACCTTGGTGCTCCACGGCCTCGAAGACCGCCTCATCGTGCCCGCCAACGCCGAGCTGCTTGCACGGTCTATCCCCGGCGCCGAGTTGGCGCTCCTCGAGGATGCGAGTCACATCCTCATGACCGACCAGCCTCGCCGCTCCACCGACGTCGTGCTCGACTTCCTCGCCGCGCACGCGGGGTCAGGCTCCGCGTGCATGCGCCGGCCGGAGATGTCCGTGCTCCACGCGTGGGGAAACCTGACGAGCTGACCTCCCCTGTCGCCAAGGCGCTAGGCCGGACCGCCCACCGCGACGAGCTCGACGACGAACACCAGCGTCTCACCGGGCAGGATCTCGGGCCCCGGAGAACGGTCGCCGTACCCGAGGGCGGGCGGGATGACGAGCAGGCGCTGGCCACCGACCTTCATGCCCGGAATGCCGTCGACCCACCCCTGGATGAGGCCACCCTGCACCAGCCCGAACGTGGCGGGCTCGCCCCGGTCGTAGCTGGAGTCGAACTTCATGCCGGTGGAGCAGGACACGCCCACGTAGTTGACGGTGATCTGCTCACCGACCTTCGCCTCGGCGCCGGTGCCTACCTTGAGATCTGTCGAGATGAGCTTGTCAGGGGCCTGCTTGGGCATCTCGACGGCGGGAGCGCCGCCGGTCGGCGCCGCCGCGGCCTTGCACGGCTTACCCGGGCCGGAGCCGCTCGACGCCGCGACCGTGGTCGTCGGGGCCGTAGAGGAGCTGCTCGACGAGCAGCCCGTGACCAACGTGAGCGCGGCGACGGCCACGGACGCGAGCGCGAGGGAGAAACGTCGGGGAGTACCTGGCATGGGCGCACCCTACTGGGGCTCGACACGCACCTCGTCACCCACGCGGACCACTCCACCCGTGACGACCTTGGCGTAGATGCCGAGGTTCCCGCCGTGACCATCCGCGATGACCCGCGAGACCTGCTTGTCGCGCGCGAGCTCGGGCGAGCCGCCGTACGCCGGTTGCGGACGGGTGGGCATCACGCACCGCATGGTCAACAGCTCGACGTGGATGGTCACCTCGCCGAGGTGCACGTGGCGGCCGACCCACGCATCCTCCGCGTACCCGTCGTCGGTCGCCTCCACGAACACGGTCGGGCGCAGGCGGCGCAGGTCCCACACCCCGTCGGGGTACTGCGCCGCGATCGCGTCGACCGACGCCCGGCAGAGCAGGTGCACGTCGCACAGGTCGAGGAAGGCGCCGGCCGGGATCGGGATGTCGTAGTACTCCGTGTCGGGCTGCTCGTCGGGATCGACGGCGTTGAAGCTGAACTCGTACGCCCCGTTTGCACCAAGTGACTCCTCCCCTGCCCCCAGCTCGACGCGCGCCTCGGCCAGCTCGACGTCGCGTGCGAGCCACGCGGACAGGCGGTCGTGCACGGTCGGGTCGGATGCCGCCACCTCGACGCCACCCGGCAAGCTCAACACGACGTCGTCACCGATCGTGCGCGCGCTGCCGTAGAGCAGGGTACCGACCCGCTTGGCCGTGAGGACCTTCCCGGTCGCGCGGTCACGCACGGCGTAGCGCCGGTCGCCACGCGCGCCGCCAGGCTGGAACTCGAGCGCGTCGAGCTGCTCCCCTTGGAAGGACTTCACAGGATGGCGCGACAACGCAGCAACGACCGGCATGGTGCTCCCCCGAGCGACGAGACGAACGTGCCGCATCCTGCCAGAGCACGACCGCGCCCGCCCGCGCACCACAGATCAAAGGACAAGGCGCGCTCGACGCGTGCCGATCAGCTAGAGAGAGGGTGGCATCGCGAGCAGGCGGTGCCCAGCACATGGGGAGTGCCGATGCGCGTCGTGGAGTGCGCCGAACTGGGACCGGTCGAGAACCTCGTCGTCACCGAGCGAGCAGAGCCGACCGCGGGTCCGGGCCAGGTCGTGATCTCGGTCGAAGCAGCCGGCATGAACTACGTCGACGCGCTGTTCGTACAGGGCCAGTACCAGATCAAACCGCCCGTGCCTTTCGTGCCGGGAAGCGAGGTCGCCGGGCACATCACCGCGGTCGGCGAAGGAGTGCCGACCGAGCGCATCGGTCAGCGCGTCCTCGCGATGTGCGGCCTCGGCGGGTATGCCGAAGCGGTCGCGGTTCCGGACGACACCGCCGTGCCGATCCCCGACTCGATGAGCGCGGCCACCGCGGCGGCGTTCACCCAGAGCTTCTGCACGGCGTGGTTCGCCTTGGTGGAACGCGCGCAGCTGAAGGCGGGCGACCGAGTCCTCGTGCTCGGTGCCGGCGGCGGGGTCGGGCTCGCCGCAGTCGACATCGCACGCGCGCTCGGCGCATCGGTCCTCGGCGTCGCATCCTCTCCAGAGAAGCAGGACGCGGCTCGGCGAGCGGGCGCATCGACCGTCGTCGACTCCTCCGGCAACCCCCGAGACGCAGCCGATCGCCTCAAGCAGGAGGCACGTGCGTGGGCCGGTGGCGCGGGCATCGACATCGCGCTCGACCCGGTCGGAGGCCCGATGGCCGAGGCCGCGTTGCGCAGCCTCGGCTACGCCGGCCGACTCATCGTGATCGGGTTCGCGGGCGGCGACATCCCCACCCTTCCCGCCAACCAGATCCTCCTCCGCAACCGCACCGTGCTCGGCGTCGACTGGGGGGCGTGGGCGCTGTCACACCCCGCTGAGCAGCGCGCCATGCTGCAGCGCCTCCTCGACGGGGTCGCTGCGAGCGCACTGCGACCGCCGGCACCTGAGCAACGCCCCCTCGCCGAGGCGTCAACCGCGCTCGCGGACCTCCTTGCCCGCCGCGTCACCGGCAAGGTGGTGCTCATCCCCTAGGCGCTGCCGCCTTCGCCGACGACCCGAGACTGCCCCACCCGCCAGCGCCGCTCAGGGGATCGGGCCGAGGTGCACCACGTACCACTCGCCTCGCCACGAGATGAGCGAAACCACAGGCAAGGTGTGCTCGAGCCCGTCGACCTCGTAGCGGAGCGTCGACCCGAAGACCCGCCAGTAGCTGCCCTTGTTGTATTCGACACCGGGTTCGATCCACTGCGCGGCGCTCTCGGGCACGTCGAGCCCCTGGAAGGTCGCCCGAGTCGCGTCGGCGCCGAGCTCACCGTGCAGGCGATGCACATCGGAGCGAAATGCCCCGAGAAGCCGACCGTCGTAGTCCCCGTCGGGGTTCGAGATCGCCTTCACCTGTCGGTACGCGGTACGCGGGAAGAAGAAGTCGAGGGCCGCGTCGGGATCGTCGGACACGATGGCCTGCCAGAGCAGGCGCGCATCCGCAACGAACTGCGACGACGCCCCCGTGGGCTTCGCGTCGGTCTGCGCGAGGGTTCCGACGTCGATCGTGGTCGTCGGGGCGACCGATGTCGACGGCACGGGTGCCACCGAGGTCGACGTCGCGGTCACCCCTTCGGAGGCATGCCCCGGCGAGGCACCCGACGCGTCCCGCCGTCCGGGCCTGGACGATGGCGTTCCGCCGTGCAAGCCGGCAGCGGAGCGCAACCCCCCATAGCCATCTGTCGCCCCGCGCGGCGCGGCGACGACCAGCCCACCGACGGCGCACGCCACAAACCCCACCGACACCAGTAGCGCACGCTGTCGCGGATGCAGGGGCGCCATGGGCGCAACGCTAACGGGGGGTGACCGACGACCGAGCAACGCAGATGCGCCGATACGGAGTCTTCGGGTACGTTGCGCGCTCTACCGGCGGTAACCGACGCGTGGTGACCGGCCACGCGGTACCGACCCCACGGAGGTTCCTGTGCCCGAGTCGACGGCTTCACCCGACGCACCCACGCTCTCGCTGCGCCTCAAGCCCGGCACGTCCTTCGCCGAGGCATACGCCCGCGCGCGGACCGTCGCACCCGAGGCGTTCGCCGACGGGTACCTGCGCAACCTGTGGGGAGGCACGTGGCACGACGCCGGCAACCCGCAGCCCGCCACGTCACCGGTCGACGGCTCGACCATCACCGGGCCTTCCATGCTCCCCACCGCCATGGCCGCGGAGGCGCTTGCAGCCACCGTGGGCGAACACCACGGCTGGGCCACCATCGACCTCGCGGAGCGCATCACCCGCGTCCGGCGCGCCCTCGCCAGCCTCGACGAGCACCGCGAGCTCCTGGCGCTCCTCCTCGTCTGGGAGATCGGCAAGCCGTGGGCGCAAGCCATGGAGTCGGTCGACCGCACCATCACGGGCGTCGAGTGGTACGCGGACGAGATCGCGGGGATGCTCGACGGACGCCGGCCGCTCGCCGGGCCGGTGTCGAACATCGCCTCGTGGAACTATCCGCTGTCGGTCCTCGTGCACGCCATGCTGGTGCAAGCGCTCGCCGGCAACGCCGTCATCGCGAAGTCGCCGACCGACGGCGGCGTCTGCGCACTGACCCTCGCGGTGGCGCTCGCGCAACGCGAAGGTCTCCCGCTCACGCTCGTGAGCGGTGGGGGACGCGACCTCTCCCCGGTCCTCGTCAACGCCCCCGAGATCGGCTGCCTGTCGTTCGTCGGCGGGCGCGACACGGGCGGCCAGATCGCCTCGCAGCTCGCCGACACAGACAAGCGCCACATCCTCGAACAAGAGGGCCTGAACGCCTGGGGCATCTGGGAGTTCTCAGACTGGGACCTGCTCGCCTCGCACCTACGCAAGGGCTTCGCCTACGGCAAGCAGCGCTGCACCGCCTACCCCCGCTACGTCGTGCAGCGGAAGCTCTTCGACCGCTTCCTCGCCACCTACCTGCCCGTTCTCGGGTCGCTGCGCTTCGGGCATCCGCTCGCGGTGACCGACGCCGCCGACCCGCTGCCCGACCTCGACTTCGGCCCGCTCATCAACGCCGCGAAGGTCGCCGACCTGAGCCAGAAGGTCGACGACGCCGTGTCCCACGGTGCGGTGCCGCTGTACCGCGGTTCGCTCGCGCAGGGCGGGTTCCTCGAGGGCCAGGACACCAGCGCCTACCTCCCGCCGGTTGCGCTGTACGACCCACCTCGCTCGTCGCCGCTTCACCACGCGGAACCGTTCGGTCCTGTCGACACGGTGATCGTCGTCGACACCGAGGCCGATCTGCTCGCGGCGATGAACGCGTCGAACGGCGCGCTCGTGGCGTCGCTGGCGTGCGACGACGAGGCCGTCGGCCGCCGGCTCGGCCACGAGCTCCAGGCGTTCAAGGTGGGCATCAACAAGCCCCGATCGCGCGGCGACAAGGCCGAACCGTTCGGTGGGCGGGGCGCGTCGTGGCGAGGCGCGTTCGTGGGCGGCTACCACCTCGTCCACGCCGTCACCGAGGGCGACTCGGGCGAGCGCCTGTACGGCAACTTCCCCGACTACCGGCTCGAACCCCCCACCTGAGCGGGAAGAGCTGTAGCGGGTCGCCCTCGACGCCGGGGTACACCGCTTCTCACAGGTCCGACCGGGCAGACTCGCGGCCATGTCCGCGCTGCACGCCACGGTCGAACGATTCCTCGACCTGCCCCGTCCCCTCGCCGATCGCATCATCGACGCACCTCCGATCGAGGTGGATGGGCGCACCCTCGACCGTCACGTGCAGCTGCTCATCGCCTTCGGCGCCCGCCTCGGCGTCGACCGCAACGACGCCGTCGACGTCGCGACCCGACGCCGCGAGATGCGCCGCTTCGCCGGGCTCGGGATGCGGCGTCGCCGCGACGTCCACGTGTGGGATCGCTCCTTCGACGGCCCCGGCGGCGAACTGCGTGCCCGCGTGTACCGCCCGCACGGCCTCGTCGGCACCGCTCCCGCGCTCGTGTACCTCCACGGCGGCGGGTGGGTCGTGGGCGACCTGGACACCCACGACGGGACCTGCCGGACGCTTGCCGCGACCGCACGTGCGGTGGTCGTCGCAATCGACTATCGCCTCGCTCCCGAGCACCCGTTTCCGGCCGCGGTCGACGATGCCGTTGCCGGTTACGAGTGGGTGCGCGCCCAGGCCACCGCGCTCGACCTGGACCCCGATCGCATCGGGGTTGCCGGCGACAGCGCGGGCGGCAACCTGGCCGCGGTGGTCTGCCTCGCGGCACGCGAGCGTGGCATTGCGCCTCCGGCGATGCAGGCGTTGATCTACCCGGCCACCGACGCCCACTTCGGCACCCGCTCCTACCACCTGTTCGCCGACGGCTTCTTCCTCGACGCGGTTGCCATGGACTACTACCGCGGCTGCTACCTGCCCGACGAGGCCACCTGGGACTCACCCCTGGCGTCGCCGCTGCTCGAGCCCGACCTCAGCGGCCTCCCTCCGGCGGTCGTGGTGACGTGCGGCTTCGACCCACTGCGCGACGAGGGCGACGCGTACGCGCAACGCCTACGCGACGCGGGCGTCGCCGTGGAGCACCGCTGCCTCGACGACCAGGTGCACGGCGCGTTCGGCATGGGCGTGCTTCCCGGCGGGATGGCACGCATCACCGACGTGTGCACCGCGATCGGCGCGGTCCTGCACCGGCCGGCCTGAGGGGCGGAACCCCGCCGGCTCGGCCGGCGCGTCGGGCTCGGGCTCAGCCGTTCTTCGGGAGGTCCGAGAACGGGGTGTTGCGGTCGGGGCCGGCTTCCTTGGGCAGGCCGAGCACCCGCTCGCCGATGATGTTGCGCTGGATCTGGTCGGTGCCGCCATAGATCGGCGGGGCCTGGGCGTACAGCGCGGTGCCGGTGACCGCCGCCAGGAACGGGTTGCCGGTGGCGTCGTTGAGGACCTTCTGCGCGTCGGGGGTGTACGCGTGGAGCATGCCTTGCGCGCCGACGATCGCGAGGCCGAGGTCGCGCTGGAGGCGCACGATGTTGCTCATCGAGAGCTTGGCGATGTTCGCCATGCCGGGGAGGTCACGCCCTGCCGCACGCGCCGCCTTGACGCGCTGGGCGTTGAAGCGACCGATCTCGTTGAGGGTGTGCAGACGGGCGAGGTCCTGGCGGATCGTGGGGTCGGCGATCTGCCCGTTGCCCTTCGCCAGGCCCGCCAGCAGGTCGACCGGGCCACTGCGGCGTGGCTTGTCGGCAGCGTCAGCTTCGGCGGCGGGCTTGGCGGCCGAACGACGTTGTGCAGGAGCCGTGACGAAGTCGCCCGCGCGACGGGAGAGGTGCCCGGCGATGGTGCCCGGCTGCGCGCCCGACCCGCCCCCTGCGGTGCCGCCACCCGAGCCGAGGCCGGCCCGCTCGTGACCGAGCGTGGTGTTGGCGACCGCCCAGCCGTTGTTCTTGGCGCCGATGATCGCGGAGGCCGGCACCCGCGCGTCGGTGAGGAAGGTCTCGTTGAACATGGCGTGGCCGGTCATCTCGCGCAGCGGCCGCACCTCGACCCCCGGCTGGTGCATGTCGATGGCGAAGTAGGTGATGCCCTGGTGCTTGGGGAGCTCGGGCGCGGTCCGGGCGATCAGCATGGCCAGGTCTGCGATCTGGCCGAGCGACGTCCAGACCTTCTGGCCGTTGACGATGTACTCCTCGCCGTCCTCGAGGGCCCTGGTGGTGAGCCCGGCGAGGTCGCTGCCGGCACCCGGCTCGCTGAAGAGCTGGCACCACGCCTTCTGCCCGGTGACGATGTCACGGACGTACGTGTCGATCTGCTCCTGGGTGCCGTGATCCGCGATGGTCGGTCCGGCGAGCAGGAGCCCGAGCCCGCCCGGCGCGCCGAGCGCGCCGTACGCGGCGATCTCCTGGCTCACCTGCACCGCCACCGCGCGAGACACCCCGTGCCCGTAGGCGTTGGTGGGGAGCTGCGGTGCCGACCAACCGGCCGTGCCGAGCTTCTCCCACCAGTCCGCGACGGTGAGGTCGGGATCCCAGTTGTCGTCGAGCCAGCTCCGCAGCTCGTCGATCACCTCGTCACCTGCGACGTCGGCCTGCGTCGTGTCGGTCATGCATCCCCCTGGAGTCCCCGGATCGCGGCACGAGCCCCTGCGGCCCGCCGCACGCTCAGCGTAGGAGGTCGACCCCCCGTGCGGCACAGTCGACGCGGCCGCGTCGACGGTCAGTCCGTCGACGGTCAGTGCGGATGGGTGCCGCCGTCGACCAGCAGCACCTGGCCCGTGACGAAGCTGCCCGCGTCCGACGCCAGCAGCAACACCGGCCCGACGAGCTCATCGGCCGATGCGATCCGGCGCTGCAAGGAAGCCGTCGCCATGGCGTCGACCATCTCCGGCGGGTTGTTGCGGACCATGTCGGTGTCGACCGAGCCGGGCGCCACCGCGTTGACGCGGATGCCGCGCGACGCCAGCTCGGCCGCCATCGAGCGCGTGTAGGACAGCAGTGCCGCCTTGCCGGCCGCGTACATGGAGAGGTACCCGGCGAACAGGAACGCCCCGACCGACACCACGTTCACCACCGCGGCGTGCTCGCTGCGCTCCAGATGGGGCAGTGCCTCCTGCACCAGGAAAACGGGGCCGCGCACGTTCACCTCGAACGACTTGGCCCACGCCTCCGCAGTCTGCGCGCCGAGCGGCTGCGCGAGCGCGTTGGCGGCGTTGTTCACGATGATGTCGATGCCGCCGAAGCGCTCCACGGTGGCTGCCACGAGCCGTGCCACATCGTCGAGGTCGCCCATGTGCGCCGGGACGCCGAGCACGTCGCCGCCCGCGTCACGCAGGTGCGCCTCGGCTGCGGCGCAAGCATCGGCCTTGCGGCTCGCCACCACGACGTTCGCACCGGCGGCGACCATCCCCTCGGCGACGGCGAGCCCGATGCCGCGCGTGCCTCCGGTGACGATCGCGGTGCGACCGGTGAGGTCGAAGAGGGCGTCGAGCGCCTGACGGTCCATGCGGTGCTCCTCTGCGCGTCCACAAACTTCTACTCGCTGTATTCTTGCAGACCGTGCAGACACTGTGCGACGATCGTTGCGTGGACGAGACGGCGGGGTTGCGTGAACGCAAGAAGCACGAGACTCGCCTCGCCATCAGCGCCGCGGCCCTCGAGCTCGCCCTCAGCCGAGGCCCCTCGCACGTGACCGTCGAGGACATCGCCGAGGCGGCAGAGGTCTCGCCGCGCACCGTCTTCAACTACTTCCCCACCAAGGAAGCGGCGATGCTCGGCACCGACCCCGACCGTCGCGCCCGGCTCGTCGAGCACCTCCGCGCCCGACCCGCAGACGAGGACGCGCTCCAGGCGCTGCAGGCGACGTTCCGATCGAACTTCACCGTCGAACAGGTCGGACGGTGGCGCACCCGGGCGCGCCTCGCACGCGACCACCCCCAGCTCCACCGCGCCTACCTCGAGAGCTGGGTCGAGCTCGAGGTCGCCCTCGCGGGGGCGCTCGCGGAGCGCACCGGGCTCGACCCCCGCCTCGACCCCTACCCGCGCCTCGTCGTGGCCGTCACCGTCACGGCCCTACGCGTCGCGGTGGACCACGCCATCGGCACCGGGCAGGGCGACCGCCTCTCCGACGCCGTCGAGGCCACGTTCGCGACCGTGGCCGCCGGCCTTCCCACTCCCGCCATCGCCACACGACGCCCCCGCTGAACCCCGAGGACCACCGACGCCATGCTGACCAGGCTCCTGACCACCTACCTCCGCCGCTACCGACGTGAGCTCGGCCTCGTCGTGCTGTTCCAGGCGATCCAGTCCTTCGCGACGCTGTCCTTGCCCAGCATCACCGCCGACATCATCGACAAGGGCGTCTTCCGTAGCGACAACGGCTACATCTGGGGACGAGGCGGGATCATGATCGCCGTCACCGTCGTGCAGGTCGTCGCGGCCTCGGTCGCCGTCTACTACGGCTCACGCGTCGCCATGGCCTTCGGGCGTGACGTACGCAGCGGCCTGTTCCAGCAGGTCACCGGGTACTCGGCGCGTGAGGTCGGCGAGTTCGGCCCGCCGTCGCTCATCAACCGCATCACCAACGACGTCCAGCAGGTCCAGATGTTCGTCGTGATGACCTGCACGCTGTTGGTGGCCGCCCCGATCATGTGCGTCGGCGGCATCGTGATGGCACTGCGAGAAGACGTCGGCCTGTCGTGGGTGCTCACCGTCAGCATCCCCGTGATGGTCGCCGCGATCGGCGCGGTGGTGTGGCGCATGATCCCGCAGTTCCGGCGCATGCAGGACCGCATCGACGCCGTCAACCAGGTGATGCGCGAGCAGCTCACCGGCATCCGCGTCGTGCGCGCGTTCGTGCGCGAGCCCGCCGAGCGTCGCCGCTTCGGCCTGGTCAACGCAGACTTGACAGACACCTCCCTGCGCGCCGGGCACCTCCAAGCGTTGATCTTCCCGATCGTGATGCTGATCATGAACGGATCGTCCATCGCCGTGCTGTGGATCGGCGGGACGCGCATCGATCACCGCGACCTCCAGGTCGGCGCGCTCATCGCGTTCCTCACCTACCTGGTGCAGATCCTCATGTCGGTGATGATGGCGACCTTCATCGCGATCCTCGCCCCACGAGCGACCGTGTGCGCCGAGCGCATCATGGAGGTGCTCGACACCCAATCGTCGGTGCAGCCGCCCTCGACCCCGGTCACGGAGATCACCGAAGTCGGGACGTTGGCGTTGCAGGACGTGACCTTCCGCTACCCCGGTGCAGACGCCCCCGTGCTGCAAGGCCTCAGCCTCACGGCGCGACCGGGTCAGACCACCGCGATCATCGGGAGCACCGGGTCAGGCAAGACAACCCTGCTCAACCTGATCTGCCGCCTGTTCGATGCCTCGGACGGGACCGTGGTCGTCGACGGCGTGGATGTGCGCGACCTGGCCCCCGAAACGCTGTGGGCGCGCATCGGGTTGGTGCCGCAGAAGCCGTATCTGTTCTCGGGCACCGTGGCCACGAATCTGCGCTTCGCCAACCCGGACGCATCCGACGACGACCTGTGGGAGGCGCTCACCATCGCGCAGGCACGCGACTTCGTCTCCGCCATGCCGGGCGGCCTCGACGCCCCGATCAACCAGGGGGGCACCAACGTGTCTGGTGGCCAGCGCCAACGCCTCGCCATCGCACGTGCCCTGGTACGTCGCCCCGAGATCTACCTGTTCGACGACTCGTTCTCGGCGCTCGACCTCGCCACCGACGCCCGGCTGCGCGCCGCGCTGGCGCCGCACACGTCCGACGCGACCGTCCTCATCGTCGCCCAGCGTGTCTCGACGATCGCCGGCGCCGACCAGATCCTCGTGCTGGAGGACGGCCACGCCGTGGGGCTCGGCAGCCACGAGGAGCTGCTCGCAACCTGCCCCACCTACCAGGAGATCGTCGATTCGCAGCGCAGCGCGGAGGAGGCGGCCTGATGCCAGAAGAACGCGTCGACACCACCGCTCCGGGCAGCCAGGCCCGCTCGTTCGCCGGCGGACGCTTCTCGGCCGGCATGCCCGCCGAGAAGTCGAAGGACTTCCGGGCGACCACAGGCCGACTCGCCGCGGCGATGAGACCGGAAGGCCTCCGAGCCGCCATCGTGGGAGTCGCCGCCATCGCGAGCGTGGTCTTCGCCGTGATCGGCCCGAAGGTCCTCGGCCACGCCACCGACGTCATCGTCCAGGGCGTCTTCGGCGGACACGGCGTCGACTTCACGAAGCTGCACCGCATCCTGTTGGAAGTCGTGGCTCTCTACATCGGATCGGCGATATTCGCTTGGCTCCAGTCGTACCTGCTGGCGGACGTCGTGCAACGCACCATGCAACGCCTCCGCGACGAGGTCGAGGACAAGATCCACCGCCTGTCGTTGTCGTACGTCGACAGCCAGCCGCGCGGCGACCTCCTCAGCCGCGTCACGAACGACCTCGACAACGTCGCCCAAAGCCTGCAGCAGACGATCAGCCAACTGCTCACCTCGGGCCTCACCATCATCGGCGTGATCGTGATGATGTACGTGATCTCACCGCTCCTGGCGACCGTTGCGGTCGTGACCATCCCACTGTCGTTGCTCGTCGTGCGCCTCATCACCAAGCGATCGAAGAAGTACTTCGTGGCGCAATGGGCCCACACCGGCGCACTCAACGCGCAGATCGAGGAAGCGTTCACCGGACACACCCTCGTGAAGGTCTTCGGCCAGCAGCGCGCCGTCGAGGAGCGCTTCCGCGCAAAGGACGAGGAACTGTTCCAAGCGAGCTTCATCGCGCAGTTCAGGGCTGGCCTGATCCAGCCGGCGATGATGTTCCTCGGCAACCTGAACTTCGTCGCGATCGCCGTCATCGGCGGCCTGCAGATCTCGTCGGGCCGCATGACGGTCGGCGACATGCAGGCGTTCATCCAGTACTCCCGCCGGTACACACAGCCGCTCACCCAGCTCGCGTCGATGGCGAACGTGCTGCAGTCCGGCATCGCCTCGGCCGAGCGCGTGTTCGAACTGCTCGACGTCGACGAGCAGGTGCCCGACGCGGCCGAACCCGCGGAGCTGCCGCGGCCCACACGGGGTCGGGTCACCTTCGAGCACGTCGCCTTCTCCTACAGCCCCGACAAACCACTCATCAGCGACCTGTCGTTGGTCGCCGAGCCGGGCCAGACCGTCGCCATCGTCGGGCCGACCGGGGCGGGCAAGACCACCCTCGTGAACCTCATCATGCGCTTCTACGAGCTCGACGGCGGGCGCATCGCGCTTGACGGCGTCGACATCGCGGACCTCCGCCGCGCCGATCTGCGCGCCAACATCGGCATGGTGCTGCAGGACACATGGCTGTTCAGCGGTTCGATCCGCGACAACATCGCGTACGGCAACCTCGACGCCACCGACGAGCAGATCCGTGAAGCCGCGCGCGCCACCTACGTCGACCGGTTCGTGCACGCCCTCTCCGACGGCTACGACACGCACATCGACGACGAGGGCGGCGTCGTCAGCGCCGGCGAGAAGCAGCTCATCACCATCGCCCGAGCGTTCCTCGCCGACCCGGCCATCCTCATCCTCGACGAGGC
>CAZUMJ010000047.1:0-20344 GCA_964621605.1 uncultured Iamiaceae bacterium | reverse complement strand
GCCCTCATAGATTATTGATCCTACACCAGCAACCAGTAACCTAACAGCTAGGGCCGTCGAGGGTCGGATCATCCCCGCCATCGGCGCGCTCCCACTCCGCAAGGTCACGCCCAAGCACATCGCCAAGCTCTACGAAGACCTCCTCGCCTCCGGCAGCCGCGACCCACGACGCGGGCCGGGCCTCGCCCCGAAGACCGTCCGCAACACCGGCCTCGTGCTCAAGAAGGCGTTCGGCGACGCCGTCCGCCTCGGCGTCCTCGCCCGCAACCCCGCTCAGCACGTCGAGCTGCCGCGAGTCGAGCAGAAGGAGATGAAGACGTGGAGCACCGAGCAGGCTCGCGAGTTCATCGGCTTCATCCGCGGTGACCGACTCGAAGCGCTGTGGATCCTGATGCTCACGAGCGGCATGCGCCGAGGTGAGCTGATCGGGCTCAAGTGGGCCGACATCGACCTCGACGCCGGCCGACTCGCCGTGCGGCGGGCACGCGTCGCCGTCGGATACCAGGTCGTCTGGTCGTCGCCGAAGACGGTGAAGTCAGCTCGGGTCATCGCGCTCGACACGGCGACATGCGACGTGCTGCGTGCGCACCGAGCACGACAGGACGACGAGAAGGTGCTCGTCGGCGACGGCTACCACGACGAGGACATCCTGTTCGCCAAGCCCGATGGCTCCCCGCTTCATCCCGACTACGTGTCCCAGCGGTTCGGTCGGCTCGTGAGGAAGGCTGGGCTGACGATGATCCGCCCGCACGACACCCGCCACACCGCAGCCACCCTCCTGCTCGAAGCCGGCATCCCAGTGAAGGTCGTGAGCGAGCGCCTCGGCCACAGCACCACCTCGATCACCGCCGACCTCTACCAGCACGTCGCCCCCCACATGCAGGAGGAGGCCGCCAACAAGCTCGGCGCCATGCTGCTCGGCGAGCCGGAACAGAAGGCCGAGAGCTGACCGTGGCTGCCGGTCGACACCATTCGGTTTCAAAGCGAGCGAGGCGACAACGCCCTGACCAGCGGTTCTGAGTCGGTCCCGGCCGAGGTCGGATCTATTCGACCTCCAATCAGGGGCCCGCCAGGCTCCACCACCCCAGGCGCCCCTCCCCTCGATCAGGCGGATCAGTCCGTGGTGATCTCGATCGGTATGCCGATCTGCTCTGCGACCGGCGTCCAGATGTCGACGTCTTGCTCAGGAGTCTCGATCGAGACGACCAGCGAATAGCGTGCGCCCAAGTCGCTCCGGTCGCGCTTCTTGAGCTCCTTCCACCAACCGGTTACCGGGTATACGGCGACGGCGCCGCGCGACGCGAGGTCGGCAGCGGTGCCATGCCAGATGTCGGTGTGCAGCGATCCGGCGACGCGGTGATCAGGGCCGAAGTACCAATCGGCGGAGTCGCTCGCGCTCGATTGTCGCTTCTCCTCCTCCGCGAGCGCGAGTTGGTTCAAGCGCTTGCGGAACTGGTCGTTGGACTCGGTGGCTCGGCGAACATCGAACCGAAGCCCGTGTGACGCGTAGTTGTAGCGGCGAACCCATCCGCGTGAACCGGGGTTCGGTTCGATGAAGTAGGAGAGAGTCACGCGAAGGCGCACGTCCGCCCCGCCCAAATCGCTGAGCACATCGGTGGGCCACGGCAGCGAGTGGAAATGGATCTCGCGCATCTTGCCCTCGTCGAACGGGTGAATGACCTCCTCCGTCACCAACGTGAGGGCGTCCGACGCGCTCCGCGTCGCTCTCGCCAGGTCGGGCACTCCCATGCCGTACCGACGATGAAGCGCAGCGCGTGGCTGGCGCTGCTTGGCAGCGTCGAGCTGCTTCTTCATGGGTGGCGTCCACTCCGCCGAGTGCACGATCAACGCTCGGACCGTCTCGGGCCAGATGGCTGGATAGTCGGCGATGATCGACGCCGCCATGTGAGCAGCCTGCGCGGTCGCGGCGCTGGTCTGGCGGGTGACGGTGAAGAGACGGTTGTCGGGGTGACGTCGCTTCGTCGTCAGCCGCTGAAACGAGTAGGGCCAGTCAAAGTCCGTGCCATCTGGCGATCGGGCGACGTTCCCACCTTCGAAAAGTACGTCCGGCTTGTAGGGCCAGTCCGCCTTGAAGCTCACAGACGTCCGGCTGTACGGCGACAGCTCGCCCTTTGGTGCGAGGGGGGTCCAGCCCTCAAATCCCAACTCGTCTGGCTCGATGTCCACCAGATCGGTGAATGCGCCGACGGTGAGGGCGTTCCAGGATTGGCCGGGATCTTCCACCACCTCAAGATCGCTTCGGGTCAGGTGGTCATCCTGATAGGTGGTGACGTTGCCAGCAGCCACGATGAAGAGGCGTTGCGGGTGAGCTTCAGCTGGATCCAGGAAGACCATGCCGGCCGCGTTCGTCTCGATGGTGAGCCCAGCGCTGAGCGCATCGACAGCGGCCGACCACGACGACGGCTGCCCGATCGTGATCGGAGGTGCATCTTCGTGCGTAGCCTCGTCGGATGTGACCGCGAGCGAGAAGACGCGCCGTCGTTTCGGAGCTTGGATCTCGACTCGGCTCGCAGCGGTTGCGGTGATGGCACCGTAGAGGTCCGGAGGGTTCTGTCCGTGCGGCGGGAGAATCTTGACCGATTCCAACCGATGCCTGAGCGGGAGCCGATCCGTCGCGTTGACGGCCATCCCCATGTCCCCGTACAGCGCGAGCCCGGCCATCTCGGTGCCGTGGCCTTGGTGGTCGTCGGCGTTCCAGGTGGGGTCGCACGCGTGGCAGTCCTCCACGAGGAGGGAGTGTGTGAGCAGTGGGTGCCCCTGGTCGACACCTGTGTCGAGAACGCATGCTGCCGGCGCGTCAGGCGAGGGGGCGTCGGTGCGCGCCTGGAGGTCGTCGGCCCAGTCTGCCTGATCAGAAGCCGATTCAAGGGCGATCATCTCCGCGAGGAGACGGGGGCTGCGTAACTCTGCGAGGTCGTCGAGGACGTCGAGGGCGACTGCAAGGCCGGTCCGGGGCGCCCGAATGAGTGCGACGACACGATCGGTGAAAGCGAGTGTGCGATCTCGCAGTTGGAAGTTGCGCTGCTCGGCGAAGACTCTGAGACGCTCGAGCTCCTGCCCATCGCGCCTGCGCAACCAGACCTCCCACCACACGGCCTCGTCCGTCGCTGGGAAGTCGGCCGGTGGGTCGGTCCAGAGCTGCTCCAGGGACGTGAGGCCGATCTTCTCGATCCGGTCGAGCAGCTTCCGGTTCTTGGGATTCGCGTCTGTGGACGTCTCCAGGTACTGCTCGATGCGTTTCAGGAAGTAGCCGAGCTTGCCGTCGGGGATGAAGACGGTCGCCTGCTCGACAAGGTCGTCGACCGCTCGCACTTGCCGAACAGACACCAGGTGCGGATGCACCTTGCCAGCGCTCGGGTCGAGCGACTCGAGCGCGAGGTCGAGACCGGGGAAGCTCTCGAAGGTGACGTACACACCCTCCGTGACGCCGAAGATGACCATGTCCTGTTGTTCACGCCGTGTCTTGCCATCAGCTTCCGCCGATTCAAGTTCGTCACGTAGACGCTGCCCGTGCCCCTCTCGGTCTTCTGGGGCAGGCTGCGGTCGAGGCGTGATCTTTCGCGGGGGTCGCTGGTATCGCTCTGAGGCAGCACTGCCCTCGAGGAAGATGTGCGGAAGGTTGCGCTCGGCCACTTGCGCTCAAGCCGTCGAGCGGACCCGACGTTCCCGCATCGCGGCGACGAGGTCAGCCGTTGTCACCGTGTCTCGCTTGTTCAAGATCGCATCCTTCGCCGCCCGTTCGGCAGCGAGCGTGATCTCAGCGTGGCTCAGCCCCTCGACCTCAGACTGAACCTTCGTCCACGCGATGCGCGAGAGACGCACGCTGGCGAGCCGGTTCTTGATGAGGGCCTGAGCGACCTCCGGAGTTGGAAGGGGATAATCGATGACCGCGTCGAACCTACGGAAGATGGCTTGGTCGAGCATCGCTGGGTGGTTCGTCGCAGCAACGAGAAGGCTCTCGGAGTCATCCTGCTCCAAGAACTGGAGGAAGGAGTTGAGCACGCGACGAATCTCGCCAACGTCGTTGGATCTCGCGCGTTCACCGCCGAGGGCATCGACCTCATCGAAGAGGTACACGCCCCGGGTCTCGGAGAGAGCGTCGAATACGAGTCGGAGCTTTGCTGCGGTTTCCCCCATGAACTTCGTGATCAGGCCGTCGAGCCGGATCATGAAGAGGGGTAGGTGCAGCTCGCCCGCCAGCGCACTGGCCGTCATCGTCTTGCCGGTACCGGGAGGACCGACGAGCAGGAGCCGGCGCATCGGCCGGAATCCGCGGGCCCTGAGCGCATCGTGCTGCCGCTGTTCGAGGATGACCCGATCAAGGTGACCACGGACATCGGGCTGAAGCACGAGATCGACCATGCGCGTCTGCGGATACGAAACCGACAAGAGCGCGGCGAGTTCTCCCCGCGGTTGGGCCACCGGGATCGGCCGACTAGACGACCTTGGCTCCGACTTCTGAAGGCTGTCCACCAAGTCGCGCAGTTCCTGGGCGAATTTGGTCTGACCACTCCGAGCAGCACGTGCGGCGACCTGGAGGGCCACGGAGTAGAACTTGGTGTCGTCGTGCTCGGCGTGACTGCGCACGAGTGCTTTGACTTGATCAGCGGTGGGCACGACAGGTCTCCAGCTCAGCGCTCGACCCGTACGCGAGGTAGCAGCAGGTCGAGGAGTGGGTCAGGGTGTCCACCATGTCCGCACGATCATCGCATGCGGCAGAGGGTCGTGTCGGCCAGCGCCACACCGGCTACCGAAACGCCTGGTCAATGGCACGATTCGCCCGCACCTGCTCGGGGAAGGTCACCGGCGAGGTGTCGACGATCCACACGAAGGAGCCGTCGGCGGATAGCGACGTGCTGCAGCTGACGCCGAGCTGCCGAGCGCATGCCCGAGCGGCCCGCCGCCACCGCTCGACGTTCTCGACGTCGGCCGTCGCGACCTTCAACATTCCCGGCCCGGCAAACGCATCGCGAATCACCGGCAGGAGGTCGGCGGCGAGGCGGTCGACCTTCACGCGCTCGATGTCGACGACCTTGGCCACGACGCCTCCGGATCTTTCGTTTGCATTCCGTTTGCACGGACTGCCGGGTGCAGGAAGGCCCCGCACTCGGCGGGGCCCTGACCTGCTGTTTCGATGGTGGCGGGGGCAGGATTTGAACCTGCGACCTTCGGGTTATGAGCCCGACGAGCTACCAGACTGCTCCACCCCGCGGCGTGCCGGTGACGATAGCAGCGCACTCGCCGCATCGCACAACCGGATGCCCGGTGCGCCACACCGAGGCTTCAGCTCGCGGAGCAGAGCACCTCGAGCTCCATACCGTCGGGGTCGCGGAAGAACAATGACCAGTCGGCACCCAGCCGCTGGATCTCACCGACCTCCTGCGCGCCGGCGTCGATGAGCCGTTGGCGCATCGCCTCCAGCGTGGCCAGCGAATCGACCGCCAAGCCGAAGTGGTCGATCGCGCCACGGCCCCCTTGGCGGCGGCGGTCGCCGATGATGTCGGCCGCGTCGACCTCGAACACGTTGAGCGCGGCACCCCCGCCCAAGTCGACGATCTTCATCCACGGGTGATCGTCGCGGCGAGGGATCTCGAACACGACCACCGCCTCGAACGCCTGCTCGTAGAACGCCACCGTCAGGTCCATGTTGGTCGTGAGGGTCGCCACGTGGTTGAAGCCCTGCGAGATCGGCATGGTGCGTCCTTTCGTCCGCTCGCCTCAAGCGAGTGACAACCTACCGCGACGCGCCGCCGCCCTGCTTCTCGAGCTGCGCGGCGATGGCCTGCGCCTCCTGCACATGCCGCTGATACCCGGCCAGGTCGCCCTGCTTCAGCGACTCGTCGGCCGCGGCGAACGCCGCGTTGAGGCGCTGCACCAGCTCCGCGGTTGACCCCGGCGCCACCGTGGTGGTGGGGCCCGCCACGCTCGTCGGCGTGGGCGGGGTGGTGACCGTCGTGGCGCTGCCACCCGACCCGGCCACCGTGGTGGTCGTCACCCCGGAGCCGCCGGAACCGCCGGAGGCGCCACCGATCTGCGACTCGAGGTCGCCGAGGTCGGGCGGGTTGGCTTCCATCGTGGCGGGCACGTCGGGCCCGAACAGCTTCGCCAGCGAGTCGTGGAACGTCGGCGACACCGCAACCCTCGTGCGCTTGTCGGCGTCGACGTACGCCACGATCACCTGCGCCAACTGCGGCAGGTTGGTTCCGCTCGACATCACATACCAGGGCCGCACGAACAGCAGGTTCTGGTTGATGGGCACCAGCAGCGTGTCGCCGTACAGGCAGTTCGAGTCGCTCGCGCCCGCGCTCAAGCCCGTCTTGCCGTTGCACAGCAACGTCTGCAAGCCCGACACCTGCGCGTCGCTCATCATCTGGGCGGTCACGTTGGACGGCGCGGCCCGCAGGTTGTCGCCGGGCACCTCGTACAGCTCGAGCTGCCCGTAGTCGTTCACGTCGCTCTTCGCGGTCATGAAGCCGGTGAGCAACTGCTTCTGCGGCGTGACCGTGCCCTTCTGCACCGGCACGAACGGCCGCAGCTCGATGAACGACTCGTCGGTGTCGCCCGGTAGGCGCATCAGCAGGTAGTTCGGGTCCATCGACTGGTCGCCGCGCTGGTCGAGCTTGTTGGCGTCGAGTGCCACCTGCCAGCTCCCCTGCTGGTTGTAGAAGTCGTCGGGGTTCGTCAGGTGGTAGCGGCCCCACATGTTGGTCTGCACCCGGAAGAGGTCTTCGGGGTAGCGGAAGTGCGACCGCAGCTCGGCGGGGATCTTCGAGGCGTCGGTGAACAGACTCGGGAAGGCTTTGCGGTACGCCCGGACGATCGGGTCGGACGGGTCGACCACGTACAGCTTCACCGTGCCGTCGTAGGCGTCGACGGTGGCCTTCACCGAGTTGCGCACGTAGTTCATCTTCTGGGCGAGGCCGCTCGACGCCGGCAGGCCGCTCGTGTCGAGGGCTTGCGCGTTCGGGTAGTAGCTGCTCGTCGTGTAACCGTCGATCACGTACACGAGGTGCCCGTCGCGCTGCACCACCACGTACGGGTCGGCGTCGAACGACAGGAACGGCGCAAGCTTCTGCACCCGGCCCCGCACGTCGCGCTCGATGATGATGCGCGACCCCTTGCCGATGTCGCCGGAGATGAGCGGGTTCACGTCGCCGAAGCGCAGCGCGAACGACGCCTTGCGCACGAGCCCCATGAAGCCCGACCCCATCTCGACCCCGTCGGCGCCCGTGTAGGTGGTGAAGCGGGTGTCGTTGGCGGCATCGGTGTAGTCGATCTCTTGGCGCTTCGTGCCGACCACCACGTACTCGCTCTGGTCTTCACCGAAGTACACCTGCGGGCGGGTGACCTTGGGGGCGCCCTTCGCCGCCACCACCGGGATGTCGCTCAACTGGAACACCGGCTGGCCCAAGTCGGTCGAGTTGGCCGGCGCCAGCATGGCCCCGTAGCCGTGCGTGTAGGCGAGGTGCGTCGCCTCCCACGACTGCTGCGGCACCTGGCTGGTGGCCAGGTCGCGGCTCGCCACCATTACCTGCGTCTGCTGCCCGTCGAGGTTGTAGCGGTCGACGTCGACGTCGTTGACCTCGTAGAAGCCACGGATGCCCTGCAGCTTCGTGAAGATCTGCTGCAACGTGGACGTGTCCCACAGGCGGACGTTGCGGATGGTCGCCGCGTTGTCGCGCAGGTCGGCAGAGTCGAGCTTGCCGTCGGACGCGAACGACTTCACCTTCACCTTCGACAGCCCCGACGCCTCGCGCGTCGCCGCGATGTTGTGCGCGATGAAGGGGCGTTCCATCGACGACTCGGCCGGCTGCACCCGGAAGCGCTGCACGAACGCCGGCACGGCCGCGCCCGCGATCACCGACACCAACCCCCACAGCCCGACGGCCATGACCGGCAGCACCCAGCCGCGCCGCCACACGTTCACCACGAACAGCACGCAGGCGAACACCGAGATGGCGACGAGCAGGTACAGCACCTTCATCTGCACGTTGACGTCGGTGTAGGTGGCGCCCTCGACCGTGCCCCGCGTCGAGAACACCAGGTGGTAGCGAGCCAGCCAGTACGAGCCGCCCTTCACCAGCGCCATCAACCCCAACAGCACCGACAGGTGCGCGCCGACCTGGGGCTGCACCCGACCCGACAACGGCCCCGGCCCCTGCACGCGCACCCCGCCGTTGAGGTAGTGCACGAACGCGCTGACCAACACGACGAGCACCAACGTCGAGAACAACCAGCCGACCACGAACGTGAGGAACGGCAACTGGAAGACGTAGAAACCGATGTTGGTGTGCAGCGTCGCGTCTTTGCCGGGGAAGTCGACCCGGTTCGTGAACAGCAACCAGTTGTTCCACTGCGCGGACGCTCCCACCCCGGCGAACAGGCCGACGACCAAGGCGGCACCGAATCGCACCCAACCCAGGTGCGAACCGACCGCTTGTTGGAAGTGCACGACGATCTCGTCCTCGGCGAGAAGCCCACCGTCGCTCGGGGTGAGCCGATTCGCGATGGTGACGTTGACGAGCAACAGCACGAACGCGACCACCGAGAAGATCACGGCGAGCGCCACCTTCGCCCCGAGCACCCCAGACCACACCTTGTGCTGGTGCAGCGAGGAGAACCAGAGACTGTCGGTGTAGAAGGAGGCGATTCCCCGCAGCGACGTGACCAGCAGGAACAGCACGACGACCGCCACGAAGGCGAGGACCCGGCGACGCACACCGCCCGGCCTTGGCCGAGGGGCGCGGCGTGGGGGCATGTCGCTGGGGTGCTTCACGGGTCAGACCCTACCGAGAGCGGGTGACAGCACCCGGTCGGGACGACGACCTCAGCGGCGCGCCCCATAGGGACGAGGAGCACGCACGCCCGTGTCGGTGACCATCGCCGCTGGGAGCACCAGGCACCGACACCCCGGGTGCGCAGGCGGGTGACGGTGCCCTGTCGGGAACTCGCTGCCGTGCGCGACGTCGCCACCGAGCGCGTCGTCGCCACAGTCGGCGCACGGGTTGTCGGACTGATCGACGAGCCAGCGCAGCGCACCATCGGACGGCAACGCCTCGAACATGCCGACGCTGAACGCCGCGAACACCCCATCGGCAACGGCGTCGCCCAGCCGTTGCGCACGCCACTCGCGATAGCAGGCACGAATGCGGTCCGCGAGCTCCTGCTCGTCGGTCGGATCGGCCGGCTCCACCTCGACACCGTCGCCGTCTGCCCCTCCCCCGTCGGGCACCTCGCCCAGGATGCGCTCAAGGCGTGACCGCAGAGGCCCGGCGAACGCCTCGGCCAACTGTGCCGCGACCGCGGCCACGTCGCAGTCGACGCCCGAACGGGCACGATCGTCGACGTCACCGGCGAAGCGGACCCCCGCCGCCGCACCCGACCGCAACTCGTCGGCCGCCGCATCGGCATAGCGAGCAGCTTGCACCTCACGCGTGCCGAGCAGATCGGCCGCCGAGGGGGTGCGCTTGGCCCGTCGCAACTCGTCGAGGAGCTCACTCTGCTCGTCGGACAGCACCCGCTTGAGTCGCTTCGCCAAGCGCTGCTCCACCTCGGCGAGCGCGCCGTCACGACGCTCGAGCAACGACGCCGCCTCGGCCGCGTCGGAGTCGATGCCCGGCGCGGGGGAAGCGGCGGGCTTGGGGTTGGACTTGGGTTCGGGCTTGGGCGTCGCCTTGGCTTCCGCGGGCTTGTCGACGGGCTTGGGCGTCGCCTTGGTCGCCTGCGGCTTGGGCTCGGACTTGGGTTCGGGCTCGGGGTTGGGCGACGAGGCCTTGGCTTCCGCAGGCCTGTCGACGGGCTTGGGCGTCGCCTTGGGTTCAGACTTGACCTTGGACTCCGGCTCGGGCGTCGCCTCAGACGACTGGGGCTCCGGCTCGGGTTCCACAGGCTCCGGCGCCTCAACCACAGCCTCGGTGGACTCGCCTCGCTCCGCGCGCAGGCGAGCGAACAACGCGTCGACATCGGTCGCGGGCTTCGCCGCTGACGCCTTGGGCTCAGGCGTTTCCGCGAGAACCTCGGGCTCGCTCGCCTCGGACGCGGCCTCAGGAGTCGCCTCGGACGCGGCCTCAGAAGCCTCCTCTGACTCGGCCTCAGAAGCCTCAGAAGCTGTGGTCTCGACGACCGCAGCCGTCGCCCCGGCCACCGCATCGCCCGGCTCCATTGCGGGAGTGGATGCGCCGTCGTCGGTCGGCGCCTCAGTCGTCGTCACCTCGGCTGCCGGAGTCTCCGCAGAGACCACCGGAACCTCGCCCGTGTCGATGACGATCACCGCTTCGTACTCGGCCGAGACCTCGACGGTCTCCATCGGCCCGCCCGGGAGGTCATCGGCAATCGAATGCCGACGACGGAACCCCTTGTGGCGCTTCTCGCGCGCCTCGCGGAGCGCCCGCAGGTCGACCGAACTCGGTGGTTCGGGTACGGCTCCCCCGCTCGGGGTGGGCCCCGCTGCCGGAGCGGCCGGAGCAGCCGGAGCACCCGGGGCACCCGATGCGGAAGGCGCCTCCACAACCGATGGCGAGGCGATGTCGGCATCGGTTACGACCGCGACGTCGGCATCGTCGCCCGGCTCCGAACCGGCCCCGGCATCCGCGGCTTCGACGGCGGCCGCATCGCGCCCGCCGACCGCGGCGTCGGACCCGCTTTCGCCACCTCCAGCCACCACGTCCGCCTCGACGCCGCCCAGTTCGTCATCGTCGAGACCGTCGTCGACGATCGGCAACCCCGCCGCCCGGGCCATCGACAGCTCGGCTTCGAGCTGCTCGACCGTCGTGTCGGGCTCGGCCGCAACCCGCCGCGCCGCGTCGTCGGCGGCGAGCTTCGCCTCGGGCAGCACGACCGTCAGCTCACGCGTCGCCTCGTCGACGGTGCCCTTCACCACCTCGTATGCGCTCAACAACCGGTCGCGAGCTGCCCGCAGCTGCTCGAGGTGCTGGCGTGCAGCCTTGCGACGCTTCGCCAAGTCGGCGAGCACCCGGTCGCGCACCAACTGCGCCTCAGCCACCATCGCCTCGGCGCGCTGCTGCGCATCTGCGAGCTCGGCTTCTGCCGCAGCGCGTGCGGCCTCGGCGTCCGCGGTGGCCTCGGCAACGAGCGTCTCGGCACGGGACACCGCTTCGGCGTCGCGGTCTGCGACAGCCGTGTCGGCCTCGGCTCGAACCCGCTCGGCGTACACGTCGGCATCGGTGCGGACCCGTGCCTGGTAGGCGTCGGCGTCGGCACGCAGCTGCGCCGCCTCGGCGTCGGCGTCGGCACGGGTACGGGCCGCGGCATCCTCGGCCTCGGCCTGCACGACCGCGGCCTCCTCACGCGCCTCTTGACGGGCGACCGCCACCTCGGCTTCGAGGGCGTCACGGTGCGCAACCACGTCGGCCTCGGCCTGGGCACGCCACGCCGCCACGTGCTCCTCACCCGCGGCACGGGTTGCCGCGGCCTCCTGCGCCGCGCGGTGGCGCGCCTCGTTGGCGTCGGCGTCGGCCCGCGCCCGTAACGATGCCGCCTCTGCCTCGGAGGTGCGCATCACCGCCTCTGCGTGCTCGGCGGCCCTGGCCTCCATCTCGGCCGCGGCCTCACGAGCGGCCGACAGCACCCGGGCGGTCTCCTCACCGAGGATCTGCGCGACCTCTGCCACGTCGAGCTCGGCCAAGTTGGCCCGCCGCGCCGCCGCGACCGCTTCGGCCAACCGCCGCTCGAGCTCCCGCTGGTACTGCACCAGTGCCCTGACCTGGTCGGCGACGGCAACAAGATGCACGCGCACCTCATCCGCGTCCCAGCCGCGAAACGAACTCGAAAAGGAACGGTTGACGATCCGGTCGGCGTCAACCACAGGCGCGTCAGGCACGCCGGCGGGGTCGAATGAAGCAGCCATCTGCCCCGATGCTACGGCCGCTCTGCGACACAAACGGTGATGCCGCACGACCTGCACGGAGGCACCAGACGTGCGTCGCGAGCCCCCGGGAGGAGCGCCGTGCGCCCGCGTCGCGCTACGTCTGCGGCAGCTTCGCGAGCGCGGCGAGGGCCTCATCGAGGGTCTTCACGCCGATCACTTTCAGGTGCTTTCCGGCCTTCTTCTTTGCCTCGGCCACCTCGTCGACCGGCACCAAGAACACGTCCGCACCCGACTCACGCACCGCCACCGTCTTCTGGGCGACCCCGCCGACGTCGCCGACGGTCCCATCAGGCGAGATCGTGCCCGTCACCGCCACGTTGTGGCCCTTCGTGATGCCCTTCGGGCTGAGCCGATCCATCACCGCCAGCGTGAACGCCAGCCCGGCGGACGGCCCGCCCACCCGGTTGGTGTCGACCTGCACCGAGAACGGCAACTGGTAGCGGATGCGGGTGGCGAGGAAGATGCCCAGGTAGGCGCGGGTGTGGCCGGTCTGGTCGACCCGCGACCCCAACGTGACCGCCTGGTGCAACGTCAGGTCGGGCAGCCGCTGAATCGTGAGGTCGACCCGGCGCCCCGGCTCGAGCTGCCCCAGCAAGGCGCTCAAGTCGTTGCTGCTGTTGATGGGCGAACCGTCGACCGCCGTGATCGTGTCGCCGGCGGTGAGGTGCCCGTCGGCGGGGCTGCCCTTCTCGACGTCGGTCACCAGCACGCCGGACGCCACCTGGTTCACGGCGAACCCCAACCGGTGCAGCGCCAGGTAAGCGGCGGCATGCTGCGAGTCGGCCATGAGGATCGACTGATAGCGACGGTCTTCTGCTCCTGACCGCCCCTCCGACACGACGTTCGACGGGAAGACGTCGCTGTCGGGGTCGACCCAGCCCCAGAGCGCCTGCAGGTAGCTCGGAGCTGCACCGGGGCCGTTCACCGACACCGTCACGAAACGGATCTCGCCAGGGTGGCGATACACCTTCGGGTTGTCGATCTGCAGCAGCGGCCCGACCGGGTCGGCCGAACCCGGCGACAACATGCCGTAGGGGGCGGGCCAGAACGTGCCGAGCAGCAGCGCCACAAGCGACACCGCCAACAGCGGCCCCACTACCCACCAGACCCGCGGCCAGCGCGGCAGCCCGCCACGTGGAGGACGTGCCACCACGGGAGACCCAACAGGAACGTCGGTGGCGTCGGTCAGCTCAGCCGCGCCAACGGACGCAGGATCTTCGGGGGCCTCAGGCACGACGACCAGCGTGCCACGCGCCCGCACGCGCGCGGCGCAGGGGGGCGGGAAGCGACATGCCTCACCGCGCGGTCCCCTGTGCTGGACGACGGAAGCGGGACGGCGCGCGACGAAGGCAGGACGGCAGCGCGTCGGGTGGCTTAGGAGGCCTGGCGAACCGAGTGCGGCTTGTGCGGCGTTGCGGCGACCTCGTCGCGGGGACCACCCAGCTTCGCCATGACGGCGTCGAGGTCGACGTCGAAGTCGTCGTCGGCACCACGCCCCACCTCGACACGTGGGGCGCCGTCGAGCTGCAACTCGTCGAGGCGGTAAAGGCGCACGTCGGTGGTGTCGGCCTCGCGTTGGCACACGTCGGCCTCGGCCAGCGCATCGTCGAGCTCGTCGAGCTCGACGTAGACGCGGGAACCGTCCTGCATGTGCTGGATCACGAGATACGCCACCGAACTGCCCCCATCATCGCCACGGGCACGGATGCCCGTCATCGCTGCAAGGTTTTCCATCGGCCGGTACCCCCTCGATCTTGACCGTTCTGCAACATGTGACCGATTTGCCCGGGATATCCGATCGGTCTCCGGGAGCCGCAGGGTCGACCACGAGCAGGGGGAGCACCACGACGGGAGCGGCCCGAGACCCGTCCCGGTACCCTCGGGCGGGATGGCTGCGCACACGCCCTCGGCCGACCCGCCACCCGATGCCGAGACGACCCTCCGGCGTCGCGACGTCGCCATCGCCGGCCACAACGGCGACGCCACGTCAGCGCGCGCTGCGTTGACCGACCCCCACCCCGCGGTTCGGGCCACCGCCCTCGGCGCCATCGCCCGCGCCGGAGATCTGCAGCCCGCCGACCTCGTCGCGGGGCTCACAGACCCCGCTCCCACGGTGCGCCGCCGTGCCCTCGAAGAAGTCGCGGCGCTCACCGACGACCCCGATGGGCGGGCGGACGGCGTCAGCATCCTTGCCCTCCTCGACGACCCCGACCCGATCGTGGCCGAAGTCGCGGCGTTCGCGTGCGGTGAACGCATCCCACCCGAGCCTGACGCTGCGGCGCGCCTCGCCGACCTCGCCACCGGGCACGACGATCCGCTCGTGCGCGAGGCCGCGGTCGCCGCGCTCGGCGCGATCGGCGACCCGATCGGCCTCCCGGCGATCCTCGCGGCGACCACCGACAAGCCCGCCGTCCGACGGCGCGCGGTGATCGCGCTCACCCCCTTCGACGGCCCCGAGGTCGACGCCGCACTCGCCCGGGCGTTGGAGGACCGCGACTGGCAGGTCCGCCAAGCCGCGGAAGACCTCAGCGACTGAGCCGGCAAACTCCGGGATCTGGGCCGGAAACCTTCGGTGATTAGGCCAGCAGCGCGTTGATCGCCTCGGCCAGCGCCACGTCACGGTCGGTCACCGTGCCGGCGTCGTGGCTCACGAGGTCGATCTCCACCCGGTTCCAGGAGTTCGTCCAGTCGGGGTGATGGTCAGCCCGCTCCGCCAACAGCGCCACCCGAGCCATGAACCCGAACGCCTCCGAGAAGTCGCGAAACGTCCATTCGCGGTGCAGGCGTCCGTCGCGTAGCTCCCAACCGGCCGGTACCTCGACGCGCTTGCTCATGACGAAAGACCTCCTCGGGCCTCCACTGGTCACCACAACTTCACATGTGCCACGGTCGTGCCGCGGCCACGACCCGGAGCCTAAATGCCGACCTCAAGCTGCGCGCGAGGCGGGCACTAGCGTCGAACGACGTGCCCACCGACCCGTCGCCCACCACCCATGACGACTGGGTCGCACGCGACGCCGCAGTCGTGTGGCACGGGTTCACGCAGATGTCGACCTACGGCGCGAACCGGCCCGTCATCGTCGCCCGGGCAGAAGGCCGCGAGCTGATCGACGTCGACGGGCGCCGCTACCTCGACGCCATCTCGTCGCTGTGGCTCACCACCCTCGGCCACCACGTCCCCGAGCTCGACGAAGCGGTGCGCACCCAACTCGACCGTGTCGCCCACTCGACCCTGCTCGGCAACGGGAGCCAGGTCGTGGTCGAGCTCGCCGAGGCCCTCGCCCCACGACTCCCCGTCGACGAACCGCACCTGCTCTTCGGCTCCGACGGCTCCTCCGCCGTCGAGCAGGCCGTGAAGGTGGCGTTCCAGTACTGGACCAACCGGGGCGTCACCAGCCGCACCACCTACCTGGCGTTCGGCGACGCCTACCACGGCGACACGATCGGCATGATCTCGGTCGGCGCCGGCGGCTTCGGCACCGACGTCTACGACCCGCTGCGCTTCCCGGTACTGCGCACGCCGAGCCTCAGCCAGCCGGGCGCGCTCGACGCCGCCGTCGACGCCATCGCCACCCACGCCCACGAACTGGCCGCGGTGGTGCTCGAACCGCTCGTACAAGGTGCAGCCGGCATCCTCGTGCACCCCGCCGAAGCGGTTGCCGCCGTCGCCGAAGCATGCCGTCGCCACGACGTGCTGCTCGTGTGCGACGAGGTAGCAACCGGCTTCGGCCGAACCGGCACGTTGTTCGCGGTCGAACAGGCGGGCGTGAGACCCGACCTGCTGTGCGTCGGCAAGGGCATCACCGGCGGCTACCTGCCCCTCTCCGCGGTGGCAGCCAGCCGCCGCGTGTACGAGGCGTTCCTCGGAGAAGACCTCGGCGAGCGGACCTTCTACCACGGCCACTCCTACGCCGGGAACGCCCTCGCGGCGGCCGTCGCCCTGCGCCACCTCCAGCTCCTCGACGAATGGGACGTGCTCGCCAACGTGCGCGCCCGCGCCACCCAACTGGGCGACGCGCTCGCCGCTCGCGTCGCCGGCCTTGCCGGCGTGGGCGAGGTGCGACGCTGCGGGCTCATGGCGGGGATCGAGCTCGCGCCGCCGCGCGACGGCCTGCGCTGGGGACGACGCGTCTCCGGCGCCTGCGTCGACCGAGGGGTCCTCATCCGACCGCTCGGCGACGTCGTCGTGGTGATGCCGCCGCTCACCACCACCGAAGACGAGATCGATCGCATCGTCGACACGCTCGTCGCGTCGCTCTGCGAGGTGTGCACCTCCGACCTCGACGGCTCCACCACGCACACGACCGCGACGACACCATGAACGATGCCGGCCGGTGGCACGACGCCATCGCGGAGCAACTCGCTGCGATCCGAGCGCAGGGCCGCTGGCGCGCGCCGCGACCTTTCGACGCCCACGGGCCGGTCGGCACGCTCGGCGGGGCGCCGGCCGCAGGGCAGCACGTCGTGTCCTTCGCGTCGAACGACTACCTCGGCCTGAGCGTCCACCCCGCCGTCGTCCAGGCGGCACACCGCGCCATCGACCGATGGGGCGTCGGCGCGGGGGCGTCACGCCTCGTGGTTGGCGACCGCCCCATCCATCACGACCTCGAGGACGCACTCGCGGCCTGGAAGCACACCGACCGGGCGGTCGTGTTCCCCACCGGGTTCGCCACCAACCTCGGTGTGCTCACGACGCTCGCCGCCGCCGCGCCCGGCGTCGGGCCGCCGCTGATCTGCTCCGACGAGCTGAACCATGCGTCGATCATCGACGGCGCACGCCTCGCACGCGCCGAGGTGGCCGTCTACCCACACGGTGACCTCGACGCCCTCGACACCCTGCTGGCGGGTGCAGCTACGGCTGGGCGCGGCGCGCTCGTCGTATCGGACTCGGTGTTCTCGATGGACGGCGACGCCGTCGACGTCGACGCGTTGGCGGCGCGCGCCGCGCGCCGAGGCGCCGCGCTCGTCCTCGACGAGGCGCACGCCGTGTTCGGCCCCGACGTGTCCGACGCCGACCCGGCCGCACCACCGATCGTGCGCGTCGGAACCCTGTCGAAGGCGCTCGGGTCACTCGGCGGGTTCGCGGCGTGCAGCACCGCCGTGGCGAACCTCCTCGAGAACACGGCGCGCTCGTACATCTTCACCACCGCGCTCACCCCGGCGGCCGCCGCCGGTGCCCTCGCGGCGGTCGAGGTGGTGACCGGGCCCGAAGGCCACGACCTCATCGCTCGCCTGCGACGCCACGTCGACCGCCTCCGCCCCGGGTACCCGTCGCCGATCGTGCCGATCGTGCTCGGCGCCGACGACGCCGCGGTCGCCGCCGCTGCACGCCTCGCCGACGCCGGGCTCTTCGTGCCCGCCATCCGCCCGCCCACGGTCGCGCCGGGTAGCGCCCGCCTGCGCGTCACCCTCTGCGCGGCCCACACCGACGAGCAGGTCGACCAACTCCTCGCCGCGCTCGCATCGCTCGACCTGCCCCACGGAACGGTCCCGACATGACTCGACCCACTCGCCTCGTCGTGTGCTTCGGCACCGCGACCGACATCGGCAAGACCTACATCGGCGCGGCCACGTTGCGCACACTGCGCGACGGCGGCGTCTCGGTTGCCGCGCGCAAGCCCGCCCAGTCGTTCGATCCGACCGACCCGCACCCCACCGACGCCGAGGTGCTCGCCGCCGCAACCGGCGAACACCCCCACACCGTGTGCCGCGCCGACCAGTGGCTGCCCGTTGCGCTGGCGCCGCCGATGGCGTGCGAGGTGCTCGGCCTGCACGCCGCCTCGCTCGCGGATCACCTCGCGTGGCTCGACACCGCATGGCCCGACGAGGCGGTCGGCATCGGCTGGGTCGAGACGGTCGGCGGCCCCCGCTCGCCCATCACCCACGACGCGGACGGCGTCGGCCTCGCCGAGGCACTGCGGCCAGACCACCTCGTCCTCGTCGCGGACGCCACGCTCGGCACCATCAACGCGGTCCGCACGTGTCACGACGCGCTGCGGCCGCTCGGCGTCCCGACCACGGTCCTGTTGAACCGCTGGGACGCAGACGACGACCTGCACCGCCGCAACCTCGACTGGCTCCGTGCCCGATGCGGGCTGCAGGCGGTCGCCGACGTGCCCGAGCTCGCCGCACTGCTGGGCTGAGCCGACAGGGCCACGCCAGCCCTCACAGACTCCTCACATCTGGCGCACGAGCACACAACACCCCACGGCGATCGTGTCCTTCGCACGCACCCCACGCGTCACGAAAGGACACCACTCATGAACCGTCACCTCTCCCGCATGACCATCGCCGGCGCCGCCGTCGCCACCCTCGGCCTGGCCGCACCGGCCATCGCCACCGCGGCAGCCGCAACCGGCACCGCCCTCGGCGCCACCACCGCCGGCTTCGACGGCGCCGCCAAGACCGTCTGCCTGCAGCACGTCGACAAGCGCATCGCGACGCTCAGCTCCCTCAAGACCCGCGTCGACGGCGCCACCGACCTCGACGCCGCCACCCGCACGACCCTCGACGGCCAGCTCACCGACGCCACGAACGGCCTCACCACCCTGAAGGGCACGATCGACGCTGCCGACAGCACCGACGCGCTGCGCACCGCATGCCGGAGCCAGTTCAGCGACTACCGGGTGTATGCGCTCGTCGTGCCCCGCACCCGGCTCGTGCTCGGCACCGCCCGCATCGACCACGCCGCCGAGCAGGCCGCAGCGCGCACCGACAAGCTCGACGCCGTGATCGACAAGGCCGCCGAACGTGGCGTGCCGGCCGACAAGATCGAAGCTGCGAAGGCATCCGCCGCCGACATCGACACCCGCCTCGCCGCCGCCCAGCAAGACGTCGCCGGCCTCACCGACCAGCTGCTCGCACTCACCCCCGCGCAGTCGGTCTCGGGTGACGCGAAGCCGGTCCTCGAGCACGCACGCGACCAGGTGAAGGCCGCCGTCGGCGAACTGAAGGCCGCCCGCCAGGACGTGAAGGACATCCGTGGCGACCTGCACTCGGGTCGCGTCGGCGGCAACTGACACGGCGATGACCGCCCTCGGCCCGGTCAGGCATGGGACGATGACCGCCGTGACAAGCACCGATGCGGGGACGATCGTCGTGGTCGAGGACGACCCCCACATCGCGGACCTCGTCGACCTCTACCTCCGCCAGGCGAACTTCCGGGTGTACCAGGCGACAACGGGAACCGACGGACTGCGGGTCGTGCGAGAGCGCGACCCGCAGCTCGTCATCTTGGACATCGGCCTGCCGGGCGACCTCGACGGGTTTGCGGTGTGCCGCCAGCTCCGCACGACGAGCGCGGTTCCGATCATCGTCCTCACCGCTCGCGGCGACGAGATGGACCGGGTCGTGGGCCTCGAGCTCGGCGCCGACGACTACGTCGTGAAGCCGTTCTCGCCACGTGAGCTCGTGGCGCGGGTGAAGGCGATCCTGCGACGGGGCGAGGCACGCGACGCCCCGGGAAGTGCCACTCCGGCCGTGATCGACCTCGGCGCGATCGTCGTCGACGTCGCACGGCATGAAGCCCGCGTCGACGGCACCCCGGTCGCACTCGCCGCACGCGAGTTCGACCTGCTCCACCATCTGGCGGTCAACCGGGGTCTCGTGCTTTCACGCCAACAGCTCCTCGACGGCGTGTGGGGCGTCGACTGGGTCGGCGACCAACGCACCGTCGACGTGCACGTGCGGCAGCTCCGTCGCAAGCTCGGCGACGCGCTCGGCCTCACCACAGTGTGGGGCGTCGGCTACCGCCTCGACTGACATGCGCCGCCGGATCACGCTCGCCAGCCTCGCCACCACCGCCGCGGCGCTCGTCCTCACCGGTGTCGGGACCTACCTGGTGACCCGATCCCAGGCCCGTACCGTGGCGCAGACCCAACTCCGAGACGAGGCCCGGGCCCTGCTGCCGTTCGTCACCCCCGACGCACGTCTCATCGTGAGCGGCCGCCAACCCACCAACCCGCTGCGCGACGCGCAGCTGTCGCGCGTGATCGCGTCACTCGACCTCGCCGACGCCGAGGTGCTCGCCGTGACCGCCAACGGTCGCATCATCTCGGGCGACCTCCCAACCGACCTGCCGCCGGGCACGCTGCGCGACGCGGTGCGGGCCGACGGCACGGCGTCGGGCATCGAGCGCCGCGTCGTGTGGGCGACCGCCGCGTCGGAAGCCGATGCGCAAGGTCGGTTCGTGGTGGTGGCGCTCAGCCGTCCGCTCCCCGGCCGTCTTTCGGGCGGGGCGGGATGGGTGCTCGTCACCGGCGCCGGCGTGCTGCTGCTCGCCACGTTCGTGGCGCTGCGCCTCGGCGATCGCATCGCGGCTCCGCTGCGCGCGACCGAAGCGGCAACGCGCGCGATCGCTGCCGGCGACCTCAGCGCCCGCGTCGCGGAGCCCGGCGCCACCCAACCCGAAGACGAGCTCGCCGACCTGGCACGTTC
>CAZUMJ010000046.1:0-21068 GCA_964621605.1 uncultured Iamiaceae bacterium | reverse complement strand
AACGGCACCCGCCGACTTGCTCGCGGCCGCCGCTTGACATAGGAGCAAACGATGGCCAACCAGAGCGGGCACACCTACCTGTTGATCGACGGCGAGAACATCGACGCCACGCTCGCGGGCGCCATCCTCCACAAGAAGCCGGCGCCCGCCGACCGTCCTCGCTGGGAGAAGGTCCGCGGCTTCGCCGAACAGCGCTACGGCCAGCCCGTCACGGCCCTGTTCTTCGTGAACGCGAGCAACGGCACGATGCCGATGCCGTTCATCCAAGCGCTGATGGCGATGGAGTTTCGGCCGGTCCCCCTCGCAGGGCGCCCCGACGAGAAGGTCGTCGACATCGGCATCCAGCGCACGCTCGCCGCGCTCGCGGACCGCCCGGGCGACGTCATCCTGGCGAGCCACGACGCCGACTACCTCCCGCAGCTCAGCGCACTCGCGGGTGGCACACGACGGTTGGGGATCCTCGCGTTCCGCGAGTTCGTCAGTAACCGCTACGCCGAGTTGGAAGAAGCCGGGCTCGAGATCTTCGACCTCGAAGAAGACGCGCAGTGCTTCACGCACCCGCTCCCGCGACTCCGGATCATCCCGATCGACGAGTTCGACCCGGTCGCGTTTCTGTGACCCGGTTGTCTGCAGCGCACACCCGCGTCGGGTGTCGGTAAGGTCGCCGCAGCGGACCGGCGCCGGTGCAGTGCGCGGGCCGAGCACGGGGAGAGGGGACAGCGGTGGAGACCTCCACGACGACGGAGACGCACGAGCACGCGGGTGCCCACACTCGTGTGAGGCATGCAGCACGCCCTCACTCCCGCCCTCGCCCTCGCTCCCGCTCCCGCTCCCGTTCCCGTTCCCGTTCCAGGATGTTCGTGGCGCTGCTGCTGGTGGCGTCCGTCGTCATGCAGCTCGGCGCGCCTACCGCGACCGCCGCGCCGCTGAGCCGCGACGAGGCCTTCGTGACCGCGGCGTACCGCGACTTCCTCGGACGCCCGCCGACTCCGGGTGAGCTCGCGGCCACCACGAGCACGCCATTGACGACGATCGCGGCCCGATCGCAGGTGGTGTCCGGGCTGTCGACCTCACCGGAGTGGATTCGGGTCACGGTCGACAAGCTGTACCAGGACACCCTCGGCCGTCCGGCGGACACCGGCGGGGCCGCGTACTGGGTGGGGATCTTGCGCTCGGGCCGGCTGTCGGTCGCGCAGGTCGCGGCGTCGTTCTACTCGTCGCCGGAGTACTTCGCCGGCTTCGGGCACAGCGACGTGCAGACGTGGGTGCTCGACCTCTATGCCAAGGTGCTGCTGCGTGAGGGGCTCAACGATGCCCATGGGGTGGCGTACTGGGTGTCGACGACGCAGCAGTCGGGACGCTGGGCAGTTGCGTACTCGCTCTACCAGTCGTCGGAGTCGTGCCATACCCGGGTGAGCGCCCTCTACACAGCCCTCCTGCAACGGGCACCTGACCCCGGCGGATGGGACTACTGGGCGTCACGGGTGGGTGCGTCGGGCGACCTGGTGCTGGCAGCACAGCTTGCGTCGAGCGACGAGTACTACGGCCTGGCATGGACGCGCTTCGGCGACGGGTCTGTGCCACCGAGCGCCCCGACCGGCGTGACGGCGACGCCGGGCGACGGCCGGGCAACGGTGTCGTGGACCGCGCCGGCCAGCGACGGTGGCGCGCCGATCGTCGCCTACTGGGTGACGGCCTCCCCCGGTGGACGGACGTGCATCACGGCCGGGGCGACGACGTGCGTCGTGTCGGGGCTGACCAACGACACGGCGTACACGTTCCGTGTCGTGGCGGCGAACCACGCCAACACCGGGGCGTCGTCGGCACCTTCCGCCCCGGTGGTGCCACGGCCGCCGGTCACCCTCCTGGCGGCGACGGCACCGCGAGGAGTGAAGGCCACACCGTTCCACTTCGTCGTGCCGACTGCCGGCGGCGCGCAACCCTTCTCGTTCTCTGTCACGGGCCTCCCGGGCGGGTTGAGCATCGACAGCGCGACCGGTGCCATCGACGGCACCCCCACGACCATCGGCATCTTCACCGCATCGGTCACGGTGTCGGACGCGGCGGGCACGTCGGACACCGCGTCGTTGCCGATCGTGGTCGACCAACTGGCGCCGACCGCCGACTGGCTGACCACCCTGAACGCCTACCGCACCTCGTCGGGCCTGGCTCCCGTCACGGAGAACCCGGCCTGGACGCTGGGGATCACCCACCACCTCGACTACCTGGCGTACACCCCGATCGACCTCCTGACCGGCGACTACGCCTCTGCCCACACCGAGAACCCGGCGAGCCAGTGGTACACCGCGGATGGCGACGCGGCGGCCCACAACTCGAACCTGGGCGGGGCGTTCGCGACGCAGCGCCTCAGCGTCGAGCAGTGGCTCGCCGCGCCGTTCCACGCGATCGGGCTGCTGCGTCCGGGGCTCACACAGTCGGCGTTCGCGTCGAAGAGCTACCCGAACATGGGCTACTCGGCCGCGGGCATCGACGTGCTGCGCGGCCTCGACTACGGGGCGCCACTCACCGCACCGGTCCTCTTCCCCGGGCCGGGCGCGGCAGTCAGCTTCGGCAGCCCGATGGGCACGGAGCTGCCCGACCCGACCGAGAGCTGCGCGGCCAACGCACCCGAAGGCCTCCCCCCTCATCGCCCTGCTGCCGGATGCACCCGCGACGGGAACCTCGGCCACGCTGCACACCCCGAGCGGGGCAACGCTCACCACAGGCCCGCAGCTGTGCGTCGTCACCGCCGACACGTACGTCACCTCGGACCCGGTGTATGGCGAGACCGGCCGGCAGATCCTCGATGGGGACAACGCCGTGTTGGTCATCCCGACCGTGCAGCTCACCCCAGGCCAGTACACGGCGACCATCACCCAGCCGGGGAAGGCCCCGACGAGTTGGTCGTTCTGGGTGTTGCCCGCTGAGTGACGGGCGGCGTCGCGTGACCGTTCGCCACGGACGGACCACGCTGCGTCGGTCTGGACGGATCGCTGCGGCCCCTTGGCCCGCGGCCGATGCCGGTACTGGGTGGTGGCCCAGCCGGCGGGGCCGGGTTGTGGGTGTAGCGGTGCTTCGAGACGGTGAGAGGGGTGCCGTCAGGGTGGGCAAAGGAGAGTTGCCCGTCTGGGCTGCGGGAGATGCGGTAGCCACCCTCGTGGACCTGATGGTGGTGGTACACGCACAACAACACGAGGTTGTCGAGGTCGGTGGGGCCGCCGTGCACCCAGTGTGTGAGGTGGTGGGCGTTCGTCCAGCCGGGACGCCGGTCGCACCCGGGGAAGACGCAGCCGCGGTCGCGTGCGGCGAGCGCACGGCGTTGCGCCGGGGACGGAAACCGGGCGCTGGTGCCCAGGTCGATCGGGACGGAGCCCGGGCCGAACACCACACGCGAAACGGCGGCGTCGCACGTCCAGCGTTGGGCGGTGGCGGCGGAGACCGGGTGACCGTGTTCGGTCTCGCCCACGACGTCGCCGGGGCGGGTGCGGACGTCGGCGAGGTGCTCGAGGTGGACGAGGGCTGTGATCGAAGGCGTGTTCACGCCGCAACCGTGCTCACCTGAGGCGGTTGCCTGGGTGACCAACTCGACGAGCGCGTCGACGCGGCGTTGCGCCGCGGTGCGCGCGATGGGGGTGCCGGTGGCATCGGCCACGGCCTTGTCGGCCTGGTAGAGGGCCTGGCAGCGCCGATCGAGGGCGGTGGCCAAAATCTCGCCGTGCTCGGGCGTGAGGCTCCCGTTGAGGTGCCAGGAACCATCGAAGCTTTGCGAGAGGTGCAGCGCCCGCTTGGCGTACTGCTTCGCCTCACGGCCGGTGGCGCCGTCAGGATTGGCGTGCGCCCGCCAGAACGCGAGCAGCCTGGAGCATTGGTCGACGCGGAGCTTTTCGGCGTGTTCGATGAGGGCCGTCTCGTGCTCTGCGAACACCTCGGGTGCGTCGGCGGCGGCGTCGGCGAGGAGGCGGGCCTTCGCGGCGCCGAGGCGCCCATCGGTGTAGGCAGCCGCGACGCCGGGCATGGTGCGCAACGCCCGGGCGAGACGGAACCGGGCCGCGGCTTCGGGCCGGGACTGTTCTGTGCGTGCCGCGACCCAACCGGCCCCCGAGCGGGCGGCGTCGGCCAACCAGACGCCACGAGCGTCGAACACGCCCGCAAGCTCGGTTCGGGCCGCGTCGAGCCGGTTGAAGTCACGATCGAGGCCCGTCACCAGTGCCGCCAACCCGGCGTCTGACAGGTCGCCCGGTGACGCCGCCGCCAACGCGTCGACCGCCGCCCGCAGCGCCGCTCGCACCTCGGCAACCACCGCGGTCGTTTCACCCTGCGCGTCGGCAGCAGACACCTCGGCAGCAGATAGCTCGCCCGGTGCGGGTCCTAGCGGCGTCTCGGGTAGCTCGAACACATGTTCGATCGTAGCGGCGTGCCCGCAAACTGCCCACCCTGAATATTTGGAGCGCCACCCCCCAAAATCGGGCCGCGCCGAGCAAGGGGCAGGCCGGTCAGCCGGAGCCAGAGGAGCCGGCCACGCCACCGTCGCCTGCCGTGCCGCTGCGAGCTCAGCCCCGCAGGCCGAAGGTGGCCTGCACCTCCAACGCGAGGTTCGCAGGTAGCGACGACACGCCGACCGCCAACCGGGCATGGCGGCCGTCTTCGCCGAAGGCCACGACCAACACGTCCGATGCCGCGTCGGCAACCGCGGTGTGGTCGGTGAAGTCCGGCGTGGCGTTCACGGTTACCAGCACCTGCAACACCTGGGCGACCTGGTCGAGGTCGCCCAGCTCTGCGTGCACGGTGGCGAGCAGGCTGAGCGCAGCGAGCCGTGCGGCGGCACGCCCCTGGTCGACGTCGAGGGTGTCGCCGAGCTTGCCGGTGACGATCTCGGTCCCGGCGGCCGACACGTGGCCCGACGTGAACAGCTGCGACCCCCAGCGTGTGCACATGACGTAGCTCCCGAACGACGGGAACGGCTCGGGGAGCTCGAGGCCGGCCGCAGCGAGTCGGGCAGCGCAGGTCGCGTCTGAAGCGCCAGACATATCCGGGTCCACGGCGCGACAGCCTCGCGCGCGACCGGGGCAGGCCGCCGGAAGCAAGGGGAATCGACGGGCAACGAGCCGTTCAAGGTGATTGAACGCCGACCTTGAGAGCTTGGACTGACAGCCAGGTCGTCGACACCCGAACCTCACGGCTTCGAGCCCGCCTGAGAGCTGCTGACCGCGTCGGAGCGGGAGGAGGGGTCGGTCGGCTGTGTTCGGCGAGGCCTGGCGCCTAGGAGAAGGAAGGAGGCGGATCCTCGGAATCGTGGCGGTGGCGTCGCGCCGCAAGGTTCTCGGCGATGCGGCTGCGCGCCGACGACGCGCGCTTTCCGGTTTCGTTGGCGACTCGCTTGGCGCCGTCGACTCCTTGCGAACCGGTGGCGCGTGCACGGTCGAGCCGGTCGGCGGCTGCCTCGCGCCAACGGCGAGCTGCGGTGGAATCGGCATCGGTGTCGAGGCCCATCGCCGAATGGAAGTCACCGACCTCGATCGCCACGCGGTTGCGCGCTCCGACCACCGCTGGCGTCTGCTTCGGGTTGAACAACACCTTGTTGTTCCCGGTCTCGGCGGCGTCGTTCAGTCGGTCGAGGATCTGCTGGGTGGACCGCACGAAGAGCGAGGTCCGTTCGCGACGGGCCGCGTCAAGTCCGAGCCGGTGACGATCGAGCTCCTCAGGTGAAGCGTCCATCACTCGATCAAGCTCGAGAATCGCGTGGGCATCGTGGAGCTGGAAGCACCGGGCGAGGATCGACAGCCACTTCGTGATCTCGACCTCGACCTCGTGGCAGACCTCGACCAGGTCGGCGACGCTGCTCTTGCGCTCGAACTTCTTCTCCAGGTCCGCGAGCTGGCGGAGCGCGAACGCCTGGGTCTCGAGAATCGCGATCGGCTGGCTCTGCACCTTCGACCACGCCACATCGGACACCCGACCGACGGCATCGCGCACCGTCATCGCTTCGGCGAGAGCGAGCCCGACGGCATCGACCCGCGCCAGCACCTGGTTCATCTGGGTCCGGATCAGATCGTCGAGCTTCTGGTCGATCTTCTCGAGGTAGTCGTTGATGGCATCCAACTGCCGCTGCATCGCCATCTGGGACATGACACCGCCGAGCCCCGCCAACGCCGCCGGGCTGGTCAGCGCGGTGCCCGGTGCCTGCACGACCGTGACCCAACTCTTGGACGCGCCGTGTTTGCCCACCATGGCATGCGAGATGCCCGGCGTCTTCGTGGGGATCAGACCCGCTTCCTTGACCTTGGCCGCCGACTCCTTTGTCATCTTGAGCCAACGCCCAGAGTTGTCGGCGAACTTGGCCGCGACCTCAGCCGCTCCCGCGCCGACCGACAAGGCTCGGGCGAGGTCGCGTCCGTCGTCGTCGCTGGATATGAGCCCGGACGAAGACATGAACTGCTCGACGCCGGCAGCGCTACCGATCACCGCCAGGCCCTCTCCGTCGCTGAACAACTCGACGCTTTCGTCGGCGCCGTCGTGATCCATATCGTCCACGCGCTCCCCTTCGCTCGGACTGGCGGCCGTTGCGGCCATCGCTGGGAGGACGGTAGCGGCACCGACGCAACGGACGGCGCCCGCGGACACTCGCCGTTGACCACAGCTCGCTGGAGTGGGCCACCTGCCTCCACCTGATCAGGGCTCGCAGGCGCCGGCGGACACGAGCTTCCTCCCGCTGGATCGGCGCGACGTGAGCCTCGAGGAAGTTCCCCAGGCTGGCTACCGCCGCCGCAAGCCGCCCTCGGAGCGTGAACATCGATACCGAGTCGTCGCGACCGGCGCCCAGCGGGAACGGCAAAGCCCCTGGCCAGACGCACGCAGGTGCGCTCACCAGGGGCTTCGTGCAGAGCACCCCCAACGGGATTTGAACCCGTGTCGCCACCTTGAGAGGGTGGTGTCCTAGGCCGCTAGACGATGGGGGCTCGGGGCGCCGATGTTAGGCGGAACCTGGCGGTCGCTTCCAAACCCCGCCGAGCGTCACGCCTCCCGCAGGACGTCGTGCAGGGCGAACTCGCGGTCGGTCTTGACCGCCGTCATATGGAACCATGGTGGACGTGAGTTCCGCCCAATCCAGGAGCGTGTTCGACCTGACCCAGGCCGACCGAACCCGCCTCGGAGAGGTGTGCACGCGCTACGGCGTGGCGGAGTTGTCGGTGTTCGGGTCGGTCGCGCGGGGTGATGCCCGCCCGGAGAGCGATCTCGACGTGCTGTACACCCTCTCTCCTGGGCGCCACCTCGGGTTCTCCCTCAACCAACTCGAGGACGAACTTTCTACGATTTTCGGGCGAAAGGTCGACCTGGTCTCGAAATCGGCCGTGCACAGGGCGATGCGTGACACCGTTCTCGCCGAGGCACAGCCGCTCTATGCAGCGTGACCGCCTACTCCTCGATGAGATGATCGAGGCATGCGAGCGGATCATGTCGCTCGCAGCAAAGCTCGATCCCGAACCGTCCCAAGCGAACCGAGACCCAGTGGACGCGCTCCTGTGGAACTTCACGGTGCTCGGAGAGGCCTCGGGGCAAATCTCCGATGATCTGAAGACTGCCCATCCCGAACTCCCCTGGGCGGACCCGATCCGGCTGCGAAACCGCATCGTGCACGGCTACTGGTCGGTCGAGATCGACGTCCTGGTGTCGACAGCGCGCTCGGACGTGCCTGGGCTCCTGGCGGGCCTTCGCTCGATCGCAGGCGCCGACTGAGCCACGAACCGAACCCGGCGGTCGCTTCCAAACCCCGCCGAGCGTCAGGCCTCCCGCTGGACGTCGTGCACGGCGAACTCGCGGTCGGTCTTGACCGCCTCCTCCAACGGCACCCCGCACGGCGGCACCGGCACCTCGCGTGCCACCTCCACCACCCCGCGGTAACGCACCCGCTCCCCCACCGCACCGACCCCCTCGACCACCACCACGTGCGTGGAGTCGGGCCCGTCGGCCACCGGTTCGTCGACGAGCACGGTGCGCGCGTGGGCCACCCATGCCCAGCCCTCGCCCCGCAACCCCTCACGGTCGAGCGCCTGGGCCCACCCGCCACGCACGGTGGCGGCCCCACGGAGGTGCGCCGCCGCCTCGTCCGGGGCGACCCGCCGGGCCAGCAGCGCCGCCATGTCGACCTTGTCGATCCAGGCCCAGGTGAGGCCGTCGGGGAAGGTCACCACCGTCGGGGCGAAGCGGTGCCCGCCGGTGTGGCTCGTCCGCCACACCCGCACACGCTCGCCGCCGGGGCCACGCAGCCCGGCGTCGGCCTCGCAGAGGCGGTGGTGCAACGCAGACCCCACGGCGCCGCAGCACACGTCGCGCGTGCCGTGGGTGCAGACCAGCACGTCCCACACCGGATCGGTGCCGTCCGGGTCGTCGACGATGCCGGCGGACACGTCGGTGAGCAGGCGGTGCGCGGCATCTGCGAGCTCGCCGACTCCCCCGACCGTGTCTTCACGGCGCAGCAGAGGGGCCCCACCCGGACGCCCCGGCCCATACGCGATGACCCGGAGCGACCCGTCGGCCCCTTCGGGGACAAGGGCCTGCGGGCGGGCCCGCATGGCCTTCGTGACTGCACCGAGGTCGGCGAGGGCGTCGAGGGAGAGCACGTCGTGCGGCCACGGCAACGGAAGCTCGAACAGCACGTACCCGCCGGGAGGCGAACCCGCGGACCCGATCGGGTCGACACCCAGCTCCGCGAACTGGGCGGTGCAGCGCTGCCGGGCCAGGAGGGTCTCGTGGTCGAGCTGTGGCACTGCGGGCGCTCCCTTGCGTGACGGTCACCGCAGGCTATCGACGCGGGGGCGACCCGCCGCACTGCCCCGCGCACTGCCCCGCCCGCACTGCCCCGGCCGCGACCTCGACAGAGCGAACGCGACCCGGTACCGACGAAGCCCCAGGCGCGGGGCCTGAGGCTTCGACTTGCTCACGTGGCTCGGGGGGGAGGACTCGAACCCCCAATAACTGGACCAGAACCAGTTGTGTTGCCGATTACACCACCCCCGAAAGATGGTCCGACGACTCTAACCTGCCCTCCCAGAACGGGCGAACCGACCAGAACGGGCGAACCGCAGGTCGGCCCAGAGACAGGGCAACGTGAGCTGAGACGGTCGTCGGGCCCGAACCCGACAGGCGGGCACGACCGGTCGGTCAGCGACGGCCAGGCCGGTCAGCGCCGGTCGAGCCGCCCGAAGCCGATGATGCGCCCGATCGACACCGCCACCGTCTCGCGCACCTGGTGACGCAGCCGAGCCGTCCCCTCGACATGCAGCTTCGATGGCGACACCCGGGCGTGCAGCCCCAACTCGTCGGCGATCGCGAGCAGCCGCAGGCTGTGGTAGTCGTCCGAGACCAGGATCACGTCGTCGATGCCCCGCGCCTTCAGAAAGCGCGTCGACGCGAGCATCTCCTGCCACGTCGTGCGCCCGTGGACCTCGACGAGCACGTCGGCGTCGGGCACGCCCCGCGCGGTGAGCCACAGGTAGCCCACCTCGCCTTCGTTGAAGCGGTCACCGGGCTGACGGCCGCCGGTCACCACGATCACCGGCGCCACTTTGGCGCGGTACAGCTCCAGGGCGTGTGCGAGGCGGGCCTCCAGCACCGGTGACGGACGCCCGTCGTATTGGGCGGCGCCCGACACCAAGATCGCTTCCGCGGGCCGCACATCGCTGCCGAGCGCGGCATCGTCGCGGTGGCCGGTCGAGACGACCTGCACGAAGGTGACCCCCACGTAGAGCACCGCGGCCACACCGCAGCACAAGGCCAGCCACACGAGCCGGCGCAGCCACGACCGACGCGGCCGGGGCCGGCGGCGCACCCTCGGCACCGCGGCCGACGACGCCGACGGCGACGGCGACGGGGCGGTCACCGCATCCGGGCCTGCGCCGCCTGCAACCGGGCCAGGGTGCGGTCGCGCCCGAGCACCTCGAGCGACTCGAACAGGGGCGGGCCGACCTTGCGTCCAGTCACCGCCACCCGGACCGGGCCCTGCGACTTGGCGAGCTGCGGGCCCCCTTCGGCGTTGACGAGGCCGAGGTCGATCGTGGCTGCCTCGACCGCGGCGCGGATGGCGTCGGCGGTCCACCCTGCCTCGTCGATGGTGTCGAGCCGGACCGCGGTGGCGGCGACCATGGCGATGCCCGCCTTGCCCCGCACGATCTCGGACTCCCACGCGGCATCATCGACGAGCGGCTCGTCGCGCCAGAGGAAGTCGATGAGGCCGTCCACCTCGTCGAGGGTGCGCACCCGTGACTGCACCAGGGGAGCCAGTGCCTCGAGCGCCGCACGGGCGGCGTCGCCACCGGTGAGGAACGGCACGGCGCTCGCCACGAACTCGTCGAGCGGCATGGCTCGGAGGTACTCGGCGTTGACGTGCGTGAGCTTCTTCACGTCGAAGAACGCGGGCGACGGCGTGACCGCGCCGAGGTCGAACAGCTCCACGAACTCGCCGATGGGACGGATCTCGACGCCGTCGGGCGGCCCCCACCCCAGCAGCGCCAGGTAGTTGCGCATCGCCTCGGCGACAAAACCACGGTCGCGGTAGTCGTTCACCGACACGTCGTCGCGTCGCTTCGACAGCTTCTTGCGCTGCTCGTTGACCAGCAACGGCAGGTGCGCGAACACCGGTCGGTATTCGAGGCCGAGCGCCTCACCCAACAAGAGGTACTTCGGCGTGCCGTTGACGTGCTCCTCGCCGCGGATGACGTGCGTGATGCCCATCGCGGCGTCGTCGACGATGTTCGCCAGCAGGAACGTGGGCGTGCCGTTGGAACGCAGCAGCACGAAGTCCTCGATGGAGGCGTGCTCGAAGGTCACCTCGCCGCGGATCAGGTCGGAGAAGGTCGTGGCGCCGTCGTCGGGGGCACGGAAGCGCAGCGCCCGCCCGGGGCCCGCCTCGAGACCCCGGTCGCGGCAGTGGCCGTCGTAGCCCGGCGGCCCGCCCCGCTCCTTCGCACGTGCCTGCACGGTGTCAGGCGTGCAGTCGCACGCGTACGCGTGGCCCGACGCCGCCAAACGCTGCGCGGCTTCGACATACACGTCGAACCGGTGGGACTGGTAGACCGGCTCCTCGTCCCAGGTCAGGCCCAGCCAGCGCATCGCGTCGAAGATCGCCTCGATCAGCTCGGGCTGGTTGCGCTCCGTGTCGGTGTCCTCGATGCGCAGCAGGAAGCTGCCGCCGTGGTGGCGCGCGAACAGCCAGTTGAAGAGCACGGTGCGGGCGCCACCGACGTGCAGATAGCCGGTCGGGGACGGCGCGAAGCGGACGCGGACGGGGAGGTCAGGCACCCCGCCAGGCTAGAGGCTGAGCAGGGTGCGCCAGTTCGCCCGGTGCTCGTCCGCGACGGTCGTGTGCGACTTGCGCAGCGTCTCGTCGGGTACGGCGTCGGCGATGCGGCGCTGCAGCGGGTAGCCGTGGTGGGCACCCGCCTCGGTGAACAGCTCCTTGCGGGCGGCGACCAGCTCGGGGTCGGGCTGTGCGTCGAGGAATCCGAACACGGTGTAGGCGAGCGTCAGGTCGTGCACCACCGGCGCCCGCCCGAACAGTGCGGCCCGCTTCATGGCGATGGCGGTCGCGCCTGCGGCCGCGTCCTTGGCGTGCTCGTGGTCGGTGAGCACGACCTTGTCCCCGAACAGCGCCAGCAGCTTGATGGCGTAGCCGATGTCGGGACCCGGGCTACCCATGAGCGGCCCGCGCGGCTGGAAGCTGCCGAGCTCGGCGGGGCGGTCCTTGCGCCAACTGTCGGGACGCCGCACCGGCGACTCGTAGGCGCGCGGCGCGCGGGAGGGGTCGGGGTCGAGCTGGACGAACGACGGAGCAGCCATATCGGCCTCGGAGCCTAAACCCCGGGGTGGGCCAGCAACCAGACCACCCCGTCGCGCAGGGCCTGCCACGACGCCTCGATCACGTTCTCGCTGACCCCCACCGTCGACCAGGTGCGCTCGCCGTCGGTGAAGTCGATGAGCACCCGGGTGACCGCGCCCGTGCCCGACGACGAGTCGAGCACCCGAACCTTGAAGTCGATCAGCAGCAACGCGGCGAGCGCCGGGTAGCGCGCACCGATGGCACCGCGCAGCGCGTTGTCGAGCGCGTTGACCGGGCCGTTTCCCTCGCCCAAGGCCGTGAAGCGCTCGTCGCCGATCCAGACCTTCACGGTGGCTTCGGTGTCGACCGCGGCGTCGTCGTCGTGGCGGGCGGGGTCCTCTCCCGCCGGGGTGGGCAGGCGGTGGTATGTCGTGACCCGGTAGCCCTCCATGCGGAAGAACGGCTGGGTCCACCCCGCGGCCTCGCGCATCAGCAGCTCGAGGGAGGCATCAGCCGCCTCGTACACGAACCCGTCCGCTTCGCGCTGCTTGAGCTGCTCGGTGAGGGCCGCGGCCGCACGGTCGTCGAGCTCGACGCCCAACTCCGCCGCCTTCATCGCCATGCCGGAACGGCCGCCCAAGTCGGACACGAGCACCCGCGTGTGGTTGCCGACGAGGCCCGGGTCGACGTGCTCGTAGGTGGCGCCACCGGCGCGTCCCAGCGCGGACGTGTGCAACCCGCCCTTGTGCGCGAACGCGGACGCACCCACGTACGGGTCGGCGGGGTGCGGCGGCAGGTTCACGAGCTCGGCGACGTGACGGCTCACCGCGGTGAGGCGTTCGAGGCGCCCCTCCGGCAGGCACCGCACACCGAGCTTCAGCTCAAGGTTCGGGATGCAGGTCATGAGGTTGGCGTTGCCGGTGCGCTCGCCGTAGCCGTTGATCGTGCCCTGCAACTGCGTGGCGCCTGCCAGCACCGCCGCGACCGCGTTGGCGGCCGCGCACCCGGTGTCGTTCTGCGTGTGGATGCCGAGCGCCACGTCGGCGCCGAGGTAGGAGGCGATCTCGCCGGTGACGCGCTGCACGTCGTGTGGCAGCGATCCGCCGTTGGTGTCGCACAGCACGAGGCAGTCGGCGCCCGCCTCGGCTGCGGCTTCGAGCACCCGCAGGGTGAACTCGGCGTTGGCGCGGTAGCCGTCGAAGCAGTGCTCCGCATCGAAGAACACGCGCAGGCCCTGTGCCTTCAGGAAGGCGACCGAGTCGCGCACCATGGCGACCCCCTCGTCGAGGGTCGTGGCGAGCGCCTCGCGCACGTGGAACTCGGACGACTTGCCCACGATGCACACGGTGCCCGTCCCGGCGGCGACGAGGGCGCGCAGCGTCGGGTCGTCGTCGACCTTGCCGAGCGGGCGCCGGGTCGACCCGAACGCCACGAGCTCCGCGACGTGCAGGTCGAGCTCGGTGGGTGCGCGTCGGAAGAACTCGGCGTCTTTCGGGTTGGCCTGCGGGTAGCCGCCCTCGATCCAGCGCACGCCGAGCCACTCGAGCTGCTCGGCGACGCGCAGCTTGTCGTCGACCGACAGCGAGATGCCCTCGAACTGGGAGCCGTCGCGCAGGGTCGTGTCGAAGATGTCGACCGCTGCGGGCGGCTCAGCCGACATGTTCGACCCAGTCCTTGTGGCGATCGACCTCGCCGCGCACGGCCTTGGCGTACTCGTGGGCGATGGCCAGCGTCATCTCGCCCGGGCACGGGATGGCACGGTCGTCGACCGAGTTCACCGCGGCGACCTCGGCGGCGGACCCGCACAGGAACATCTCCTGTGCGAGGTACAGGTCGCTGCGTGACAGCTCACCCTCGACGCACTCGAAACCGAGGTCTGCCGCGATCGCCGCCACCGAGCTCTGCGTGATGCCCTCGAGCGCACCCGCCGCCAACGGCGGCGTGATGAGGCGGCCGTGGCGGGCGACGAAGACGTTCTCGCCGGTGCACTCCGACACCATGCCCGAACGGTTCAACAGCAGGGCTTCGTCGTAACCGGCCTTGAGCGCCTGGATCTTCGCCAACGAGGAGTTGACGTAGTTGCCCGTGGTCTTCGCCGCCGGCGGCATCGTGTTGTGGTCGTGGCGCTGCCACGACGAGATCTGCAACTTGATGCCGGTGGTGAGGCTGGCGTCGCCCAGGTATGCACCCCACGGCCAGCAGGCGATCGCCACGTCGACCGAGCAGGGCAGCGTGTTGAGGCCCATCTCGCCGTAGCCGTAGTACGCGATCGGGCGGATGTAGGCGCTCGGCAGGCCGCTCGCACGCACCACGTCCTTGGTGGCCTCGACCAACTCGTCGACCGTGTACGGCAGGTCCATCATCATGATGTGTGCCGAGTCGCGCAGGCGACGGATGTGGTCGGTGAGGCGGAACACCGCGGGGCCGTCAGCCGTCTCGTAGGCGCGGATGCCCTCGAACACGCCCATGCCGTAGTGCAGCGAGTGCGTGAGGATGTGGATGTTGGCGTCGTCCCAGTCGACGAGGCGGCCGTTCATCCAGATCTTGGCGGTGGGCGTGATGGGCATCGGAGCTCCCGGGGCTAGAGGCGGGCGGCGACGGCGTCGCCGATGGCGGAGGTGGAACCAGTGAGCGAGTCGGGGTCGGCGCAGGCGGCGCGCACGCGCGCCGCGGCAGCGTCTTCGCCGAGGAAGTCGAGCATGAGCGCCGCGCTCAAGATGGCGGCGATCGGGTTGGCCTTGGCTTGGCCGGCGATGTCGGGCGCGGAGCCGTGCACCGGCTCGAACATGGACGGGGTGGTGCGCTCGGGGTTGAGGCACCCGGACGACGCCAGGCCGATGCCGCCGGAGATGGCCCCGCCAAGGTCGGTGAGGATGTCGCCGAAGAGGTTGTCGGTCACGATCACGTCGTAGCGGCCCGGGTCGGTGACGAAGTGGATGCACGCGGCGTCGACGTGGTTGTAGGCCGTCGTGACCTCGGGGAACTCGACAGCCACCTCGGTGAAGGTGCGCTGCCAGAGGTCGCCGGCGAAGGTCAACACGTTGGTCTTGTGCACCAACGTCAGGTGCTTGCGCGGGCGCGACGCCGCCAGGCCGAACGCGTAGCGCACGCAGCGCTCGACGCCGTGGCGGGTGTTGACGGAGCCCTGCGTGGCGATCTCGTGCGGCGTGCCCTTGCGGAGGAAGCCGCCCTCCCCCGCGTAGGTGCCCTCAGTGTTCTCACGGATGACGACGAAGTCGACCCCGTTGGCGACGTGGAGGAACGGGCGCAGGTTGATGTACTGGTCGAGCTCGAAGCGCATCTTGAGGAGCAGGCCCCGCTCGATCACGCCGGGCGGCACGTCGGGCGTCCCGACCGCGCCGAGCAGGATGGCGTCGAAACCGCGGAGCTCGTCGAGGACCTCGTCGGGAAGGACGACCCCGTCACGCAGGTAGCGCTCGCCGCCGAGGTCGTAGTCGACCGTGTCGAGGTCGACACCGGCCGCGCGCACGACCTTGAGGGCCTCCGCGGTGACCTCGGGGCCGATCCCGTCACCCCCGACGACAGCGATTCGATGCGCCACGCGTACTCCTTGCTCTTGTGGGTTCGAGCCCGGCCGACGGCCGTGCTCGGATGTGGTGGTCGCGGACGAACACCGTGTCGGTCTCCGTCGGCAGCACCGTGCCCCGGAACGAGAAAACCGCCCACCGAAGGTGGACGGCTTCACGCGCACACCGGAGACCGGCGTGCGCTACCCGATTACGAAGAACGACAGGTGTCCGCTCACAGGTCACAAGTCTACGGCCGCGCCCCGGCCGCACGGCAAGCGAGTTGCCCAACGGCCGGTGTTATGGTCACCCGAATGCCGAACCCGGTGGCCCTTTCCCAGCAGGCTTTCGACCGTCTGAAGGCGGAGCACGAAGACCTGACCACGCGAGGACGCGTCGAGATCGCCCGCAAGATCGAGACCGCCCGTGAACTCGGTGACCTCTCCGAGAACGGCGACTACCACGCCGCCAAGGAAGAGCAGGGGAAGATGGAGGGCCGCATCGCCCACCTCGCCCACATGATCGAGAACGCCGAGATCGTCGAGGCCGGCGGCACCGGCACGGTCACCCCCGGCTCGATCGTGACGATCCGCTACCCCGACGACCCCGACACCGAGCGCTACCTGATCGGCTCGATCGAGGAGCAGGTGCCGGGTCTCGACGTCATCTCGCCCGGGTCTCCCCTCGGCGAGGCGCTCCTGGGGCACGCGGTCGGCGACGTCGTCGCCTACGAGACCCCGACCGGCGCCACGCTCCAGGTCGAGCTGACCGCCGTCGAGTGACCCTCGCACAGCGGGTCGACAAGGTCGACCTGCGCTGGTGGTTCCTCCTGATCGGCGCGGTGGTCGGCGCCTTCCAGATCCTGGCCATCCCGCCGGGGCTGGGCATCGACGAGTCGTCGCACTTCCGTCGCGTCTGGGCGATCAGCCAAGGCGAGGTCATCGCGCACCGTCGTGGACCCGACACCGGTGTCGAGATGCCGGGGTGCCTCGCGTCGTACGTGCAGTACGGCGTACGACACGGCGGCTTCCCCATCGGGATGGTGCTCTCGCACAACTTCTCTGCGCCGTCGAACTGCGATGACACCCCTCGGTGGGTGAGCTACATCACCACCGCGCCCTACTCGCCCGTCGCCTACCTTCCCCAGATCGTCGGGGTCACCGTCGGCCGAGCCGCACACCTCCCGCCCGCGGTGCTGTTCCTGACCGGGCGCCTCTTCGGCCTCGCCGCCTACCTCGCGCTCGGGCTTGCGGCGCTGCGCATCGCGCCACGTGGGCGGTTGCTGCTGTTCGTCGTAGGACTACTGCCGATGGCACTGCTCTCCGCAGCCACCTACAACGGTGACTCGTTCCTCGTGGGGCTGGTGCTGCTCGCGTCGGCGGCGCTGCTGCGGGCGCGCGAGGACCGTGCCGATGTCAGTCCCCACGACGGCGCCGCCACGGACCACCCTCCGACGAGCGCACGCTGGTTCGTGCTCGCAGCCGTGTGCTTCGCCCTCATCACCCTCTGCAAGCCGCCGTACCTGCTGTTCGCACCGCTGCTCGTGCTGATCCCACAGGGGTCGTTCCGCACACGCTCGCAGGCTGTGGCCGCGAAGGCGGTCGCCATCGGCACGATCGTGGTGTGCGCCGGTGCGTGGGCGTATGCGACCCGTTCCTTCAAGCCGATCGACCCTCGGCTCGCCCGGGTCGTGGGGGTCGATGCGGCACAGCAGCTGAAGTGGTCGCTCCACCACCCACTCAATGCGGCGCTCGCGGGTGTGCGCGCACTCGGATTCGCCAAGCCCGCCGAGATGCTGGTGACCACGTCGATCTCGAACTGGTGGAAGATCCGGGCCGTCCAAGCCGGCTCGCCGACCCTGCCCATCTGGGCGACGCTGCTCGGCCTCGGGCTGATCGTCGGCGGGCATGCCGCCGAATGGGGGCCTGCGAGGGCGGCCACCCGCGCCGACCGGCTCCGCGCCCTGTTCCCCACGCTCGTGCAGGTGCTCACCCTCGCCGGGGTCACCGGCACCCTGTGGCTCATGTACACGCCCATGGGCGCCCCGCAGGTCTACGGGCTGCAAGGCCGCTACTTCGTGCCCCTCTTCGCTGTCGGGGTGCTCACGGTGTGCGGGCTCCGACTCCCCCGCCCCACCCGTTGGCCACAACTACCGTTCGTCGCGGGTGCCGCGTTGCTCGGTGCGGCGGCGATGCTCAAGACCGGGCTCTACTACTACGGCACCGTGCCCTACTGACCCGAGCGCTCCTGACCCGAGCGCTCCTGAAGTGACGGTCCACGCGCGTACGCGAGCGCGGCCTCGAGGTTGTGCGCCGCCTCGACCACTGCGTCGCCGTAGCGGCGTCCCGGCTGGCGTGAGGTGCGTTCGACCGGACCCGACACCCCGATGGCCGCGACGATCTCTCCGCCCACGCCGTGCACCGGCGCGCTGACCGATGCCACTCCGGCCTCGCGCTCGGCAACACTCTCGATGTAGGGCCGACGCCCCCCACCGTCAGCGGTGAGGGCTCGCCCGCCCGAACCTCGATCGAGCGGGAGCTCTGCGCCCACGGTGACGATGGTGCGCAGGCCGTGTGGTGATTCGAGCGAGGCGACGCAGATGCGGTGGTCACCGTGGCGGACGTAGAGCTGGGCCGATTCACCGGTGCGGTCCCGCAGTTCCCGCAGGATGGGAGTCGCTGCCTCGACCAGCGCCTGGCCGCGGGTCGCGGCATGACCCAGGGCCACGCATCGCCACCCAAGCAGGAACCCGCCATCGGCGTCGCGGCGCAGCAATCCGTGCGCTTCGAGTGCGACTGCGAGACGATGGGCGGTGGCACGCGACAGCCCCGTTGCCGAGACGAGTTCGTTGAGCGACCGCGCCCCGGCTTCGACCGCGTCGACGAGCGCCATGGACTTGTCGAGGACTCCCACACCGCCTACGCTGTTTCCCACATAACGAGACTACCATCTCATTATTTGAGATGTCGAGACTGTCCCGTGCGACGCACGGTCATCGCCCCCCGATGCGACGTCACATGCGGCAGGCTCGTCGACGAGAAGGAGCCGTGATGTCCGAACCACGCACGCTCAGCGAGAAGGTCTGGGAACGCCACGTGGTGGCACGCGCCCCCCACGAGCCCGACCTGCTCTACATCGACCTGCACCTCGTCCACGAGGTGACAAGTCCCCAGGCGTTCGACGGCCTGCGCATGGCCGGCCGCGGCGTGCGTCGCCCCGACTTGACGGTCGCCACGATGGACCACAACGTCCCCACCACCGACCTGTCGGTACCGGTGGCCGATCCGATCTCGGCCAAACAGATGGACGTGCTGGCGTCCAACTGCGCCGAGTTCGGCATCACGCTGTACCCGATGGGCGACCCCGGTCAGGGCATCGTGCACATCATCGGGCCGGAACAGGGCCTCACCCAGCCCGGCATGACGATCGTGTGCGGCGACTCGCACACCTCCACCCACGGGGCGTTCGGCGCACTGGCGTTCGGCATCGGCACGAGCGAGGTCGAACACGTGCTCGCCACCCAGACGCTGCCGCAGGTGCGCCCTGGCACCATGGCGGTCACCGTCGACGGCGAGCTGCCCGAAGGCGCCACCGCGAAGGACCTGATCCTGGCGGTCATCGGCCGCATCGGCACCGGCGGCGGCATCGGCTCGATCATCGAGTACCGCGGCTCGGCCATCCGTGCGCTGTCGATGGAAGGGCGCATGACCGTGTGCAACATGTCGATCGAGGCGGGCGCCAAGGCGGGCATGATCGCCCCCGACGACACCACGTTCGCCTACCTCGAAGGCCGCGACCACGCGCCGCGCGGCGCCGCTTGGGAGCGTGCCCTCGACGACTGGCGCAGCCTGGCCACCGACGCGGGCGCAGCCTTCGACAAGGAGGTCGTGCTCGACGCCGCCGCGATCAGCCCGCACGTCTCGTGGGGCACCAACCCCGCCCAGGTGGCACCGCTGTCGGGCACCATCCCCGACCCCGACTCGTTCGCCGAGGCATCCGAGCGCGACGCCGCACACCGTGCGCTCGCCTACATGGACCTCACGGCAGGCACGCCGATGCGCGACGTCAAGGTCGACACCGTCTTCATCGGGTCGTGCACCAACGGCCGCATCGAAGACCTGCGGGCCGCCGCCGGGGTGCTCGCAGGGCGCCACGTCGCTCCGGGCATGCGCGCCCTGGTCGTGCCGGGTTCGTTCCGGGTGAAGCACCAGGCCGAGTCCGAGGGCCTCGACGAGGTCTTCCGCGCCGCCGGGTTCGAGTGGCGCGAGCCGGGCTGCTCCATGTGCCTGGCGATGAACCCCGACAAGCTCGCCCCCGGCGAGCGTGCCGCATCCACGTCGAACCGCAACTTCGAAGGCCGCCAGGGCCGTGGAGGCCGCACCCACCTCGTGTCCCCCGCCGTCGCCGCCGCCACCGCGGTCGCCGGCACCTTCGCCGCCCCCGCCGACCTCGCCTGAAGGAGCCCCATGGACCCCGTACGCATCGTTTCCGGCACGGCCCTCCCGCTCGACCGCTCCGACGTCGACACCGACCAGATCATCCCCGCCGAGTGGCTCAAGCGCGTCGAGCGCACCGGCTTCGGCAAGGGCCTGTTCTCGACGTGGCGTGACGACCGCGACTTCGTTCTCAACGACGAACGCTTCGCCCACGCGTCGATCCTCGTGGCCGGGCCCAACTTCGGCACCGGCTCGTCGCGTGAGCACGCCGTGTGGGCCCTGATGGACTACGGCTTCGCCGCCGTCGTGGCGCCGCGCTTCAGCGACATCTTCCGCAACAACTGCACCAAGAACGGCCTCGTGCCCGTCGTCGTGCCCGAAGGAGTGGAGCGCACGCTGCTCGACGCCATCCAGGCCGACCCGACGCTCGAGCTGACCGTCGACGTCGAGCGGCGCACGCTCGAAGCTCCCGCCATCGGGTTGTCGGTGGAGTTCCCGCTCGACGAGTCGGTGCGGGAGCGCTTCCTCGAAGGGCTCGACGACATCGGCATCACGTTGCGGGTCGAGGCCGACATCTCCACCTACGAGGCGACCCGACCCGACTACCTCCCCACCGCGACGCCCGCCTGAGCGCGGTTTCCGCGGCGGCACCAGCCACCTGACGCGCACGGGGAGCGCCCGCGGCGCGGACGCTCCCCGATGGCCGACCGGTGCCGGCGCGGGTCAGGGCGTCGACTCGGGCGCGCGCACCTCGGCGCCGTCGAGACGCACCAGCTTGTTGACGGCGTTCAGGTACGCCCGGGCCGAGGCCTCGACCACGTCGGTCGACACGCCGCGGCCCGTCACCTTGCGCCCGTCCGCCTCGACCTGCACGACGACGTCGCCCAGGGCGTCGACGCCTCCGGTCACCGAGCTCACGGCGAAGTCGATGAGCCGCGCATCCACACCGGTCGCGGAACGGATCGCCTTGCAGGCGGCGTCGATCATGCCGTCGCCCGTGGCGGAAGCCTCGGCCTTGGTGCCGTCACGCACCAGCACCACCGCCGCCGACGGCTCGCCGGTGGTGCCGCCGTGCAGGTCGAGCGCCGACAGCTCGTACGCCTTGGCGCCGGCGCCACCCAACTCCTCCGCCACGATCGCCTCGAGGTCGGCGTCGGTGATCTGCACCTTGCGATCCGCGAGCTCCTTGAACCGCAGGAACGCCTGGTTCAGGGCGTCGCCCTGGATGGTGATGCCCATCTTGGCGAGCGTGTCGGAGAAGGCGTGGCGGCCCGAGTGCTTGCCCAGCACGAT
>CAZUMJ010000045.1:16307-21402 GCA_964621605.1 uncultured Iamiaceae bacterium | reverse complement strand
TCGCCGGCCTGCAAGGGCGCCCCATCCGCAACCAGGAAGGGGCCGAGGTCGGCCGGGTCGTCGACCTCGTCGCCCGCTGGGACGGTGGCTCTTACCCGCCCGCCACCGGGCTGGTCGCCAAGGTCGGCCGGCGCCCCGCGTACGTGCCGATCGCCCAGGTCGCCGAGATCACCAGAGACGAGGTCCGCCTCCGCAGCGCCCGGCTCGACCTGCGCGACTACGAGCGCCGCAGCGGTGAGGTTGTGCTCGGCCGCGACGTGCTCGACCGCCAACTCGTCGACGTCGACGGCGTGCGCGTCGTGCGCGCCTCTGACCTGTACCTCGCCCGCGTCGGGGTGGCGTGGCGGCTCGTGGGCGTGGACGTGAGCCTGCAGAGCCTCCTGCGCCGGCTCGGTCCCGCCCGCTACCGCACCCGTGCCACCCCCGAGCGCGTCCTCGACTGGTCGGCGGTGCAGCCGTTCGGTTCCCCCCAAGGCGAGCTCCGCCTCGCCAGCTCCAGCCACGCCCTGCACCGGCTGCGACCCGCCGAGGTCGCCGACCTGCTCGAGGAGCTCGGCCGCGACGAACGCCAAGAGCTGCTCGCCTCGCTCGACACCGGCGTCGCCGCCGACGCCCTCGAGGAGATGGAACCCGAACAGCTCGAGCGTCTGCTGCGCGACGCGCCACGCGAGCAGGCCGCCGCGCTCGTCGCCGCGATGGAGCCCGACGAAGCCGCCGACGCACTGCGTGACCTCGAACCCGACGAGCGCGACGAACTCCTCGACGCCATGGACGAGGACACCGCCGGTGAGCTCGCCACGCTGCTCACCTTCGAGGAGGAATCCGCCGGTGGTCTCATGACCACGCACCTCGTCGTGGTCACGGTCGGCACCTCGGTCGCGGAGGTGCGTCGCATGTTGCGTGACGACCACGATCACCGCGCGGACGTCACCTCGGTGCTCGTCGTGTCGCCCGACGGGTCGCTCGTCGACGACGTGACCCTCTACGACTTGTTCCTCGCGGAGCCCGACGAGCTCGTGGACACACTTGTCGGCACCCACCCGCCGGCCTCGGTGCACGGCGAGGCGTCACTCGCCCGTGTCGTCTCGACGCTCGTCGACAGCCGCGCCGCGTCCGTGCTCGTCCTCGACGACGAGCAGCGCCCCATCGGCCGCATCCTCGCCGACGACGTCGTCGACGCGCTCGTGCCCGAGCAGGGCCGCCTGCGCTTCCCGAGGATCCTCGGATGACCGACGAGACCGTCTCCCCCGCGCCTGCCGCGGCGCACGGCGCGACCGCACCCGGAGGGTCCGCGCAGGCACACGGCGACGGCCCGACGACAGACACCGACGTGTCCACCACCACGGCACCCGCACGGCGCGGGCGACGCCGCCGACTGCTCACGGTGCTCGCCATCCTCGGCCCCGGCCTCATCGCCGCGAACGCCGGCAACGACGCCGGCGGCATCGCCACCTACGCCTCGGCCGGATCGATGTTCGGCTACCAGACCCTGTTCCTCATGGTGTTGGTCACCATCGCGCTCGTCGCGGTGCAGGAGATGTCGGCCCGCCTCGGTGCGTTCACCGGCGAAGGCCTCGTGTCGCTCATCCGTGAGCAGTTCCCACTGCGCGCCGCGGCGTTCGCTGTCGTGTGCCTCGTCATCGCGAACCTCGGCCTCATCGTGTCGGAGTTCGCCGGCATCGGCGCCGCGTTCGAGCTGTTCGGCGTGAGCCGCTACATCACGGTGCCGATCGCCGCGGTGGTGCTGTGGGCGCTGGTGGTGTTCGGCTCGTACCGCTACGCCGAGCGGATCTTCCTGCTGCTGACCATCGCGTTCGTGGCGTACCCGATCGCCGCGGTGCTCGGTCACCCCGACTGGTCACGGGTCGCGACCGAGTCTGCGCTGCCGCACTTCACCGGGAGCCGCGAGTTCCTGCTGCTCGCCGTGGCGCTCGTGGGCACGACCATCACCCCGTACATGCAGCTCTACCAAGCCGCCGCGGTGGCCGACCGTGGGCTCGGCCCCGAGTCGTACCCGCTCACCCGGCTCGACACCGTCGTCGGCACCATCGCCGCGGAGTTGGTGTCGATGGCCATCATCGTCGCGACCGCCGCGACGATCGGCGGCACCGGCCCGCTCGCCTCCGCCGAAGACGCGGCGAAAGCACTCGAACCGGTCGTGGGCGACGCCGCGCGGGTGCTGTTCGGCATCGGGCTGTTGGGTGCATCCGCGCTCGCCGCCGCGGTCGTGCCGCTGTCGACCGCGTACGCCCTGTCAGAAGCGATCGGCGTGGAACGGTCGGTGTCGAAGTCGTTCCGCGAAGCCAAGCTCTTCCTCGGGCTGTTCACCGCACAGCTCGTCATCGGCGCCGCCGTGGCGCTCGCGCCCGGCAACCTCATCAAGCTGCTGGTGAACACGCAGATCCTCAACGGGTTCATCGCACCCGTGATCCTCACGTTCATCCTCATCCTCGCCAACCGGCGAGCAGTGCTCGGCGACCACGTGAACGGCCCCCGCTTCCGGATCGTGGCAACCATCTGCGTGGCGGTCGTATCGCTGCTCGCCGCGGTGGTCGGGGTGCAGACCGTGTGGGGCTGGATCGCCTGAGCGTCGCCGCGGCTTGGTCATCCTCCGGCACGGGCCGATCGAAGGGGTGTTTCCCTGGCGCGGCCAGGCTGGCCTCACCTCTGCAACCACGGTCATGGGACGGTCTGCCACAGGCGGTCGATCGGCATGACGTGGAGTCGGTCCTCGAAGCTGTAGGAGCGGACACCGGTGCTGAACGCGACTCCCGCGATGAAGCGATCGCCAACCGAGTCGCGGAGCTTTCGCAGCCCGCTCAGGTCTTTGCCGGTGACCCGTTCGTTGGCCTTCACCTCGAAGGCCAACACCGCGCCGTCGTCGAACTCGACGACGGCGTCCACCTCGTCGTTGTCGACTCGCCAGTGACCGAGCGTGACCGGATCGTCGAGCCACGACACCTGCTTGCGTAGCTCCCCCACCACGAACGTCTCGAGCAGATGCCCGAACTCGGTCAACTGTGTCGGATCGAGGGTGGCCAGCTTGGCGGCACTGGAGCCGAGCAACCAGGCCGCCAGTCCAGTGTCGACGACGTGAACCTTCGGCTGCTTCGACGCGCGAGCTCGCAGAAGCTTGCCCCATGCAGGGACCCGGTAGACGAGGAACAGGTCTTCGAGTAGCCGCACGTACCCGTCGATCGTCTGACGGTGAGCCTCGAGCCCTGCCGACGCGGCAGCGACGTTGAGGACCTGGCCCGTCTGGCCCGCGAGCCGATTCAGCAGGTCGCGCAACACCTGCCGTTGCCGCACCTGCGCGAGATCCGCAGCATCTCGTTCGATGCTGAGCCGGACGTAGTCGTTGAACCACCGAGCCCGGGCCGCACCTTGGCGGCGAAGCGCCAAGGGGAACCCGCCCGCCATCACCCGATCGACGTAGTCCTGTCGGCTGGTGGTCGACGTGGAGTGGGCGGCAACGGCGTTTGCAGGGTCGGCTCGGAGGGCCTGGAGGAGGTTCTCGTGCTGGCTGTCGATCTCGCCCTGAGAGAGCGGCAGGATCGTGAGCACGTGCATGCGCCCGGTGAGTGCCTGAGCCGTGCGCGGAATCGCATCGTGTCGGGTCGACCCGGTGAGGACCGCCGTGCCCGGCTGCGTCCCTTCGCGGTTGAGCCGAGCCTTGACGGCATCGAGGATGTCGAGGGCCTTCTGGTACTCGTCGACGCACAGGGGCGTCGGACCGCTGACCGCCGCGGCGGGGTTGGCCTCGACCGCGTCGAGAGTGGCGGGGTCGTCCAGGTCGAGGACCCCAACGTCGTTGGCGGCAGCGAAGGCCTGCAGCAGCGTGGACTTGCCGACCGAGCGAGGGCCGTGCAGCGCCACCACAGGCTCATCGACGACCAAGCTGGCCAACACCTCGAGGATCCGACGCTGGGCGACACCACCAGAGAGACCGGCCACGAGCCAACTCTACAGGGCCGCGCCTCTATATCCATAGTTTTTGAGCGAATCTATCCATACTTATCGAGCCACAGTATCCACATGTCTTGAGGGGTCGACCACCGCGCCGACCACGGGCGCCGGCAGGCCGCCCGGCGGCGTGGCTCCGTGGGTCACGGCTTGCCGAGCACCAGCTTGATCGGGTCGCTGCGGTAGGCGGTGTTGCCGATCTCCACGATCAGCATCACCGTGTGCTCCCCCGCCGGGATCTCCTTCAGGCCTCTCACGTCGCCGATGGCGTGCAGGCGGGAGTCACCCGGTGGCGGGCACTCCCAGGCGTCCACCACCGCCGGGATCCGGTAGATGCCATCGGCTCCGAGCTTCCCGAGGCCGTTCGTGAGAAACATGCCGTCGCTCAGCGCCGCCACCGTCAAGACCTCTTCCGCTTGGCGATCCACCACCACCGCCCGGAAGCCTTCCCTGTTGATACGCACAGCATTGAGGTCTGGTCCCCTCAGGCCATGGAATTCCGCTGCGGCGTCCCATCGTGAGCTGCCGGCGAGGTTCTCATCGTGCGGAATGGTGGTCAGCGTCACCGAAGCTCCGATGGAGCTCAACGGCGTCGTCGGGAGCGGCGCACCACAACTGCCCGGGCCGTAGTCCTGAAATGGCGTATCGGGGTGCTCGTACACCGCCTTCTCCGCGCCCCGCGGGCCGCTCGTGCTTCCGCACCCAACGAGCAACGCCACCGACAAGGCCAGACCGCCGGCGTGTCGTACCCATCGAGGCATCGACGTACCGCCGAGATGTTCGTACACGAGTTCACCTCGACCGCTCATGGCGTGGTCCGCAGGGTCGCTTGCATCGCGATGGTTCCACCGACGACGCCCTGACACGAGGTCACTCGGAGATGCTCGCGCGGCAGCGCCGATCGCGCGCCGTGCCGTGCCGGTCAGGCCCGGTGGAAGGTGCTGACCACCTCGACGTGCGGTGTGTGCGGGAACAGGTCCACAAGGCGCGCAACACCGAACTCGTAGCCCGCCCCGGTGAGCAGGCCGGCGTCTCGCCCGAGCGCGGCGGGTTCGCAGCTCACTAAGACGACCGTGCCAACACCGGTAGCTGCCACACGGGCGACCCCGACCTTGCCGAGGCCCGACCGCGC
>CAZUMJ010000045.1:3182-16207 GCA_964621605.1 uncultured Iamiaceae bacterium | reverse complement strand
GTGAGGGTGTCGCGGACCAGGCCGAGCTTGGCCGCGACCTGCGCGTCGGGCGCGACGTGCTGCCAACCGCACCCGCCGCACCCCGCGGCGACGTGCGGGCACGGCGGTTCGCGCCGCGCGGCGGCCGCCTCGAGCACCTCCACGACACGCCCCTTCGCGAAGCGGGCTCGCTCGCTGTGCAGCTCCGCACGCACCACCTCGCCGGGCAGGGCGCCCTCGACGAAAACCACCCGACCCGACTCGTCTCGCCCCACGGCGTCGCCGCCTACGGCCATCGACTCGGTGTGCAGTTCCACGATCGTCACCGGCCAAGCCTACGAGGCACCGGCAGGGGCCACCGCGGCGTGGTCCACCAACGGGCTGGCCTGCGTGATCTCGTCGGCAGGACCGCCGCCGCCCGGCCCACTATTATCGGCTCGACTCATAGCCGAAAGATGGGATGAGGCATGGTTTCGGATCGAGAAGCCCGCTGGCCCGCGGTGGCATACGAAGCACTCGACTGGGTCTCGCAGGACGCCGTGCCGATGTCGCGCAGCGCACGGCGCCGGCACACAGGGCCGTACAACGCCGCGGTGGTGCCTCGCATTGCCGGCCTAGACGTTTCCCTGCCCACATCCCTGGCCGCCCAAGCCGAGGACGCCACCGCGGCGATCGCCCGCTTCGACACCGAGATGGGCGCCGAGCTCTCGTCGTTCGCGTCGATCATGTTGCGTTCCGAGTCAGCGGCCTCATCGAAGATCGAGAACCTCACCGCATCGGCACGGGCAGTCGCCGAAGCCGAGCTGAACCCCCACAGAAGCGGCAATGCCCAGCTCATCGTCGCGAACACCCGGGCCATGGACACTGCCATTGCCTGCTCCGACCACATCGACGCCGACGCCATCCTCGCCATGCACGACGCGTTGCTCGGTACCTCTCGGCCGGAGATCACGGGTCGGTGGCGTGGCGAGCAGGTCTGGATCGGCGGGTCCGACTTCGGTCCGCACGGCGCGCTGTTCGTCCCGCCAGACCCGCGCCACGTCCCGGCAGCGATCGAGGACCTAGTCGCGTTCATCGACCGCGACGACATTCCCGTCATCGCACATGCCGCGCTCGCCCATGCGCAGTTCGAGACCATCCACCCCTTCCCCGACGGCAACGGTCGCACGGGCCGAGCGCTCCTGCACGCGCAGCTCCGGAGCAAGGGCGCCACCCGCAACGTCACGGTCCCCGTCTCAGCGGGGCTTCTCGCACACACCGACGCCTACTTCGACGCCCTCAGCGCATACCGCGACGGTGACCACCTCGCCATCATCGAGCGCCTCGTCGCCGCGTCGTTCGCCGCGGTCGCCAACGGCACTGCACTCGTGCACGACCTGCGGACGGTCCGCCTCGGCTGGCAGGACCAGATCAAGGCTCGGCGCGACTCCAACGCGTGGAACGTCGCCGACCTCGTCATGCGCCACCCGGTGATCAACTCGACCCTTGTCGCACGGGAGCTCTCCATCGCCAAGGAGAACACCTACCGGGCGATCCGACCGCTCGTCGATGCCGGGGTACTCGTGGAGTTCTCGGACAAGAAGCGCAACCAGATGTGGCAGGCACCCGACGTTCTCCGCTCGCTCGACGCGTTCGCAACCCGAGCAGGCCGACGGCGACCAGCTACCCCGACATAGTCGACTCGGCCAGATCGCGAAGGCACGACCGCGTCGTCTGCTAGAGCCGGTGCGTGGACTTCACAGGTACCGCAGCCCTCGACGCACTCGCAGCCGAGGCCGCCGCCGTCGGGCGGGCCGCGGCCGCACGGCGCCCCCACGCGGAGGACGGCTGGCTCATCGGGCACGACCCGGCTTTCGCCCGAGAGCTCGCCGCGCACGGCTGGATCGGCATGACCTGGCCCACCGAGGTTGGCGGAGGCGGACGATCCCCACTCGAGCGGTTCGTGGTGTTCGAGGCGCTCATCGCCGCCGGTGCGCCCCTCGCCACGGCCTACTTCGCCGACCGTCAGGTCGGGCCCACCCTCCTGCAGTTCGGCACCCCCGACCAGCAGGCCCGCTGGCTGCCGGGCATCCTCGCCGGCACCTCCATGTGGTGCATCGGCCTCAGCGAACCCGACGCCGGCTCCGACGTGGCGTCGCTGCGCACCCGAGCCGTGCCGGTCGCCACGCCGGCGGAAACTGACCCCGCCACACCGCCCGCTGCGTCCCCTGGGGCGTGGCGCATCACGGGCTCGAAGATCTGGACGAGCGGCGCCGCGCACGCCGACTGGTGCTACCTGATCGCCCGCACCGACCCCGACGCCCCCGCCCACGCCGGGCTCTCCGAGTTCGTCGTCGACATGCGCAGCCCCGGCATCGAGGTGCGCCCCATCGTCGACCAGACCGGCGACCGCCACTTCTGCGAAGTGCACTTCGACGACGTCGCCGTTCCCGGCGACCACCTCGTCGGCGCTCGCAACGGCAGCTTCCGTCAGGTCATGCGCCAGATGGAGCACGAGCGTGGCGGCATCGACCGCCTCGTCAGCAACCACCGCCTGTACCTCGACGTGCGTGCCCACCTCGGCCACGTCCACGACCCGTTGCTGCGCCAGGACGTGGCCGCCATCGAGTCCGCCTACCGCATCGGGCGCCTCCTCGTGCTGCGTGAGGTGCTCGGGCAGGCCCCGCCGTCGTTCTCGGCTTCCACCAAGACGTTCTGCACCGAGCACGAGCAACGCGTCGCCGCGTTCTGCGGCCGTGCGTTCGGCGCGGACGCGCTCGCGTGGGACGCCACCGCGGCGTCGCTCGGCGACGGACACCTCGGCCTGGCGGCACGCGTCGCGCGTGCGCTCACCTACGCGCCCGCGTACACGCTCATGGGTGGCACCACCCAGGTGCTGCGCAACATCCTGGCGGAACGGGTCCTCGGCCTGCCCCGGCGTTGATCCGCAGACGACACGGCCGTTGGTTCGATCGGGTACGCGATCGTCGGGGACAATGGGCACCGTGACCGCCACCCCGCCCGTCCTCATCGCACCCTCGGTGCTGCCCGCCGACTTCTCGAAGCTCGGCGAGGCGTGCATCGCGCTGGAAGAAGCCGGCGTCGACCTCATCCAGTGGGACGTGATGGACGGCCGTTTCGTGCCGAACCTCACCTTCGGTCCCGACGTGATCGCCGCGTGCCGGCCGCACGTGTCGGTGCCGTTCGAGGCACACCTCATGGTGGAGCAACCCGACCAGCTCGCGGCCCGCTACGTCGAGGCCGGGTGTTCGCGCCTCATCGTGCACGCCGAGGCGTGCCGGCACCTCCACCGCACGCTCGGCGCCATCCGCGAGCTCGGCGCCACCGCCGCGGTGGCCCTCAACCCGGCCACCCCTGCCGACGCCGTGGCGCACGTGCTCGACCTCGTCGACCTGGTGCTGGTCATGACCGTCAACCCCGGGTTCGGCGGCCAGGCCTACATCGCCACCATGGAACCGAAGATCGCCGAGGTGCGCGCCATGGTGGACGCATCGGGCCACGATGTGCACGTCGAGGTCGACGGTGGCATCGGCCCGGCGACCATCACGGGCGCGGCCGCAGCGGGCGCCAACGTCTTGGTAGCGGGCAGCTCGCTGTTCCGTGACCCGGCCGGCCTCGGGCACGCCGTCGCCGAACTGCGTGCCTTGGCGGTCGCCGCCCGCGCCTGACGCGCCGCCGCGAGCCACGCCGGGATCGGACGGCGACGCGACTGACGGCCTCGGTCAGGGCGTGCCGGGAGTGAGCACCGCGTGGGCCTCGGCGGTACTCAACCCCAGCGACTGCAACGCAGCCGCGGGGTCGGCCGTCGAGGTCGGAACCGTTCCGAGCTCTACCAAGCCGTCCATCTTGTAGACGTGCACCGTCGAGCTGTCACCCGCCAAGCAGTAGGCATCGCTGCAACTCGCCCAGTCGGGCATGTAGAAGCTTGCGCCCAGATACGCCCAGAACGCGGGTGTGCCTTCGTTGTCGTGGGTCGGCCAGGGTCCCTCCGGCCCCACGGTCACTGTGGTCACCGTGGTATCGCTGGCGTCGTCGCCGTCACAACCGCCGGCTGAAGCAGCCGCGAGCAGCTCCTCCGCAGTCGCCTGCGGCGCACCGGCGTCCACCACGTCACACACGCTCAACGAATCGGGCAGCTCGGCCTGTTGCACCCACGTCCACCCCGACCAGCGGAACAGGCGCCGCAGCGAGCTCGCACCGTTGTCGGAAGTGGCAACCGCCCAGTCGCCGACGCACCGCTCATCGGATACCGCTGTGGGGCGCCCGACCGGGTCGTCGCCATCCGCGACCGCGGCCGCCACCCCGAGCAGCGTGACGTCACATTCGGGAGTGACCAGCTTCGTGACCACTTCGTCCGCGGTGGCGTCGTGGCCGGGGGCGTTCGGGTGGAACGACGTCTCGACGTGGAACGACGATCCGGCATGCCCCCGCCGAGACAGGCCGTTGATCCAGTCGACACCGCCCCCGCACAACTCGTGGCCGCCGTTGCGGAAGAGGTCGTAACGCGACACGTAGCGCACCCGTTTCGCGCCGAGGCGCTGGTTCGCCCGGTCGACCGCGGCGTGCAGCCGCTCGTCGAAGTAGGCGGCCACCCGGGTGAGCTTCTGGGCGTCACCGCGACCGACCCCGGAGCACATCGCCTTCTCGTACCAACGCCACTCCCCCGTGGGCGCGAACAGCGACGGGTAGCCGACCACCACCAGGGTGCCCGTCGGCGTGAGGTGGTCGGTCACCATGTCGACGTAGAAGTCGACGATCGAACCCGAGCGGCCACCTTCCAGCAGGAGCCGGCAGTCGAACGCCGCGTCGCTCGTGGCGGTCTGGCGGCGATCGGTGCAGCTCCCCGGGTCGAGCAGTGCGTCGATACGTCCCCGCAGCACCGCCTCGGGAGTGTCGCAGGCGGTACCGACGGACAGGTTCCCGAGGATCGCCCCGGTGGCACCGGCACCGACCGCGCCGACGAAGGTGGCGCCCGACTGCTCAGCGCACGCCGAGATCAGGTCGGCGAACCCGATGTCGTTCCCGCCGAACGACAGCGTCACGACGTCCACCCGGTTCGGCACACCCTGCTCGTCGGTGCCCCACTCCCACAGCGACTTCTTCGAGCTGCCGGTGCGTGCGTTGAACTCGTCTTCGACCAGGTGGCCGGTGCACGCCGTGAAGGCATCCGGCTCGATCTTCCAGCCCTTCGCACGCAGACGCTCGGCGGCGAGCGGCCCATACGCCTTGTCGGACTGGGCGCACGCACCCGTGTTGCCGTCCACCCCCTCGCCGGAGGAGTAGGAGTCGCCGGTGTTCACCCACGACACCGCCTGATCGGGTGTCGCCGCAACCGCCGAGTGCCGCGCCCTCGGCGCGCCCACCGTGAGCGCCGCGGCTCCGGCGAGGACGCACAGCGCCACCGCACGCATCCACGATCGAGTCATCGGACCCCCAACTGCTGCATGCGGCGCTCTGCCACCACGAGTTCGAAACCGAGCGTGCCGACCGCCTGGCCGGTGTGCGGTCGCGAGCCGGCATCGCAGGTCTTCAGCACGCCGACGGTGGCCGACACCACGTTCACGAGCATCTCCCGGGTGGCCTCGTCGGGGATGTCGCCTGCCAGGGCGGTGAGGTCGGGTGGGGTACCGACCGCATCGAGGTCCGTTGCGATCGCGGTGCACGTCGCCTTCGAGAGCTTCGTGGCGGCGAGCAGGCGGTCGGCTTCGACCATGGCGGTGAGGAGCACAGCGCCGTCACCGTGCAACAGGTCGACGGTGGCCTGCCGCTGCTCCACCGGGGGCATCGTGCCCTTGCGGGGGTCGTCCAACCCGGCGTCGGTCGCGCGGGTGGCGGCACGGTCGACATCGACGGCCTTCGCCCTCTCGGGGACGTCCGTGGCGGACGGATCGGTCGTGGTGGTGGCCTGCTCGGCCGCCGGCTTCGCCGGGCCCGCATCGTGCCGACGGGTCACGACGAACGCCGCGACCGCGGCGACGACCACGAGCGCGCCGAGCACCGTGAGGACTCCGATCCGCCATCCATTGCGCACAGCCACCGATCCGACCGTAGCGTGCGGGCTTGCCCACCTGCGGCGACTGGCGGCGCTCGAACCGGACTGGCAGCCCGGGGCTGTCACACCCTCCCCGTAGCATCGCCGGCGTGGCACTTACGACCCAGCTCGTCGCCCACGGCCGCCCGGCTGCAGTGGCACTCGCCGATCAGCTCACGGCGCGGCGCGGCAACGACCCACTCGCGCCTGCGACGGTGGTGGTGCCGCGCAGCTGGGTCGGGCTGTCGCTGCGGCGCCTCCTCGCGATGGGCACCCTCGGCAACGGCAATGGCAACGAGCGCGCACCGGCACCGGGCCTCGCGAACGTGTCGTTCCTCACGCTGCCACGCGTCGCGGCCGACCTCGCCGTCCCCGCCCTCGCCCGGCGACCCGGGGCGGTCGCGCTCCACGAGGTCGAGCTGCTCGCCGCGGTCCGTGCCGCCCTACGCGCCAAGCCGGGGGTGCTCGCCGCGGTCGCCGACCAGCCCGCCACCGAGGCTGCCGTCGCCGACGCGTGGCGTGACCTGCACGGCGTCGCCGACGAAAGCCTCGCCCGCCTCGCCCGGCTCGGGCCCCGCCAGCGCGACCTGGTCGCGCTCATGCACGCGGTGTCGGGCCTGCTGGGGCCTCGCTACGACGCCACAGACACCGTCCGGGCCGCGGTCGAGGTGCTGGCGAGCACGCCCGGCTCGGTCACGCTGCCCTTCGAGGGGCCGCTTCTGGTGCACCTGCCCCCGCGCCTCACCGCACCCCAAGAAGCACTCGTCGTTGCGCTCGGCGCCCACGCCGACGTGCACGTCTTGCTCGGCCTCACCGGAGACCCTTCCCTCGACGAGCCCACCGCCGAGCTCGCCACCCGCCTGGCCGGCGACACCACCCACGTCATGGCCCAGCCTGTGCCGCCGCCACTTGCCACCCACGTCCGGGTCGCTCCCACCGCCGACGTCGAGGTCCTCGTCACCCTGCGCGACGTACTCACCCGGGTCGAGGCCGGCACACGCCTCGACCGCATCGGGCTCGCGTATGTGAGCGCGAGCCCGTACGCCGGTCTCCTGGTCGACGCATGCACCCAGGCGGGCCTCCCGGTCGTCGCACCACCAACCCGCCGCCTCGCCCAGACCGCAACCGGCCGGGCGCTCCTCGATGCGCTTGCGGTCCTCGACGACGACTGGTCCTCCGCTTCGCTGCAGCACCTCGCCGCGGCAACGCCTGCAGTGCGGCACGGCACGTCGATCACGCCGGGGCTCATCGCCCACGTCAACCGAGAGGTCCGCGCGATCGGTGGCCGAGAGGCGTGGCGAAAGGGGCTGCGCTCACGCATCGCCCGGCTCGACGCGAAGCTCGCAGACCACGAGCACGAGAGCCCGGGGGAAGCACCCGATGCCGTGGAGCAGGCACAGCTGCGGGCAAGGCGGGAGGAGTGCGCGGCGCTGGCGTCCTACCTCGACGGCCTTGCCGATCACCTCTCGCCACCCCCGCAGCCCGCTTCGTGGCGTGACTTCGCCCGCTGGGCCCGTGCCCTGGGGCGCTTCCTGCTCGGCGCACCCGACGCACACGAAGACTGGCCGAGCGACGAGCGCCAGGCGTTCACCACGTGGGAAGCGCACCTCGATCGCCTCCAAAGCCTCGACGCCATCGAGCCGCACCCCGAGCTTCCCCAGTTCCGTCGAGCGCTCGACGGCCTCCTCGACGAGCCAGCTCCGCACACCGCCCGCTTCGGCGAAGGCCTCCTCATCGGCCCGCTTCACACCATGGTCGGCCTCGATCTCGACGTGATCTACGTGCTCGGCGCCACCGACCGAGCGCTCGAGTCCTCCCCGCGCGACGACGCGCTGCTCCCCGATCGCGACCGACGACGTGCCGGAGGCGACGTGCCGTTGCTCGCTGCCGAGGCAGGCGACCGGCACCGCATGTGGCTGCACGCGCTCGCCGCCGCTCCGACCCGCATCGTGTCCTACCCCCAAGTCGACGCGCGAGGTGGCAGCGAGCTGCGCCCGGGGCGCTGGCTGCTCGACGCGCTCACCCATCTCTGCCACGACCAGACCGACGGGCGCATGCTGTTCTCGCGCGACGTAGATGATCTCGCACCCAACGACAGCTTCGAGCGGGTGCCATCGCAGTACGCCGCGGTCGCCTCCCGGGCGATCGCCATGTCGCGTGACGACCTCCTCCTCGGTGTGCTCACCCGCGCAGCCGCGGCGACACCGAGCGATCCCGCACAAGCGCTCGCCTCACACTGGCTCAGCACGGCCTCACCACAGCTCAGCAATGGCTGGGAGATGCGCCTCGCGCGCCTGCGCGGCACCTACAACCGCTTCGAGGGCCGCGTACGTGTCCCGGGGCGCACCGCTCCCGGCACTGAGCGCCCCATGTCTGCAACCCGCCTCGAGCGCTACGCCGCCTGCCCGCGGCGCTACCTGATCGAGTTCGAGCTGGGCATCCGGGTAGAGGAAGAGCCCACCGCCGACCTCGAACCCGACGCCCGCACGATCGGCAACATGGTGCACAAGGTCCTCGAGGGCTTCCTTCGCGCGCAGTGCGACCTCCGACAAGACCAACACCAGCAACCCGGCCGTCCGTGGAACCCCGACGACCACGCTCGCCTCGACCAGATCGCCGATCGGGTCTTCGCCGAGGCCTCCGAGCAGGGCCTCACTGGCGACCCTCTGCTGTGGCAGGCCCGTGCGGCAGCGATCCGTCGTGACCTGCACGCCTTCCTTCGCGCCGACGACAAGATGCGAGCCGAGCACGGGGCGACACCGCACAGCGTCGAGGCGGCCTTCGGCGACACGCCCGACAACACGCTCGCCGTTCCGACGGCATCCGGCGGCGAGGCACGGTTCCACGGGCGGGTCGACCGGGTCGACCTCACCGCCAACGGCGGGGCCATCGTCGTCGACTACAAGACAGGCAAGGCCGATGCCTACACGGCCCTGCGGGGCGATCCGGTCGTGCGCGGGCAGCGCCTGCAGCCGGTGCTCTACGGGCTCGCCACACACCTCGCCACGGGCGTCCCGACTGACGCCATCTCCTCGGGCTACTGGTTCGTCAACGCCGACGCGTCGTTCACGCGCGAGTCCATCACCCTCGACGAACAAACGCTTGCCCGCTTCGACACCGTGGTCGCCGAACTCCTCGCCGGCATCGAACGGGGTGACTTCCCCGCGCGGCCGATCGAGCCCGTGAAATGGAGAGCAAAGGACGAGAAGTTCGTGCCCGCCCGTGAGTCCATGTGCAAGTACTGCGACGTGGAGCCGGCGTGTTCCGAGCTGAGGGAACGCACGTGGGCCGGGGTGAGCCTCGCGCCCGAGCTCTCCACGCTCGTCCAGACGCTCGACACGCCACCAGGCCTCAGCGGCGACATCGACGAGGGCGACCTCGACGACACCGACGACGGAGGCCTCGCGTGACCGCCCCCCACGACGCCGCCGCGCGCGCCACCATCGCTGATTCGCTCGACGACACCCTGTTCGTCTCCGCTGGGGCAGGCACAGGGAAGTCCACGGCTCTCGTCGGCCGCATCGTTCGGCTCGCCCTCCGGCCAGGCATGGACATGTCCGCACTCGCGGCCATCACGTTCACCGAACCCGCTGCGGCCGAACTGCGCGACAAGGTGCGTGAAGCCCTCGAGCGCGCCGCCGCGGGGCTCGATGTCGTAGGCGCAGGGCCCGGAGCCTCCGTCCTGGTCGCCACTCCCGACGAGCAGCGCCGCGCAGCCGATGCCCTGCGCGATCTCGACCAAGCCACTGTCACCACGCTGCACGGCTTCTGCCAGCGGCTCCTCAACACCCACGCGATCGAGGCCGACCTCCCCCCGCGCTTCACGATCCTCACCGACCAGCCGGCATCGCTCGCGTTCGACACGGCCTGGGGCGAGTACCTCCAGCACCTGCTCACCGACGACGCGCTTGCCGAGGTGCTGGTTCGCGCGTCAGCCCTCGGCATCACGGTCACGAACCTCCGGGAAATCGCCGACGAGCTCAACGGGAACTGGGATCTGGTGGCGGCACACACGCCACCACCGCGAGGGCCTGTCACCCCCATCGACACGTCCGACCTGTGCAGCCTGCTCACCGCCGCCATCGATCTCGGGTCCCGCTGCACCGACGGCGCCGACAAGCTTCTCGGGCACCTCGAGAAGCTCACCCCCGTGCGGGGTGCGCTCGTCGCTGCCAGCTCCACCCTCGACGTCCTCAACCAGCTCGCCAGCGCTCCAACGATCACCAGCAGCCTCGGCACACAAGGCAACTGGGGCGGCAAGGACGGCAAGCAAGAGGTCACGTCGGCGCTCAAGGCCGCTGCGAACTGCTTCACCGAGCTGATGGCCTCACTTGTCGACGACACCATCAATCGCCTCGTCGACGGGCTCTGCTCGTTCGTCCTCGAGCAGGCGGTGCGTCGCCGGCGCGCAGGCACGCTCACCTTCCACGACCTCCTCGTGCATGCCCGCGACCTGCTGCGCGACAACGCCGACGTGTGCGACGAGCTCCACGAGCGCTTCCACCACCTGCTCATCGACGAGTTCCAAGACACCGACCCGATCCAAGCCGAGGTCGCGTTCCGCATCGCAGGCACCGGGCCACCTGAGCAGCCATGGGGCGCCCGCACGGTCGAGCCGGGCCGTCTGTTCTTCGTCGGCGACCCGAAGCAGGCGATCTACCGCTTCCGCCGCGCCGACATCGCGCTCTACCTGCACGTGCAGCACCTCCTTGGCGACGCCCCGGTCTCCCTCACGACCTGCTTCCGGTCGGTGCCCGCCATCATCGACTGGGTCAATGCAGCGTTCGAGACGTTCTTCGACGGCAGCACCGAAACAAGCGCCGACACCGGCACGAACGTCGACACCGCCACCGTCGAGACCGCGCCGCGCACGCAACCACGCTTCGAGGCGCTCCACTGCCACCGTCGCCCCGCCTCCAACCCACACGACGATGCTCCACCCGCGGTGCTGGCCCTCGGGGGGCCCGTCAAGGACGACGAACGTGGCAACACCTCCACCGGCTTCGTACGCAACGCCGCCGCCGAAGACCTCGCCACCACGATCAACCGTGCCGTCGCAGAGGGCTGGCGGGTCGACATGGACCGACCCGGCATCTCGGCAGACGGCCTCCCCGGTCGTCCGCTGCGCTTTCGAGACATCGCCATCCTCTACCCCACCGGCGCACAACTCCCGGAGCTGACCGCCTCCCTCGACAACGCAGACATCCCCTACCGTCTGCGCGCCAACGCCGACCTCTACAAGACACCCGAGATCGCGGACCTCATCCGCCTCCTGCGGGCAGTCGCCAACCCCTCCGACGAGCTGGCGGTCGTCGCCGCGCTTCGCAGCCCGCTCCTCGCATGCGCCGACGATGAGCTCGTCACCTGGAAGCGCGCGGCCGGCTCATGGAACTACCTCGACACAAGCTCGGCCGGTAAATGCGAAGCGGCCCCTTCAGTCGAGGCCGCGCTGACCGAGCTCTCCTCCCTTCACCACGAAGCGCGGTGGTGCACCCCATCCGAGCTCGTCGAGACCATCCTCACCCGCCGCCAGGTGCTCGCCCTTCATCTGCTCGACCGCCGCCCGCGCGATGCGTGGCGCCGCATCCGCTGGTTCGCCGATCAGGCACGGGCCTTCACCGAGGACGGCGGCGGCAGTCTCCACGACTGGCTCCGCTGGCTCGACCTGGCGACCGCCGATAGCAACCGCGTGAAGGAGGTCATCGTCGACGAGAGCGACGACGACGCCGTGCAACTCCTCACCATGCACAGCTCGAAGGGCCTCGAGTTCCCCTTCGTCGCGATCGCCGGACTCAGTGCCGCGATGCGTGACCCGAGCGGTGTCGACGTGCTCTGGTCCGACGGCACACCCGAAGTGCACGTCAGAAGCAAGCCCACGACCGGTGGCTACGCCACCGAGACAACCGGCTATGGCGCGGTACGCGAGCGCGAGAAGGTCATCGCAGCGGAAGAAGACGTCCGCCTCCTCTACGTGGCGGCAACACGCGCCCGCGACTTCCTGGTGCTCCCGCTCCACCACGCACCGAGCGCCAAGGGCACCAACTCCTCCTGGGCAGGGAAGTTCTGGGACCGCCGCGACGAGTTCGCCGATCTCTGGACACTGCTGGAGACGCGGGAAGCCCCGGCTCCGAACACCGCCGCCTCTACCCGGCCCGACGTCAGCGCCGCGGGCGAGCTCATCGGCAGCCCTGACGATCTCGCCGCGTGGACCGCCGCCCGCAGCGAGACGCTCATGCGTGCGGCGACGCCGCTCGTGCTCGCCCCCACCTCGCTCGCGGCTCTCCTGGCTGCTCCGCAACCGACCGACGACGCCGACGGCCTGCCCATCGATGCCGACGCGGACGGAACCACCCACACGCACGTGGCACCCGGCCGTCGGGGCCGGGGCGGCACCTCGCTCGGGCGCGCCGTGCACGGAGTGCTGCAGCTCGTCGACCTCGCGGCGCCCTCCGACTCCCAGCTCACCGACCTTGCCCGCACCCAGGCAGCCCTCGAAGGTCTTCCCTCGCGTGCCCGTGAGGTGCAAGAGCTCGCACGCCATGCGCTCGAGTCGCCGACCGTCGCGAGCGCCGCGCACACACGCCACTGGCGCGAGCTCTACGTCGCCCTCCCAATCGCAGACCGCCTCCTCGAAGGCTTCGTCGACCTACTGGTCGACGCTCCCGACGGCTACACCGTCGTCGACTACAAGACCGCGCTGGGTGCCACCCCCGAGCAACTCCACGAACGAGCAGCCGGCTACCGCCTCCAGGCGGTCGCCTATTCGCTGATGGTGACCCGCCTCACCGGTCGACCGGTGAAGCGGGCCACGTTCGTGTTCCTCCATGAGGGAGGCGCCACCGAGATCGACGTACCCAACCTGCCCGACGCCGTCGCTGAACTCGAAGCAACCCTCCAACAGGTGAGGTGACGCGGGCGGCCGACATCGGTCACAACTCAGCCACCGCCGTCACGGGCGCGGCGCACGCGTTCCCGCACCGACCAACGCGCCCTCGAACGGGCAGCGCCCGCGCGT
>CAZUMJ010000045.1:0-3082 GCA_964621605.1 uncultured Iamiaceae bacterium | reverse complement strand
TTCTGCATCGAGAACTCGGTCACCGTCCCGCCGGGCCCGGCCACGCCGGCAACGCCGCACACGTCACCAACACCCCAGACACCAAACCCGCACGCGGCAAGCAACCCCACCCACCCGACCGGGCCTCCCCCGCCCCCGCCCCCTTGTGGCTGGGAACCGGTCAGTTCCGCCACGGCCCTCGCGATGGCCAAAGCCGGGCGATCCCAGAACGGTCTCCCACCAGCCGACCAGCCTGTGACCTGGCTCGCCTGGTGCTTCAGCGAACCCGACTTCAGCTGGCTCTACGGCCCCTACCGGTGGGAGCCGGCGACGCCGGCGACCCCGCCCGCTGAACCGACCGCGCCAACACCCGCCACCGTCGCCAACGCCCTGTACGACGTGCTCCGCGGCGAGCTCCCCACTCCCACCATCCGCACCGACCCACCGCTCGACCGCGCTGCCACCGTCGGCGTTCCCGTGTTCTTCACCGTCACGAACTGGACCGCCACCTACCGAGTCACCGACAACCTCCTCGGCACGACCCTCACCGTCACCGCGACCCCCAGCTTCACCATCACCCCCCACGAACCCGACACCACGCAGATCACCTGCCGCACCGGTGGTGCCCCCTACCGCCCAGGCGCCGGCTCACTCGCGCAGCAAGCCGCCGCACCCGGCGCCTGCACCCACGCCTACCGCCACCGCACCGGGGTCGACAACCGGCCCGACGCGTGGCCGACCACCGCCACCATCACCTGGACCATCACGTGGGCCGCAACCGACGGCGGCCACGGCAGCTTCCCGCCGGTTGTCCAGACCACCGCACTTCCCCGCAGCGTGCACGAAGTGCAAACGCTCCTCACCCACTGACTTGCGCCCGGACGCCAGAGCGGCTGGCGGCCGACAGCAACCTGCCGTCAACCACCAGCCTCCCTGCTGCACCGCAACGCATGTGACGACCGCAAGGCGGGCGCCAGGCTCAAGGTGCCCGGTGCCCGGCGCCTGCCAGCAGCCCGCAGCCCGCTGCCCTAGAGCGACAACCCCATGAAGTGGTCGCCGCGCGCCGTGATGTCCGTCCACGGGAAGGCTGCACCGATCTGCACCGGCGTGTGCCGGTCGGTCTCGGTCCCATCACCGAGCTCACCGTATGCATTCGATCCCCACGCCCACAGCGACATGTTGTTGCCGAGCGCATACGAGCGGTCGGTACCGGCGGCGGCCACGGCGGTCCAGTGCGTGTCGCTGCTGACCTCGACGGGCAGATCACGAGCGTTGGTGGTGCCGTCGCCGAGCTCCCCGAAGGAGTTGGTGCCCCACGCCCACAACGTCCCATCCATGCGAATCGCGAGCGTGTGCGTGTCGCCGGCAGAGACCGCCCCCCACGTTTCGGACGGTGCGCCGACCTGAGTGGGCGTGGTGTTCACCAGGTTGCCCGTACCGAGTTCGCCGTTGAGGTTGCTGCCCCATGCGAACAGCGCGCCGCCCGAGCGAATGCCGAAGCTGTCATGGTCGCCGGCAGACACCGACGTCCAATCGGATTGGGTCCCGACCTGTGCTGCCACGGAACGGCTGGTGGTCGACCCGTCGCCGAGCTCCCACTCTGCGTTGCGCCCCCACGCCCACAAGGTCCCGTCGACGGTGATCGCCAGGACGTGCGCCTTTCCGGCCGAGACGGACTTCCACTTCTCGTCCGCGTTGACACGCACGGGGCTCGTCCGCTCGACGGTGGTGCCGTCACCGAGCTCGCCGTCCTTGTTGGCTCCCCACGCAAACATCGCGCCGTTCTTCTTCAGCGCAATCGTGAAGGTGTCACCCGCCGAGACAGATGACCAGTCGGTGTCGGTGCCGATCTGCACGGGCACGTCGCGCTCCGTCGTGGTGCCGTCACCGAGCTGCCCGTCGGCGTTCTTGCCCCACGCCCACAACGTGCCGTCGCTGCGAATGCCCACGGTGAAACCGTCACCAGCAGAGGCTGAGATGAAGGCAGGAGCGTCGACCCGCAACGGCACATCGCTCTGCGTCGTGGTGCCGTTGCCGTATTGGCCAAATCCATTCATGCCCCACATCCAGAGGGAACCGTCAGCCTTGCTCGCGATCGTGAACCACGAGCCGAGCGTGACGGCGCTCCACCCTCCGGCGCCGATCTGCTCGGGTGTGGTGCGATCAGTGGTGGTGCCATCACCGACCTCGCCGAAATTGTTGGCGCCCCAAACCCACAGCGTGCCGTCTGACTTCAGCGCCGCAGCGTTCCAGATCCGCGCCGAGATCGACTTCCAGTCGGTGTCGGTACCGATCTGCGCCAGACTCTGCCGGTCCGTCTCGGTGCCGTCCCCGAGCTCGCCGCCCTCGTTGTCTCCCCAAGACCAAAGCGTGCCGTCGGTCTTCAGGGCCAGCGCATAGTCCTGCCCTGCCGAGATCGACTTCCAGTCGGTATCGGTACCGATCTGCACGGGAAGCGACACGGTCACAGAACCGCCCCCCCACTCGCTCTCCGAGCCCCACCCCCACAGGGTGCCGTCCGACTTGAGCGCGTACGCCTGCCATGCGTCGAGCGAGACCGACCCCCAATCCGTGTCCGTCCCGAGTTGGGTGGGCACGAGCTGCCACTGCTGTTGGTTGGTGTCCGTACCCACCTTGAGCCCCCACACCCACAGCGTGCCGTCTGACTTGCCCGCGGCCGAGCTATAGGGAGCCACGCTGATCGATGTCCAGTCGTTCTCGGTCCCGATACGGGTCGGGACGTGCGCATCGGCCCTGGAGCCGATGCCGAGTTCCCCGCGGGCGTTGTAGCCCCAGGCCCAAAGCGAGTGGTCACGCTTCAGGGCGATGGTGTGCGATCCGCCCGACGCCACCGCCATCCAGTCGGAGTCGGTGCCGATCTGCTCGGGAGTCATTCTGTTGGTGGTGGTGCCGTCACCGAGCCGGCCGTACGCGTTCGTGCCCCATGCCCACAGGGTGCCGTCGTGGCGGATGGCGATCGTGAAGCCATCCCCACCAGATGTGGCCAGCCACGAGCTGTTGACCACCGTCGGCGTGGTGTGCGACACCGAGTCGCCGGTACCGAGTTGGCCGTTCGTGTTGGACCCGAACCCCCACAACGTCA
>CAZUMJ010000044.1:0-23358 GCA_964621605.1 uncultured Iamiaceae bacterium | reverse complement strand
TCGCCGAACCCGGGGGCCTTGACGGCGACCGAGTTGAACGTGCCCCGGATCTTGTTGACGACGAGCGTGGCAAGCGCCTCGCCCTCGACGTCTTCGGCGATGATGAGCAGCGGGCGGCTCGACTGCATGACCTTCTCGAGCACCGGGATGAGGTCGGAGACCGCGGAGATCTTGCCCTCGACGAACAGCACGTAGGCGTTCTCGAGGGTGGCCTCCTGGCGCTCACCGTCGGTCACGAAGTAGGGCGAGAGGTAGCCCTTGTCGAACTGCATGCCCTCGGTGAACTCGAGCTCGAGCCCGAAGGTGTTCGACTCTTCGATGGTGACCACGCCGTCCTTGCCGACCTTGTCGATCGCCTCGGCGAGCGTGTCGCCGATGGCGGCGTCGTTGTTGGCGGAGATGGTGGCGACCTGAGCGATCTCGCTGCGGTCGTCAACCTCCTTGGCGGCGTCCTTGATGGACTCGACCGCGGCGGCCACGGCGGCCTCGATGCCCTTCTTCAGGGCCATCGGGTTGGCGCCGGCGGCAACGTTGCGCAGACCCTCGCGCACCAGCGCCTGGGCCAGGACCGTTGCCGTGGTGGTGCCGTCACCGGCCACGTCGTTGGTCTTGGTGGCCACCTCCTTGACGAGCTGCGCACCCATGTTCTCGTACGGGTCCTCGAGCTCGATCTCACGGGCGATGGACACACCGTCGTTGGTGATGGTCGGGGCGCCGAACTTCTTGTCGAGCACCACGTTGCGGCCCTTCGGGCCGAGCGTCACCTTGACGGCGTCGGCCAGCTTGTTCACGCCAGCCTCGAGGCCGCGGCGGGCCTCTTCGTCGAACTTCAGAATCTTGGCCATGTCGTCTCCTACTTCGTGACCTTCGCGAGCACGTCGCGAGCGTTGAGGATCAGCAGGTCGTCGCCGGCGACGGAGATCTCGGTGCCCCCGTACTTGCTGTAGACGACGGTGTCGCCAACGGCGACGTCAACCGGGATCAGCTCACCGGTCTGCTCGGAGCGACGCCCCGGGCCGACGGCGAGCACTTCACCCTGCTGGGGCTTCTCCTTGGCGGTGTCGGGGATGACCAGGCCACTGGCGGTGGTCTCCTCGGCATCGCTGGGCTTCACGACGATGCGGTCCTCGAGCGGCTGCAGGCTCATCAAACGGCCTCCTAGGCGGTGGTTAGCACTCTCTTTTGCCGAGTGCTAACCCTAGGCCAGCCCGCTGGCACTCGCAAGGCGAGAGTGCCAATTCGCAGAAGAACCCTGCTCAATAGGCATAGCGGCGCCGACGGCAGCACCAACCGTGCGCGCAGACCGCACGAGCAACCGTGCGCGCAGACCGCACGAGCACGCCGACGCCCACCCGTACACCGCGGACCGCGAGTCCGCGCGAGGCCGTCAGGGCTTGTGCTTCTTCGCCCGGATGGCGGCACCCGGGTCGTCGGCCAGCCAGGCCTGGTCTGCATCGTCGAAGCGGGCACCGCTGTTGGTGGCGATGCGCAGCTCCGGCGCGTCCTCGTCAGGACCGGCGAACCAGGCGTCGTCGTCGACCACCGGCGAGCGGTCTGCCGCGTCGCTCCACATCGAGGGATCGAAATCGGTCTGCGTGCGGCGACGGCGGAACAGGCCCATGCACTCAGTCTTGCAGCCGCGCCCAACCACGGCGCGGCCCCGCCCGACGGCCAACACCGCGCTGCCCCTCCGCCGCACATCGAGGCGCCGCCGGGCACGACCGAACGCGGTGCGAACCCTGGCCCTGTTGCTACTCGCCGACGAGTCGAAGGCCGGGCACGGCCGGCAGGTCGAGCGGGCTCGGGCCGTCACCTCGCAGGCGATACCACCCGGCAGCGGCAACCATGGCCGCATTGTCGGTGCACAGCCCGCGTCCGGGGATCTGACACGCCCGGCCGTCCTCAGCTGCCGCCGCTGCGAACCGTGCGCGCAACAGCGAGTTGGCTGCGACTCCCCCACCCAGGCAGACCGTGCGCGCGTCGACGAGGTCGGCCGCACGGCGTGCCTTGTCGACGAGCACGTCGACGACGGCCGCCTGGAAGCTCGCGGCCACGTCGGCCGTCGAGACCTCGGGGTGTGCCCGCACGTGGTTCACGACGGCTGTCTTCAACCCCGAAAATGAGAAGTCGAGGCGCTCGCCGCGCACCGCCCGCGGAAACGCGATCGCCGTGGCATCACCGTCGGCAGCGGACTTGTCGATCGCGGGGCCGCCTGGGTAGCCGAGGCCCAGATAGCGGGCGACCTTGTCGAACGCCTCACCCGCGGCGTCGTCGAGCGTCTGGCCGACGACCTCATAGGTGCCCGGCTCACGCACCGACACCAGCAGCGTGTGCCCTCCCGACACGAGCAGCACGAGCATCGGGAACTCGACGTCCGGCGCTTCGAGCAGGCTGGCGTACAAGTGCGCCTCGAGGTGGTTGACCCCGACGAGCGGCACATCCCACACCAGCGACAACGCCTTGGCGGCGCTCAACCCGACGAGCAGCGCTCCGATGAGCCCGGGGCCGTAGGTGACCGCGACCGCGTCGACGTCGTCGCCACGCACGCCTGCTTCGACGAGAGCCTCGTCGATCACCGGGGTGAGCAACTCGACGTGCGCGCGCGAGGCGATCTCGGGCACAACTCCACCGAAGCGGGCGTGGAGGTCGACTTGGCTCGACACCACCGACGACCGCACCTCACGCCCGTCGACGACGACCGCGGCTGCGGTCTCGTCGCAGCTCGTCTCGATGCCCAGCACCACACGTGCCTCACGCATCGCCGTACCCCTCGATCTCGACCCCGGTACGTACCTGTGCCTCGATCGCGCCCAAGCGGGCGAGGTACTCGGCGCTCGCCACGTCGTGGGCCCACATGATCAACGCGTCTTCTCCATCTTCGGCGTAGTAACGGGGACGGACCCCGGCAGGTGCGTACCCGAACCGCCGGTACAACTCCTGCGCCCCGCGGTTCGAGGCTCGGACCTCCAACGTGAGGTGCTCAACGCCACGAGCGATCGCCTGTCTCGTCACCAAGGCCAACAGGTTGGACGCCACGTACCGTCGCTGCCAGGTCGGCTCGACCGCCACGTTCGTCACATGCCCCTCGTCGCCGATGACCATCACCCCGGCAAAGCCGACCACCGCAGTACCCGCTCGCGCGACCGCGTACGCGCGCACGTCTGGTTTGGCGAGCTCGGCGAGGTAGAGGCCGATCGTCCACGGCCGTGGATGTACCTGCCGGTCGATGCGCAGCACCCCTCGCAGGTGCCGACGACGCATCGGCGTGAGGACGAGCGGCAGCGAGGCGTGCGGAACGGGCATGTCCGCGACGTCATCGAGGCCGTCGACGTCATCGAGCCCGTCGATGTCGTCGCGTTGCGCGGTCACGACCGCCCCTCTCGGGTCTGCCAGTTGATCTCCGCGTCGGGCTGGCGGAGGTACAACGGGGCCAGGTCGTGCGGGCGCACCCACTCCTCGCGCAGCGCCTGCGCTCGCGCCAGTTGGCCGAGCACGGCGACGGACGGGTGCGCCAGCGACGCGTCGCCAACCTCGAGGTGCCCGACCGTCGTGAACTGGTCCGCGTAGCGGCAGGCGCCGTCGCCGACGAGGAGGTGCTCCTCGCGGGCGGCAGCCAGCTCTGCGAGCAGCTCATCGGGCGTGCACACCATGGGATCGCCTTCGCGCTGCACCCCTCCGGGCACCGGGCGATAGAAGGCGACGAACAGCTCACCACGACGCGCATCGACGACTGCCGCGATGCGACGCGTCCCGAGGCGCGCGGGGAACGCGAGCAGGTCGAGGCTGGAGATGCCCACCATCGGCAGGCCACGTGCGGCCGCGATGGCCTTGGCCGTGGCGATTCCTACACGCAACCCGGTGAACAGCCCCGGCCCCACGTCGACTGCCACCGCCGCCACCTCGGCTAGGGCCACGCCACCCTGCTCGCAGGCGAAGCGGATGGCAGGAGCGAGCGTCTCGGCGTGGCGACGGCCGCGAGCGACGCGCACCTCTGCGATCACCCCGTCCGCGCCCACCAGGGCACAACCCACCTCAGCGGTGGCCGACTCGACGGCCAGGATCAGCACGTGCCCTCCTCATGCGCGGCGCGATCGGCCACGAGCCACGGCGCCAACGCCGGACCGAGCCCGGTAACCCGTGGCGCCCACGTCGGCCCGACCGCCGCGATCGCCAGCACCCTGTCGTCGTCTCCCTCGCCGAAGGTGATGCGGACCTCGAGGTAGCTCGCCCCGAGCACGCCAACGATGGCGTCGCCCCACTCGACAAGTGCAACGCCCCCATCGTCGAGCGCCTCGCCCAAGCCGAGGTCGAGCGCCTCGTGGAGGTGCTCGAGGCGGTAGACGTCGAGGTGATGGAGGCGCAGCCGTCCGTCGTACTCGCGTGCGATGGTGAACGTGGGGCTCACGATCGGTTCGGCAACCCCGAGGCCGCGCCCGAACCCTTGAGCGAAGGCCGTCTTGCCCGCTCCCAGCTCGCCTGACAGGAGCACGACGTCGCCGGGATGCGCGAGGTCCGCGAGGGCCGTTGCGAGCGCACGGGTGGCGTCGACCGAGGCGGTTCTCGCGACGAAGGCAGCATCGGCGTCAGCCACGCTGAAGCTCCTGCTTCGCGCGGACGAGGTCTGCTCGCATCTGTGCCATGGCGGTTCCGCCGCCGCGCAGCACGTACGCGGGGTGGAGCGTCGGGACGAGCACGGTCCCCCTGAACGGGTACGAGCGGCCGCGGAGCTTGGTGATGCCGACCGTCGTATCGAGGAGCAGCTGTGCGGCGAAGTTGCCGAGCGTGACGACGACCTTTGGGAGTACCGCTGCCACCTGCGCGTCGAGGTACGGGCGGCACGCCGCGATCTCGTCGGGGCGGGGGTTGCGGTTCTGCGGAGGGCGGCACTTCACGACGTTGGCGATGTAGCACTGATCTCGCTCGAGGCCGAGCTCCTCGTGGACCAAGCGGTCGAGCAGCTTCCCCGAGCGCCCGACGAAGGGCAGGCCGAGGCGGTCCTCTTCGGCGCCCGGCGCCTCACCCACGAAGAGCAACTCCGCGTCGGGGTCGCCGCTGCCGAACACCACCTGCGTTCTGCCCTCAGCGAGCCCGCAGCGAGTGCACTGCTCTGCCTCATCGGCGAGAAGCGACAGCGATGCTGCGGGGGAGGCCACCCCCTTACGGTACCCCTCGGCGCGCGGGACTCAATCGGCGACGCGCACCGCGGCACGCGTCTCAACGCGGTCGACCAGGCGGTCGAGTTGCGTCGCCAGCTCACGTGGCCGCTCTTGCATGATCTGGTGGCCCGCCCCGGCGAGGACGTGCAGCTCAGGATCGGGCAGCGCTGCGACGATCCGCTTGGCGTGCGGCACAGGGGTCAGCATGTCGCGTGAGCCGACGAGCACCGACGCCGGCTGGCGCACGCCGGCCAAGGCGGCCCGGGTGTCGAGGTCGAGCAGGTCGACCCACAACCCGACGTAGCGCGTCGGATCGACCGCCAAGCCCAGACGGCTCACCTGTTCGACGGCGGCACCCGACGGGTTCGCCCCGAACGCGACCCGCGACATCACGAGGTTTCGATCGGCAGGGACCCGGGGCAGCGGATGACCGGACGCGGTGCGTGCGGCGAGACGCCGTCCGCCGGCGAGCACCGGCCCGAGTACAGCGGGCGGCACGAGGTTCGCCGTGGCGGTGTTGCAGAACAGCAGCCCCCCGACGCGGGCGTCGAGCACGTCCGGGTGCGCGCCGCAGAACTCACCGATGATCATCCCGCCCATCGAATGGCCGACGACGATGGCGTCGTCGAGGTCGAGGGTGTCGAGCACGGTCGCCAGGTCGTGCGCCGCCGCGCGACGGCCGATGCCGTCGCTCCCCACGATGGACTGGCCATGACCACGCACGTCGAGCGCGTAGATGGTGAAGCGATCACGCACCAGGTGGAACAACGGAGCCCACACCTCGGCAGCCAGCGTGACGCCGTGGAGCAGAACCAGCGGGCGACCTGCGCCCGCCTTGAGCACGTGGACAGACCCGCCATCGTGGGTCGGCACGTCGAGATGCGTCACCCCGTCTGGCAGGACGTAGAGCGGATCGAGGTCGTCGTCGTGCCGCGCCCGGATACGGCTTGCCGCGTCGCGCTCGGCGAAGTGCAACGCCACGGCACCGACCCCAACTGCGGCTGCCGCACCGACCAGGCGTCGTCCAAAGCTGCTCATCGTCTCGCCCCCTGCGCTCGCCGTCGGGTCCCCCGTGGTCGGTGGGTCCGCCGCGTCACGCTACCCGCGGTAGCGACGACGAAGTCGAGCGCCGAACCCGCACACGATCTCGTAGGTGATGGTGCCGGCCGCGTGCGCCCACTCCTCGACCGAGATGGTCTCGGCTCCCTGCCTCCCGAGGAGGACCACCTCATCTCCTGGGCGCACCGCGTCGTCGCCGCAGTCGACCATGAGCTGATCCATCGTGACCGTGCCGGCGATCGGTCGACGGCGCCCACCGAGCAGCACCTCCACGCCCGAGGCACCAAGCGCACGCGGCACGCCGTCGGCGTAGCCGACCGGCACCGTGGCGATGGTGGAGGTGCGATCGAGTCGGTAGCGCTGCCCGTAGGAGACCGCCTCACCGGCGGGAACCCGTGCGACGTGCGAGACCGCGGCACGCACCGACAACGCCGGTCGGAGGTCGGCGACCTCGGCGAGGGCAGGGGACGGAGCCAACCCGTAGAGGGTGATGCCGCAGCGGACCAGGTCGTAGTGGGCCCGTGGCACCGCAAGCGTGGCAGCCGAGTTGGCCGCGTGCAGCAGCGGCGGGCTGACACCCGCGACGTCGAGCCCCGCCACCGCCGCGGTGAAGCGGCCCAGTTGGATGTCGGTCAACGGATGCCCCGGCTCGTCCGCAACGGCGAGGTGGGTGCAGCACCCGTCGAGACGCAGCGCTGGGGCCGCGGCGATCGCCTCGCCACAGGCGACGACGTCATCGGGTGCGGCACCGACCCGGTGCATGCCCGTGTCCACCTTCAGATGCACCCCGAGGGGCTGCCCGCCCGAACGGCGAACCGCAGCGGCGGCGGCCGCGATCCCGGCAAGGGTGTCGACGATGGGCGTGAGCCGGTGGGCCACGACCTCGTCGAAGTCGTCCGGTGACGGCTGCGACAGCACGAGCACGGGCGCGTCGACACCGGCGTCGCGCAGCACCACCCCTTCTTCGACGAGTGCGACCGCCAGGAGGTCTGCACCCGCCGCCAGCGCGGCGCGCGCCACCTCGACCGCCCCGTGGCCGTAGCCGTCGGCCTTGACGACCGCGCACAGGCGGGCCGGTGCCGCGCGGCGACGCATCTCCGCCACGTTGTGGGCGACGGCCGACAGGTCGACGTCGGCCCAGGCGGCGCGCACTCAGTCGACCTGGTCGACGTCGGAGCTGGAGGCGGTGGGTCGTTCCGCGCCGACGAGGTACCGGAGGATGTCGCCGCGTGCCACGATCCCCACCAACACGCCGTCGCCGTCGACGACCGGGAGTCGAGACACGTCCTCGTCGTGCAGGCGGGTGGCCGCATCGGTGACCGTGGCATCGGCCGAGATGGTGTGCGCCCCGCGGTGCATCAAGGCGCCGACTGTTGAGGCGAGCGCACGCGTGAGGTCGTGGTCGAACCGCGCGGCGGAACCAGGCAGCTCGACGGTGACGCCGAACAGGGCGACGATCGTCGGGAGGTGGATCTGCACGTTCTGGACGATCACGTCCGAGGCGCTGAGCATGCCGACGGGACGCCCGTCCGCGTCGACGACAGGGGCGCCGTCGATCCCCGCCTCGACGAGCCGGCGCACTGCGTCCGGAACCGCGTCAGCTTCGTGGAACGCCACGACCTCGCGGGTCATGATCGACGACACGAGATCAGCGGACATGTGGCCTCCTGCGCGGCGGTTCGGGGGACGGCCACACCTCCGCGAGGACGGCGGGGATGCGGTCGGGTAGGTCTCCGGCCACGAGGCCGTGCCGCCACGCTAGGTCGCCGGCGCGACCGTGGAGCCACGCCGCCGACGCGGCAGCCTCGAACGGTGCGACGCCGCGTGCCAGCAACGCGGCGATCATGCCGGTCAACACGTCGCCCGTCCCCGCGGTGGCGAGGCGCTCGTCCCCCGCGCAGACGACGAGCATTCGCCCGTCCGGGCTTCCCACCAACGTGGTGGGGCCTTTCAGCAGCACGATGGCGCCGAGCTCCGCGGCGAGTGCCCGCACCGATCCGAATCGGTCGAGCCCCTCCGGTCCAGGAGCCAGGTCGCCTCCGAGCCGGGCGAACTCGCCTTCATGGGGAGTGAGGACGGCGGGGACCGAGGCCTGTCGGGTATTGAGCACGCCGGCAGCGAGCGACCCGAGGGCGCCGAGGCCGTCACCGTCGACCACGAGCGGCACCGGGCACTCTTGCACGAGCTTGCGCACCTCCCGTGCCGTCACCTCACTCGCCCCCAAGCCCGGCCCGACCGCAACCGCCGCGACCCGGTCGAGCTGCGCGAGCACCACCTCGGCCCAGCCGTCGTCCGGAAGCGGCAGCCCGACTGCCTCGGTCGGTCGCAGCGGATCGTCGACGACTCCGGGGGACGACAGCCGCACGTACGACGCGCCCGTGCGCTGCGCGGCCCGGGCGGCCAGGTGGGCAGCGCCCCGCATGCTCGACGACCCGGCCACGACCCACGCGGCGGCGTTCCACTTGTGCGCGTCACGGGCGCGGTCGGGTATCCAGCGAGCGACGTCGGCGCGCTCCACCAGGTGGACACTGGCCCGGCTCACGTCGAGCCCGATGTCGGCGAGCTCCACCTCGCCGGCCAGGGTCGCTCCGGGGTGCAGGAGCAAGCCAGGCTTGAGGGCAGCGAACGTGACGGTGTGATCGGCGCGCCACGGCACACCGAGCGCGACACCTGTGAGGCCCGACACCCCCGAGGGGATGTCGACGGCGAGCACGAGCGGCGTCCCGGCGAGCGCCGGCGGGGTGAACGTGCCGCGGAAGCCGGTTCCGTACGCGGCGTCGATCACGAGATCGACCCGGGGGAGCGCTGTGGGCGCGTCCGACGCGGCGATCACCTCGACGTGCATCCCCATGGCGCGCAGGCGGTCGGCGGCCACTCGCCCGTCGTTGCCGTTGTTGCCCTTTCCGACGAGCACGACGACCCGCCTGCCGTAGGTCCCTCCGAGCATGCGGCGAGCGGACCGGGCGACAGCCGCAGCGGCACGGTCGATGAGGACGTCCACGGGCTCGGGAGCCGCCGCGTCGACCGCGGCCATCTCGTCGGGGGTGAGCACGGGCTGCACGGCCCGATTCTGCCTCCTCGGAGTCGGCCGCCCTGGGCAGTTAGCGTGCTCGCCGTGTACGGGCCTCCGCCGACGCATCTGGTGCGCCTTCCCGACGGGCGAGACCTCGCGGTCGACGACGTGGGCGACCCGGACGGTGTGCCGGTGCTCTTCGTCCACGGCACGCCCGACACCCGGCGTGCACGCCACCCCGACGACGAGTTGGCGACGGCAGCAGGCGTGCGCCTCCTTGCGCTCGACCGCCCCGGGTTCGGTGCCTCCAGCCCCCACGCCGACGCGACGTTCGCCTCGTTCGCCGGCGACGTCGAGCTGCTGCTGGCCGACCTGAGCGTCGAGCGCGCGGCGATCTTGACGTGGTCTGCCGGGGCCCCCTGGGCGCTGGCCGCAGCAGTCCAGCTCGGGCCTCGCCTGACCGGGATGGGCCTCGTGGCGGGCACGGTTCCCGTCGAGGCCTACGCCGATGCGGCCATCCGCGACGCCGCCGGTGATCCCCGCCTCGCCATGGTGGAAGCGGCCGCGGAGCTCGGCGCGGCGGAGGCAGCCGAGATGATGGCGCCGATGCTGGTGCCCGACCCCCCGACCTGGGAGCTCGGCCACGAGCACCTGACGGGCCACGACGACACCACGCGAGCCGAGCTGGCATCGGTGCCTGGCGCGCCGGACCGAATGGTGGAAGCCCTCCTCGACAGCATCGCGGGCGGGTTCGACGGGCTCATCGCCGACCTTCGCTGTGCCTACAGCCCGAGCGGCATCGCGCTCGACGCCGTCACCGCGCCGGTGGCGCTCTGGTACGGCGGGCACGACGACACCTGCCCCACGGCGTTCGGGAGGTGGTACGAGGCGCACCTCCCGCAGGGACAGCTGCGCGAGTTCCCGACCGCCGGGCATGCGCTCCTGCTGACGCACTGGGAGGACATGTTGCGCACGTTGCGTGCGTTCACCCAGGAGAACTAGCCCAAGATCGCGCTTGACTACTGAGTAGTGACTACTCGATACTCATTGCGATGGGCGTACGCGAAGGACTTCTCACTCTCTTGGCCGAACGGCCTCGGCACGGCTACGACCTGCGCGCCGAGTTCGAACGCCGCACCGCAGGCCTCTGGGGTCTCAACAGCGGGCAGGTGTACACCACCCTCGACCGCTTGACCCGCGACGGGCTGGTCTCCGGCGAGGACGACCCCGACGACACCAGCGGTCGCCGGCGGCTCTACGCCCTCACCGACGCGGGCAGCGGTGCGCTCGACTCGTGGCGAGCGGGTCTGGCAGCACACACCGACGCACCGCGCGAAGACCTGGTCATGGAGATCCTCCTCGCGGCGGACGGCCCCACCCACACGGTGCTGCCCGTCATCGACCACGCCCGGCACCGCATCCTGCAACACCTCCAAGAGCTGCGCCGAGCACAGCGCGACGACCCCGACGGCACCTTGGCCGCCCAGCTCGTCACCGAGGTCCTGCTCGCACGCCGTGAGGCAGACCTGCGGTGGCTGGACCGAACCGAAGCCCTCTTGCGAGCCCGCGACCTCGCGGCCGCATCCTCCAACCCGGCGGACGACCACACGTCGACCCCTTCGAAGGGAGTCTCCCGATGACCACCTTGCTCGCGCTCGATCACGTCTCGTGCGCCTACCTCGACGGGCGCGCCACCCGCACCGTCCTCGACGACATCAGCCTTGTCGTCGACCGCGGCCGCTTCGTCGCGCTCACCGGGCCCAGCGGCAGCGGCAAGTCCACGCTCATCAACCTCGCGTGCGGACTCGTCGCCCCGACCGGCGGCACCATCACGATCGACGGCGCGACGCCACCCACCTGGGGCCGGGGCTGGTGGGCCGAGCGACGCCGCCGCGACCTCGGCGTCGTCCACCAACGCCACAGCCTCATGGCCGGCCTCACCGTGGTGCAGAACGTGGCGCTCCCCCTCGAGCTCGACGGCGAACGGCAAGCGACCGCGGCAGGCAGGGCGATGGAGGCGCTCGAGGCGGTCGGCGCCACCGACCTCGCCGACCAGCCGGCGACGGCACTCTCGATCGGCCAACAACAGCTCGTGGCCATCGCCCGCGGCATCGTCGGGACGCGCCCCCTGCTGCTGGCAGACGAGCCGACCGCCTCGCTCGACTCCGTCGCCGCGGACCGCATCGTGCGCCTCCTCGCCGACCTCAGCCGTGACGGACGCGGCGTCCTGATGGTCACCCACGACAGCCGGCTCGCCTCCTGGGCCGACGAGGTCGTGAGCATGCGAGACGGCCACATCGTCGACCGCGTCGACGCCGACACCACCCCGTCGAACCCCCGGAGGGCCTGATGGACACGCACCCGCACACCCCCACCACGAACGCGGCCGGACGCGACCCACGACGCCACGCGCCGCGCTCGCTCGCCGCACGTCTGGGTGTCCTCGAGCTCCGCGAGGACCCCGCACGCACCGCGTTCGCGTTGGTGGCCATGACAGCCGGCGTGCTCGCCGTCGCCGTCGACCCGAGCAACACGGTCGTCGGGGCCAGCAGCGCGCTTGCCGGCTTCGTCGTTGTCGCCGCCACCGCGTCGGCGATGACGAGCAGTCCCACCCCCGAGAGCGAGCAACGAAGCACCCTCCTCCGCGCGCTCGGCGCGACGGATCGCACGAGGGCACAGCGAGTCCGCGCCGCGGTGATGCTCGTGGCGCTCCCAGCCACGGTGCTGGGCCTCCTCGCCGGCATCCTCGTCGGCATCGCGTGCCACACCGGGGTGCGCATCCTGTGGGCCGCGCTTGCCGGTGTGGGGGTGCCCCTCTTGTTCACCGGCCTCCGCACGTCGGATGCCGGCGTCCACGGAGACGAAGGCGCCGCGACCGGTCGCCCGCGCACCGGCGCGCTCGTGGCACGCCTCGGTGCGGGCGTGTTCGCGCTCGCCATCGGCGCCCTGTTCCCGGGATCGTCGGAGACCTTCAGCGACCTCAATCTGGCCTTGTGGCCTGGCTTGGCTGCCGTCGGGGTCGGTGTCGTGCTCCTGGCACCGCCGACTCGTCGGGGCGCCGCGCGCCTCGCCGAACGACTCCCCCTCGGCCGGAGCGGCACCCTGGCGGCGCGACTTCTCGGGCGGCCGGGAGGCGGCACCGACGTCGCCGTCGGGCTCGCCGCGATCACGACCGCGATCGTGGTCGTGCTGTCGGTGCTCGGCACCGGGTTCACGACCCGTGAGACGCGCCGGCGTGCCGCGCTGCCCGTGCACACCTTCACGGCGGGAACCACGACAAACCAGATCGTGGGTCGGAACGCGAACCTCCTGGACCTCTTCCCCAGCGCGCAACCCGACGTCGCCTCGCTCACCGCATCGCTCCCCGGGGCCCACGTGGCGGTGCTCCGCACCCCCGGCATCCCGTCGGGTGACACGCTCCCGACGGAACCACCCACGCCACGCCCGACCGAGCTGCTGCAGCCGCAACTCGACGTGTGCCCTGCAGCGGGTGTGACCATGCTCGGCACGGGCGAGGTGGCGCTGGCGACACCGGCGGTGCTGTCCGCACTGGGCCTCGAATCGTTCGCCCCCGTCCTCGCACGAGGCGACGCGCTCGCCCTGGACCCGGGCGTGTTGCGAGACGGCGCCCACGTCGGGCTGCTGTGCCGGACCTCCGACGGTGCCCACACCGCGGCCGCGGGCATCGAGCTTCCCGCCACCCTCGCCTCCACGACGCGGGTCGGCGCACAACTCCCCTCGGTGCTCGTCTCCGCCGAGACCCTGCACGCACACGGGGTGCCCACCACCTCCCAGGTGACCCTCGGCGTCGTCGCATCGCTCCCACACGCGCCGTCGGAGGCCGACGTCGCGGCGGTGCGGGCCGCGCTGCCGCAATCCGCGACCGTCGAGCCTGGCGACACGGCTGACCTCACCCGCCTCGACGCGACGCGGCTCGACGATGCCGCGTCGGTCCTGCGCACCGCCACCGACCGGCGTGCGGCCACGGTGACCGCAGTGGTGCTGATGCTCGCGGTCATCCTGCTCACGTTGCGGTTCGCGGCGATCGCACGCCGCCAGGACGACGACGTGCTCGCACTGCTGGGCGCACGGGTCGGCACCCGACGGGCACGAGAGGCCTGGCAGTCCGGCCTGCTCGCCACCACCGGCATCCTGCTCGGCGTCGTCAGCGGGCTCGCCACCAGTGCGCTCGGGCTCTTCGTGTACAACCACCGCGGGCGCTTCAGCGGGAAGACGCTGCCGCCCATCCCCTATCAGGTGCCTGCGGAGTTGCTGCTCCTGCTCGCCGTGCCCCTCTTCGCCGCCGTGATCACCGCGGCGACGACCCGAGGACGCACCCGAGCGGCGGAGCAGCGCCTGTTGGTCCGCCCGACCTGAGGTCCGCGGTCAGCGGGCGACGACGATCGCCTCGGCGACGGTCGCAGTGTGGCTGAGCGTCACCAACCACGACGTCACGCCTTGCCCGCTCGCCAACGCCGCAGCCCGCCCCGAGAGGTGCAGCTCGGGCCTCCCCGAGGGGGCCCGAGCTACCTCGATGTCGTGCCAGCCGACCGCACCGAGCCCGACGCCAAGCGCCTTCATCGCAGCTTCCTTGGCCGCGAACCGCACCGCGTAGCGCTCGGTCGGGTCGTGGCGTTGTTCGCAGTAGGCCCGCTCATCCGCGGTGAAGAGGCGATCGAGAAGGCCGGGCGTGCGGGCCAGAGCCGTGCGCAGACGCGGCACGTCGACGAGGTCGACGCCGATGCCGATCATGGGTGGCTCAGGTTGCCTTCCACTGCGCCGCCAACACCAGGACCGGCGCGGTGAGGAGGTCGACCACGGAGAGGTCTCCGAGCAGGTCTTCGCGCATGGCCGGCTCGGTCTCCGTGACCGCGTCACGCAGTGCGGCGTACCGACCTCGGTAGCCCTCCAACACGCCGCGCATCACCCGTGGCGCCAGGCGGTCGTGGAGCCGAACGTGCAGCAAGGTGATGCCCGTGCACTGGTTCCCCTTCACCTCGGGGACGAGGACCACGGTCCGACCGTCGCTCCGCCCGACCGCCACCGTCACCTCACGCTCGTAGGCGACGCGGTGCTTGGTGCCGCGCAACAAGGGGTTCTCTTCGGTGCGGAGCGGGAGGTCGCGCGAGATACCACCGCGGTCGACCACCACGATCGTGGCCTGCTGGTCCTCGACGCTGCCCTCCACGCGGTAGCGGGTGAACCCGATGACCTCGTCGACGGCCGGGTCGAGCTCTGCCAAGGTGCGCAGCGCCCGGTACGTGAGCCTGTCGCGCGCCGCCCCCGCGTCGAGTGCGGCCGCCACGAGGGGGACGTGCACGACCCCCTCGTCCGAACGCGAGATGCCGACCGTCACGGTCTTCGCCTGGTGCTTGATGGCATCGACAGGGCGCGTGAGCTCCTCGATGCCGGCGGTGAGCGCCGACGCGAGGTCTTCGAGCAGGACGCTGGGGGACCCCTGGCGCCCGAAGTCGAGCTGGTACAGCTCCAGCGGGAGGAGGCCCGACGCGTACCGCAGGAGCGCGGACACCCGCATGGCCGTGCTCGCCTCGAGCGCACCGTCGTAGGCACCCGATCGCAGCCCGCTGAACCACCGGCGTGAGGTCGCCTGGAACAGCGGCGCCAGCGCGGCGAGCAGCTGATCGCCCTCGAGGCGTGACGACGCCAGTTGCTCGACCTGCGCACGCGCCTCACGCAACGGCACCGCGAGCGCGTCGATGGCGAGTGCCGCCTCGTAGCCGAAGAGATGCCCGACGACCGTCGCCAAGATGAACGACAGCTCCGGATGGATCGCGGGGACGCTGATCACATGGAGCGCCGCACCGAAGCGCTCCTCGCCCTCGCTGGCGACCACGACCGGCGCCGCCTTGTGCGCGCGGTAGATGGCCACCTCCTTCGCGACGTCATCCGCGTTCGAGCCGGAGAGCCCGGTGGCGCACACCAGGATGAGCGGCTCCGACGAGAGGTCGATGTGCTTCTTGTCCTCGGTGTTGTCGCAGGCGATCGACTTGTAGCAGAGCTCCGACAGCTTCACCCGGATCTCGTGCGCGGCGACCCGATCGGCGCCGCTGCCCACGACCGCCCAATAGCGACGGTTGGGCGCGACCTGCTGTGCCGCGACGGCGATCTGGGGTCGCAGCGCGAGCGTCTCCTCCATCGCGGCCGGAACGCCGCGCAGGGCGTCGAGCACCGCACTGCGCGCTCCCGCTCGTGGATCGGCGGCGCCGCCCAGGAGCTCGTCTGTGATGGCATGCGCCAACAGGAAACCCGCCGCGATCTGCGCATAGAACGCCTTCGTGGACGCCACGCTCATCTCGACGTCGCGGCCGTCGGACGTGTACAGCACACCGTCGGCCTTGTCGGTGAGGTCGGAGTTGCGGCGGTTCACGATCGCCACGACTCGGGCGCCACGACCACGCACGAGGTCGACGGTGCGGTTGGTGTCGGTCGTCGTGCCGGACTGGCTGATGGCCACCACCAGCGTGTCGGACATATCGGCGCGCAACCCGAAGCCCGAGAGCTCGGTGGCGAGCACCGCCTGCACGTCGACGGGGAGCTCCTCGGTGAGCTCTGCAAGGGTGCGGGCGAGGCTCTGCCCGGCGACGGCCGCGGTGCCCTGACCGATGACGCGCACCTTGCGCACGCGCCCCTCGCGCAGCGCAGCTCGAAGCGTGTCGGGAAGCGTGTCGGGCCCGAGTGCGACATGCACGGCCCCGTCCCGTTCGACGAGCTTGCCGCGCAGCGTCTTGCGGAACGACTGCGGCGCCTCGCTGATCTCCTTCAGGAGGTAGTGCGGGTTGTCGCTGCGGTCGATGTCACGGGTGGTGATCTCGGCCGTGGCGAGGTCGGCCTCTACGACCGGGAGGGGGGTCCCGTCGTAGGCGGAGCGCTCGATGCCTTCGATAGCGCCCGCACCCGAGCGGGTGAGCACGACTACCTGTCCACGACTTGCGGTCGGGTTCTCGGGGTTGGCGGGGGTCTCGCCGTCGAGGCGGAGGTACGTGGAGGTGTCCTCGACGAGACCGTACGGCTCGCTCGCCACCACGAAGCAGTCTTCGGCGAGGCCGACGTAGAGCGCTTGCCCGCTGCCGCGCAGCGCCAACAGGAGCTGGTCGGGGTCCGCCGCCGACGCGGCACCGATCGCAACCGATCCGTCGAAGCTCATGACGGCCAAGCGGAACGCCTCCTGCAGCGGCGCTCCCTCGCGGAGGCGCCGCGAGACGAGGATGGGGATGACCTTGGCGTCGGTGGTGATCTCCGACGCGATGCGCATGCCCTCGACCGACTTGAGATCGGCGAAGTTGTCGATGTCGCCATTGAGCGCAGCGACGACATAGGGCGACGGGAGGCCGTCGACCTCCTCGGAGTTGAGGGGGTGGGCGTTCGCCTGCGAGATGATGCCGACGCTCGCCCAGCGGGTGTGGGCGAGGACGAGGGCCTGGGCGGTCTCCGCTCGCAAGGCCCGGTGCAGCAGCGCGTCGGCGGCGATCGCGCGGCGAAGTGCCGCGGTGTTGTCGCCCAACTCGCCGATCTCGGCAGCCGCCTTGTAGACGAAGCTCAGGGCCCCGCTCTCGGTCACCCGAACCGACGTCGACCCGAAGAGCGGATCGCTCGCGCGTCCGTCGAGCAGCTCCTCGACCACTTCGGAGGTGAGGTCGAGTCCGTGCCCGTCGACGAGCACGTGCACCCCGGCCGAGTCGCGTCCGCGCACCTCGAGGCGGTCGATGCCGGCGAGCGCCTGCTGGATCGAGAGGAACGCCTCGAGTGCCGTCTGCGATGCGGCATGCCCCGCCAGGTCGGCGACACCGCGCGCGGTGCGCACCCGGTCGCGCGTCAACGACCACCCGGCGTCGCGCACCGACACGAGCGCCGCGTTCACCGCTTCGATCGAACCGGCCGGCCAGCTCGGACCGAGCCTGTCGAGTTGGTTCTCGACCTCTGCGAGGAACGGCGTCGCCGCCTCCTCGAGCGCTGCCAGGCGTGCACCCATCGTGGGTTGGTCGAGCAGGGCCCACACCCCGGGAGCTCCACGCAAGAGCGTGTCCGCTGCCGCGATCTGGCCCGCAACCGAACTGAGGCCGGTCGCCAGCAGCTGAGGGTCGGCCTCGACCGACAGGCGAGCGAGAGCGTCGGGAACTCCGTCTACGTGCGCGAGGACGGCGTCGAGGGCCGGCGCAGGTCGGTCAGCTCGGCGTCGGACGATGGCGATGATGCCGCACATGGAACTGCTCCCGGGAAGAGGTCGCGGTTGCGGACTCCCCGCGATGGCACGTCAGCGTGCCGCGAGGAGCGCGCCAAGCGTACCGGGCTGGATCGCCCGGGGTTTCCGCCGGTCAGCCGGGCGTGGCGCAGACGCGGGCGACGTGGTCCGCGAGGTCACCCGCCACCGCTTCAGCCTCGGCCACGGCGCCCGCCTCGACCATCACCCGCACCAACGGCTCGGTCCCGCTCGGCCGCACCAACACTCGCCCGGTGCTCCCGAGACGTGCCTGCGCCGCGGCGAGCGGCGCGGCGAGGAGGTCGGCCACGTCGGCACGTCGGTACCGCACCGCCACGTTGCGTAGGACCTGCGGCAGGCGGACCATGACGCCGGCCAGATCCGCAAGCGAGCGGCCTGAGCGGGCCATGGCGTCGAGGACCTGCACGCCCGCCAGGACTCCGTCGCCGGTGGTGGCCACGTCGCGGAAGATCAGGTGGCCCGACTGCTCACCGCCGAGTGACCAACCGTTCTCGTCGAGCGCGACTAACACGTTGCGGTCACCAACCGCTGTCTCGACGACCACGATGCCGTGACGCTCCATCGCTTGGCGGAACCCGAGGTTGGTCATCACGGTCACGACCACGGTGTCGTCGACGAGCAGCCCGCGTTCCTTGCGGTCGAGCGCGCACAGTGCGATCAGTTGGTCTCCGTCGACGAGGTTGCCGTCGGCGTCCACCGCGAGGACGCGATCCGCGTCACCGTCGAACGCGAGGCCGACGTGGGCACGGCGTTGCACCACCGACCGCTGCAGGTCCTCCGGGTGCGTCGACCCGCAGCCGGCGTTGATGTTCGTGCCATCGGGGGAGGCATGCAGGACGGTCACGTCGGCGCCGAGCGCCCGCAGCACGCGAGGTGCCACCTCGAACGCCGCACCGTTGGCTGTGTCGACCACCACGCGCATCCCGTCGAGGCGCCGGCCCTCGATCAGGTCGTCGCACAGGTGCCGCACGTAGCGGTCGAGCGCTTCCGCGTCGGTGCGGAACGTTCCGACCTCGGCTCCCACCGGAACGTCTGCACTCGCCCCGCCGCCGGTCGAGTCGACGTGCAGCCGCTGCAGTTCTGCTTCGAGGCGTGCCTCGACCGCATCATCGAGCTTGCGGCCCCCGGCGGCGAAGAACTTGATGCCGTTGTCGCCGAACGGGTTGTGCGAGGCCGAGATGACCGCGCCCGGCAGGCCACGCTCCACACCGAGGTGGGCGACTGCCGGCGTGGGCAGGACACCGAGGTCGACCACGTGGGCCCCTTCGGCCGCAAGGCCTGCCCCGAGCGCGTGCTGCACGAGCGGGCCAGAGCGGCGCGTGTCGCGTCCGATGAGCCACTCGCCTCGGCCAAGCACCCGCGCCGCGGCGCGACCGAGGTCGAGCGCGAGCTCGGGGGTGAGCTCCGCGTTCGCCAGACCACGCACCCCGTCGGTGCCGAACTGCAGCGTCATGGCAGAGATCCTCCGACGACAACGGCCGCGCGTGGCGGGGCCGACACGAAGCCGTGCGTGACGGCCGTGCCCCCACAGCGGGTGAGCACGGCCGACCCGGTCAGCGCTTGGAGTACTGCGGAGCCTTGCGGGCCTTCTTGAGGCCGTACTTCTTCGACTCCTTCTCACGCGCGTCACGGGTGAGGAAGCCAGCTGCCTTGAGGGACGGACGAAGCTCTTCGTCGAGCACGATCAGCCCACGGGCAATGCCCAGGCGCAGCGCACCGGCCTGGCCGGTCGGGCCACCGCCGTCGAGCGTGGCGTCGATGTCGTAGGACTCGTGCGTCTCGGTGAGGCGCAGCGGCTCGGTGAGCACCATGCGGTGCGTCTCCGACGGGAAGTAGTCGACGACGTCACGGCCGTTCACGAGGATCTTGCCGTCACCCGGACGGAAGCGGACCCGCGCCACCGCCTGCTTGCGGCGACCGGTTGACTGCACGAGTGGCTTGGTCACGGGGGCTCCTAGGCGCTCACGCGGGCACGTGCCCGGGCGTCGAGCTCGAGTGGTTGAGGCTTCTGGGCGGCGTGCGGGTGGTTGGGGCCCGCGTACACCTTGAGCTTGGTCAGCTGCTGGCGACCGAGGCGGTTCTTCGGAAGCATGCCGCGCACCGTGCGCCGAAGGGCGTCCGCGGGCTTGGTGGCCATGAGCTGCTCGTAGGTCTGCTCACGGAGACCACCCGGGTAGCCGCTGTGGCGGTACACGAGCTTCTTGCCCGCCTTGTCGGAGGTCAGCACCACCTTGTCGGCGTTGATGATCACGACGTGATCACCGGTGTCGATGTGGGGCGCGAAGGTGGGCTTGTGCTTGCCGCGCAGGACACGGGCCACCTCGGTGGCGAGGCGACCGAGCACGATGCCCTCGGCGTCTACGACGTACCAGTTGCGCTGGATGTCGGCGGCTTTCGGCGAATAGGTGGGCACGCTGCGCTGTCCTCGGTGAGATCCTGGTGGGGTCCTGGAGCACCGTTGCCGGCGCCAGGGCGACAGATGAGGGTACGACCACGAGGCACAACGGGGCAAATGGGACGCTCGCAACCCCGGTGCTGGGCCGCGAGCGGGTCGTGTGCACGAACTGCAGCGTCGTCGTCGGAAGGATCCCCGCCCCCGGTCCGACCCTCGGCCGAGCCGCTGCTTCGGCGGTCTACCGGCCCGAGGCTGGAAGCGAACCAGCTACGCCAACCACGGCACCCGAGCCCTCGGCCGCGTCCCCTTCGTGCACAGCCTCCACCGTGTCGTCTTGTTCGTCACTTCTGGCCGGAGCGCTTCGCAGCATTCACCGTTCGGGCGATGCCCGTTCGGGAGTCCGACGATTCCACCTATAGAGCCACGACTCGCCGCTCAAGCCACGCAGCGTCACGGCCAGCGTGCCAGCGACCAGGATGGAGTCCGACAGCGGGCCCCTCATCGCCGCTATGTCGAAGGCTACGAGGAATGCCTTCGTCGCGACCAAGAGGGCGAAGGCAACGACAGGCGAGAGAAGAAGCACTCGCCCATGCCTCGATAGCTCCCGAGTCCGTTGCAGCATCTCTCGTGCAAGAAATACAGCCGCGATCTCACCTCCGATGGAGACCGCACTCACCCCAAGGAACACGGTCGTGTTGCTCACCCTTGCTGCCTCCACATCCCATGCGACACGCTCGCGGTCACGGTGCCTGTCGGGTCGGGCCCGAGACGCACTGACCCGGCCTTGTCGGTGTGCGGCCACGGTGTCGCGTTTGCTGTGGCGCCTACCTGTTCCACGAGAACATCTGCCGGCCCGCGCACCACGTACCGATGACCATCTTGCAGCATCATCCCCGGCGATGTCCTGTCATCCCACGCGAACCCCATCGTGACCTCATCCAGGGTCTTCGACACCCGCGCGCCATCGAGATCGCAACGGTTTGCCTCCCCACCTACCACCAGCCCTGTCCATCGCCTCATAAGCTCCGCGCCGTGACGGGCCCCTCGAGCACCTCAGATGGCTCGACCGCTCCGGGCGAGCACGGCACCGCCACCGCCGTAGACATTGCCGGCCGATCAGACGCCGCGCGCTCCCGACGGGCAGGCCCCCTCGCCCTGCTGGTCGCGCTCGTGGCGTTCGGGCTCAGCATCTGGGCACCCGGACCGCCGATCCACGGCACCGACGACTTCCTGTGGCTGTGGCGCTCCGGCAACTTCCGCCACGCGATCGCACATCACAACTTCGCGGACGCATCGGTGCAGGGTGCTGGCCCGGAGTTCGCCCACAACACCATGCCCGGCGTCACGACCATGTGGGCCGGAGCGATCGGCCTTGCCCTCTCGGAGCGACAGCTGCCGGCGACACAGCCCGATGCCCGTTCGGCGCGTGCGTTCACCATCGCCCGCGGGCTCATCGCGTTCGCCTGCGCGGCTGCGCTCTGGCTCCTGATCGTCTTCGTGGCGGAACTGGCCGGCCGCTCCACCGCACTCGTCACCGGTGCGTTGCTCGCCACCGAGCCTTGGCTGGCAGGGCACAGCCACATGTTGCACACCGACGCGATGGTCACGATGTTCTCCGCGGCAGCGTTGGCCGCGGGCGCGGCCGCGGCCCAACGGGCGCTGGCACCCCGCCCGGCACCGGTGGGGTGGATGCACAAGGCCGAGGTGGCCGGCGCCATCTCCGGCGTCCTGTGCGGTCTCGCGCTGCTCACGAAGGTGTCGGCACTCGCCCTGATAGGCCCTGCAGCGGCGAGTCTGACGCTGCTGACGGGCATCGCTGCCTCGCACACCACCGGCCTGCGGCCCTGGGCGCGCCGCTGGGTAGGAAGCGGGGCCGCGGCCGTCGGCACGTGCACGGTGACCGTGCTTGCACTCTGGCCGGCGCTGCTCGTCGCCCCGAGCGCGCAGTTCCGAGCGTTGCGGGCCTCGATGCAGCTCGCTGGAGAGAGCACCTTCGGGTTCGCACGGGGGGCGCTTCGCACCCAGCCCGGCCGCGGCTACTACGCCGTCGTCCTCGGCTATCGCCTGTCGCCGTGGCTGCTCTGCCTCAGCGTGCTCGCACTCGTCGCCGCCGTGATCGGCCTCGCGTTGCGAGCGGTGCGGCGGACGCCGCGGATGCTGCGCGCACCGTGGTGGTTCACCGCGACGCTGAGCGTCGTCGCCGCTCTGTACGGCGTCACCATCGTCTTCGCCGCGAAGTGGTACGACCGGTACGCACTGCCGCTCTTCCCCTTCCTCGCGCTCGCCGCAGGCCTGTTCGTGGCCCAGGCATGGCAGTGGGTCACACGAAACCGGCGCGCATGGCACAGAGCCGGTCCCCCGCTGCTGTGCGCGCTGACGCTGTGCGCGGCCACGGTGGTCGTCCGCCAGGCGCCCGACGCGGTGTCGTACGTGGACCCGCTGCTGGGCGGCCAGGAACGGGCGAGTCACGACATCCGGCTCGGGTGGGGCGAGGGCATCGAGCGCGCCAACGCCATCATCCGCCACGACGCCGGGACGTGCGCCGACGTCCACGTGGCCGTTCGCCTCGCGTACGCGATCTCGCTCACCTGCGGCACGGCCGTTCCCGATCCGTCCTCGTCCGCGTCCGTCGACTACATCGTCGAGTACATCGCCACTCGCCAGGTCGAGGGGCCCGCGACCATCCCGCGCCGCTACGGGCGGCAAGCCCGAGTGATCGGCGAGGTCCGGGTGCAGGGGTTCCCCTACGTGTGGGTGTGGCGGGTGCGGCACCGCTGACCGGTGGCGACGCCGCCCACCCGGGACCGCAAGGCTCAGTGAGCCTCCACCTCGCGCAGCGCCCGAGCCCACACCAGCGCAGAGTTCGCGACCAGCACCCCCGCACCGAACAGCATCGCCACGCCGAACCCGTGGGCGAAGGTCGTCTGGGCGGCTTGGTGCAGCCCACCCGCGGTGTGCATGTCGCCCTGCTGGGCTGCCGTTGCGGCAGCCCGCAAGGTGGTGTCGATCGACGTCCCCGCCTTGCTTGCGAGCGCGCCCGCGTGACTCGCGATCGACGATCGGTAGACCGACGACATGACGCTTCCGAGCACGGCGATGCCGAGCGCGCCGCCGAGCTCACGCGAGAGGTCGTTCACCGCGGAGCCCACGCCCGACTTCGCCCGCGGCACCGACGACATGATCAAGGTGGTCGACGGTGCGGTCGTCTGGCCGTTGCCGAACCCCATGCAGACGAACGCCAAGCCGAGCAGCACGTACGCGGTGGTGGGCGTCGCCCACCCCATGAGCAGCAGCCCGACGGCCGAGAGCAGTAGCCCGCTCCCGACCACGGTGCGGTGACCGAACCGGCGCACCAGCGTGGCGCTCAACGGGGCCGCCCCCATGCCCACGATGCCGATCGGCAGGCAGGCGACCGCAGCACGCAGCGGGGAATAGCCGTGCGAGATCTGCAGGTACTGCGCCACGGCGAAGTACAGGCCGTACATGGCGAAGAACT
>CAZUMJ010000043.1:0-24629 GCA_964621605.1 uncultured Iamiaceae bacterium | reverse complement strand
AGAGGCGGACTCGGTGAGCTCAGGGGTCTCCGGTCTCGAACCAGATCGGATGCGCCACAACTCGGTGTCGGGGACGGCGATACGGTCGTGACGTGCTGAACCGAGAGGATCTCCCTCCCTACATCGACCTGATCTTGCCGACGCTCCGCGCCGTCGAGACGCTTGGAGGCTCCGCTCTCGCGCGGGAGATCACCGCCCAGGTGACCGCTGACATCGAGGCGACCGACGAGATGCTCTCACTCACCTACGACGGTCGCGAGAAGTCGGTGTTACTCGATCGCATGGACTGGGCGCGGTCGTATGCGACGCTCGGGGGCTTCCTCGATCGCCCTTCTCGTGGAGTCTTCGTCTTGTCGGCCGCCGGCCGCGACATCCTCTCGCTGCCTGAGGAGGACGCAACCCCTGTTGTGCGAGAGACCGACCGGCGGATTCGTGCCGCTCGCCACCAATCACGTAGCACAGCCAACTCCGCTTCGGAGCCGGGCGGCGAGGAGGATCCAACGGCAGATGTCGACTCTGAAGCGGACGTTGCCTGGCGCGAGGACATGCTCGAACGCCTCCACAGGCTCAGCCCCGAAGGGTTCGAGGAGTTCGTCGTGTACCTGCTCCGCCTCTACGGCATGGAGCTGACCCGTCGCGGAGGACCCGGCGACGAAGGCATAGACGGGATCGGTTTGGCTCCGATCAACGCGGTGCTCGCGTCGCGGGTTGCCGTGCAAGCAAAGCGGTACGAGCCCAGCAAGGTCCACGGGCGGGAGGTCGTCGCGCTCTTCCAGCGCGACGCGGCCGCTGCTGGGGCCGAACGCGCCGTGCTCGTCACGCTGGGACGCTTCTCGTCGGCAGCAAGGAACGCCGCGACTGCCGCCACCCCCACGGTGAACCTCGTCGACGGCGAGAAGCTGTGCGACCTGATCGAGGAGCAGGCAGTCGGCCTTCGCACGGTGCGAAGGGTTGACGACTCGTTCTTCGACAGGTTCGACCCTGCCTGACCACTCCGACCACCGCCCACAACTGCAAGGGCCGAACCCGCTGACGCAGGCTCGGCCCAAGCACGTGTCTCGCGACATCACAATGGTCGGGCTGGCGGGATTCGAACCCACGACCTTCGGTCCCCCAGACCGACGCGCTAACCAAGCTGCGCCACAGCCCGTACGAGTTGCCGACTGTAGTGCATGGAGCAGACGGCTCTCGCACCTGAGAACGGCTCGATCGCGGACGTCACCATGCCGCAAGCAACCTCTCGCAACCGGCAATCGCTACCTCAGCAACCAGCCGATCAGCTGCACGAGGCGCCACCCCAGGTAGATCACCAAGGCGACAACGAGGATCCAGAAGTGCCACGGGACGCGGCTCGGCTCCTCCGCGGTGTCGGTCTGCGTCGCCTGCCTGCGCTCCGCGCGGGTCGCCTTCGGCAGAGCCGTGCCGCAGGTCGGGCACGAGCCGTCGGCTGAAACGGAGTTGGGGTTGTAGAAGCGGTCGCAGGTATCGCACCACGGCATGTCAGGCGCCTCCCACATCGTGCGTGGCCGCATCTCGCCCAAGGCGCGGACCGTGTTGCGCGACAGGGCTCGGTAGCGTTCGGCCGACCAGGCCTGCGAGAAGCTCGGCGACGTCGAGCAGGCGCGCGAGGTCGATACCGGTACGCGCGCCACAGTCGTCAAGGATCGCAACCAAGCTCTCTGTCGCAAGGTTGCCGGCGGCGCCCGTGGCGAACGGTGAGCCGCCCAACCCACCGACCGAGGTATCGAAGCGGCGCACCCCGCGCTCAAGCCCCACCCACGCGTTGAGAAGCGCTGTCCCGCGGGTTTCGTGGAGGTGGAGGCCGACATCGCTTCCCGTCGCGTCCAACAGCGCGTGGACCCGCGGCGGGGTGGCCATGCCCGTCGTGTCGGCGAGGGTGGCACGGTCGCATCCGGCATCCCTGAGGCGCCGTACCAGCGAAGCAACCTCCGTGGGCGAGATGTCTCCCTCGTACGGCGATCCGAACGCGCACGACACGACGGCGTCGACGATCAACCCTGCAGGTGCAGCGACCCCACAGATCGCCTCGACTTCGTGCAGCGACTCATCGACCGACCGCTGCACGTTGCGCTGGTTGTAGATCTCCGATGCAGAGATCGTGACGGTCAGTTCTGACAAGCCGTCGACCCGGAGGGCGAGCTCTGCGCCTCGCAGATTTGGCACCAACGCCGCGACGCACGCATCTTCGGGTATGTGCACCGCCGCGAGTACGGCAGCGGGGTCTGCCATCGCGGGTACCGCCTTCGGGGAGACGAAGGCCACAGCCTCGAGGTGACGAACACCGGCGGTGAACAGGCCGTCGATGAGCGCCGCACGATCGACGACCGCGAGTGGCGCCTCGGATTGCAGGCCGTCGCGCGGACCAACCTCACGAACGACGACCTCATCGCCAACGATCGAGTCGAGCACGGAGGGCGTCACGTCCCAATCGTGGCGGCTGGGAGGGCTTCGCCCCAACCTCGCAGGCGCCCTCAGACAGGCGGGACGCCGTGCCGGCGATCGGAGAAGGCGCGGTCCTTCCCCCGTGAGGCTGCGAAGCGACGGATCATCTCCGCCCGCAGAGACTCGGGCTCGACGACCGCATCGATGACCAACTCTGAGGCGAGACGCAACAGATCGACATCCGCCTCGTACACCTCGCGCTCCTGCTGCACGAACCGTTCCCGTTCCTCGAGATCGTCGATCGCCGCGATCTTGTTGGCGAACACGGCGTTCACTGCCGCTTCGGGACCCATCACGGCGATCTTGGCGGTGGGGAGCGCGATGGTCGCCTCGGGTTCGAAGGCCGGACCCGCCATCGCGTAGAGACCCGCGCCGTAGGCCTTGCGCACGACGACGCACAGCTTCGGAACGGTCGCCTCGGACACTGCGGTCACCATCTTGGCGCCGTGCCGGATGATCCCCTGCGCCTCGACCTGGGTGCCGATCATGAAGCCGGGGACGTCAGCGAGGAACACGAGCGGGATGTTGAACGCGTCGCAGCACCAGATGAAGCGAGCGGCCTTGTCTGCGGAGTCGACGAAGAGGACGCCGCCCTTCGCAACAGGGTTGTTCGCCACGATGCCGACGGGGTTCCCGTCGAGGCGGCCCAACCCGACGATCAGCTCAGGGGCGAAGAGCGGCTTCAACTCGAAGAAGCTCTCGGCATCGACGAGGGCGTCGATCACGTCGTGCATGTCGTACGCGAGGCGCTCCTCCGCTGGGATCATCGAGGCCGTCAGCGCACGAGCGGGATCAGCTGCCTGATACGCCGGCGGCTCCTCGCGCCACGTCTGCGGGAAGTAGGTGAACCACGCCCGCGCTTGTTCGATCGCATCGGCGTCATCGTCTGCGAGGTTGTCGCCACAACCCGACACCGTGGCGTGCAGGCGTGCGCCACCCATCTCGTCGAGCGTCGTGCGCTCGCCGATGACCATCTCTGCCATGCGTGGCGACCCGAGGTACATGGAGGCGTTTCCTTCCACCATGATCACGATGTCGCAGAAGCTCGGGATGTAGGCACCACCGGCAGCAGACGGCCCGAACAGGCAGCAGATCTGCGGCACACGCCCGGAGAGCTTCACCTGGTTGTAGAAGATCCGTCCCGCGCCGCGGCGCCCCGGGAAGAGCTGCACCTGATCGGTGATGCGCGCGCCCGCCGAGTCGACGAGCCAGAAGATCGGGAGCTCATGGCGCAGGGCGTACTCCGTCGCGCGCACGATCTTCTCGACCGTGCGGGCACCCCAGGAGCCGGCCTTGACCGTCGGGTCATTCGCAACGACGCACACCGGCCGCCCCTCGATGCGCCCGGTGCCCGTGACCACCCCGTCGGCGGGAAGATCTGCAGCGGCAGCATTTGCCAAGAGCGCATCCTCGACGAACGAGCGTGGATCGAGCAGGAGGTCGAGGCGCTCGCGCACGAACAGCTTGTGCTGCCGATCCAGCTTCTCGCGGCCTGTCGCCAGGTTGCCGTCGAGCGCACGTTGCGCGGCCTCGGCCAGGCGTGCAGGGGCATCGGATCTGTCGACTGCGGCCATGGCGCGCTCCGGGGCGTCAGCTGCGACGGATGGCGAGGATCGCCACGTCGTCGGTCAGCGCGGCCCGTGAGAAGTCACGGGCCGCCTCGATCAGGGTCTTGCACAGGACCGCCGGTGCGGCGGTGGGGTCTCGACGCAAGGTGTTCGCGATGCGCTCCTCGCCGAAGAGCTGCTCCCCGTTTCGTGCCTCGGCGAGTCCGTCGGTGTACAGCAACACGAGGTCACCTGCGTCGAGGGGGATCTCACGGCTGAAGTAGCTCCCCTTCGGGTCGAGCAACAGCAGCGGGCCGGTGGCGCGCAACGGACGCACCTCGCGGCCGTGCCACAGCCACGCAGCGGGGTGCCCCGCCGAGGTGAAGCGAAGCGTCCCCGCTTCGGTGTCGAAGACGAGGACGCAGAGCGAGATGAGCTCCTCGGCTCGCTCGAGCGTCGACATCTGCGTGTTGAGCTCTTCGAGGGCCTGCGCCGGATCGCGGTACTGGCGCAAGAACACGCGCAGGAGGTACTTCGCCTGGAACGCCGTGATGGATGCCTCGATGCCATGCCCGGTGACGTCGCCGATCACCGCCGCAACCCGGGTCTTCGACAACCGGAACACGTCGTAGAAGTCGCCAGCCATCATGCCGGTGCCTGCCTGGTACACCCGCCCCACCTCGAAACCGGTGATGTCTGGCAGGTCCTCAGGCGCGAGGCGCGCGGCCCAGGCACGCGGGGCGAGTTGCTCCTGGGTGAGCACCTCGACGGCACGCCGCTCGATGGTGAAGCGGTCTTCGGCAAGGCGGGCAGCCCGCAGGAAGTCCCGGCCGTAGCCGATCGACAGCCCGACCGGTAGGAGGACGAGCCCGAACGCCAACGCGGCACTGCGCGCACCGACGATGAGGACCAGCACCGACGCGACGGCCAACACGGCGTACACCAGCGTGGCGTGCAACTCACGCCGGAACGACGAGCGGGCCAACACGGACGCATCCGACTCGTGGCCGTACTCGGCGAGCGTGCGTTGCCAGGCGCGCCGGTGGTGCAGCGCGGAGCGGCCCCACACCACGGCGGCGACCAAACATGCGGCGGCGACGACCGCGAAGACGGGCTTCACCATGCGACGTGCCAGCCTACTGGTCGGCCCCGACGGCCTCGCCCGCTGGAACCTCGGCCCGTGAGGCAGCCTCACGCTCGGCGAGCCACGCCGCTTCCTGCTCACCGAGCTCGCTGGCCGGCGGCGCATCGACGAAGGGCACGATGTCGTGCGTGATCGCGCGCCAGTTCGCCGTGGCCCCGAGATCCGCAAGGAGGGCGTAGAGGCCCAGGTTGATGCGCTGCACGATCACGAACGTCGGCGGCACGTTCGCGAGGCGCTGCATCTCGACGTAGGGCCCGGTGGCATCGAAGAACCGCGCCACGATGTCGGCGGCGAAGTCGGGCGTGATGCCGAACGCCTCGTTCTTCAGGAGGTGGGCGTAGAAGCCACCGAAGTACTCCCCTACCTGTGCGTCGGTGACCTTCGCTCCCTTGGTGAGCAGGCCGGCATCCTCGACCAGGCGTCGGTACGCACCGGGATCCTGCTCGATGACCATCGCCTTGTGCATCGCGACGAAGAGCTGCAACTCGTCGGCGGTGAACCGCTTCACGAGGCCATAGTCGAGGAAGGTGACGGTGCCGTCGGCACTGAAGAGGTAGTTGCCGGGGTGCGGATCGCCGTTGAAGGCGTGCAGGCAGTAGAGCGAGCGGATGACGTACCGGAACACGATCTCGGCGGCGCGTCCGCGTGCGGCCTCGTCCCAGTTGCGGACTGCCGAGAACGGCTCGCCGACCGCGAGCTCCGTCGTCAGGATGCGGGGGCCCGAGAGCTCCGGGATGACCGCAGGAATGCGAATGAACGGATGGTCGGCGTAGTAGTCGGCGAACACCTGCTGGTTCGCTGCTTCGTTGGTGTAGTCGAGCTCTTCGAGGAGACGGGCACGGAGCTCCTCGACGAGCGGGCCCACATCAAGTCCGGGGAAGAGCATGCGGAGCGCGTTGAAGAGCAGGTCGGCGTTGCCGAGATCGGCGGCCATCGCCTCAGCGACACCCGGGTACTGCACCTTCACGGCCACGGCACGGCCATCGACGGTGATCGCCCGATGGACCTGGCCGATCGAGGCCGAAGCGATCGGAACCGGATCCCACTCGTCGAAGAGCTCTGACACGGGCGCGCCCAACTCCGCTTCGAGCGTGGCCGTTGCCAGCTCGCCGCTCATGGGCGGTGCGTCCGCCTGGAGCTGGGCCAACATCTCACGCATGTGCGGTGGCATGCCCGGGTCGAGGTAGCTCGCCATCTGGCCGAGCTTCATCATGGCGCCCTTGAGGTTGCCGAGCGACGCGACGACGTCCTCGGTGGTGCGAAGCTGGAACTCGGTGTCGAGCGCCTCACGCCGCTCCGCCGACGCGAACACGCGCCGTGCCCGATGCACCCCGTAGGAAGCGCCGGTGCGGCCCGCCAGGCGGGCGACCTCGGCTGTCCGCGCGACGCGGTCCGTGCGATCAAGAGCCGGCGGATGCGGTGCTGCAGCGCCCGGCGCCACGCGGCGCCTCGCGCGGCGAACCGCTGCGACCGCGACGGCAACCCCACCAGCGGCGACGACCACTGCCCTCCCCTTGTGACCCATGCGACGACCCTACCGAAGCGGGTGCCCGCGGACCGCCCGCACGCTCGCGCGATCGGTTGCGGTCAGCAACGTGACCGTGGTCGTTCAGCTCGTGCGCCGGCGGACTCGCAACTTGATGGGCGTCTGCCCAAGCCCGAACGCCTCGCGCAAGCTCCGCTCGAGGTAGCGCAGATACGTCGGGGGAAGGTCACGGTTGGAGAACAGCGTGAACGTCGGCGGGTCGACGGCACCCTGCGTCGCATAGAGCACGCGTCCCCCATGCGGAGCAGGCTGCGCGGCCTGCGCCGCGGCGATCACCTCATTCACTCGCCGAGTGGGAACACGTCGGTGATAGGCATCGACCACCTCACTCAACGCAGGAAGCAGCTTGTGGACCCCTTTGCCGCTCAGCGCGCTGATCTTCAAGACCACCGCATCGCCGAGGAATCCGAGCTTCCGACCCACGTCGTGCGTCACCGCCGCGCGCTGCTCGGCGTCGAGCAGCTCCCACTTGTTGAGAATCACCACGACCGGGCATCCGGCGGCATCCATGCGCTCAGCGAGGCGCTGGTCCTGGTGCGTCACACCCTCGGTGGCGTCGATCACCAACAAGGCCACGTCGGCCTCGTCGACAGCCTTGAGGGCACGCACCATCGAGAAGTACTCGGTGCCCTCGTCGATTCGACTCCGGCGACGCATCCCCGCCGTGTCGACGAAGCGGAGCGGGCCTTCGTCGGTCTCGATCACGGTGTCGATCGTGTCGCGGGTCGTCCCGGGCATGTCGTGGACGACCGCGCGGTCTTCGCCGATGAGACGGTTGAACAGCGTCGACTTGCCGACGTTCGGGCGTCCGACCAGGGCAACCGCAAAGATGCGGTCGGCGTCCGCGTCACCAGAGCGGCGACGCATCGTCGCGGTGTCGGGGTCGTCTGCGCCGTTGAGCAGGTCGAGCTCGTCAGCACCTGCCGGGGGTAGGTGCCCCACCACGACGTCGAGCAAGTCGCCCGTGCCGCGACCGTGGAGCGCACTCACCGCGAACGGCTCCCCCAAGCCGAGCCCCAGAAACTCCCAGATGAGCGACTCGCGGTTCACGTCATCGACCTTGTTGCTGACGACCACAACGGGGCCGCTGCGTCGACGGAGGAGCTCGGCGACGCGGGCATCCTCCTCTGTCACACCGGTCACCGTGTCAACGACGAACAACACCACATCAGCCGATGCGATCGCCTTCTCGCTTTGCCGGGACACCTTCTCGTCGAGCTCGTCGCCCCCGACCATCCACCCCCCGGTGTCCACGAGCCGGAAGTGGCGCCCTGTCCATTCGGCAGGCACCTCCTTGCGGTCTCGGGTGACGCCGGGACGCTCCTCCACGATCGCCTCTCGACGGCCGAGGATGCGGTTCATCAGCGTGGACTTTCCGACGTTGGGACGCCCGACGATCGCCACCACGGGAAGCTCAGACACGAACGGGCCCTCCTACCGCTTCAAGCACACGACGCAACGCAACGCCATCTGTCGGCACAACCTCGACAGGACGCGGGAGCGCCTCCGGGGTGAGCCCGTCGAGGAAGCGCCCCCCGGTCAGGCACACGTCTGGAAGGAGATAGCGGTGGTCTGCCGGCTCTGCGGCCAGCACTCTGGTCAGGTCCTCTCCCACCATCAGCCCGGCCACCGCGGTGTTGCCCCCGAAGTACTGGTTCTCCACGGGAATCACCCGCACATCGTCGCGACCCAACTCGTGCAACAGCGGTTCCAAGATCTGGGCACCGTAGGTGCCGGTGAGCACCGCGAGAGGCGCGTCCGACGACGGGCCCCCATCGGCATCGGTGCGGACGTGCGCGGTGCGGGGCGAGCGATACCCCTCCGCCGGTGCTCCCTCGACGGCGGCAAAGAACCCAGACCGAATGCCTGTCGCCTCGTCTGTGTCGCCGAGCAGTTCGGCCTCGAAGGTGCGGGCCATGCCGATGCCGTCCTCGTGCATCGGAAAGCCCTCGTACGCGTCAGCCGTCGGGAATGGATAGCCGGCGACCAGGTACAGCTCATCTGCAGCGAACACGACACGCCGGCCGAGTACCGACAGGAACACCTCCTGCCAGGCATGGATGACGTCGAGGTCACGCGCCGCCTCTTCCGCGGTGTGGGTGCGCAACCGCTCCTCGGTGTTGAAGCGGCTCAAGCCGAGCGGCACCACGCACATCGAGGCCAACTCGGGAAAGCGGTCGAGCACGCCGGCGAGGGTGTCGTCGAGCACGGCACCGTCGTTCACCCCCGGACACAGCACGATCTGCCCGTGCACCGTCACCCCGTGGTCGAGCAGCGCGCGCAGCCAACGCAGGCTCATCGCGCCACGGCGGTTCCGCAGCATGTCGGCGCGCATCGCCGGGTCTGTGGCGTGGATGCTCACGTGGAGCGGCGAGAGCCCGTCGGTGAGCACCCGCTCGAGATCGAGCTCGGTGAAGCGCGTCAGCGTCGTGAAGTTGCCGTACAGGAACGACAAGCGGTAGTCGTCGTCCTTCAGATACAGACTGCGGCGCATCCCCTTCGGCAGTTGGTAGATGAAGCAGAACTCGCAGTGGTTGTCACACGTTCGCACCCGGTCGAACACCGCCGAGTGCACCTCGATGCCGAGCGGCTCGCCCTCGACCTTCGCAACCTCGACCGCCAGTTCCAGGCCGCCGCGCACGACCTCGAGCGTCGGATCGGCGCTGTCGACGAGGAGCTGCCATGCGAGGACGTCGCGGGGCACCTGGCCGTCGATGGCGCGCACCTCATCGCCCACGACGATGCCGGCACGGGCCGCGGGCGAATCTGTGACAACGGCCACGACCCTTGGGGAATCCACCGTCCAAGGGTACCGGGTGGATGGAACAGTCCCGTAGCCTGGCCCCGATGAAGGTCGACCACGTCCTACTCGCCGCACCCCGAGGGTTCTGCGCGGGAGTCGAAATGGCGATCAAGGCTTTGGCATGGATGGTGCGCGCCTTCGAGCCGCCCATCTACTGCTACCACGAGATCGTGCACAACCAGGTCGTGGTGCAGCGCTTCCGCGACCAGGGCGTCATCTTCGTCGACGACGTCACCGAGGTGCCCGCCGGCCGGCCGATCATGCTCTCGGCGCACGGCTCCGCCCCCGAGGTGCTCGCCCAGGCCCGGGCGGCCGGCGGCTACGTCGTCGATGCGGTCTGCCCGCTCGTCACCAAGGTGCATCACGAGGTCAAGACGCGGGCGGGCAAGGGCTTCCAGATCGTCTACGTGGCGCACGAAGGCCACGAGGAGGCCGTCGGCACCATCGCCGAAGCACCAGAGAACATCCACCGCGTCGAGAGCTACGACGAGGTCGCCGCGCTGCCCGACTTCGATGGTCCGGTTGCGCTCGTCGCTCAGACGACGCTCAGCCACCGCGACTGGCAAGGGCTCGCCGATGCCACAAAGGAGCGCTTCCCAGACCTCTGGATGCCCGGTCGAAGCGACCTGTGCTTCGCGACGACGAACCGCCAGGGCGCCCTCGACGAGATCGCGCACCGCTGCGACGCCGTCATCGTCATCGGGTCGGCCAACTCCTCCAACACGCGGGCGCTCGAGAAGCTCGCTCGTGAAGCGGGCTGCCCCCGCGTGTACCGCGTCAACAACGCCGCAGAGGTTCCCGACGACCTCACCGGCACCGTTGGCGTCACGGCCGGCGCTTCCGCTCCCGACGAGCTCGTCGAGGCGGTCATCGAGCGTCTCGCGCCGGCACACGGCGTCGAAGAAGTACGCATGACCGACGAGGACGAGTACTTCCCCCCACCACGCAACTTGCGCGACCTCATCGCGGCCGTCGACCTCATCGCAACGTTCACCCTCGGCGGATCGATCCCCGACCGACCGGCACTCAACGACCGGACCGTCCGAGCAAGCACCGTGCTGGGCAGCCTCGCCTAGCCCCGACCTCACCAATCACGATGCTTCCTGTCTCGATCGACACCGTCCGCTTGTTCCTGCACGTGCTCGCCGCCACCATCTGGGTGGGCGGACAGTTCACCCTCGCGGGCATGGTTCCGGGGCTGCGCGCCATCGACCCCGCCCTGCCCGGCACCATGGCGCGACGCTTCAACCGCATCGCCTGGCCCGCCTACGGGGTACTCATCGTCACCGGCGTGTGGAACCTGGTCGCGCTCGACATGCCGACGAGCAACACCACCTGGTGGGCCACCCTCTCGGTGAAGGTGGTCGTCGTCATCCTCTCGGGCGTGTCAGCCGGGGCGCACATCGTCTCGAAGAGCAAGGTCGGCCTTGCCATCTTCGGCGCACTCGGCGGTGTCACCGCTCTCGGCGCGCTCTGGCTCGGCATCCAGCTCCACGGCTAGCGCCACGGCGCTCGCCCCCTCTGACCGCGCCGTCAACGCACGTCTCTGCCAGCGCCCTACATGCACGTCTTTGGCCGTGCCGCTACCGCACGTTCGGGGTGCCCGCCTTTTGCTGCGCATCGTCGAAGAGGTCTTGCAGCACCGCGTGCAGGAGCTCTGATCGGGCGCGCATGGCCGTCCGCCCGATGCGGCCGCGGGTGTCGGCCTCGGGCGCCTCGATCGGCTCACCGATCACAACCGTGACCCGGTGCGGCTTGATGAACTTGGAGCCCTTCGGCATCGCCGCTTCGGAGCCGCCGATGCCGACAGGAACGATCGGCACGCCGGTCCGGCCCTGCACGTACGCCGGCCCGTCGAACATTGCCTGCACGACCGGACCGGACTGGCGGGTGCCCTCGGGAAAGATCACGAGTGGCTCGCCAGCGTCGAGCACCCCAACGCACGTCCGCAACGCGTCACGATCGGGCGCGCCGCGATGCACGGCAATGGCGCCGAGCGCATCCCACAGGTGACCGAACGGACCCTTCCAGAGTGAGTCCTTCGCCAGGAAGCGCATCCGTCGCCGTGGCGTTGCCGCTCCGAGGACGAGCAGGAAGTCTAGGTTAGACCGATGGACCGGCGCCAGGATGAACGGCCTATCGAGCGGAATGTGCTGCTTGCCCTCCACGCGCACGCGGAACCAGACCTTGGCCAACCCCATGAGCAGGCACCAGGTGACGGCGTACAGCGCCCGCTGGAAGCGTGTCCCACGGGGCGGTGAGGCGGTCATCGAAGTCGGTCGGCCAGATCGTCGACGATCACCTCGACCGGGAGGTCACTCGTGTCGACCACGAGCGCGTCCGGCGCCGTCGTGAGGGGGCTCACCTCACGGCCCTGGTCGAGCGCGTCGCGTCGGGCGATGTCGGCTGCCACGGTCTCATAGCTCAGCGCTTCGACCTCGGCCGAACGACGAGCGGCACGGACCTCGGCCCGAGCGGTCAGGTAAACCTTGAGATCAGCCTCGGGGAACACGACCGTTGCGATGTCGCGCCCCTCGATGACCCCGCCCCCCCGCTCGGCAGCCCAGCTGCGCTGGCGTGCCACGAGATCTGCACGCACGGCAGGGTTCGACGCCACCACGCTCACCGCACGGGTGACCTCCGGCCCGCGGATCTCGATCGTGGCGTCGATCCCCTCGACGACGACCCCGTCGTCGTCGACCCGGAGGTCGAGACCGTCAACGAGCGCAGCGACCTCGGCCGCCTCTGCTGGGTCCATCCCGCGGCGGAGCACCGCGAACGTGACCGCCCGGTACATCGCGCCCGTGTCGAGGTACTCGAGCCCGAGCCTCTTCGCGAGGGCGCGACCAACCGTCGACTTTCCCGAACCGGCTGGTCCGTCGATTGCGACGACCGTCATGGCTTCGACCCTACCGGCCGTCGCAGGGTGGCCAGCACGTCGAAGTAGTCGGGGAACGTCTTCGAGACGCAGCCGGGATCTCTGATCACGATGCCCGGCGCGACGAGTCCCAAGAGGGCGAAGCTCATCGCCATTCGATGGTCGTCGTAGGTCGCCACCTCGGCTGGACGTATCGCGCCGGGCTCGACCACGAAGCCGTCGGGTCGCTCCTCTGCCTGCACACCGCACTGACGAAGCTCGGTGACCACCGCCGCGATGCGGTCTGTCTCATGCCCACGCACCACCTCGATGCCACGGACCACGGTCGGACCCTCAGCCACGGCGGCAACCACCGCAAGGGTCTGGGCGACATCTGGCGTTGCGCGGAGGTCGACGTCGACGCCACGGAGGCATGGCGGACCGACCACCTCGATCAGCTCCGCGCGGCGAGTGACGGACGCGCCCATGGCGGCGAGGACATCGAGGAAGGCGAGGTCACCCTGCGTGCCGCCCGGACCGAACCCCTCCACCCGTACCCGGCCGCCCGTCATCGCCGCGGCGGCGAAGAAGTACGAGGCAGCGGTGGCGTCGGGTTCGACGGTATAGCTCACCGCCCGGTACCGCGACGGTGCGACGGTGAACACGCCGGATGCGTCCTCGTGCACCTCTGCACCGAAGTGCCGCATCACGTCCACGGTCATGTCGACGAACGGGCGTGCGACGAGGTCGCCGGTCACCTCGACACGCAGCCCGTCACGCAGGGTGGGTCCGACGAGCAGCAGTGCGGTCGCGAACTGGCTCGACACGTCACCAGCCACGCGCACCACTCCCCCACGCAGACCACCACCGTGCACGAGCAACGGGAGGCACCCCGGCTCTCCCTCTTCGATGACGGCGGCTCCCTGGGTGCGAATCGCCTCCAGCAGCGGGCCGATCGGTCGGCGGCGCAACGGCGGCCGCCCGTCGAGACGCACCCACCCGTCGGCGCGGGCCGCGATCGGCAGCATGAAGCGCGCGGTCGTGCCCGACAACACGGCGTCGACAGCCACGGGGTGCGATTGGCCTGCGCCGCCCCGGGGGGACCGCACCCCGCGCACCTCGGCAGTGCGCGCTGGCTCGTCGAGTGCGATGTCGACGCCCAGCGCACCCAGCGCCCCTGCCATGGCGCGCGTGTCATCGGCGACGAGCACGCCCGAGAGCGTGGACGTGCCCGCAGCAAGGCCCGCGCAGACGAGTGCCCTGTTGGTCAGGCTCTTGGAGCCGGGAACGCGCACCCGGGCATCGGGAGGCTGGGCGAGCGGCTCGATCGCCAGCGCTGCAGGCAGGGGGCCGGTCACTCCAGCGCGTCCTGGATGTCGCCCGGTCCCATCGTTGCCCCGCGATGGCCCTCCGCCACGAGCGCGTCGAGGAGGCGCGCTGCGTCGCCAGGGGCGACGAGGAGCAGCAGGAACCCTCGCCCACCTTCGCTGGCGTCGACCGTCTGCAGCGCGTGGAGGTTCACCCCGAGTTGCGTTGCCAGCGTTGCAACCTCGGCGATCGCACCAGGGCGGTCGGGCACCGGCACCCGCACCTCGATGAGCTGGTCGGGGACCTCGCCCCGAGTTGGGAGCGCCCGCCGTACAGCCTGCGCCTCGGCAAGGGCCGCGTGGAGCTCGCCTCGGCTTGTCTCGAGCACCATCGCTCGAAAGGCACCGAGCTCCGCGAGCAGGTGATCGAGCGTTGCCACGATCGCGTCACGGTTCGCCGCACACACATCGGGCCAGATGGCGGGGCTTCCTGCTGCGATGCGGGTCATGTCCCGGAAGCCGCCCGCGGCGAGACGCAGCAGCGCTCGGTGGTCGTCAGCCTGGGCTCGGGCAACGCGCACGAGCGAGGCTGCGGTGAGGTGCGGCACGTGTGAGACCGTTGCGACCAGGAGGTCGTGCTCGGCGGCGGCCATGGTGAGCACCTCGGCTCCGAGGTCACTCACCAAGGCCCGCAAAGACCCGTAGGTCTCGTCTGAGGAATGCGGCCCGGGGGTCAGGACCCACGCCGCGCCGTTGAACAGCTCCTCGTCGGCGCCGTCGATTCCCAACCGTTCCGACCCGGCCATGGGATGCCCACCGATGAAGCGGTCCGCGTCCAACCCGTCGACGATCGCGGCCTTGACCCCACCGACGTCGGTCACGATCGCGTGCGGACAGGCATCGAGCGCGATCCGCACGGCGGCGACGACAGCGTCAACGGGCGTCGCAACGAAGACCACGTCTGCGTCCCCATCGAGACCGGCTGCGTCGAAGGCTCCGATCTCGATCCCTCGAGCAACCGCAGCGTCATCGAGATCTGTCGCGCTCACGTGCCATCCCCGATCGCGCAGCGCCATGCCGATCGATCCACCGATCAGCCCAGCGCCGATCACCGAGGCGCGGCGAAGTGCCACCACGGAAGCTCGCGCTACGCCGGGAGGTCGTCGCGGAGACCCGCGGCGCCCTCGAGGTAGACGTGATGCAGCTCCGCTCGCGTGCGGGTCGTGGTGAGGTGGATGAGCACGCGTATGCAACGTGGCGTTGCACCGACGATGTCCAACTCGCGCGCGCAGAGCAGCGGCACATCACCGAGGCCGAACCGCCGGGCGGACGCTGCAGGAAACTGGCTGTGGATGTCGTCGGTGGCGGTGAGCACGATGCTTATCAAGTCATCGTTGTGGATCTCGTTGCGCGTGAAGAGCTCGGCGAGAAGCGCCTCGACCTTCCTGTCGATCTCCGCGGGAGTGTCTTCATCGATGGTGGTCGCGCCCCGCAGGGCTCGCACGGCGTTCGGCACGCCGGGATGTTACCGGTCGCCTCCGGCGCGATGACCCACCGCGGCCTCTTGGAGGGCGCGGACCTCCTCGGGGGTAAGGCTTCGCCACTCTCCCGGCGGCAGGCGCGTGTCGGTGATCGGGCCGATCCGCGTCCGCACGAGCCGCTCAACGGGATGGCCGATCGCTTCGCACATGCGGCGGACCTGACGATTGCGCCCCTCGTGGATGACCAGGCGCAAGAGGCTCGGCGCGGGGACCGCCACGCGCGCCGGGGCGGTCTTGCCGTCCTCGAGCTCGACGCCCTCGCGCAGCGTTCGGAGCGCCGCACGCGAAGGCTCGCCCCGCACGTGCGCGAGGTACTCCTTCTCGACGCCGAACGACGGATGCGTCAGGCGATGGGTCAGCTCGCCGTCGTTGGTGAGGATCAGCAGGCCCTCTGTTTCGAGATCGAGACGCCCGACGGGGAAGACGCGAGGGTCATCGGGCACCAGCTCGACGACCGTCGGACGACCGTGCGTGTCAACGGCGGTCGTCACGACCCCTGCCGGCTTGTTGAGCAGGTAGTGGACCAGCCCCGGAGCCACGGAGATCGCGACCCCGTCGACCTCGACGAGATCGGATGCGACCTCCACTCGACGCCCGAGCTGCGCCACCTCGCCGTTCACCGTGACTCGGCCCTCGTCGATCAGGTCCTCGCAAACCCGGCGAGAACCGATGCCCGCCGCCGCGAGCACCTTCTGCAGGCGTTCGCCGGTGGGAAGCGGATCAACCACCGGCGCCGTCTGCGCGCTCGGTGTCGTCGACGACTGCGTCAACGGGGGCATCGTCGGCAACAGACGCGACGGAACCCTCGGCTGCGGGCGCACCGGTCGCAGGCGACTCGCTGGGAACGTCCTCGACCGGATCGCTTCGCAGCCCCTGCTCGAGCAGTTCCACGACGTCTGCGCCGGGGATGAACTCGGCGAGCGGTGGGAGATCGCTCAGGCGGTCGATGCCGAGTCGCTCCAGGAACGCTCGGGTGGTGCCATAGAGCACCGCTTGGCCGGGCCCGGGATCGCGGCCGACCTCGTCGATGTACCCACGCTGCTGGAGCGTGCGCATGACGCCATCGACGTTGACACCACGGATGGCCGCGACCTGGGCACGTGACACCGGCTGCTTGTAGGCCACGATGGCGAGCGTCTCGAGGGCCGCGGCAGACAGGCGCGCGGATTGCCCTTCGAGCACGAACCGTTCGACGTAGGCGCTCTGATCGGGATGGCTCTGGTAGCGGTAGCCGCCTGCCACACGGACAAGTTGGAAGCCATGCCCAGCGGCCTCGTACCCGATGGAGAGCTCGCTGCACAGGCGCTCGACCTGCGGCACGGGGATGTCGAGCAGGCGCCCGAGCAACTCCGGCTCGATCGGCTCCTCCGCGACCATCACGATCGCTTCGAGCGCCTTGCCCAGGTCGCCGGTCATCGGCCGCGGCTCATCCGTCGTAGCTGTCGACGAGTGCCAGATCCGCGTGCCACGGGGCATCGTCGGACGCCTCGCCGCCACGCCAGAGGATCTGGATGTCGCCGAAGGTGTCCGCCTGCTCGAGCTCGACCAGCCCCTGCTTGTAGAGCTCGAGCACGGCAAGGAAACGCACGACGACTTCGAGCCGCTCGACCAGCTCCGCGGTGAGCGCACGGAAGCCGATGCGGCCGACGCGCGGCAACTCGTCGGCGAGCTCGGCGACTGCTTCTGTCACGCTGACCCGTACTGCAGCGACGTGGAACAGATCGACCCGAGGGACCGGCTTGGGCGCGGTGGCGCGAAGGAACGCCCGGTGCAGGTCGATGGGTGTGACGCCGGCCAGCAGGTCGGGTGCCAGATCGACGAAGCGCTCGTCGAGCCCCGCGCGCCGCGGAGTGGCCCGCCCCGCCTCGACCGCCATGCGAGCCAGCACCGCGGCTGCATCTTTGAAGGTCTTGCACTCGAGCAGGCGGGCAAGCAGCAGGTCGCGCTCCTCCCAGAGCGCGAGCTCGTCGTCGAGGTCGACCGAGTCGTCACCGGGGAGCAGCCGACGGGCTTTGAGCTCGACGAGCGTCGCCGCGATGAGCAAGAACTCGGTCGCGACCTCGAGGTCGAGTCGCTCGAGCCGATCGAGCTCCGCGACGTACGCGTCGACGATCGTGGTGAGCGACACCTCGTAGACGTCGACCTGCTCGCGCAGGATGAGATGAAGCAGGAGGTCGAAGGGACCTTCGAAGACCGGTGTCAGGACCGCATAGGTCATAGGCCACGAGTGTAGTTCCATCGATGTGATTCGGTCACGCGCCTCCCCCGCCTCCTACGATCCGAGCCATGACCCGCATCTTCTCCGGCATGCAGCCCAGCGGCGACCCGCACCTCGGGAACCTCCTCGGGGCCGTCGCGCAGTGGGTCGCGGACCAGCACCGAGGCGACTGCCTCTACTGCGTGGTCGACCTCCACGCACTCACCTACCCCCAAGACCCCGCCGACCTTCGGCGGCGCACCACAGACCTCGCCGCCACCTACCTGGCCATGGGTCTCGACCCATCAGTCGCCACGCTCTTCGTGCAGAGCCACGTACCCGAGCACGCCCGCCTTGCGTGGTTGATGGAGTGCACAGCCAGCTACGGCGAACTCCGACGCATGACCCAGTTCAAGGAGAAGGCCGACCGCCAGGAGTTCGTGTCGGCCGGACTCCTCACCTACCCCGCGCTCATGGCCGCAGACATCCTCCTCTACGACACCGACCAGGTGCCCGTGGGCGACGATCAGCGCCAGCACCTCGAGCTCACCCGCGACCTCGCCTTGCGATTCAACGCGCGGTACGGCGACACCTTCGTGGTGCCCGAGGGCGTCTACCGCAAGGCGGGCGCGCGTGTGATGGACCTCCAGCAGCCGACTCGCAAGATGTCGAAGTCGCTCGACTCGCCGCAGGGCACGGTGCTGCTCAGCGACGACATGGGGGCTGTGGCGAAGAAGGTGAAGCGCGCCGTCACCGACACCGACGGCGAGGTGCGATTCGATCCCGCCACGAAGCCCGGAGTCTCGAACCTGCTGTCGATCCTCGCGGCGTGCACCGACCGAGACCCCGCCACGGTCGCCGAGGAATACACGCAGTACGGCCCGCTCAAGGCCGACACCGCCGACGCCGTCGTCGCCTTCCTCGAGCCGGTCCAGCAACGCCGTGGGGCGCTGCTGGCCGACCCCGCCGAGATCAGCCGCATCCTGGCCGCAGGTGCCGCCCGAGCTAGCGAGATCGCGTCGGCGACCTACGCCCGGGCGGCGGCGGCGCTCGGCCTCATGCCCGCCTGACGCCCAGGCTCGACCGTGAGGCTGCGGTAGGTTCGTCGGCTTGCCGGTCACCTCACCGCCTCCCGCCGCCTCGGTCGGCACGCCTGCCCCGCGCCTGCGCTACGTGCCGGGGCTCGACGGCTTGCGCGCGGTCGCGGTCACCGCGGTGATCCTCTACCACGCCGGCTTCGCGTGGATGCCAGGTGGAGCGCTCGGCGTCGACCTGTTCTTCGTGCTGAGCGGCTTCCTGATCACCACGTTGTTGCTGCGCGAGCTCGACGAGACGGGCCGCATCGCGCTGCGCGACTTCTACGTCCGACGGCTCCGACGCCTCTTCCCCGCCCTGATCGTGCTGCTGTTCGGCGTGGCGGCGTACGCCGCCGTCACCGACCCCGCCGGGCGTGCTCCCGGACTGCGCGGCGACACCGTCGCCAGCCTCTTCTACGTGGCGAACTGGCGCTACATCTGGGCGAACCAGTCCTACTTCGCGCATTTCGGTGCACCCAGCCCATTGCTCCACGTGTGGTCCCTGGCGGTGGAAGAGCAGTGGTACCTCCTGTGGCCACCGGCGCTCGTGGTGCTGTGGAAGCTGCTGAGGCGGAGTCCAGGCGCGCTGGCGGCCGCGCTCACGGCGCTCGCCCTCGCGTCGGCCTGGTGGATGCGCCACCTCGCCGCTCGGCTCGCGGACCCGTCTCGCGCCTACTACGGCACCGACACGCGGGCACACACGTTGCTCGTGGGCGCCGTCCTGGCACTGCTCCTCCATCGCCGTCAGGTGGGCGCCCCAGCCGTACGGGTCCTGCGAGGCGTTGGGGTCGTCGGGCTCGCCGCCTGCGTGTGGACGTTCTGGCGCATCGACAGCGATGCACCGGTGCTGTTCGACGGGGGGTTCCTCCTCTTCGCCGTGGCCGCTGCCGCAGCCATCGCGGGCGTGTTCGCTGGAGGCGGTCTCCCGGCACGGGTCTTGTCGCTCCGTCCCTTCGTGGCGCTGGGGCGCATCTCGTACAGCCTCTACCTCTGGCATTGGCTGGTCGACGTCTGGCTGGCACCGCCGCGGGTCAACTGGGGCCAGTGGGAGCTCTTCGCAGTCCGCACCGTGCTTGCGGTTGCCGCATCCACCGTGTCGTTCGTGATCATCGAACGCCCGTTGCGTACCACGATCTGGGAGCGCTTCCAACGGCCACAGCTCGCCACCGTCCTCGGCGCGGGCCTCGCGGCGCTCGTCGCCATAGGGGTGATCTGGCCAGGTGCCGGGCGTCGCCCTGCCGCCTTGCCGACTGTGCGCCCGAACGACCTCCCGGCCGGGGTTGCTGCCCTGAGGGTCGCCGTCCTCGGGGGGTCCGACGGCTGGGCGCTCGCTCAGCCGTCGCCCTCCGTTCCCGCCGTGCACCTTCTCAACGGTGGCGCACTGGGGTGCGGGTTGGTGCCCGGCGAGATCATGGTCGGTGCACGCCACGTCGAGGAGCAGGGCACGCCACCGTGCGCGACGCAGCACCAGCGCTGGACCACCATGCTTCAGGACAACCCGGTGGACGTCGTCGTGATCCCGTATGGGCCCTGGGAGGTATTCGACCATTGGGTGAACGGTGAGGTCCGCGCCGTCGGATCCCAGGCCTACCGGACGATGATCTTCTCCGCGCTCGACGACATCCGCACCCTGGTCCGCGCGGAGACGAACGCCCCCATCGTCTTCCTCGACGCGCCATGCATGGACGAGAGCAAGGTGACCCTCGGCAGCGGACGCGCCAACCCACGCAACAACCCCGAACGAGTGGCCTGGGTCAATGACGTCCTCGACGTGTGGGCAGCGCAGGCGGGCAGCGGGGTGTCCGTGCTGCATTGGTCGTCGTGGCTCTGCCCCGGTGGCACCTTTCGGCGCACCCTCGATGGTGTCGCGATGCGTCCGGACGGCGTGCACCTCACGGGGAGCTCAGCGGTCCTCGCATGGGACTGGCTGGAGCCTCAACTTCGCCGGCTGGCGGCCCCGAGCGACGGGAAACCAGCGCCCGAGCCTGGCGCCAAGGACTAGCCTGGTGCGATGACGAACCAGGACCTCCTCAGCTCGGTCCGCCGTGACCTCGAGGCAGAACGAGACGACCTGCTCGCCCGCATCGAAGAGCTCGAGACGAGCAGCGACGACCGCCTCGACTACGACGACAACTTCGCAGACTCCGGCCAGGTCGCCGCCGAGCTCGGCGAGAACCAGGCGCTCATGGCGTCGATGCGCGACCAGCTCAGCGACGTCACCGCCGCGCTCACGAAGATCGACGAGGGCGTCTACGGGAGCTGCGAGGTCTGCGGGAACGCCATCCAGCCCGCCCGCCTCGAGGCTATGCCAGCCGCCCGCTACTGCATCGATCACGCCTGACGCTTCGCGCTGTGGCCGCCAAGAGCCATCTGGTTCGACGCTTCTTCGGATCCCTCCGCCCCGGTCCTCCGCGCGCGGCGGACGAGGCCTGGGTCTGTGCGCTGCTCGACAGACGATGCGCTGAGCTGTGGCACTCCATGTCGAACCCCGACCGCCGTCACGCGGCGGGCGTCGCTCGTCAGGTCGCCGCGGACCTCGGTGACACCGCCACCCCCGACGTGCTCACCGCTGCGCTCCTCCATGACGTCGGTAAAACGGTGGCAGGACTCCGCACCTATGGCCGCGTCGTGGCCACCCTTTCGGCCGGCCTCGCGGGTCGCGAGATGGCGGCAGCGTGGAGCGAGACCCGCGGCTTCACGCGCCGCGTCGGCCAGTACCTCGAGCACCCTCGCCTGGGGGGAGATCTTCTGGCGATGGCCGATGCGCCGCCGCTCGCGGTGGCGTGGGCACGTGAGCATCACCTACCCGAGGACGACTGGACCGTTCCCCTCGCCATCGGTCGTGCGCTCAAGGCCGCCGACGACGACTGACTCAGCACGCGGATGGGCCTGGCGGTACGCCTGCCATAGGCGCTCGGTCGACACCTTGGTGTAGCGCTGCGTGGTCGAGACCGTGGCGTGCCCCAGCAACTCCTGCACGACACGCAGGTCGGCACCGTGGTCGAGCAGATGCGTAGCGCACGAATGCCGCAGCACGTGTGGGGTGAGTCGATCGGCCAGGCCGACCTGCTCGGCGTAGCCCCGCACCACCAACCACGCGCCTTGGCGAGTGAGTCGCCCACCCCGGCTGTTGACGAACACCGCATCGGTGTCGACCCGCTTCCCTCCTCGCCGAACGAGCGCGCCGCGCACGTCGGGGTCGAGCCAGGCGGTCAACGCGGCAGCTGCTTGGCGGCCGATGGGCACGATGCGCTCTTTGGCTCCCTTGCCGAACACACGTGCCAGGCGATCGTCGAGGTCGAGGTCGGACAGCGACATGCCTACGAGCTCGCTGATGCGCACCCCGGTCCCGTAGAGCACCTCGAGGATCGCCCGGTCACGGTAGTGAAGCGTGTCTGACAGGACCACCGCCCCGAGGAGGAGGTTGATCTCGGCCTCGGAGAGCGCCTTGGGCAGGGTCGACGGCACGCGTGGCACCTCGACGCCAGCGGTAGGGTCGACCTCTCGATAGCCCTCGATGGCGAGGAAGCGATGCAGCGACCGCACCACGACGACGGTGCGCTTCACCGTGGCCGCGGCACGACCCTCGGCACGTTGCGCCGCCACGAACGCGTTGACGTCGTCTTCTGTCGCGTCCGCGGGCTGGAGGTCGCGCACGGCCAAGTACCGAAGCCAGGTCGCCAGGTCACGGCGGTATGCCGCGAGGGTGCTCGCGGAGCGACCCTGCTCCACCTGGAGCCACAGCAGGAAGTCCTCGACCTGGATCGGGAGTTGGACCGGCGGGTGCACCGGAGGTCGACCCCGACGGCGAACGGGCCCCCCGCCGGGCATCGCCTCAGGACTCCGCGCGGCGCAACGCCAGCAGCAGGCCGATGATCGACTTTGCGTCTGTCAGCTCGCCGGCGGCGATGAGGTCCGGCACGGTGTCGAGCGGCACACGGTGCACCGTCATCGATTCTTCTTCGATGCCCTGGAGGTCTTGCGGGACCTCCGTGAGCTCCCGGGCCAGGTAGACATGCCCGACCTCGTCGCAAAAGCCCGGAGAGTTGTGGAACGAGGCGAGAAGCTCCCATGACTCGGCGGCGAGTCCGACCTCTTCGGCGAGCTCTCGACGTGCGGTGTCGAGCGGGGGCTCGCCGGGGACATCGAGCTTCCCTGCCGGGATCTCGAGGAGCTCGCGATCGAGCGGTGCCCGGTACTGGCGCACCAGCACGACCTGGCCGTCGGCATCGACTGCCACGATCGACACCGCACCCGGGTGACGCACGACGTCACGCGTGAAGGTCGTGTCGCCTGTCGCGAACGTGCCTTCGACCAACGAGATGACGTGGCCCTCGTAGAGGATGCGCTCACCGATGCGGCGGAACGTGGACGGCTCGTCAGGCATGCAGGGACGTCGTCGCGTCTGCCTCTGACACCTCGAAGAGGTGCGGACGGCGACCTTCCGCCCTCGCCACCGCTGCGCCGATGAACTCTCGGAACAGCGGTGCCGGGCGCGTCGGTCGGCTCTTGAACTCGGGATGGGCCTGCGTGCCGATCCAGAAGGGGTGGTCGTCGAGCTCGATGAACTCGACGAGGTGACCGTCCGGCGAGTTGCCGGAACAGTGCAGGCCCGCCTCCTCGAATCGGTTTCGGTAGTCCTCGTTGAACTCGTAGCGGTGCCGGTGTCGTTCCGAGACGACCGTCTTGCCGTAGATCTCAGCAACCCGAGAACCTGCTCGCAGCTCGGCGACGTACGCCCCCAAGCGCATCGTGCCACCCATGTCCGTCACGCCGTACTGCTCGTCCATCAGGTGGATGACCGGGTGGGGCGTCTGCATGTCGAACTCGCTGGAGTTGGCACCGTGCAGGTTGAGGACGTTGCGGGCGTAGTCGATCGCCATCACCTGCATGCCCAGGCACAGGCCCAGGCACGGAATCTGGCTCTCACGTGCGTACGACGCAGCAGCGACCTTGCCCTCGACGCCGCGCTCGCCGAAGCCACCGGGGATGACGATGCCGTCGAGGTCGCGGAGGCGACTGCCGGCGAGGAGACCCTCGACCTCTTCGGCCTGGATCCAGTCGATCTGGACGTCGGCGCCGTGGAAGAACCCACCGTGCTTGAGCGCCTCGACGACCGAGAGGTACGCGTCGACGAGGCTTACGTACTTTCCGATCAAACCGATCTTCACGGGGCGTCGGGCCGCCTCTACGCGTTCGACGAGGGCCTCCCATTCGAGGAGGTCGACCGGGCGATCGTCGATGCGAAGGATGTCGCAGACGACCTGATCGAGGCCCTCTTCGTGCAACAGGAGGGGGACTTCGTAGAGGTTGCGCGCGTCGGCGCAGTTGACCACCGCGTTGACCGGTACGTCGCACAAGGCGGAGATCTTCCGCTTCAGGCCATCGGACACGCTCTCCTCGCTCCGGCAGACGATCGCGTCGGGCTGAATGCCTCGGCTGCGGAGCTCGGTCACGGAATGCTGCGTGGGCTTGGTCTTCTGCTCACCCGACGGCCCGATGAACGGGACCAGCGTGACGTGGACGTAGCAGACGTTGTCGCGGCCGACGTCGAGGCGCAGCTGCCGGATCGCCTCGAGGAAGGGCAGGCTCTCGATGTCGCCCACCGTGCCGCCGACCTCGGTGATGACGACGTCGACATCGTCACCGGTCAGGCGAGCGATGCGGTGCTTGATCTCGTCGGTGATGTGGGGGATCACCTGGACGGTTCGCCCGAGGTAGTCACCTCGCCGCTCGGCAGCGAGCACCGCCGAGTAGATGCTCCCGGTCGTGGCGTTCGAACCACGGGAGAGGTTCTCGTCGATGAACCGCTCGTAGTGCCCGAGGTCGAGGTCTGTCTCGCCACCGTCGTCGGTGACGAACACCTCCCCGTGCTCGAACGGGTTCATCGTCCCGGGGTCGACGTTGATGTACGGGTCGAGCTTCTGCATCGTCACGCGCAGGCCACGGGCCTTGAGGAGACGACCGAGTGAAGAGGCGGTGATGCCCTTCCCCAGTGAGCTAGCAACGCCGCCGGTCACGAAGATGTGTTTCGTCACGGGAGCCCACCCTACCGCTCCGGCAGCCTCCCGGCGCGGTCCATCGTTCGTAGCACCCGGTTCTGGGCGATCACGGCCGAGAACGACACCTTCTCTCCCAAGACGTTGAG
>CAZUMJ010000042.1:0-24822 GCA_964621605.1 uncultured Iamiaceae bacterium | reverse complement strand
GCCGACAGCCCACCACGACGAGCGAGCTGCCGCCGAGATCCTCACAGTCAGGCCAACAGAGTTGCACCGTTGCTCTTACAGTCCCTGGTCGTGTGCGCGGTGCGCCAGGCGCGCTCCGCGGGTGGCCTCTCACGCCCCGGCGCCCGCTGTTGCGGGCAGACTTGGCGGCATGGCCCGCGCCCTACGCCGCCCTCCCGTGCTGCTGGCGGCGTTGCTGGCTCTCGCGGCGTGCGGGCAACGCGCAGGGGCGTCGGATGCGTCACGGATGTCTACTGCGGCGCCGCGCGCGACCTCCGCTGCGACCTCGTCGGTCGGGCCCTCGTCGACGTCCCCCGCCGTCACAGCGCCGCCGGCACCTGCGACGTCGACCACGTTTCCGCCGCCCCCCACCACGGCACCACCTCAGCCCCGCGCATCGGCCCCGGCGCCGCCTCCCGTGCCGCCCGCGCCGGCACCAACGCCGCCCACCACGACACCGGCAGCACCCGACGTCGAGCCGGTCACCGCGGCACAACTCGGTCCCTCGTGGCGGCCCGGCCGTCCGGTCGGGCCTGCGGACCTGCGTCTGCTGCGTGTCCCGTTCGTCGGCTTCGACGGACTGGCACGTACCGGCGCGCTGATCGTGCATCGCGACGTCGTCGATGCCGCGCGCACGGTCTTCGCGCGCCTCGCCGCGGTACGGTTCCCGATCCGTCAGATCGTGCCCATCGACGCCTTCGCTGCCAGTGACGCCGCCTCCCTCGCCGCGGACAACACCGCGGCATTCAACTGCCGTCTCGCGGTGGACCCCGGCGCACCTCCGGCCTGGTCGGAGCACGCGTACGGCCGTGCGATCGACGTGAACCCGGTCGAGAACCCCTACGTGTACCGCACCGGAACGGTCGACCCGCCCGCCGGCGCGGCCTGGCTCGATCGCACCGACCGACGGCCCGGCATGGCCTACCCCGGCTCTCCGCTCAACGACGCCTTCGCACAGGTCGGGTGGGGATGGGGCGGCCTGTGGGCAGCCAACCCGGACTATCAGCACTTCGCGGCGTCGGGCTCCTAGCGATGACGCCGGTGTCGAGGCTGCTCGCCACGTCGATCTTCGGTGGCCCGCACGCGGTGCCGTGGGAGCAGGTCGCCGACCTGTTCGCCGCCGTGGCGCTGTGCGGCCTGATCGGGCTCGAGCGAGAGGTGCGTCGCAAGAGCGCCGGGCTGCGCACCCACTCGACGGTCGGGTTGGCGGCGGCGTTGATCATGGTGGTGTCGAAGTACGGCTTCGGCGACGTCATCGGCCCCGGCGTCACGCTCGACCCGTCACGGGTGGCGGCGCAGATCGTGACCGGCATCGGGTTCGTCGGCGCGGGCCTGATCTTCGTCCGCCAGGATGCGGTCCGCGGACTGACGACCGCGGCCTCGGTGTGGCTGAGCGCCGCGGTGGGAATGGCATGCGGGGCCCACCTTGTCGCGATCGCGGCGATAGGCACCGCCGCGTACCTACTTCTCTCGGTGGTGCTCTTCGCGGCCGAGGCTCGGCTTCCTGCCCCGCACGAACAGCTCGTACGCGTCTCGGTCGAGTACCTGAGCGGGCAAGGTGCGCTACGCGAGATCATGCGCTGCTGCGTCGACCACGACCTCGTGATCGTCGACGTTCGAACGCGCCCGACCGACACGGTCGCCGCTCCCGAGCCCGACAGCGAAGCCGGTGGCGGGCCGGCGCCGCAACCGCTCGTCCACCTCGACGTCGGGTTGCGCGGAGCCACGACCATCGGTCCGCTGCTCGTCGACCTCGCCCACATCGGCGGCGTGGTGGGCGCCACCTCTCCGGGCGGCAACGACGACTGAGCGTTTCTGTCGCCCCTGGCAAACCGGGGTCGGGGCCCGGTCAGCGGTGGATGGTGTTGTAGTTCGTCAGGTCTGTGGTGAAGTCGTTCTCGGCCGACGTGAGGATCTGCGACGGCGTCTCGGCCGGGGCATCCTGGAGTTCGAACAGCGCCTTGCGCATGACCGTGAAGTACTGGTCGTACGGGCCGATGAGCGGTCCGGGCAGTGCCGGGTCGAGGTTCGCGAACTGGTCGTTCGCGACCTTCAGGAACCTCCCCGCCAAGCCTCCCTTGGTGAAGAACGATCGGACGTCTCCCTGCTTCGTCGCAGCGGCGCTGATCGGCAGCGAGCCGAACTTGGTGAGCAGGGCGAACTGGTTGGCGGGTTGGTAGGCGTACTGCGAGAACTTCCACGCCGCGACCTGCTCCGCTTCGGGAACGCCGCTGGTGATGTACCAGGCCGACCCGCCGATGCTCGCCTGCCCGGCTGCCTTCAAGCCGGGAATGGGTGCAGCCCGGTAGTCGGTGGTCACGGTGCCGCCGAGCCCGCTACCGCCCTGCAGCTGCTGGGCCTGACCGATCGCCTGCTTGTCGCCGCCGACGACTGCGGCGATCGAGATGCTCGACGACGACGGTTCGAAGGTGATGGTGGCCGCGCCCGTCGCCACAGCCAGGAGATGGTCGATCTTGTCGTGGCTGTCGTCGTGCAAGATGAGCAGCCCGTCGGCGATCATGCGATGCAGGGTGGTGAAGACCTTGACCGCCGCCTCGGTGTAGAAGGTGGCCCGGTCCGGTGGGCTCGTGCGGCCGTTGTTGTTCGACACGAGGGTGGTGCCGACGCCGGTCAACCATGCCTCGATGAGGTTGGGGTCCGCCGGCATCGAGATCGGGTGGGCGATGCCACTCGCTTGGAGCTTGCGGGCCGCAGCTTCGAGCTCGGTCAGCGTGCGAGGAGGCTTGGCAGGGTCGAGGCCGGCCTTCCGAAACTGGTTGGCGTTGAACAGCATCAGGTGGACCGACGGCAACACGAAGGACGGCCACTGCACGCCACCGATCGTGTAGTAGCTCTGCACCGCGGGGGCGAGGTCGGACACGTCGAACTTCGTGGCGTTGATGCACGACTGGGCCGGGATGACGGCACCGGAATCTGCCATCTCACGCAGGCGGTAGCCGTCGAACTGGACGAGCGCAGGCATCTCCGTTCCGGCCGGTACGGCAACCGTCTCGGCCGCGGGGTCGGGCGCGGTGAGCCCGTTCATCTGCACGAACGCCGAATGGATCGTGTCGACGTTGGTCTTGTCGCCGAGCGGGCGCACGATGTCGACGTGCACATCGGACTGGCTCTTGTTGAACCGGTCGACCAGCTCCTGGGTTGCGGTGAAGCCCTCGACCACGGCGTCGGTCCACATCGTGATCTTCACCGGCTTGGGAGCATCGGTCCGATTTCAGCGCAGCATGAGCGACTTGTCGGAGCGCCGCCCGCGGGCTCAGCCGATGTGGCGTGCCGCTGCGAAGCGAGCGTGCAGATCATCCACGTTCGCGGAGAGCAGCGGCCGTTTCGGCAGCCCGAGGGAGCGGAGGAGCGCCGGGAGTTGCCCGTGTCGGCCGAGCACGAGGTGGGCGCCAGCCGGCCGTCGACCCCCACGCGCCCGGATCAGCTCCCAGGTCGTCATGTGAAGCGTGCCGTTGGCGTCGGGGAGGTAGGTGGGGGGCGTCGCGACGGAGAGGGGAAGCGGCCCACCGCTGTGGACTGTGAGGGTGAGCTGGTGGCCAGATTCGGCGGCACAGGTCGCCGCGGTCTGGTTGCCTTGGGGTGCGATCTCCACCCGAGCCGACTCGGCCGCACCGGGGCGTCGGGTGGTGTCGCCGGGACCGGAGGTGTCGACCATGCTGGCCAAGAGCAGCTCGGCATGGGCCTCTCCGGAGGGGTCGAGGAGCTGTCCGGCCCGAAAGGTCGGTGGCTGATCGTGGCGGTTGACGCTGAGCGTCGCCCGCAGCTCCCGGTAGCGCCCTCGATCGCTGTCGAGGACCCTCGTGAAGGCGATGGTGAGCCGTCCTCGTCCTGGGAGGACGGCGACCGGGTGCAGGCCATGCTCCGCGGCGATCGTTGCCGCTCGATCGAGCGGGACGAGCCACTGGACCTGCCACTGCTGGGCGTGACGGACCTCGCACGCCCCATCAGACCTGCGACGTGCACGCGTGGTGCCAGGGACACCGGGCCGAGGTTCGTGCGCGCGGCGATCGGTGAGGTCGATTACCGCGGACGGACGTGAGGAGAGGTGCGAGAGACGGGTGTGTATCGTCTCGTCGGCTCGAAGGAGCATCCTGCCTCCTTTGCGGGGGAGAAGTGAAGTGTGGCACATCAGTGGGAGGCCTTGCCCGGCGTCGCAGCGCCGAGGGGCGAGCACCTTGCTGGCCACGGTGCTCCCGTAGGATCGTGAGGTGACCGTGGAGCCCGCGCAGGCGATGTGTGCTGCAGCCGAACCGTCCGCGCCACCCTCACGTCGACGCCTGGGCGAGGTCGGCCTCGCGTTCGCCGCTGCAGGCACCGGCCTCTATCTGCTCATCGGCCTGCACGGCGCGTTGCTGCTGCTCATCGGGCTGCTTGCGGTCTCGTACGTCGGGTTCGGCATGGTCTTGTGGGCAGGACGTCAGGAGGGTGCACTCGACCGTCGTCGTGTGCTGTGGGTAGCCGGTGTGCTGCTCGCGCTGGCACTTGTCGCGGCACCCATCGAGTCCCAGGACGTGTGGTCCTACGCCAGCTATGGCCGCATGGTGTCGCACTACCACGAGAGCCCGTTCAACCATGTGCCGTCCGACTATCCGGCCGATCCGATCATGGGCCGGGTCGTGCGGGCATGGCAGCACACCCCTTCTGTCTACGGGCCGGTCTTCATCGCGACGGCGGTGCCGGGCATGTGGGTGGCCGGTGACTCTCCGCTCATGGCTCGCCTCTACTTCCAGGTGCTGGCCCTTCTCGCGGTCGCGGCAGCCATGTGGCTCGTCGACCACCACACGTCGGGAAGCCCGCTTGCCCTGGCGCTCATCGGGGTCAATCCGTTCATCGTGATCAGCGTCGTGAACGGCGCGCACAACGACGCGCTTGTCGGGTTGACCGTGCTCGGTGCAGTGCTGCTCGCCCAGCGCGGGCACTGGCGGCTGTGCGCGCTCGTGCTCGCGATGGGCATCGCCATCAAGGTGGCCGCGGGGCTCTGCGTGCTCGGGGTCGCGGTGTGGGTCTGGCGTTGGAAGGGTTGGCGTCCAGCGGTTCGGCTTGTCGTGTGGTGCGGGTTGATCACCGGCGGCCTGTACCTACTCGGGGGCGGCATGGTGGCGCTGGAGCCGCTTCGAAATGCCTCCTCCCAGATCAGCGGCGGGTCGATGTGGCGGATGCTGCGTGCACCGCTCACGTCGGTGCACCGCAGCAGCGGCATCAGCGCTGGCGAAGCGGCAGAGATGGCAACGCGGCAACTGACCCTGGTTGCGAACGCACTCGCGCTCGCGCTGGCAGGCCTGCTCATCTTTCGAAGTCGCACCAAGCCGAACCTGGCCGTCGTCGTTGGCCTCGCGGTGTTCGCCTACGGCATCATCGGGGCGTACGTGTACCCCTGGTACTTGGCATGGGGTCTGGTTCCGTTGGCGCTCGCGTGGCGCTCCCGTTCGACGGTGGCGATGGCACTCTTCGCCGGCGTGCTCCACCTCGGCTTCGTACCTGATCCGCGTTCGGTGCGGCTCGACCGTCCGATCCAAGGCGCGGCACGCTCGCTGCAGAAGTCGTACATCCACTGGTGGGTCCCGGTCCTTGAGATCCTCGCCGTCATCGTCGCGATCGCGTGGACGTCCACCGAGACTCGAAAGCGGATGCTGCAGCGCTGGCCCAGGTTGGTGGCCTTCAGCGGCGGCCATGCCGACCGGCCATAGCTGTATGGCAGTCCTGTCGCCGGTCGATGCGGATCAGCCCAGAGGCCGCTGGTCGCTTGCAGCACGCTGACGTCACGGCGCGCTCGGGGTCGGTGCCGTGGGCGGACCGGTAGCGTGCCGTCGATGAGCTATCCGGCATCGTGGGAGTCAGACGTGGTGCTGGCGGATGGCGGAACCATCCACGTGCGCCCTGTGCAGCCACGCGACGCCGGGGCGATTGCGGCCTTCCATGGGCGTCAGTCACCTGAGCACATCTACTTTCGGTACTTCACCCCCCGGCCCTGGCTCAGTCCGCGCGACCTCGACCACCTGACACAGGTCGACTACGCCGATCGCATGGCGTTCGTCGCCTACCTCGGCGACGTGCTCGTGGGGATCGCCCGCTACGACCGCTATCCCACCTCGTCGGTGGCGGAGGTGGCGTTCTTCACCGATGGCGAGCATCAGGGGCGGGGGCTTGCGACCGTGCTCCTCGAGTACCTGGCGGCGGCTGCACGCGAAGCCGGCATAGCGGGTTTCGTCGCGCAGGTGCTTCCACAGAACCGCCGCATGCTGTCGGTGTTCAAGAAGGCCGGGTTCACGGTGCAGTCGCGCTTCACCGACGGCATCATCGAGGTCGATTTGGGAATCGATCCGACGCCCGAGGCGCGCGCTGCCATAGAGGAGCGGGCACGCGCGGCCTACGCCCGATCGGTGCTGCGCCTCCTCGCACCACGCTCGATCGCGGTCGTCGGGGCATCTCGTGATCCTGAGTCGATCGGTCACCAGGTGCTTCGGCGCCTGGTGCTCGGCGGGTTCCAGGGGCCGGTGTACCCGGTCAACCCCGTGGCCCACAGCATCGCCGGGGTGCGGGCGTATCCGTCGCTGGCAGAGGTTCCAGACGAGGTCGACCTTGCCGTGCTGTGCGTGCCGGCCGCTTCCACACTCGACGTGGTGGCTGAATGCGGACGCAAGCGAGTACGCGGCCTCGTCGTGATCAGCGCAGGCTTCGCCGAGTCCGGTGAGGCGGGGGCGACACTCGAGCACGCGGTCGTCGAGCTGGCTCGCCGCCATGGCATGCGCGTGGTCGGCCCCAACTCGATGGGCATCGTCAACACCGACCCGGCGGTGGCGCTCGACGCGACGTTCGTGGGCCCGTCCGCGCTCGCCGGGTCGATCGGGGTGTCGTCGCAGTCGGGCACCCTCGGCGCCGCCATCATCGGGCATGCCCGCCGCTTGGGGCTGGGTATCTCGACCTTCGTGTCGATCGGCAACAAGGCCGACGTGAGCGGGAACGACCTGCTCGCCTACTGGGCTGACGACCCCGCGACCCGTCTCGTGCTGCTGCACATGGAGTCGTTCGGCAATCCGCGGAACTTCGCCCGTCTCACTCGACGCCTCACGCGAACCAAGCCGGTCGTGGCAGTGAAGGCTGGGCGGTCCGTCACGCTTCGAGACCCGGGGCGCGTCGCCGCGTCCTCGGAGGCGAGCCTCGACGCACTGCTGGCCCAGACGGGCGTGATTCGCGTGGACACGCTCGAGCAGCTCTTCGACGTGGCGCGGGTGCTGCAAGATCAGCCGCTGCCTCGCGGAGACCGTGTTGCTGTGCTGTCCAACTCCTGGGGGCCAGCGGTCCTCGCGGCGGATGCGTGCGTCGGCGCTGGTCTTCAGCTCGCCACGTTGGGCCCCTCGGCTGAGGCGCACGTCGCAGCGGTGCGTCAGAGCGACCCGGATGCGCCTGCTGCGGGCGTCGCGGGACTGATCGACCTCGGATACCGCGCGGGAGCGGAGGAGTATCGCCACGTCCTGACGGCGCTCGTCGCGGACGGCGCGGTCGACGCAGTACTCGTGCTGTGCACGCCGCCGGTTGCAGCGACGGTGCAAGACGTCGCCACCGCAATCGAAGAGGTCGCCGCCGCGTCGGATGTTCCGATCGTGGCGACCTTCTTGGGACTCGACCTGCAGCGAGCGCCTCGCTCACAGCGCCCGATGTTGCCGATCTTCGACTTCCCGGAGGCGGCAGCGCACGCGCTTGCGCGCGTCGCTCGGTACGGCGCGTGGCTGCAACAAGACGACGGCACCGTCGCCGAGCTGCCTGATGCGTTGCGCGCGGCGTTGCGCGCGCGAGTGGCGCAACTCCAGGAGGCGTTCGCACGTGCCGACGCGCCGTCAATCGGCGGTGCGCTCCCACCCGATCTGCCCCCAGCGCCCCTGGCCCCCGTCGCGCCACTCCTGCGTACAGGCACGCCAGACCGAGCAACCGACGAGGTTCGCTCGCGTTGGATCTCGGCCCCGGCCGCGGTCGATCTGCTGGCACTGGCCGAGCTGCCCCTCGTGGCTCGCGAGTTCGTCGACGACGTCGAGGGAGCAGTCGCCGCCGCGGCGAGGATCGGCTGGCCGATCGCGCTGAAGGCAACGGGGTTGGCGCGGCCGGCACGTACGGAGGCCGGGGGAGTGGCGGTCGACGTCCATGACGAGGTCGAGGTCCGCCAGGCGTTCGCCCGCATGGAGGAACTGCTCGGTGCGGCGATGCACCCGGCGGTCGTGCAGGCCATGGCCCCGGCAGGTGTGCACTGCCGCATCTCGGTGCAGCAGCACGCCGAGGTGGGAGCAGTGGTGCTGCTCGGCCCCGACGAAGGTGCGCTCGGCGGAACCGACACGTCGGTGGCCGTCCAGGTGCTGCCCGTGAGCGATGTGGATGCCCGCCGGCTTGTGGACCGTTCCGCGTTGCGGGCGCAGCTCGATGGCCTGCCCGATCCGGAGTCGGCATGTGATGCGCTCGCCGGCTTGGTCGGTCGCCTCGCTGCCTTCGCGGATGCCGTTCCCGAGGTGCTCGCCGTCGACCTCGACCCGGTCCTCGTGTCGGCCGCGGGTGCGTTCGTGGCAGACGTGCGCGTGCGGGTACAGGACCTGCCCGTCCCGGTCGAGCCGCAGGTTCGACGTCTCTAGCGCCGGCTCGTGGCCCGCTCGGGTCCACCGTTCGCGCGGCACGCACGCTCGAGGCGCTGAATCGACAGCGATGCTCGACTCGTAGGCTTCGTGGTCATGCGTGCAGCTGTGATCGAACGGCCGGGTGGGACAGATGTGCTCAAGGTCCGAGAGGTGCCTGATCCGCATCCCGGGCCAGATGAAGTGGTTGTGCGAGTCGTGTCCTCTGCGCTGAATCGCGCAGACCTCCTGCAGCGACGGGGCTTGTACCCCGGCCCTCCGGGACCGTTCGACATCCCGGGCATGGAGCTGGCGGGTCGTGTCGTTGCGGTCGGGTCGCGTGTCGAGGCGTGGAAGCCCGGAGACGCAGTCATGGGGATCGTGACCGGCTTCGCGCATGCGGAGCTGGCGGTGGTGCACGAACGCCAGCTCTTGGCGGTGCCACCGGCGCTTCGGTTGGAGGACGCAGGCGCCGTCCCCGAGGTGTTCTTCACGGCGTTCGACGCGCTCGTGCTCCAGGGCGGGCTCCGCCCGGGTGGCTGGGCCCTCATCCACGCGGGCGCCTCGGGTGTTGGCACGGCGGCGATTCAGATCGCTCGACGATTCGGTGCTCGCGCCGTGACGACATCGTCTGACGCGAAGCTCGCGGTCTGCCGCGACCTCGGTGCCGAGGCGGTGAGCCGCGAGGCCGGTGACTGGTCGGAAGCGGTCCGTGCGGTGGTCGGCGAGGCGGGTGTGTCTGTGGTGCTCGACGTCGTAGGCGGTGACTACCTCGCCCAGAACCTGCGCGTCCTGGCCGTGGGCGGCACGATCGTCCAGGTCGGTGTCATGGGAGGCGGCACGACGACGATCCCCTTGGGTGCGTTGCTTCCGCTGCGTGCCACGCTTCGGGGCACGGTGCTGCGGGCGCGGCCGTTGGAGGAGAAGATCGTGCTCACGCAGCGCGTCGCTCGGGAGCTCCTTGCCGGGTTCGCCGACCAGTCGCTGCATCCCGTCATCCACGCCCGGTTCCCGCTCGACGACATCGCAGCCGCGCATGATCTGCTGGAGACGAACGCGACGGTGGGCAAGGTCGTGCTGTCGGTGTCGCCCGACCTCTGAGGGGTACCGGCGGGCAAGGTCGTGCTGTCTGTGTCGCCCGACGTCTGAGCGCGCGCCAGCGGGTGTCGCGCCTGCGAGCGTTGGATCAGCGCGCGGAGGGCGACGATGCTGCAAGGGGCACGAGCCCCGCTTCGGGCGCAGGGGGAGCGTCGTCGCTGGAGGCCCCTTGGATGCGCCCGAACCGTTGGATGAGCAGCCCGGTGATCGCGCCGAAGACCATGCCGATCACGTGTGCTTCCCAGGCGGTGTTCGCATCACCGGGTGTGAAGAACTGCGTTGCGAAGAACAGCCCGAGGATTGCCCACGCGGGGAGGTACACGACCTGGATGCCCGCGAGGTAGACGATGCTCAGGATGCGCTGGCGCGGACGGAGGACCAGATACGCCCCCATGATCGCGGCGATCGACCCCGATGCGCCGAGCATGGGTTGCGTGCTCTCGGTGTGAAGGCCGACGAAGCCGAGCGCGGCGACGAGGCCTCCGAGGAGGAAGAGGGCAAGCACCGTCGGGCTGCCGAGACGCTCCTCGAGCGCACGGGTGAAGACCCACAGAAACAGCATGTTGCCAAGGAGGTGTGCCACACCACCGTGCAGGAACTGGTGTGCCAGCAAGGGCAGCAGCACCGACTTGGTGGGGTAGCGCTCGGGGTGGTCGAGCGGATAGCCGTTGCAGGGTGCTCCGTCGCGCATCGAGCGAAGGTGGGTGATCTCACACGGAACGATGCCCCAACGGTCGACGAAACCTTGCGCCGAGTTGTGTGCCGCGATCTGTTCCTCGAAGGTGCCCCGGTTGCCGCGCTGGAACGCCGAAGGTTGCACAAAGAGGAAGACCACGATGCAGGTCGCCATGAGCAGCCAGGTAGCCCACGGAGGGCGAGTGGTGTTGCTGTCGTCGCGAAGAGGAAGGGCCATGGGTCAGAAGCGCCCGGGCGCGCCGGGGGCTGGAGGGGGCGGCGGGGGTGGTGGTGCCGGCAGCGGTGGCGGCGGCGTCCACGTCGGGTACGGCGGGGGTGGCGCCCAGGTCCCGGTTGGGGGAGCCCATCCGGGTTGCAGCGGCGGCCACCCTCCTTGGGGCCCCCACGCCGGTGCCCCGAAGAAGGCGGGGTTGGGTGCGGGCGCGAGCGGCGCCTGGGGTACCGGCGGGACGTAGCCCGGTTCGACGACGACCGTGTCCCCGGCGAGGTCGTGCGGTCCGCGGCAGAGGTGCGAGCCGCGCACCCAAGCGGCGAGGACGAGCTGGAGAGGTGGAAGGTACAAAAACAACCCGAGCACGAGCGCGCGGGCAAAGGAGCGTCCCATGCTCGGGTGTCCACCCGTCGTGCGGTCGACGATGCGCAGCCCCAGTGCACGGTGGCCAGCGGTCATGCCCGTTCGCGCCACACGTACCGTCTCGTCCGCCACGAATGCGACGTACCACGCCAAGCCGGTCCACAGCAGCGCCCACGGCGACCGCAGCACCGCGGTCGCGGCCACGGCGCTGATCACCAGCACGGAAACGAGAGCCGGCGCGTCATCGAGGCGTGCCGCCCGTGCTCGGCGACGCTCGGTGAGCTCAGCTGCCCGGCCCCACGGGGTTGCGACCGCGAGATGGGCAAAATCGAACCATTGCACCAGATCTGCTTCGTCGATGACCTCTGGCGCGCCATGTCTCACGACCACCGTGTGGGCGAGCCGGTCGTGGTAGCCGCGGCGGTGCGCGGAGAGCACCACCGAGACGACAAGCGTGCCCGCCATCACGATCGCGAGGAGGGTGCCCGGAGGAGCGATCGCGACGCAGAGCGCGATTGGAACGGAGCGTCGGAACGCGGCGCGTGCCGGCAGGCCCCCCGAGGCGCCGAGCATGCGTACCTCGATGCCCGTGGCCAGCTTGCCGATGGTCGCGCCCGTCCCGCACAGCAGCACCGTCTCATAGATGACGACGAGCGTCGCCGCGACCAGGTTCTGCGCGAGCGGACGGCTTCCGGGGACCACAGCCAATGCAACGCCGAAGAGGACGAGCATGGCGATCCCGTCGATGAGGCGTGCACCTGCGCGCGCCCAGAGGGGGGCCGCCCAACTTCGAGGGGGCAGACTGACGTAGGTCAGCGCTTGTCCATCGGGACGTAGTCCCGCTTGTCGGCTCCGACGTACAGCTGACGAGGACGAGCGATGCGCTGGTCCTGCTCGAGCAGCTCCTTCCAGTGCGCCAACCAACCGGAGACGCGCGGGATGGCGAACAGCACGGTGAAGATCTCGAGCGGGAACCCCATGGCCTGGTAGATCAGCCCGGAGTAGAAGTCGACGTTCGGGTAGAGCTTGCGGCTCACGAAGTAGTCGTCGCTGAGGGCCGTCTCTTCGAGCTTCAACGCGATGTCGAGCAAGGGGTTCTTGCCGGTCACCTCGAACACGTCGTAGGCGATCTTCTTGATGATCTTCGCCCGCGGGTCGTAGTTCTTGTAGACGCGGTGCCCGAAGCCCTGGAGGCGCCCCTTGCCTTCCTTCACCCCAGCGACGAAGGCCTCGACGTTGTCGATGGAGCCGATCTCGTTGAGCATGCGGATGACGGCCTCGTTGGCGCCGCCGTGGCGCGGCCCGTACAACGCGGCTGCGGCGCCTGCACATGCGGAGTAGGGGTCGGGGTGCGAGCTTCCGATGACCCGCATGGCGGCCGTGCCGCAGTTCTGTTCGTGGTCAGCGTGGAGGATGAACAACACGTCGAGCGCGTGGGCCAAGACTGGGTTTGCCTCGTAGTGGGGCTCGGCGACCTTCCACATCATGGAGAGGAAGTTCTCGGCGAAGCCCAGCGTGTTGTCGGGGTAGACGAAGGGCTGCCCGACGCCGAAGCGGTGCGCGCACGCGGCGAGCGTGGGGATCTTGGCGACGAGGCGCACGATCTGCTTGTCGCGGATCTCAGGGTCTTCGATCTGCTTGGCCTCGTGGTAGAAGGTCGACAGCGCGCCGAGCGCCGAGACCAGCATGCCCATCGGGTGGGCGTCGTAGTGGAAGCCCTCCATGAAGCGCTTGCGGACGTTCTCGTGGATGAACGTGTGGTACGTGATCTCGTGCCGCCACGCTGCGAACTGCTCGGTCGTGGGCAGCTCGCCGTAGATCAGCAGGTAGGCCACCTCGAGGTAGGTCGAGTTCTCGGCGAGCTGCTCGATCGGGTAGCCGCGGTAGCGGAGGATGCCGTTCTCGCCGTCGATCTCGGTGATGGAGCTGCTCGTACAGGCGGTCTGGGTGAACCCCGGATCGTAGAACCAGATGTTGCCGAGCAGCTTGCGCCACTCTGCTGCGTCGACCCCGCCGTTCACGATCGGGACCTCGATGGTCTCGCCGCTGCGGTTGTCGGTGATGGTCACGCTCTCTGCCACGTCGTCTCTCCACTCTCCACGGTCACGCATACAGCGCATTGTTCGCTCAAGGCCGAGCGTAGAGCATCGAGGGTCCGCCCCCTTAGGCGGGAGGTGAAGCTCCCTCAGGATTCTGGCGTGATGATGCCCGGATGGCGGGCCGCCTCGTCCGCGACGACGCCGCGCAGCACGGCGCGTGCGGCGCGTGCTGGCGCGGACAGTGTCGAGCGACGCCGAGTCGCGAGCCCCACCGACCGGTGCGCGAGGCCATCCACGAGCACGACACGCCAATCGGACGAAGCCCGGTGCGATGCGGCACTCGCGGGGAGTACCGCGGCCCCGAACCCTTCGAACGCGAGGCTCGCGAGGAGACGCATGCCGTCGACCTCGGCTTGCGGGGTCAGTCGGATCCCCTCGCTCTCTGTCGCTGCGTCGAGTTCGTCGCGAAACGACGTCCCGGGCGGCTCCAGGAGGAGCGGATGCTGCGCGAGCTCGGCCAGGCTGACGCGCTCGTGGCGCGCCAGTGGGTGGGCCGTGGGTGCGACGACGACGCGCTCCTCGTCGAAGAGCGGTTCGGTGCGGACCTCGGGGTCGTCGACGGGCAGGTTCACTACGGAGAGGTCCAGCTCGCCGCTGGCGACCCGTGGGGCGAGCGACGAGGTGGTGGCGTCTACGACGGTGATGCGGATGAGGGGATGTGCCCGGGCGACGGCCGGAAGGAGTTGCGGCACGAGCCAGCGTCCGGTGGTCCCGATCATGCCGAGGCGGACCGGCCCCGAGACCTCGTCGCGTAGCGATGCGACGTCAGCCGCGAGCGCATCGAGTTCTGCTTGGATGCGGCGTCCGCGGTGCACCACCACGGCTCCTGCTTCAGTCAGCTGGCCGGTCGACCGGTCGACGAGCGGTGTGCCCAGCTCACGCTCGAGGCGAGCGACGTGGCTGGAGACGTTCGATTGCACGGTGTGAAGGGCACGCGCCGCGGCGGAGAAGCTGCGGTGGTCGGCCACTGCCGAGAGGGCGGAGAGCTGGCGCAGATCCATCTCTGGTAATGATGGCAGATATCGCAAACAACTGTTGGACAGATTGTCTGTACTGCTCGATGATGGAGCCATCCGCAGAGGATGAGCCGGTCCCCCCGCTGGCCCCTCTTGCGCAGGGTGCGAGCGGTCCCCCCACCGCTCGTGGCTCCTCCGGGAAGGGGCCGGCGCTTTCGCCGGCCCCTTCTCTCATTTTCACCGCAAGGCCGGCGTGAAGGCTGCGCGGTCGAGCCTTCCTCTCGGTCGTGGGACGACATCGCCACTACCGTGGCCGCATGGCCACCGGCGCTGCCTTCTTCGACCTGGACCGCACCCTGCTGGCGGGTGCCAGCGGCCCGATCATCACCGAGGCGCTGCGCACGCTCGGCGTGGTGTCCGATCGGCCCATCCCGGGTGAGAACCTCGTGTACAAGGTCTTCGACACGGTTGGCGAGACGCTTCCCGCGATGTTCATCACCCGGCAGGCGGCGCGTGTCGCCAAAGGGTGGGATCGAGCGACTGTGCAGCGGGCAGGTGAGCACGCGGCCGAGCGTCTGGTGGATCTCGTCCAGCCGTTTGGTCGGCTGCTCGTCGAGCGACACCGCGAGGAAGGGAGGCCGGTCGTCCTGGCGACGACATCGCCATACGACCTCGTGCGACCCCTCGCCGAGCGCCTCGGTCTCGACGACGTGATCGCGACGCGCTACGGCGAGGCGGGCGGGGCGTACGACGGCACCATCGCCGGCGAGTTCGTATGGGGGCCCGGCAAGCTCGCAGCCGTGCGCGCCTGGGCAGGCCGACGCGGAATCGACCTGGCCGACTCATGGGCGTACAGCGACAGCTTGTTCGACGTGCCGCTGCTGTCGGCTGTCGGCCATCCGGTGGCGGTCAACCCCGACTTGCGACTCCGTGCCGTCGCGACGCTGCGCCGCTGGCCGCAGCAGCACCTCGATGTGCCTGCCGGGGTCCCCAAGTTCGCGGGACTGGAGCCCCAGCGCGCCCTGCAGCACGTGCTCCGGCCCGAGATCCTGCCGTTCGTGCGTTGGGACATCGCCGGCCTCGAACACCTGCCGCACGACGGCCCGGTGATCCTCACCGCGAACCATCGCAGCTACTTCGACCCGCTCGCGATCGGGTACGCCACCGGGCGTGCAGGCAGGGTGGTGCGCTTCCTCGGCAAGCGCGAGGTGTTCGACGCTCCCGTGGTCGGACAGCTGGCAACCGCACTCGGGGGCATTCGTGTCGATCGGGGCAGCGGGTCGGACGTGCCGCTCGACCTCGCGGCAGACGCCTTGGCCGGAGGTCAGGTCGTGGCGATCCTTCCCCAGGGCACGATCCCGCGAGGAGAGGCGTTCTTCGAGCCGGTGCTCGAAGGCCGCTGGGGTGCGGCACGCCTCGCGGCACGCACCGGTGTTGCGGTGGTGCCCTGCGGGTTGTGGGGCACAGAAGAGGTCTGGCCGCGCTCAGCGCGAGTGCCCAACATCACGAACGTGTTCAATCCGCCGACGGTGCGCATCCGTTTCGGTCCGCCGGTCGAACTCAAGGGAAAGAGCCCGAAAGCGGACACGGCTCGGATCATGGATGCGATCACGGCGCTGTTGCCGGCCGAAGCGAGGGAGCGTCGCACGCCCACGGCGGACGAGCTCAGCCGCGCACTGCCTCCCCATTGACGGTGCGGGCCACCCGACCCTTGCCGTCGGCCTTTGCTTGGTGCAGCGCCACGTCTGCGGCATGCAGCATCGCGTCGCCGTTCGCCGTGCCGGTCAGGTCCACCGCGACGCCGACGCTCAACCCGACTCGCGTGCGCACGCCGTACGCGTCGAGCGGAAGGGACACGGCCTCGATGAGACGTTGGGCGAGTTGCACCGGCGCGTCCGTGCCAGCCGGATCCTCGACGATGATGGCGAACTCGTCGCCGCCGAGGCGAGCGACCACGTGTGGGGAAGCGGTCGCTTCGAGCCGTCGTGCCACCGCCACCAGCACCGCATCGCCGTACCGGTGGCCGTAGCGGTCGTTGACCGGCTTGAAGTCGTCGAGGTCGCAGTAGAGCACGGCTCGAGTGCCGACGAAGGTGTCGAGTCGTTCTTGGAGCTCGACGCGGTTGATCAGCCTTGTGAGGTGGTCATGGCTCGCATCCCACGCGAGAAGGCGTTGCTGGAGCTCCCAACGCAGTCCGAGCTCGGCGAACCGTACCGCCCGTCGGATGTCGCCGCGATACACGGGCCCGGGCGGACCCGGCGCGGGATGGCAGACGAACAGGGCCGACGATGGGATCGGTTCGTTCGCGGTGCGCGCCTTCGCGAGCCACAAGGCGTGAAATCCGGCCTCTGTCAAGGTGGTCCGGCTGGCCGGTGCCAGCACGTCGAAGAGGTCCACGACCTCTTCGGGACCCGCCAGCACGTCGGCGATCGTGATGGCATCGATCGGATGCGGGTGGCGTAGGTCGAGCGGCACGCTGTGACCTGACATGCGGGTGAACGTGCTGCCGTCCCAGCCGCTCGCGAGGGCTGCAGCCGCGCCCGAGACGTCGTTCTCGATGATGGAGCCCAGCATGTCGAGGACGCGGTTGTGGTCGCTGCCCTCGAGGATTGCGTGCACCGCCTCGCCGAGAAGCTGCTCACTCCCTGCAAGGCTGAGCTGCACGACCAGACCGCCGGCGGCATCGTCTGGCCACGTCGACGCCTGCACCTGGATCGACACCTCGGTGCCGTCCTTGCGGATGGCCGTCACGCGCAGCGGGTTGTTGACACGACCGCCTTGGGCGGTGCTCGGCAGGATGTGCACCCACGCATCGAGTGCGAGCTCGCGGCTTTCGGCGGTGAGGAGCTCGAGGGCCGGAAACCCGAGCAGTTCGCTCGCCTCGTACCCGAGCACATAGGTGATGCCGCGACTCGCGAAGCTGACCTCGAGACTCGTGTCGATGACGAGAAACGGATCGACGGCCTGCTCGACGAGAACCCGATAGAAGTCGTCGACTCGCGCGCCGTCCGGTGTCCGCCCCACCGGGTCGTCCATGAGGTCCCTCCACCTCGAAGCTGGTTCCCCCCAGTTCTCGGAGTTCTTAGCACCAGGGTTGAGCACGCAGGGCCATTCGGCCTACCGAGGGCGAGAGGTGGGTGGGGCCGGCTCTGCCGACCCCACCCACACGTTCTAGGCCGCTGCGTTGCGGCGGATGATGTTGAGAGCTCCGCCCGCCCGGAACCACTCGATCTGCTCATCTGAGAGCGTCTGGTTTGCCTCGAAGTCGATGGTGGAGCCGTCGGGCTTCACGATCTGGCAATGCACGGCGCGTCCCGGGGCGAGGTCGGCGAGACCGAGCACGCTGATGCGGTCGCCCTCTTCGACCAGGTCGTAGGTCGTCGGGTCGGCGAAGGTGAGCGGCAGCACACCCTGCTTCTTCAGGTTCGCCTCGTGGATCCGGGCGAACGAGCGCACCAGGATCGCCTTCGCACCACGGAAGCGTGGCTCCATCGCGGCATGCTCACGCGAGCTGCCCTCGCCATAGTTCTCGTCGCCGATAGCGACCCAGCTGACGCCTGCTTCGTGGAGGTGCTTGGCGATGTCGGGGTAGGTGCGGACCGTCCCGTCGAGTGGGTCGGTGGCCGTGCCGGCTTCGCCCGTGAATGCGTTGATGGCACCGGCGAAGAGGTTGCCCGAGATGTTCTCGAGGTGGCCCCGGTAGCGCAGCCACGGGCCCGCCATGGAGATGTGGTCGGTCGTGCACTTGCCCTGCGCCTTCATCAACACCGGAAGGGCGACGAAGTCGTTGCCGTCCCATGCGGCGAAGGGCTCGAGGAGCTGCAGCCGTTCGCTCGTGGGAGAAACCTCGACGGAGATGGTCGACCCATCAGCCGGGGGCGCCAGGAACGTCTCGACGCCGGGGTCGAACCCCGCGGCGGGAAGCTGCTCGCCGACGGGTGGCTGGAGCTTGAAGCTCGTGCCGTCAGCAGCCGTGAGCTCGTCGGTGAGTGGGTTGAAGTCGAGCGTGCCGGCGAGAGCGAGTGCCAGCACGGTCTCGGGCGATGTGACGAACGAGAGCGTGTTGGGGTTGCCGTCGTTGCGCTTGGGGAAGTTGCGGTTGAAGGAGTTCACGATGACGTTGCGCTCGTCGTCGGCGATGTCGCTCCGGCTCCACTGGCCGATGCACGGCCCGCAGGCGTTCGCGAGCACGGTGGCGCCGATTGCTTCGAGGTCGGCGAGCAGGCCGTCGCGATCGATCGTGGCTCGCACCTGCTCGGACCCGGGGGAGACCAGCAGAGGAGTTGCAGCCTTGACGCCGTGGGCTGCGGCCTGGCGGGCGAGGCTTGCCACCCGGGTCAGGTCCTCGTAGGACGAGTTGGTGCACGAGCCGATGAGCGCGGAGGAGATGGTCGCGGGCCAGCCTTCTTCGCGTGCCACACGCCCGACCTCCGAGACCGGGCGGGCGTAGTCGGGGGAGTGCGGGCCGTTGATGTGGGGCTCGAGGGTCGAGAGGTCGATCTCGATGACCTGGTCGAAGTAGTCGGCCGGTGCGTCGAGCACGCCGGGGTCGGCGCGAAGGTCGGCAGCGACACGGTCCGCGGCGTCGGCGATTGCCGCGCGGCCAGTGCTGCGGAGGTATGCGGCCATGTTGGCGTCGTAGCCGAACACGGAACAGGTGGCGCCGATCTCTGCACCCATGTTGCAGATGGTGGCCTTGCCGGTGGCCGAGATGGAGTCTGCACCGGTGCCGAAGTACTCGACGATCGCACCCGTGCCGCCCTTGACCGTGAGGACTTCGGCGACCTTCAGGATCACGTCCTTGGCGGACGTCCACCCGTTCAGCTCGCCTGTGAGGTGCACCCCGATCAGCTTCGGGAACCGCACGTTGAACGGCAGCCCGACGAGCACGTCGACCGCGTCGGCACCGCCCACCCCGATCGCGACCATGCCGAGCCCGCCCGCGTTGGGGGTGTGGCTGTCGGTGCCGATCATCATGCCGCCGGGGAACGCGTAGTTCTCGAGCACGACCTGGTGGATGATCCCGCTGCCGGGCTTCCAGAAGCCGATGCCGTACCGGGCGGACACCGTGCGAAGGAAGTCGTAGACCTCTGCGTTGGTGTCGACCGCGACCCCGAGGTCGACGTCGGCGCCGACCTTCGCTTGGATCAGGTGGTCGCAATGCACGGTTGCCGGCACCTGGACCTGATCGAGGCCAGCGGTCATGAACTGGAGGAGTGCCATCTGGGCGGTGGCATCCTGCATGGCGACCCGGTCGGGGTCGAAGTCCGTGTAGGAGGTGCCGCGCTCCAACCCGGCGGACTCGGCGTCGCGCAGGTGGTTCATGAGGATCTTCTCGGCGAGGGTGAGGTCGCGGCCAAGGCGGCGGCGGCCGAGGTCCACCCGCTCCGGCAGGCGGCCGTATACCTTCTCGACGAGTTCGATCGGCGTGCTGGCTGCGACGGCCATGGGGTGCCTCCGGGGTAGGGGAGGCGCTCGAGCGCCTCCGGTTGCGGTCACACGCAATATAGACAAGTCTGAGACAAGTGCGCACCATTCGCTACCGGGAGATCGCCGACGACCTGCGTGACCGCCTGGCGGGGGTCGAGTTCGACGACGGGCGCTTGCCAAGCGAAGCGGAGCTCTCCGAGTCCTACGGCGCGAGTCGCGTCACGATTCGCAAGGCACTCGACGCCTTGCGCCGAGACGGGCTCGTCGACTCGCAACAGGGGCTCGGGTGGTTCGCCGCCGGCGACCCCCTGCGGCAGCGCCTCGCGCGGCTCGGCACGATCGAAGGACAGCTCGAGGCTTCCGGCATCCACTCCGAGCGCGAGATCCTCGATCTGCGCGTGGTGGCGGCCCCGGCGACGGTGCGTGGCGTGCTCGGGGTCGATCGCGTGCTCCGGCTCGTCCGTCGCAATCTGGCAGACGGCCGCCCGTTCGCTCGCGTCACTGTCTGGTGCCCGGCCGTGTTGGCAGAGCACCTGAGCCGCGAGCAACTCGCTCGCCAATCGTTCTACGAGCTCCTCGATGTCCCGCTCGGCGGTGCAGTGCAGACGATCGGCGCGGCTGCAGCGACCGCGCACGATGCAGAGGTGCTGGAGGTGACCGAGGGGTCGCCCGTCCTACGTTGCGAGCGGACGACGTTCGACGCCGCAGGCAAGGCGGTCCTGCTTGCCAGCTACGTCTTCCCCGGCCACCTCACCGAGTTCAGCGTCGACCTGCCGCGCACTGAGCGATCGATCGCCCCGAGCGGCTTCCGCCTTGTCGAGTAGGGAGCAACGCCTCGAGCGGGTCGGCCTCGGAGTCGCGCTCGTTCTGCTGGGCGTAGTCGCCGTCCAGCGGGTCGACACCACCGCGCTCTGGCAGGACGAGGCCTACACGCTCGGCGCCTTGCACGACCTCGGATCGAGCGTGCAGGGCACGCACGGCACGATGGCGCTGTACTACGTGGTGCTGTGGGTCTGGGCCCGTGTGGGGACGGCAACATGGTGGCTGCGCTCGTTCTCGGTGGTGTGCGCGGCGGCCACCCTGGTGTTGCTGCGACAGATCGCCCGCCGTGTCGGCGGCCCGCGACTCGTTGCGCTCGCTCCGCCGCTTTGTGTGCTGTCGCCGATGTTCGCATGGAAGGCCACCGAGGCGCGCTCGTACGCGCTCGAGACGCTGCTGACCACCCTCACCTGGTGGGTGACGTTGCAGGCGGTCGACGCCGACACGCCGTCGACGGAGCGTCGCTGGTTGCTCGCGTTGGCTCCCCTCGGCGTTGCAGGGGTGCTGTGCCACGGCTTCTTCGTCGCACAGCTCGTCGGCGTCGCGATCGTCCTGCTCCTCGCCGGCCGTCCGCTTCACACGTTGCGATGGGGTGCACCCGCTGCCCTGGCGACCGCAGCGACGCTGGCTTGGTTGCTGTCATCGGGAATCGACAACGTGGGGACGACGGTCACCGGTGGCGTGGCGTCTGTGGTGGGCGCCAGCTCGAGCGCGCTGCTGAGCCCCTACAACGGCATAGCCGTGCTGCTGGTGGGTCTCGGCGTGGTCGGGGGCTTGCACCTTGCGAAAGGCCGCCCGGCGACGGCGACGGCTGCTCCCGGCATGCGTGCTGTCTGCTGGGTGCCTGTCGCGTGGGCGGTGGTGCCCTGGCTGAGCCTTGTTGCGGTGTGGGCGGTCGAGCCTCGCTTCAACCCCCGCTACTTGGCGCCTTCGGTGCCGGGTCTCGTGTTGCTGCTTGGGAGCGGCGCGCTCGCACTCGACGATCGTCTCGCGCGTCGACGCGTGGCGCGCGCTGCGTCGGGTGCGAGCCCGGTACCGATCGCACTGGCGATGTTGGTGGCGATGTGGGTCCTCACGTACGCGACTGCACCGCCGTTCATCCGAGAAGACTGGCGTGGCGCGGCGCGCTTCGTGGCGGTGAACGCCCGACCCGGTGACGGCATCGTGTTCGAACCGGCTGACGTCAGTCGTCCGCCGTTCGAAGCTGCATGGCGTGAGGTTCCGCATAGGCACGTTCCGCAGGCGGTATCGCCCCGACGTCCGCTCGGGCGTGTGCTGCGGACAGACGACGATCTCTCGCTACAGGCCATCGGCACGGCGGCCGATGCCTGCACCAGACTTTGGGTCGTCGAGTACGAGGTGTCCTCGTCGGCACAGGTCACCCCCAAGCTCGCGCGTGACGCGGCGTTTGCGAGCCGATTTCGGGAGGTGGCCCAGCGCCGATTCGCCGACGACATCGTGGTGACGCAGTTCGTCCGCACCGCCTCGGGTGCCACCCGCCCGCTGCACCCACCGAGGTGTTAGGGCGAGAGCAGCACGGCGTGGCCGCTCCAGAAGTTGGCGTCGAGGTGCCAGAACAGGGTGAAGCTCCCCACGAGGCTGAGCGCGACCCAGACGGCAAGCCCTCGGTCCCGTAGACGAACAGCCGGCGGGATCAGCAGCGGGAACGCGCCGAGAACGAGGCGTGGCCTGGCACCGAGCATGCCGGTGACGACGAACGCGGCACCGACCACGCCCGCGACGAGAATCGCCGCCGGGGGACGCAGGCGAACCAGCCACACCAGCAGCGCGATCGTGAGGACCGCCCCGAACGCCAAGACCACGTCGTCGATGGTGCGTGCCCGTCCGCTGGCGACGTCGAGCACCTGGCGGATCATGGACTGACCCAGATCGTTGTGCTGTCCCCAACCCTCTCGTTCGACCCGGAACCAGGCGTCGAGGTGCCCGGTGCGGTGCCACAGGTACACGAAGAATCCTCCGATGCCACACACCGAGAGCGCAGGGGCGACCAGCGGCCGGACGTCGCGGCGGCGTCGCAGCACGTCCACTGCCACCCACGCACACGCGGCGGCGACGGCGAGTCCTGTGGGGCGGCTGACGGTCGCGACGGCTCCCGCCAGGCCAGCGAGCACCCAGCGCTTGCGGCTCAGGAGGATGAGGCAGCAGATGGCCGCAGCCAGCATGAGACCTTCGCTGTAGGCCATCGAGAGGACGATCGCGCCGGGGAACGTTGCGAACACCCATGCGCCCCGCCGGCCAGCAGCTGCGCCCCAATGCCGTTCCACCAGCGCGGCGAACGCCACGGTCGCGGCAAGGCCCAGCACCGTGTTGACCACGATCGCGGCGACCAGGTCACCGCCGGGGAGTACGAGGTCGGCCCACCGGATGAGGAGGGGATAGCCGGGAAAGAAGGCGATGGTCGACTGCTGGGCCCGCCCGTGCACGATGGGCACGTGACTCGGGTAGCCGTGGCGACTCGCGAGGAGGTACCAGGTTCCGTCCCAGGTCGTCAGCACGTCGGTCAGGTCGTGGCCGCGCTGGCGCGCCGCGCTCACCGCGGCCCCGAGCACGACGGCGCGTGAGACCAGCCAGGCGAGTGCCGCGGAGCCCCACGTTCGGCGCATGGTGGTCATGCTCCCATGCACCCCGTCGGGTGGCGGGGATCGCAGTGCCGTGGGTCAGCAGCCGCCGCCGGCCCAGCCATGGACATCGCCGGCCTGCCTGCACGGGGGGAGCACCCCATTTCGGTAGGGTGCGCCGATGCCGTCCACCGTCCTGCGTCGTATCGGCGCGGCCCTCGCTGTGGGTGCGTTGAGTATCGGCCTGCTGGCGTCATGCTCGTCGAAGCCTGACCTCGATGACCTCACCATCAAGCTGCGAGAGCGCAACGGACTCACGACAGCTGAGGCGAGCTGCATCCGCGACCAGCTTGTGAAGACGACCGATCCGGCAACGCTGCGCCGCATTTCGGAGGCGCGCACCGGGCCAAAGCTCGAGCCCCGCGATGCAGCGTTGGTCACCGATGCGATCAACGTGTGCATCCCCGCCCCCACGGCGCCGCCGGTGACCGTGCAGCCCTGACGGACGCCGGTCGGGGGAGGGCGCCGCGGACGTCGCGGGGTGGGTGTGGCGCGAACCGATGGGCTTGGGATGTCTACGGCCAGCGCTTGGCGTCGCCCGAGCGTCGGTCACGATGGTGCGGGTCGCGGGCGCCGAGCGCCCACGTGCGTCGCCACGCGGCGACGTCGGGCCCTTCAAGGCTCGGTGTCGTTCCCGCATGCGCACGCATGCGCGCCCCGTACCAATCGGTGGTCGCCTCGTCGCCGAGCGCAGCCACCGCTGCCTCGACGCGAGGTGCGAACTGCCGGGAATCCTCACCGGCCGCCGGCCGCAGCGGTGCACCGAACGTCACCACCGTCGAGCCACGACGCAGTCGGTTCGCTCCCTTTGGCAGGAGTCGATCGGTGCCCCACAGGTGCACGGGAACGACCGGCACGCCTGCCTTGACGGCCAGGTATGCCGTTCCGCCCTGGAACGGTTGGCCCCACCCGTCGGGGGAGCGCCCACCCTCGGGGAAGATCGCCATGTTCCAGCCCTCAGCCAGCAGCTCGGTGGCCTGGTCGGAGGCTCGGCGGCTCACCTTGTTGCGCTCGATGGGGATGGCGTTCAGTGCGAAGGCGGACGCGCCGGACGTGACGCGGTTGGTGAAGAAGTAGTCGGCTGCCGCCACCACGAAGACCTTGCGGCGGAACCGCAGGGGGAGCGCCGACAGCAGGACCGGTGTGTCGAGGTGGCTGTGGTGGTTCGCGGCGAAGATGACCGGTCCGTCGAGCGCTTCGAGCCGGTCGAGCCCTTCGATGGCGGGGTCTGCCACGGCTTGCACGACCGGGCGCACCAAGGTCTCCTGGAGCACTCGTCTCCCGGCGCGCACCGCTGGTCGACGTGCCCAGTCGGTGTCGTACGCGGCACCGGTGCGCGCCGGCTTCGCTGGCGGCTCGACCGTCGTCGGGACCGTCGGGGCGCGCAGCGGGAACTCGACTCGTCGGAGTAGGGCCGCCGGCTTGGGAAGCATCGGCTTGGCGACCGCTGCGAGGACGCGCACCTTCGTCAGGGGTGAGCTGGCCTCGGCTGGCCTGCGGTGACGTGGCGCGTCGCTCACGAGACCTCGGCCATCACCAGCGGCGGGTTGTGGAAGTGGGTGATGGTCGGGTTGGCTCCGACGACGTCCTCGGCGAGCTCGAACGCATCCTGGAGGGTCGAGGCGGGGCGGAAGCCGAGGCGGCGCACCGCGCGCGGGTTGCCGCCCACGACGATCACCCGCCCGAGGTGGGCCATCGCGTGCGATCCCCAGTACCACATGTAGAACGGGTGGACGCCGTGGTAGGCGTAGCTGGTCCGGTACAGGTGGCGATACCACTCGTCTTCGGCGAAGTCGCGTTCGAAGCGCTTCTCGATCTCGGCGGGGTCTGTCGTCTCGCTGAGCACCTGCTCGAAGAAGTCGATGTAGCTCGGGTGGT
>CAZUMJ010000041.1:0-25934 GCA_964621605.1 uncultured Iamiaceae bacterium | reverse complement strand
CCGATGTGTCCATGTAGACGATGGTCTCTTTGCAGATGTCGCACCTTCGTGTAAAGCTTCCCTACATGCCACGCACGACGAAATCCGCCATGTCCGATGAGCACAAGGCCGCCCTCGCAGTTGGGCGGAATGAGAGCCGTTCCGTTCGGCTCTACCTCGAAGCGCTCGAAGCCAACCGCCCCAAGCGTGGGCGCAAGCGAAGCACCGAATCGATGGAATCACGCCTCTCCGCCATCGACGACGAGATCGCAACCGCCGACCCGTTGCGTCGCCTCAAGCTGATCCAAGAGAAGATCGACCTCGAAGCGGCGCTCGGTGCCACCGACGAGACCGTCGACATCGCGACGCTCGAAGCCGACTTCGTCGCATCCGCGAAGGGCTACAGCGAGCGCAAGGGCATCAGCTACGCCGCCTGGCGTCAGCTGGGCATCGCCCCCACCGTGCTCCGTGCTGCAGGTATCTCGCGCGGCGCCTGACCAGCGTCGATCACTCCGCACACCCCCACAGGGGACTGCGACGGGCCTCGCGTCGAGCGGGGTCCGTCGCCGCGTTCAGGCAGCAACGGATGCGCCGGCTGATTGCAGGAACGAGCGCAGCAACGGCACTCCGTCAGCGGAGCCGAGCAGTTCGCTCAGCGCACGCTCGGGGTGCGGCATGAGGCCGACCACGTTGCGTGCTTCGTTGACGATCCCGGCGATGTCATCGACCGAGCCATTCGGGTTGTCGACGTAGCGCAACACGATGCGGTCATCGCCACGTAGCTCGTCGAGCGTCTCGGTTGAACAGGTGTAATTGCCCTCGAAGTGATTGATGGGCACACGAAGTTCTTGGCCCACCTCTGTGGCACAGGTCAGCACGGACCGCGTCGACTCCACCCGCAAGGTCACGGTGGCGCAGAGGAACTTCAAGCCACGGTTCTTCTGGAGCGCGCCAGGCAGTAGGCCCGCTTCGGTCAGCACCTGGAAGCCGTTGCAAATGCCCACGACTGGCCCGCCAGCGGCCGCGAAGTCGGCGACCGCGCCCATCACCGGCGAGAAGCGTGCGATCGCCCCGGGCCGCAGCGCGTCACCGTGGGCGAACCCGCCGGGCACCACCACCGCGTCGACCCCGGCGACCGTCGCGTCCCCGTGCCAGAGGACCTCCGCGTTTGCACCCAACGTTCGCATCGCCTCGATGGCGTCGAGCTCGCAGTTCGAGCCGGGGAAGAGCACCACCCCGACACGCGTGCTCATCGGGCGGCACCCGCCACGGCAGTGACGGTCACCGCGCTGTCCTCGATCACCGGGTTGGACAGGAATCGGTGGCAGAGGTGTTCGACCTCGGCACGCGCCGAGGCTTCGTCAGTCGCCTCGATCGTGAAGCGGATGGCCTTGCCGACGCGCACGCCCCGCACCCCCGCAAAGCCCAACGTTGGCAGCGAACGCTCGATCGTGGCCCCCTGGGGGTCAGCAACACCGGCACGCAAAGCCACCTCGACAAGCACCTCGAAGATCACGTAAGCCATGGTGACACACAGACGCGGCCGCGCCGATTCCGAAGCAACGGCTTCGGAGGCGTCGTGTCAGATCACGCCCGGCCACGAAGCGAACGAGCGCCCGGTCACGCGTTCGTACGCGTCGACGTAGCGCTTCGCAGTGGCCTCGATCACCTCGGTGGGCAGCGCAGGCGGTGGAGGGGTCTTGTCCCAGTCGAGGGTCTCGAGGTAGTCCCGCACGGGCTGCTTGTCGAACGACGGCGGGTTCGTGCCGGGCTGCCAACGGTCCGCTGGCCAGAAGCGCGAGGAGTCCGGCGTCAGGACCTCGTCGCACAGGATCAGCTCCCCGTCGACGAGGCCCAGCTCGAACTTCGTGTCGGCGACGATGATGCCGCGCTCGGCAGCCCAGGCGGCGCCACGCCGGTAGAGCTCCAACGAGATGTCTCGAGCCTTCGTGGCGAGCTCGATTCCGATCAGGTCGACCGCCTGGGCGAAGTCGATGTTGACGTCGTGGTCGCCGTCCTCGGCCTTCGTGGAAGGGGTGAACACGGGCTCCGGAAGCGGCGACGCCTCGAGCAACCCCGCCGGGAGCGACGCGCCGTGCATCGTCTGGCTGGTGCGGTACTCCTTCCAGGCTGACCCCGTCAGGTAGCCACGCACAATGCACTCGATGGGCAGCATCTCGGCCCGTCGACAGAGCATGGCTCGCCCCGCGACCTCTGGAAGGCGTGCCTGTTCGGGGAGGGCGGCCAACTCGGTCGCCACAAGGTGGCTGCCGACCACGTCGGAGAGGTGCGAGAACCAGAAGGCCGACATGGCCGTGAGGACGCGGCCCTTGTGCGGGATCGGCTCGGTGAGCACCACGTCGAACGCGGACAAGCGGTCGGAGGTGACCAGCAACAGCTGGTCGTTACCGACGGCGTAGATGTCTCGCACCTTGCCCGAATAGATGTGCGGAAGGTCGAGAGGAAAGGTGGGGGTCCGGTCGGTCATCGGTGCGACCTTAGGCCCCGCCCTCCGTGGTGCGACAACGCGTCGCACGGCATGCGACGTTGTCGCACGCCCCGCACGTCTCGCACGCCTCCCAGCTTGCGGGCGGTCAGAGGATGTCTCCGGGCCGATAGGCCGCGGCGGCCGGGTCGGCCTCGACCAGTTCGGCCACTCGGGCAGCGAAGCGATCGACCTGGTGCGTCGCAGTGCCGACGAAGCCGAGCGGTTCACCCACCGCCGCGAGCAACGCGTCGCGGTCGATGCCCAAACGGGAGTCCGCGGCAAGGCGTTCGAAGAGGTCGTTGTGCTCGGTGCCTGCCTCACGCATCTCCAACGCCACGGCGACCGCGTGCTCCTTGATCGCCTCGTGCGCGAGCTCACGCCCGACGCCTGCTCGAACGGCAGCCATGAGCACCTTCGTGGTGGCGAGAAACGGTAGGTAGCGTCGCAGCTCACGATCGACAACCGCGGGGTAAGCCCCGAACTCGTCGAGCACGGTGAGGAAGGTCTCGAAGAGTCCGTCGAGCGCGAAGAAGGCGTCGGGGAGCGCGACCCGACGCACCACCGAGCAGCTCACGTCGCCTTCGTTCCACTGGTCTCCTGCGAGGGCGGCGACCATCGCCAGGTGCCCGCCGAGAATCGCCGAGAAGCCGTTGACCCGCTCACAAGACCGGGTGTTCATCTTGTGCGGCATCGCCGACGAACCGACCTGACCGGCACGGAACCCCTCGGTCACGAGCTCCTGACCCGCCATCAGCCGGATCGTCTTGGCGAGGCTGGACGGACCGGCCGCAACCTGGACGAGGGCGGCGACGACGTCGAGGTCGAGCGACCTCGGATACACCTGACCGACGCTCTCCAGGACGCTTTCGAAGCCGAGGTGGCCCGCGACGGAACGCTCGAGCGTGTCGACCTGAGCGGCATCACCGAGCAAGTCGAGCATGTCTTGTTGCGTACCGACAGGCCCCTTGATGCCCCGCAGCGGATACCTGCCAAGCAGGTCATCGACTCGACCGAGGGCCGCGAGCAGTTCTTCACCGGCGTTCGCAAAGCGCTTTCCGAGCGTTGTCGCCTGTGCGGGCACGTTGTGGCTCCGCCCCGTGATGACGAGCTCTCGGTGCTCGACGGCAAGCTCGGCAAGTCGGGCAAGGACCGTCACAATGCGCGCCCGAACCAACAACAACGCCGCGCGCACCTGCGCCTGCTCGACGTTCTCGGTGAGGTCACGCGAAGTCATGCCCTTGTGGATGTGCTCGTGCCCGGCCAGCGCGCAGAACTCCTCGATGCGCGCCTTCACGTCGTGACGCGTCACGCGCTCCCGGGCTGCGATCGATGCCAGGTCGACGTCTTCGACGACTGCTTCGTACGCCGCGACAACCCCGTCTGGGACTGCGAGGCCCGCGGCGAGTTGTGCTCGCAGTACGGCGATCCACAGCCGCCGTTCGAGTACCACCTTGGTGCGGGGTGACCAGACCTCGACCATCGCGGCACTGGCGTAGCGAGCGGCAAGAACGTTGGGGACGGCAACCTGGCCATCCGACGCGGCGGGAGTCGGCACCATCTCAGGGTACCGGGCGCATCAGGGGCGGTCCCATCCCGATCGGTCGACCGACGACCAGGGGTGACCGCGGCGCTTGTTTCCCCGTGCCTCCGGACCAGCAGCCTCACCGTGCCTCCGGACCAGCAACGCCTCTGTGCGCCTCCCATCCGTCACGGCACCAGCGCGCATCGCGCGGTCGACCCCGGCTCTGGCGGCGCGCACGTGGGCCATGTGGCCCATTTCGATCAAGAGCGCTGGTAATGCAACCGACGGTAAGCAGGTGAGCGACCGGGGGCAGCCGGTCGCGTGGTGCGAAAGGACCCCTTGATGGATCGCTGCGCAAAGCATCCGTTTGAGGCCGCGGTCGAGAACTGTCGAGAGTGCGGACACCGCTACTGCGGTGAGTGCCTCGTCTACTCGTTCGGCCCCAAGAAGCCCCCCTTCTGCGTGCAGTGCGCGCTCGCCGCGGCAGGTGTCCGCCGGGGCGCCGCCGTGACGCCGGTACGGGCCAAGAAGGACCGTCGTCGTTTCGGTCGCAAGAGCCAGGTGGTCGAGGTGGCCGCAACGCCGAGCTTCGACGACATCCCGATCTACTTCCCCGAGGGACTGATTCCGGGGAACGAGGCCCCGGTTTCAGAGATCGCTCCCGAGGTCACGCGTCGCCCCCTGTCGGATCCCGACCTGATCGACCTCGATGAGCCAGAACCCGCACTCGTCGGTGCCGAGAGTTCCAACTCGCTTGGGGAGTGGGCGTCGTCGCTCGACGACGGCAGCGCCAGCCTCACCTCGCTGAGCGGATTCGACGGCGGCGACGACTTCGGTTCGTTCGGTGGCGGGTTCGACTCCCCCGCCTCGCCCAGCTTCGGGCGCGACGGCAGTGGCTTCGGCGACGACGGTGGCTTCAGCAGCTCCGCGTGGCCTGACAGCCCGAACGAGCACGGCTCGTCACGCAACGATTGGTCTGCCCCGGCATCAGATGATGGCTGGTCGGGCGCAGCGCCGTGGCCGTCGAACGACGACGACCGAGGCTCGTTCTTCTAGCCCCTTCCCTCGCCTCCCCGTCCCATCGGGGGCCGCCGGATCCTGCTCTCGACGGCCACCACCACCAGCCCGCCGCCTGATCTGCCCGTTCAGCGGTGGGCTGGTGCGCGTCTCGGGTCAGTCGGTCGTGCTACCCAGCGGCGAGTACGGCCTCGGCCTGCTGCGCGCGATGTGCGTCGAGCTTCTGCGCCAATGCCTCGTCGGTGATCGCGAGCATCTGCACCACGAGGAGCGCCGCGTTCATAGACCCATCCACCGCCACCGTCGCGACCGGGATGCCCTTTGGCATCTGCACGGTCGCGTACAGCGCGTCGACACCGTTGAGCGCACCCCCAGACAGCGGCACCCCGACGACCGGAAGCGTCGTGTGCGCGGCCACCACGCCGGCGAGGTGCGCCGCCATACCCGCTCCGCAGATGAACGCGACGTAGCCGGCGTCGCGGGCTCCAGACACCAGATCAACCACCTCGTGCGGCGTGCGATGCGCGGACAGCACGCGCACATCGGCCTCCAAGCCGAACTCCGCCAACGTGTCCGCGGCGGGCTGCATCTTGGAACGATCGTTGGGCGAACCCATGAGGACGGCAACCTTGGTCATGCAGCGAGTATGACCGGAAGGAGAACCGGTACCTCAACCCGCGGCGTCGAGGGCGCCCGAACCGCGTGTCAGCTGGCGATGTCGTTGCGGACGTGCATGCCCGGCCAGGAGATGCACGCAACCGCCTCGTACGCCCGACGGCGCGCCTCGGCAACCGTCGGTGCCAGCGCGGTGACGTTCAAGACCCGGCCTCCCGCGGTGACCAGTCGACCGTCGGCACCCGAGCCGACTCCGGCGCAGAACACCGACACGCCCGGCACCGCGCGCGCGGCGTCGAGCCCGTCGATGGCATCACCGGTGCGGGGGGCCGAGGGATAGCCCTCGGCGGCACAGACCACCGTGACCGCCGCGTCGTTGACGAACCGTGGAGGCTCCCCGAGGTCGCCCGCCGCGGCGGACGCCAACAACTCGGTGAGGCTCGACTGAAGTCGCGGGAGCACGACCTGCGTCTCCGGGTCACCAAAACGCACGTTGTACTCGAGCATCTTTGGGCCGTCGGCGGTGAGCATCAGCCCGGCGTAGAGCACCCCGCGGTAATCGATGCCGCGTGCACGCAGGAGCGCAAGGGTGGGGAGCACCCCTTCGGCCATGACCTGATCGACGATCGCGTCAGTCGCGACCGGCACGGGCGAGTACGCACCCATGCCACCGGTATTGGGGCCCCGGTCACCGTCGAGGGCGCGCTTGAAGTCTTGTGCAGGCGCCAGCGCCACCGCCCGGGTGCCGTCGCACACCGCGAGGATCGAGAGCTCCGGACCCTGCAGGCCCTCCTCGATCACAACGCGGCGGCCGGCATCGCCGAACGCCGAACCAGAGAGCTTGTCGCGCACGTCCACGCGTGCGGCCTCCAGGTCGGCGGTGACCAGCACGCCCTTCCCGGCGGCAAGACCATCCGTCTTCACGACCCACGGGCCTGGGAGCTCGTCGAGGAAGGCGACGGCCGCGGCGACATCGTCGAAGGATCCGTGGCGTGCCGTGGGCACCCCTGCGTCGACGAGGACCTGCTTCATGAAGGCCTTTGAGCCCTCCAGGCGTGCGCCGTCGGCGCCCGGGCCAAACACGAGACGGCCCGCGGCTCGGAGGCGGTCTGCGAGCCCGTCTACCAACGGTGCCTCGGGCCCGATCACATAGAGGTCTGCGTCGACGTCGAGCGCTGGCGTGTCGGTCACCGTGATCGACCCCGTCGGGGTGCCTGCTCCTCCGCCACACGCCGTGTCGACTCCCGGGTTGCCGGGCGTCACGACGACGTCCGCGTCGCGGGCCAAGACCACGGCCAAGGCGTGCTCACGCCCCCCGGAGCCGACGACGCAGACCCGCACGTTCAGCCTTCCCGGACGACGTACTCGTCGCGGCCGGGGCCGGTCCCGACCACGCGCACCGGCACGCCGATCTGGTCCTCGAGGAACGCCAGGTAGTCGGCCGCCTCAGTCGGCAGGTCTGCTGCGTCGTGCACCGTCGACAGGTCGGACTGCCAGCCGGGGAGCTCCTCATAGACCGGCACGGCCTTGTGGAGCTGCGACTGGTGGTACGGCAACTTGGTGACGCGCTCGCCATCGATCTCGTAGGCGACACAGACCTTGAGGCGGTCGAGCGTGTCGAAGATGTCGAGCTTGGTGATCGCCACTTCGGTGAGGGAGTTCAGCCGAACCGCGTGGCGCAACATCACCGCATCGAACCAGCCCGGACGGCGACGACGCCCGCTGTTGGTGCCGTACTCGTGCCCGACCTCAACGATGTGGTCGCCCACGGCGAGGTCCGCCGGGTCTGCGCCCGTGGCGTCGCGCCCGCCGACCGCTTCGGCCGAGATGGGGAGCTCCGTCGGGAAGGGCCCTGTGCCGACGCGGGTCACATACGCCTTGGCGATCCCGATCACGCGGCCGATGTCGCGGGGTCCGACGCCCGATCCGACACATGCGCCTCCGGCGACCGGGTTTGACGACGTCACGAACGGGTAGGTGCCGTGATCGAGATCCAAGAACGTGGCTTGCGCACCCTCGAACAGCACGTGCTGGCCGGCCTCGAGCGCGTCGTGGAGGAGCCCCACCGTGTCGCCGATGTGAGGCGCCAGGCGTGGCGCGCACTCGTCGAGATACTCCGCAGCGATCTCATCTGCGTCGAGCGGAAGCTGGTTGAACACCTTCGCGAGGATGGCGTTCTTCTCCTTCAGGACCACGTCGAGCTTCGCCCGGAAGATCTTCGGGTCGAGCAGGTCTTGCACACGGATGCCGACGCGGGCTGCCTTGTCTGCATACGCGGGCCCGATGCCGCGCTTGGTGGTGCCCAACTTCGACTTGCCGAGTCGCCGTTCGGTGAGGCGGTCGAGCTCTTGGTGGTACGGAAGGATCAGATGCGCATTGCCGCTCACGACCAGCCGTGAGCAGTCGACGCCCTTGGCTGTGAGCTGGTCGACCTCGGCCAGCAACACGCGGGGGTCGATGACGACCCCGTTCGCGAGAACGGGGACGATGTGGTCGTAGAGGATCCCACTCGGCACCAGTTGGAGGGCGAACGTTTCGCCGTCGACGACCAAGGTGTGGCCGGCATTGTGGCCGCCTTGGTAGCGAACGACCACCTGCATCTCCTTGGCGATGAGGTCGGTGACCTTCCCCTTGCCCTCATCGCCCCACTGGGTGCCGACGACGACGGTCGCTGGCACGGCTCCACTCCTTCGTGATCAGCCGGAACACAAACACGACGAGGCTAGTGCCCTACCCGGTTCTCGCTCGCACCGGTTCGGGCGGCCACGGCCGGACCTGCCCGCAAGGTGCGACTGTTCAACGAAGCGCGATCTCGCCGCCGGCGTCGCCGTCCGCTGCGGACACGTCGACCGTCACCGTGTCGCCGTCTACGTAGCGCCCGTCGAGCAGCGCCAACGCGAGCCTGTCGCTCACCTCACGTTGGATGACCCGCTTCAGGGGACGCGCACCGAATGCCGGGTCGAACCCTTCGCGAGCGAGGAACGCTTCGGCCTCGGGGCTCACAACCAGCGTGAGGCGTCGATCCGCGAGTCGTCGCCGCAGCCCTTCGAGCTGGATGTCGACGATGCGTTCAAGGTCGGCCTCGCTGAGCTCACGGAAGCGGATGATGTCGTCGACCCGATTGATGAACTCCGGCTTGAAGAAGTCACGCGGATCGCCCGGCAGGTTCGACGTCATGATGAGCACGGTGTTGGTGAAGTCGACCGTGCGCCCCTGCCCATCGGTCAGGCGCCCGTCGTCGAGCAACTGCAGGAGCACGTTGAACACGTCGGGGTGAGCCTTTTCGACCTCGTCGAGCAGGATCACCGCGTAGGGGCGTCGGCGGACCGCCTCGGTGAGCTGACCGCCCTGGTCGTAGCCCACATACCCGGGGGGCGCACCCACCAGTCGACTGACCGCGTGCTTCTCCATGTACTCGCTCATGTCGATGCGGACCATTGCCCGCTCGTCGTCGAAGAGGAAGTCGGCCAAGGTGCGGGCGAGCTCCGTCTTGCCCACACCGGTCGGCCCGAGGAAGAGGAAGCTGCCGATCGGGCGGTTGGGGTCGGCGATGCCGGCTCGGCTGCGGCGAATCGCGTTCGCGACGGCACGAACGGCGTCTTCTTGCCCGATCACGCGCTCGTGGAGGACCTCCTCCATGCGAACGAGCTTTGCGACCTCACCTTCCATCAGGCGCGAGAGGGGCACACCGGTCCATTTGCTGACGACTTCGGCGACGTCTTCCTCGTCGACCTCTTCTTTGAGCATCCGCTGATCGACCTGGAGTGCCGCCAGCCGCGCGGTGGCCTCGTCGACCGCGTGCTCCAACTCGGGGATCTGCCCGTAGCGGATCTCCGCGGCACGCTCGAGGTCGGCCGCACGTTCGACCTCACCGCGCAGTGCCTCGAGGCGGCCCTTCAAGTCGCGGATGGCCGTGATGGCCTCAGTCTCGTTCTGCCAGTGGGCTCGCATGGCCGTGGCCTTCTCGTTGAGCTCCGCCAGCTCCTTGTCGAGCGCGTCGAGGCGCTCTCCCGATGCGGCGTCGCTCTCCTTCGCCAGTGCAAGGCGCTCGATCTCGAGCTGACGCACTCGGCGCTCGACCACATCGATCTCGGTCGGCACCGAGTCGATCTCGATGCGGAGCTTCGCTGCCGCCTCGTCGACCAAGTCGATCGCCTTGTCGGGCAGGAAGCGCCCCGTGATGTACCGATCTGACAGCACCGCTGCGGCGACGAGTGCGGCGTCTTGGATGCGGACGCCGTGGTGCACCTCATAGCGCTCGGCGAGGCCGCGCAGGATCGCGATCGTGTCTTCGACAGAGGGCTGCCCCACGAACACCTGCTGGAACCGACGCTCGAGCGCCGCGTCGGACTCGATGAACTTGCGGTACTCGTCGAGCGTCGTCGCACCGATGAGGCGCAGCTCGCCGCGCGCCAGCATCGGCTTGATCATCTGCCCGGCATCCATGGCGCCGTCGGCCTTGCCGGCGCCGACGATCGTGTGGAGCTCATCGATGAAGGTGATGACCTCACCCTCCGCGGCGGTGATCTCGGCGAGGACCGCCTTGAGCCGCTCCTCGAACTCGCCTCGATACTTCGCCCCCGCGACCAGGCCGCCGAGATCGAGGGAGATGACACGCTTTTTCTTGAGGCTCTCCGGGACATCGCCCTCGACGATGCGCCGGGCCAGCCCCTCGACGATGGCCGTCTTGCCGACGCCGGGCTCGCCGATGAGCACGGGGTTGTTCTTCGTGCGGCGACTCAGCACCTGGATCGTGCGGCGGATCTCTTCGTCACGACCGATGACCGGATCGAGCTTGCCCTGACGAGCAGCGTCGGTGAGGTCACGGCCGTAGCGCTCAAGCGCCTGGAAGGTCTCTTCCGGATTCTGCGAGGTGACGCGGTGGTTGCCACGCACCTGCGCAAGGGCGGCGACCAGACGCTCCCGGTCGACACCGAGCAGCTCTGGGGCGCTTCGCGCGGCACCGGCGGCAGCCAACCCCAAGAGGAGGTGCTCGGTGGAGAGGTACTCGTCTTGGAGCTCGGCACGGGCGACGTCGGCCGCGTCGAGCACCGCTTGGAGCTCACGCCCGATCCGCGCCTCGGACCCGCCATGCGCACGGGGAAGCTTGGCGACCGCTTCCTCTGCCGCGTTGCGCACCTGCAGCGGCGGTCGACCGACGGCCTCGAGAAGCGGCAACACCACACCCTCGGCTTGCCCGAGCAGACCGACCAGCAGGTGCGCCGGTGTCACCTCCGGGTTTGCCTGGGCGCGTGCCGCCTCGACGGCAGCGCTGAACGCCTCTTGCGTCTTGAGGGTCCACCGGTTCGGGTCAAGTGCCATGCCGAAAGGCTACGCCCTCGACCAAAAAGTTGCTAGTTCTATTGATAGGTTTTCTACGAATAGCTTCAGCAGGACTCCGCGACAACCGCACAGGCGGCAACGAACGCGTCTGCCTCACCGGCATCCAGAACCCCCAGCACGCGGCCGACCGCGCGATCGGTGGCCGCCTCCGCCTCACTCCACGCTGAAGCGAGGTGATCGACGGCGGGAAGCTCCGCCCATCCGAACAGCGGGGCCATCCCCGGCGAGCTGACCGCGAACGCCTCCAGTGCAGTCAGCCCCGCGCCGAGCACCGCACCCAGGTGATATGCCGCTCGAAGCTCACGCAGGGCGTTGAGCACGTGAAGCGCCGCCGCCGGTGCATCATCGGGCACTGCCAGGTGTCGCCACCCGGCGAAGACGGGGGCGGCCGCCGGACTTGCAGCCGCGACGACCTTCCCGCCCAGCGCGGCAACCCGCAACAGCAGTGCCGAGTCGACGGAAGCCAGGTGCGTACGCGCCCACTCGTGGCCGCACGCCGCAAACGCCTCGGCCGCATCCCGGCGGCTCATCACCGACGCCGAGCGTTCCCATGCCTCGCGCACGAGGTCGGGGGAGAAGTAGGCGAAGGCAGCCGTGACGATGTCGGCATCGACGTCACCCAGAACGCCGCCTCGTCCGGCGACGTAGAAGTCGGCTCCGGCGAACCCCAACTCTGCTCCACGCGCATAGGTCGGTCCGTCGAGCATGAACTTCGACGGCACCGTCGACACAGCCTGCTTGGTCAGTCGAGCGAGATCATCAGACGACATCACGTGCTCCTTCCCGCGTCCCCCGGACGCGTGACGCTCCGAGGTTCGAACGCTACTGGGGGCAGGTGATGCCCCGGACACGGGCCGGCGAGTGCGACACCCTCTAGCCGTACGGCGTAGGCCCCCGCGTCGCTGCTCAGTCAGCAGAGCGGCGGCGCAGGCCTGCCGGAAGCGGCTGCACACGACGCAACCGGGAGCGCTCCGACCACAGGTCACCCACGATGCCGGCAATCACCTTTGGCGCTGCCAGGGTCGACGTTCCGCGCGTGCGCGGGAAGTAGTCGACGCCGAACTGGATGATGTTGAATCCGCGTCGCACCGCCTGCGCCATGAGCTCGACATCGACGAACGAGCCTTCGCTGCGCAGGTCGACGTGCTCGAGCACCTCGCGCCGGATCAGCTTCCCGGCGAAGTTCACGTCGCGTAGGCGCAGGTCGAGCGAATAGCGAACCAGCCAGTTGTAGACGTGCGAGAAGAGGTACCGCTTCGGGCCCTCGGCGGTGCGGTCGAACCGATACATGCTGACGATGTCGGCGTCGTAGATGCGCAGCAGGCGCAGGGCCTTGTGCAGCAACAGCAGGTCGAACGGAAGGTCGGCGTCGGTGTAGAGGATCACATCGCCGCGTGCGGCGTCGAAGCCCGATCGGACGCTTGCACCGAGGCCCCTGTTGTGGGTGTGGTGCACCACTCGTACGTGCGGATCGGCGTCGGCGAGCCGGTCTGCCAGCGCTGGTGTCCCGTCGGAGGACCCGTCGTCGACGAGCACGATCTCGTAGCTACCGGCCTCGTCAGCATCGACGAGCGCGGCCCCGGCTTCCGTAGCCGCCGCGACCGTTTGGGGAAGCATCTCCTCCTCGTTCCATGCGGGGAACACGAAGGAGAACAACGCAAGCCGGGCCGCCACGAACCGGGAGCTTACCGAGGTGCCGGAGCCACCTCAGCGGCGTGCGCGTCCTTGGTAGAGGGTCACGCTCTGCTGCAGCGGAACGAGATCGCGCCGGTACTGGCGGTGCGCGGCCTCGATGGCTTCACGAGCGGCCTCTTGTGTGCGAGCCAGCTCGGCGCGCAGGCGCGCCACCTCGGCCTCGAGCTCGAGCACGCGGGCCACGCCAGCGAGGTTCAGGCCATCGGTGGTGAGCTCCTGGATGCGCAGCAACAGCCCGATGTCTTCGTCGCTGTAGCGACGACTCCCGCCCCCGGTGCGGGCTGGATCGAGCAACCCCTTTCGCTCGTAGATGCGCAAGGTCTGCGGATGCACTCCCGCGAGCTCTGCCGCGACGGAGATCACGTAGACCGCATCTGTGGGCTTTCGTGGCGTCATTGCTCTCTCCTCTGCCGACGTCGGGTACGGGCGAAGCCGCTCACGACGGGCTGTCCGCGTGCAGGTATGCATCAAGCGCGGGCCGTGGGCTGTCGGTGGTGGCGGCCGCCAATGCTTCGACAGCGGCTCGCTGCGCATCGTCGAGTGTGGTCGGCACGGCGACCTCGATCGTGACGAGCAGATCGCCGAGCGCATCGGCCGTGCGCACGCCGTGGCCTCGCACGCGCAACGTGCGCCCCGTTGGCGTGCCCGGTGCGAGGCGCACCGTGACGGCGGAGCCGTCGAGCGTTGGGACGGTGATGTCCGCGCCGAGGGCGGCCTCGGCAAAGCTCACCGGCACACCGAGCCGCAGGTTGCGCCCGTCCTGGCGGAACAGGGCGTGCGGGGCGACGTGCACAGTGAGATACAGGTCGCCCGGGGGTCCGCCGTTGCGACCCGGCTCACCCTTGCCCTTGAGACGGATGCGTGCTCCCGTCTCGATGCCGGCGGGGATGCGCGCCTTGAGCTCACGTTCGCGACGTTCGGTGCCCGACCCGTGACAGGTCGGGCACGGGTCGTCGACGACGGTGCCGCGCCCAGCACAGGCCGGGCACGGCTGACTAAAGGAGAACAGGCCTTGGTCGTCTGCCGTCGTGCCGCGCCCCCCACAGCGGTCGCAGGTGCGCGGGCTGGTCCCCGGGCGTGCCCCGCTGCCGCTACAGGTCGAGCACACCGCGCCCGAGGTGAGATGCACGGACGTGGTGAGCCCACGTACCGCGTCCTCGAAGGAGAGGTACAGGTCGGTCTCGAGGTCGGCACCACGACCGCGGGCACTCGCACGAGCGCCACGTGCACCCGTTCCTCGGGTGAAGAGCCCGCCGAAGAGGTCTCCGAGGTCATCGGTGGTGAAGTGCACACCCGGACCGCCTGCACCGCCGAAACCCCCGGGACCGCCGAACCCACCCATCGGCCCGAGGCGACGTACCTCGTCGTACTCCTTGCGCTTCTCCGGGTCGCCGACGACGTCGTACGCGGCAGAGATCATCTTGAAGCGCTCCTCGGCCGCAGCGTCGCCCGGGTGCTGGTCGGGGTGGTTCTCGCGGGCGAGCTTCCGGTAGGCGCGCGTGATCTCCTTGGGGGTCGCGTCCTCGGCGACGCCCAAGTCCCGGTAGTAGTCCCGTTCGAACCACGCACGCTGGGGAGCCATGGGTCCTTCCTGCCGACGCTGGGCCGGCGCTCAGCCCTTCACCTTCACCATCGCCGGGCGCAGCACCCGGCCCTTCCAGACGTATCCCGCACGCAACACCTCTACGACCACGGGCTCGTCGGCGGCGTCCTCGGCGGGCTCGTGCAGCACGGCATCGTGCGCGTTCGGGTCGAACACCTGCCCTGCCGGCTCCATGCGTTCGAGCCCCGCGCGTTCGAGCACGGAGACAAGCGCCGAGACGACTGCATCGACCTCGTCGACCCCGTGAAGCGCCGCCGCGTCGCACGCGTCGAGCACCGGGAGGAGCTCCTCGGCCAGCCGACCGGTTGCCGCGTCGATGGCGTCGGCCTGCTGCTTGAACGATCGCTTGCGAAAGTTCTCGAAGTCGGCCTGCGTGCGGCGCAGCGCGTCGAGGTACTCGTCGCGTTGCGCCGCCACCGCCTCGGGTGCTTCGGGTGCATCGGCGGCACTATCGGCGGCTCCATCCATCGGCGTCTCGTCGTCGGCACCGCTCGCGGCTGCACCCGCCTCGTCGTCAGCGGGATCGGGACTACCCGACATCTCGTCGACCACGGGGGCGTCGACCACCGGCTCGTCGGTGTCGTCGGCCATGGCTACGCGCCGTCCCCGTCGACGATCTCGGCATCGACGACGTCTTCGTCGTTCGGGGCACTGTCTGCACCCGCGCCACCGGCTGCAGACTGGTTCTGCGCAGCCGCCTGCTCATAGAGCTTCTGGCTGAGCGTCTGGCTGGCGTTCATCAAGCGCTCTGTGCCGATGCGGATCTGCTCGACGTTGTCACCCTCCAGGGCGCTACGAAGGTCGGCCAGAGCGGCCTGGACCGTCGAGAGCTCGTCTCCGGGCAGCTTCGCCCCTTGTTCATTGAGCAGCTTGTCGGTCTGGTAGACGAGCGTGTCAGCCTGGTTGCGCACCTCGGCCTCGTCCTTGCGGCGTCGGTCTTCTTGGGCGTGCGCCTCGGCGTCGCGCACCATGCGCTCGATGTCGTCCTTCGCGAGCGACGACTGGCCGGTGATGGTCATCGACTGCTCCTTGCTGGTCGCCCGATCCTTCGCAGAGACGTGGACGATGCCGTTTGCGTCGATGTCGAACGTGACCTCGATCTGTGGCACGCCCCGCGGGGCGGGCGGCAGGTCGACCAGCTGGAACTTGCCGAGCGTCTTGTTGAACTGCGCCATCTCGCGCTCGCCCTGCAACACGTGGATCTCGACGGAAGGCTGCATGTCGTCGGCAGTGGTGAACACCTCAGTGCGCTTGGTCGGGATGGTGGTGTTGCGCTCGATGAGCTTGGTCATCACCCCGCCCTTTGTCTCGATGCCGAGTGAGAGCGGCGTCACATCGAGCAGCAGGACGTCTTTCACCTCGCCCTTGAGGACACCGGCCTGCACGGCCGCACCGATAGCGACCACCTCGTCGGGGTTGACGCCCTTGTGCGGGTCGCGCCCGGTGAGGTCGCGCACCAGGTCGACGACGGCGGGCATCCGCGTGGACCCGCCCACGAGCACGACGTGCTGGATGTCGCCCTTCTGCAGGCCCGCATCGGTGATCGCCTGCTCGAACGGGGTCTTGCAGCGGTCGAGGAGGTCGGCGGTGAGCTCTTGGAACTTGGCGCGCGTGAGCTGCATGTCGAGGTGAAGGGGACCTTGGTCGGTCGCCGTGATGAACGGCAGGTTGATCTGGGTCTGCTGCACCTGTGACAGCTCGATCTTCGCCTTCTCTGCCGCTTCCTTGAGGCGCTGCTTCGCCATGTTGTCGGCCGAGAGGTCGACGCCGTGGTCGTTGCGGAACTGCGTCACGAGCCAGTCGATGACCTTCTGGTCCCAGTCGTCACCACCCAGGCTGGTGTCGCCGTGGGTCGACTTCACCTCGAAGACGCCATCGCCGATCTCGAGCACGGACACGTCGAACGTGCCACCGCCGAGGTCGAACACCAGAATGGTCTGGTCTTCGCCCTCACGCTCGAGCCCGTACGCCAGTGCGGCTGCCGTGGGCTCGTTGATGATGCGAAGCACCTCAAGCCCGGCGATCTGGCCGGCCTCCTTGGTCGCGGTGCGCTGCGCGTCGTCGAAGTAGGCGGGGACGGTGATCACGGCCTGCGTGACCGAGTCACCCAGGTAGGCCTCGGCATCGGTCTTCAGCTTCATGAGCGTACGAGCCGAGATCTCTTGCGGGGTGTAGGCCTTGCCGTCGATGTCGACGGTCCACGAGGTGCCCATGTGGCGCTTCACCGAACGGATCGTCCGGTCGGGGTTGGTGATCGCCTGGCGCTTCGCGACCTCGCCAACGAGGACCTCGCCTGACTTCGAGAACGCCACGACGGAGGGCGTCGTGCGTGACCCCTCCGCATTGGGGATCACGACGGGGTCGCCCGCCTCGAGGACGCTGACAACCGAGTTGGTGGTACCGAGGTCGATGCCGACAGCCTTGGGCATGGGGTCCCTCCAGGGGGTGCTGAAATCGTGCGAACGGGTGCCAGTATAAAAGTTGAGTCGACTGTTATCAACTCACTCACGGAGGACGGCTGCTCCTTGCCTCGCGCAACCCGTTTCTGCCTGGCTACCCTGGTTGCAACAACGAGCCGTCCACCACGACCCGTCGGTACCTGTGCGCCACCTTCCCAGGAAGGAGCTAACCGTGTCCGTCGAACCCACGATCGAGGTCCTCCCCGATCCACCCCGCGGCAGCGCCGCGGCAGCAGTCCTACCCCTGGTCCGTCGGCTCTTCCACGGCAGCATCCCCATCCACCTGGTTGCCTGGGACGGCTCCGAGGTGGGACCGAGGCAAGGTCCCACCATCGTCGTGCACTCCCCCCACGCACTGCGCCACATGCTTTGGGCGCCTGGCGAACTCGGGCTCGCAAGGGCGTACGTCGCAGGTGACCTAGAGGTGAAGGGCAGTGCGTTCGCCCTGCTGGAACTGCGCGACGTGCTCACCGCTCGGCACGGTGAGCTCGCGCTGTCGCCACGGCTTCGCGACCTCCCGGTGCTGCTGCGAGCCGCACACGAGGTCGGTGCGCTCGGGCCACCGCCCCGTCGGCCGCACGAGGAAGCTCGCGTGCACGGCGGGCGTCACGGCCTCGCCCGCGATGCCGACGCCATCTCCCACCACTACGACGTGGGCAACGAGTTCTACCGTCTCATACTCGGTCCGTCGATGACGTACTCGTGTGCGTACTGGGCCGACGGCATCACCGACCTTGCGCAGGCACAAACAGCCAAGTACGAGCTGATCTGCCGCAAGCTTGACCTGCAACCCGGGCAGCGCCTGCTCGACGTCGGATGCGGATGGGGAGGCATGGCGCTCCACGCCGCCACCCACCACGGCGTCAATGCGGTCGGCATAACCCTCTCGGCACAACAGGCGCAGTTGGCGCGTGCACGCGTTGCCGCCGCCGGGCTCGAAAGCCAGGTCGAGATCCGTGTGCAGGACTACCGAGCCGTCCATGACGGGCCGTACGACGCGATCTCGAGCATCGGCATGTTCGAGCACGTCGGTGAGGCGCGGATGCGCACCTACCTGCACGACCTCTACGAACTGCTGCGCCCACAGGGGCACCTCCTCAACCACGCGATCTCCCGACCGCTCCAGGCCAAGAAGGCACGCATCGCCCGCCGCTCCTTCATGGACCGCTACGTCTTCCCCGATGCCGAGCTCCTCGAAGTGGGGCGCGTGGTGAGCGCCATGCAGAACCTGCACCTCGAGGTGCGCGACGTGGAATCGCTGCGCGAGCACTACGCCCGCACCCTGCGAGCATGGGTCAGCAATCTCGAGGGCGGCTGGGACCACGCACAACGCCTCGTCGGTCCTGCCCGGTCACGCATCTGGCGCCTCTACATGGCGGGAAGCGCGCTCGGCTTCGAGCAGCACCGCCTCGCGATCCATCAGGTCCTCGCGGTCCGCACCGACAGCAGAGGGCAAGCCGGGCTCCCACCCACCCGCGCTCGGCTCGACCTGCGCAATCCGCTTCCGTCACGACACGGCCAATCCTCCCGGTGAGCAGCCTCGCCTCCGCGGCACCCGTCTCATCGGCAGCCGGTGGGCCGACCCACGTCGCCGCCGGGAGCGGTCGACGAACCTCCTGGCCGGCAGACCTGGACACCGTCGAGCACGCGGTGGAGGGCACTAGCGTGCGGTGATGCCCAGCGCCGCGCCGCTCGACGCGGCGCCAGTCGCCGCCCCACCGGCGCGAGCACAGCCCACGGTTCCTCGCCGTGTCGACGCACGATCTCGGCGCATGTTCCGAGCGGCAGTGGTGCTCACCGTGCTCCCCGTCGTCGTCGCCGCTCTGCGCAACGGACTCGCCGGGTGGTACCCGGTCGGTGACGCTGCCACAACCGCAGTGCGGGTGAACGACGTGTTCACCCGCAACATCCCGCTCGTCGGCATGTGGTCGTCGGCGTCGGACTGGGCGGGGCGACCGATCAACTTCCCTGGTGCCCTCCAGCTCTACCTGTTGGCCGTTCCCGTCCGGGTGCTGGGTGACAGCTGGGGCGTGCTGGTGGGCATGGCGACACTCAACGTCGCGGCACTCGTCACGGCCTGCTGGCTGATCCGACGACGGGTCGGGTACCGCCTCGCGACGCTCGGGTGCGCGTTCCTCGCGTCGTTCACCTGGACGCTTGGGAGCGAGGTCCTCATCGACATCACGCCGATGCAGATGGTCGTGGTTCCGACGATCCTCCTCTTCGTCGCTGCGTGGGCGGTCGCCGACGCCGACCTCGCGGCGCTCCCCGTCCTCGCCTTCGTCGCGAACTACCTCTTCCTCGATCACCTGACGCTCGTCGCGCTCGTCCCCATCACCGTCGCGCCCGCACTCGTGCTGCTCGCAGCACGGCTGCGGAGCCTCCGCCGCTCCGATGGCGGCGCGTGGGCCGTGCACCGTCGTCGCCTCTGGCGAGCCCTGGGCGCGTCCCTCGCGCTCACGTTGCTGGCATGGACGCCGCCGCTCATCGAGCAGTTCGCGACCTCCGCCCCGCACAACCTGACGAACCTCTACGAGGCGAGCAAGGCAACGCCCCCGGTGGTGCAGTCGTGGTCGCGAAGCACCAGCGCCGTGGGTGCCACCATCGCCAGCCCTCCGTGGTGGTTCCGACCGACGTTTCGCTCCCCGGCGTTCAACGTCGACGGCACCGGCCGCCCCGCGGTGCTGGTCATCGGCTGCAGCGTCGCGCTCGCCGCGGCATACCTGGTCGCGGCGTGGGTCGCGTGGCGACGCAAGCAGCACACGATCGTGAGCGGACTCGTCCTCGGAGCAACGTCGGTCCTCGCGGTGCTGGTCACCACCAAGAAGTCGACGAACCCGCTCGGGTTGATGCCGAGCTACCTGCACTGCCTCTGGCCCGCCTCGGTGTTCGTGTGGATGATGCTCGCGTTCGCGGGTGTGCGCCTGCTCGCAACCGTCCCCCTCCGAGCCCATGCCCGACACCTCCAGGGTGTCGCGCTCGCAGCCGCGGCGGTGTGGTGCGCGCTGGCCATACCCCGGTCGACACAACTCACAAACGACTGGCCGCACGCCGACCGAGAGGTGAAAGCGGTCCTCGCCCAGACCGTGCCGGCAGTTCGGGGCAAGGGACCCGTTCTGGTGCTTTCTTCACTGACACTCGAGGCCGGGATGGTGCGCTCCGGCCTCCTCCTCGGCCTTCAGGACGCCGGCGTCCCGCTCCGCCTTGCAGGCGACACGGACCGCTACCAGTACGGCGAACGTCGTGCGTATCGAGCTGATCCGCCCAACGCCACACAGGTGCTCTACGTGACGAGCGGTCCGTCGACGCTGCCTGGGAGCAAGCTGCTCGCCACCACCCGACCCACGATGCTGCTGAGCGAACAGGAGCGCTCCCGAGCCGACCGCACGGTGCACGAGTGGCTCGCACAAGGTCGACCGTTGCGAGTTGACCCCACGTTCGCACACCGCTACCCGACCTTTGCCAAGCAGCTGCAACAGACCCTTGACGAGATGCAGGCCACCGCGACCCGCACAGGTCGGCCCGTGAGCGACGATCTCCGCTTTGTCAGCGTGGCGGCCGGCTCCCCGTACCTCGAGCCGAACGCACCGTGGATCGACACAACCGGGATCGACCCCGGACTTCTGCAACGCTGGGCACAAGACCGCTACCGCATCGAACGGCAGACCATCAACGTGTACCTCGCCCCCATCCAGGCCTACCGACCATGATCGACACCGCCCCGGTATCGGACGCAGCCGTCGAGCGCTCGACGACCCGCGGTGTCGACGACGTGAACGATCGCATCGTGCGGATCCTGTTTCGCCTCGCCGCACTGCTGACGGTCCTTCCCATCACGGTCGCGGCTGTCCGCAACGGGCTCGACAACTGGATGCCGACGTGGGATGCCGCGACCACGACCTTCCGGGTGAACGACGTCTTCACCCGCCATCCACCGCTCATGGGCATGTGGTCCTCCGCGTCGCACTGGTCCGGACATCAGGTCAACTTCATCGGCGCGCTCCAGCTCTACGTGCTGGCGATCCCGGTGAAGCTTCTCGGCAACAGCTGGGGCGTGCTGCTCGGCATGGCCGCCATCAACACCGCGGTCGTGCTGACCACCCTGTGGCTGATCCGCCGCCGGGTCGGCTATGTCTCTGCGCTCGTCGGCTGTGCCTTCGTCGCATCCCTCGTGTGGAGCCTCGGGAGCGAGGTGCTGGTCGACATCACGCCGATGCAGATGGGCGTCCTTCCGTTCCTGCTCTTGCTGGTCGCGGCGTGGAGCGTCGCCGACGGCGACGTCAAGGTCCTTCCGCTCCTCGCGTTCGTCGCCAACTACCTCCTCCTCGACCATCTGACCTTCGTGCTGATCGCACCGTTCATCACCGTGAGCGGCCTCATCCTCCTCGCGGTCCGCCTGCGCTCCGAGCGCAGCGAGAACCCCAACGCGTGGAAGTCCCGCGTACGGCAGCTACGTCGGCAGTTCGGTTGGAGCGCGGCGATCACGATCGTCGTGTGGATCCCCCCGCTGCTCCAACAGTTCGCGTCGAAACAGCCCGGGAACCTCACCAGCCTGCTCCAGGCCAGCAGTGCCAAGCCGCCGTTCTCCGCGACCTGGCTGGGCGCGGCGAGCGCGCTGTCGGCCACGATCGCCGTCCCGCCCATGTGGCTGCGGGACAGCTTCGCCCACCCGCGCTTCCTGCCCGACGGCGACGGACGCCCGTTCGTGGTCGGCCTGCTCGGCATGGTCGTGCTGCTCGGGCTCTACGTCATCGCAGCAGCCGTCGCGCGCCGGCGCCACGATCGCACGATCGGTTCCGCGGTCGCGATGGGCCTGGTGGGAATCGCCGTGGGCTTCTGGACGGTGAAGAAGTCGCCCGGCGCCTATGGGCTGCGCGGCAACTACCTGCATTCGCTGTGGACGCTCGCAGCCTTCGTGTGGATGGTGCTCGGCCTCGCGCTCGTGGCGAACTGGCCCACGCTGCGGCGTTGGTGGAAGGGACGCGCGACCGCCGTCGGCGCGGCCCTCCTGGTGACGGTGCTCAGCATCCTCACCCTGCCGCGCGCGGACCTGGGCGCCGGCACGAGCGCGTGGTCGATCCCCGTCGCGCGGTCGATGGACGCGCAGATCGTGCCGGCATTGCGCGGCAAGGGTCCGGTGCTCGTGCGGTACTCGGGTCGCAGCGGAGCCTGGGCGATGATGGCCAACGTCTTGCTGAGCCTGCAGCAGGCCAACATCCCGATTCGTCTCCGCGATATCGAGAACGCACGGCAGTACGGCTTCAACCGGGCTTTCATCGAGTCGCCGCCAAACGCGCGCACCGCGCTCGTCGTGTCGACCAGCCCGATCACCCCTGAGGGCTATACGCGCATCGCTGACGCCCCTGTGCTGACCGACGCGGAGACGGCCGACATGCATCGCCTGGAGGGGCTGGTTCGGGCTTGGCTCGAGAAGATCGGCACCCCCAAGTCTTCGAAGGCGTTCCACGCCCGAAACGACGCCATGGCCGGAGGCGTCGAGTACCGACTCACACAACTCCGTGCGCAGGTGGCCTCACCCGGCGACCTCGTGACCCTCGACGACTTCCGCCAGGTCGCCGCCACACAGTTCGATGCAGACCCTGACCACCTCGTGCTCGACACGACAGGGATCGACCCCGAGGTCTTGCGCCGCTGGGGCAAGCTCACCCGCGAGGACCTCGAGCGGCACGTGTACGTCTACATCGCGCCGATCGAGCGTGCACTCGACGACGGGGGCTCCAGCGCACCGGTCGTCGACAGCGGAGCCCCCTGACGCGCACGTCTCACACCACGCCGTCGACCGCCGGTGGACACGACCAGCGCCCCGCAACCAGCCACGAGCCAACCAGCGGGATGGTCGACCCCCAGTAGGGTGCAGCGATGACCTCGACGCTGGTGCTACTTCGCCACGGCCAGAGCCTGTGGAACGCCGAGAACCTCTTCACCGGTTGGTACGACACGACGCTGTCACCCCAAGGCGAGGCTGAAGCGACGCAGGCGGGGGTGCTCCTCCGTGACGCTGGCGTGCTCCCAGACGTGGTGCACACCTCGGTGTTGACACGAGCGATCCGCACTGCGGAGCTCGCGCTCGCCGAGATGGGACGGTCGTGGCTGCCCGTCCACCGCCATTGGAGACTCAACGAGCGCCACTACGGCGACCTGACCGGCAAGGACAAGGCCCAGACCAGTGCCGAGCACGGCGCCGACCAGGTGAAGGTCTGGCGACGCAGCTACGACGTCCCACCGCCACCGGTGTCGCCTGACAACCCCTCGAACCCGAACACCGATGCGCGCTACGCCGGCCTTGCCCCCGAGGTCGTGCCAGCCGCTGAGTGCCTCGCGGACGTCGTCGCGCGCATGCTGCCCTACTGGTACGACGCGCTCATCCCCGACCTGGCGCTGGGCCGCACAACGCTCGTGGTCGCGCACGGCAACAGCATCCGAGCTCTGGTGAAGCACTTGGATGGCATTGCCGACGGCGAGATCACCGAGGTCGAGATCCCGACAGGTGTCCCGCTCGTCTACGAACTCGACGAGAGCTTCCGGCCGAAGCACACGAAGCCGGTCTTGGCTCGTGCGCTAGGCGATGCCGACGCCGTGGCGGCGGCGGCACAGGCCGTCGCCGATCAGGCGACGCGCGGGGCGTGAGCGCGCAGCGGCTCGCTGCGAGCGGTCAGCTCGCCGCGTCGGCAACGAGACCGGGCGAACGCTCCAAGAGGTAGCCGCGGGAACGGACGGTGCGGATGGCGAGGCCCACGGTCTCGAGACGGCGCCGCAAGCGCAACATGTGGACGTCAAGCGCATTGCGGCCCTTGGGGCCTTCAGGCCACGTCCGAGACGAGAGCTCCTCGCGTGCAACGACAGACCCCAAGTTCTCGAGGAGCGCTTCGAGGAGCCGCACCTCCATCGGCGGGATCGACACCCAACGTCGGCCGTGATGGACCAGGCCGTCTGCGTCAAGGAAAGGCGGCTCGTCGTCGACCTCGAGTCGGCGTCGCAGCCCATCGGTGCGGGCGAGCAGGTCGGCCTCGTGCGCGGGGACGCGAATCCAGTCCTCGGTGAGGTCGTTCGAGACGGGCGGCGAGGCGTCTCCCTCGACGAGCACAAGCCGTGCAGCGCCTGTGCTGCGGAGGTGCTCGAGGCGCACGCTTTCAGAAGGGAAACGGACGAGGGCGATCTCTGGCTGCATCGTCGTCGACCATACGACTGCCCTCCGGCGCTGAGAAGCAGCCGAGCAGGAGTTTTACGCAATTCTGACCGAACGCCAACCGATCGTCCACGGTGCATTGGGCAACAACGAACGGTTGCGTTCGCGAGGCGCGTCCGCCCGACACGGCGCGTGCGGGCCTCGTATGCTGCACGCCATGACCGCACAGAGCGCCTACCTCGAGCACCTGGCCACGCTGCCCCTCTTCTCGTCGTGCTCCAAGCGCGAACTGCAGAAGATCGCCCGTGCCGGTGACGAGGTCACCGTCGAAGCCGGCAAGGTGCTTGTCGACCAGGGTGACATCGGACGCGAGGCGTTTGTCATCCTGGAAGGCACCGCTGTCGTGAAGCGCAACGGTCGCCGCATCGCGATGCTCGGCCCGGGCGACCAGTTCGGCGAGCTCGCCCTGCTCGACCACGGTCCACGCACCGCAACGGTGCAGGCCGACACGCCGATGCGGGTGTTCGTCCTCGCCGCGCGTCGGTTCACCAGCGTCGTCGACGACGTCCCCTCCCTGGCACACAAGCTCATGGCCGCGCTCGCTGCACGGGTGCGCGAGCTCGACTCACGCGCCTACGGCTGATACCCCGGGTGCGGTTGCCTCCGCCCGCCAATACGCAACCGTGCTCCGCTCCGACCGGCTGCCGACGCTGGCCCGCTCGGCTTCACGCCACGACGGTTTCGGCCTCGTCGCAGGGCGTTGAGTAGCGTCAGAGGCGCTATGGAACCCTCTCCCAAGCGGGTCAAGCCGCATCACGTCGTCATCGGTCTCGGGTTGTTCCTCGGGGTGTTCACCCTCGCGTCGGGCATCATCCCGCTGTTCACGAAGTGGCACGACGAGTCCGCGATCCAACGGCCGGTCTTCGGTGGCGTCCCGAGCGCCTTCAAGCTCACCTTCTACATGGTGATCCCGGTACTCCTCGTCTACGGGGCCGTGCTGTTCTCACAGCGGGTCCGCAACTGGGAGCGCGGCGCCCCCGACAACCGGCGCACCACCAAGGGCAACGTCGCCCAGCGCCTGAAGGACTTCCGCGCCGGCGCATACATGCAGACGCTGCTGCGCGACCCCGCCGCGGGCGTCATGCACTCGCTGATCTACTTCAGCTTCCTCGTGCTCCTCGGCGTCACGACCACGCTCGAGATCAACCATCAGCTCCCGAAGGCCGCCAAGTTCCTCCACGGCGGGGTCTACGAGGGCTACTCGTTCGTCGGTGACGTCGCCGGCGTGGTCTTCATCGTCGGCGTGCTCTGGGCGATCATGCGCCGCTACGTGCAGAAGCCCTACCGCATCCGCATCAAGACCAAGCCCGAACACGCACTGATCCTCGGCACCCTTCTCTCGATCGGCGTGAGCGGCTTCCTTGCGGAAGGCTTCCGCATCGCGGCGATGGGCCGCCCCGCATTCGAGAAGTGGTCGGTCGTCGGATACCCGATCGCCGGGCTCGTCAAGAACGTCGACAACGTCGCCGGGTGGCACCAGGCCATGTGGGTCGTCCACGTCTTCACGTTCGTGCTCTTCCTTGCGATCCTCCCGACCACGATGCTGCGCCACATGTTCACCTCGCCGTTGAACATGTACCTCCGCAACAAGGAGCGCCCGAAGGGCGCGATGCGCCCGATGCCGAACCTCATGGAGACCGAGCTCGAGAGCTTCGGCGCCTCCACCGTCGAAGACTTCACCTGGAAGCAGCTGCTCGACACCGACGCCTGCACGATGTGCGGCCGCTGCACCTCCGTCTGCCCGGCTCATGGCACCGGCAAGCCGCTCGACCCACGCGAGATCGTCCTCAAGACCGGCGAGGTCATGGCCGCCACCGGCTCGCCGGTGGTACCGCCGCCGCTGGGTGTCGTGCCCGACATCACCGTGAGCGCCGACTCGCTCTTCGAGCGCATCACCCCCGAAGAGCTGTGGTCGTGCACCTCGTGCCGGGCATGTGACGAGATCTGCCCGGTCAACATCGAGATCCTCGACAAGATCCTCGACATGCGGCGCTACCTGTCGCTCA
>CAZUMJ010000040.1:0-28213 GCA_964621605.1 uncultured Iamiaceae bacterium | reverse complement strand
CCCGGCTCCAGGTGCAGGCGCACCTCGCCGGTCACCCAGCGCTGGCTCGACGCCACGAACGAGTCGAAGGCGTCCTTCAGAGGCGAGAACCACAGGCCGTCGTAGATGAGCTCGGCATAGCGGGGTTCGATCCGAGCCTTCTCGCGGTCGAGGTCGCGCTCGAGACAGATCGACTCCAGGTCCTTGTGGGCCAGGATCAGCGCCAGGCTCGCCGGGCACTCGTAGGTCTCGCGGCTCTTGATGCCGACACGGCGGTTCTCGACCATGTCGATGCGCCCCCAGCCGTACGAGCCGACGACGTCGTTGAGGCGGGCGATGACCTCACGCATGCCGAGGCGATCGCCGTCGACCGACACGGGCCGGCCGGCCTCGAAGCCGATCACGACGTCGCGGGGTTCGGATGCGGTCTGCTTCGTGAGGAGCCACACCCCCTGCGGCGGCACCGCCCACGGGTCTTCCATCTCGCCGCATTCGATCGCACGACCCCAGAGGTTGTCGTCGATCGAGTACACCTTCTCCTTGGTCGCCTGGATCGGGATCTCGTTGCGGTAGGCGTACAGGATCGAGTCTTCTCGGGTCATGCCCCACCCGCGCACCGGCGCCAACACCTCCAGGTCGGGCGCGAGCGACCGCACCCCGACCTCGAAGCGCACCTGGTCGTTGCCCTTGCCGGTGCAGCCGTGCGCCACGGCGTCGGCGCCGTAGCGGCGGGCTCCCTCGACGAGGTGCTTCACGATGACGGGCCGCGAGAGCGCGGACACCAGCGGGTACTTGCCCTCGTAGAGCGCGTTCGCCGCGAGCGCCGGGGCCACGAACTCCTCCGCGAACTCGTCGCGGGCGTCGACGACCTCGGCTTCGATCGCACCGGCGGCACGCGCCCGCTCACGCACGACGTCCCAGTCGTCGGCGGCCTGGCCGACGTCGACCGCCAGCGCGACCACCTCGACGCCGTAGTTCTCGATCATCCAGCGCACGGCCACCGACGTGTCGAGACCACCGCTGTAGGCCAGCACCACTCGCTTCGCCACGGTTCTGCTTCCTTCTGTACTCAGGGGGATGGTTGTATCGAACTGTTCGGTGCTCAGAGACCCGCGAGGGCTCGGAGGTCTTCTGCGACCGCCCGGCCACCGCGCTCCTCGGCGACCACCACGATGAGGGTGTCGTCACCTGCGACCGTACCGACCACGTCGACCAGCCCGGCGCGGTCGAGGGCGGAACCCACCACGTGCGCGCAGCCCGGGGGCGTCCGCAGCACGACGAGGTTCGCCGACGCGGTGACCTCGACGACCCAGTCGCCGAACACCCGGCGAAGGTGGTCGTCGGGGGCGCGCTGCTCGAACGGGAGATCGGGGATGGCGTAGACGCCTTCGCCGCCCGGGCCACGCACCTTGATGGCGCCCAGCTCCTCGAGATCGCGCGAGACGGTCGCCTGGGTGGCCGTCACACCTGCGGCCTCGAGGAGCTCGACGAGCTCGGCCTGGCTGGTCACGCTGTGCTGTTCGAGCAGCTCCGCGACGCGGTGCTGCCGCTGCGTCTTGGTGAGCCTCACGCCGCGGCCTCCTGGAGCAGCCACCACAGCGCACCCCGCGCCGCGTGCATCCGGTTGGCGGCCTGCACCCAGACCCGACTCTGCGCCCCGTCGATCGCGTCCGCGGCGACCTCCTCCCCCCGATGGGCCGGGAGGCAGTGCAGGAACACCGCGTGCGGCGCCGCGGCCGCGAGCAGCGCCGCGTCGACGGTGAACCCCTCGAAGTCGCGTCGGCGTTGCGCCGCCTCGTCTTCTTGGCCCATCGAGGTCCACACGTCGGTGTAGATCGCGTCGACGCCGGCGACGACCTCAGCAGGCCGGTCGCCGACCGCTACCGACACCCCGGACGCGGCGATGCGGTCGAGCATCTCCGCTGGGGCCGGGTAGGTCGGCGGGCAGGCCAGCCGCACCTCCATGCCCACCACGCCAGCCGCGAGTGCCAGCGATCGGAACACGTTGTTGGGGTCGCCGACGTAGGCGATCGAGCGGCCCGCGAGGTCGGCCCCGAACTCGGCGCGCAGCGTGAGGACGTCGGCGATGGCCTGCAACGGGTGCGCGTCGTCGGACAGTAAGTTGACGATCGGCACGACACCGGTGGCGGCCATCCGCTCGACCTTGGCGTGCTGGAACACCCGCGCGCACACCACCGCGTGGTAGCAGGCGAGCGTCCGCGCCACATCCTCGGCCGACTCGCGCACGTCGATGCCCACCTCGCTCCCCTGCACGGTCACCGGGTGCCCCCCGAGCTGCACAACGGCCATCTCGGTGGAGTGCCGGGTGCGGGTGGACGGCTTCTCGAACACCAGCCCGGCCCCACGCCCGGCGAGGACCTGGTCGGGGTGTGACGCCTCGGCCAAGGCGAGCACCTGGGCAAGCTCGGCGGGGCTGAGGTCGTCGATCTCGAGGAGGTGGCGCATCAGGAACCTTCCGGGGTGGTGTCGAGGACCGTGCGCAGGATCGTCACGGCCTCGTCGAGCTCGTCGTCGGTGACCAGCAGCGACGGGGCGAGGCGCAGCGCGGTCGGCGTCACGCCGTTCACCACGAGGCCCGACGCCAAGCACCGACGGGCGACCTCGCGGGCATCGAGGTCGATCAGCTCGACGCCGAGCAGCAGCCCGAGGCCGCGCACGCTCCGCACCTGGGGCAGCGCACCGAGCGCCTCGCGGAGCTTGGCACCAGCCCGTACCGCCCGGGCGGGCACATCCTCGGCCTCCATAACTGCAAGCACCGTGCGCGCGGCGGCTGCGGCCAACGGCTGCCCGCCGAACGTGCTGCCGTGATCGCCGGGCCCGAAGGTGTCGGCCACATCTACACGTGCCCAGCAGGCCCCGATCGGAACGCCATTGCCGAGCGCCTTCGCGAGCGTCACGACGTCGGGTCGCACACCGAAGTGCTCGAACCCGAACCACCGCCCCGTGCGCCCGAGACCCGTCTGGATCTCGTCGACGATGAAGAGCAGGTCGCGTTCGTCGCACAACGCCCGCACGCCCTGGAAGTACTCCGCTGTGGCGGGATTGACGCCGCCCTCACCCTGCACGGGTTCGAGCAGCACCGCGGCGACGGTGGGGTCGATCGCCGCCTCGAGCGCGTCGAGATCACCCCAAGCGGCGTGCCGGAATCCTTCGGGCAGAGGCTCGAAGCCTTCGTGCTTGGACGGCTGGCCGGTGGCGTGCAAGGTGGCGAGCGTGCGGCCGTGGAACGACCCGTACGCGCTCACCACCTGATACCGACCGTAGCCACCCCACTTGCGGGCGAGCTTGAGGGCACATTCGTTCGCCTCAGCACCCGAGTTGGCGAAGAACACCCGCCCGCCGCCGCCGAGCAGGCCGTCGATCGTCTCGGCGAGCGGACCGTTGTGCTCGTTCGCGTACAGGTTGGAGAGGTGCACGAGCTTCTGCGCCTGCTCGGCGAGCGTCGCCGCGACAGCCGGGTGGGCATGGCCCAGTGAGGTGACAGCAAGCCCCGAGAGGAAGTCGAGGTAGCGCCGACCGTGCTCGTCGAAGAGCTCGCTGCCCTTGCCCGAGATGAATCGGACGGCCGGTGGCCCGTAGTTGCGCAGCAGCGCGTCGGACACGACCGGCGGCTCGAGGGTTTCGCTCACGACGCCACCTCCGGGCCGGCATCGGCCACGATCATCGTGCCGACGCCGGTGTCGGTGAACAGCTCGAGCAGCAGCACGTGCGGCACGCGCCCGTCGAGGATGTGCGCAGACCTGACCCCGGCCATGACCGCATCGACGCATGCCCGCACCTTCGGGATCATGCCCCCGGCGAGGGTGCCGTCGGCGGTGAGCGCATCGAGGTCGGTGACCGTGGCCCGGCTGATGAGCGAGGCGGGGTCGTCGACATCGGCGAGCAAGCCCACGATGTCGGTCAGGTAGACGACCTTCTCGGCGTGCAGCGCCGCCGCCACCGCACCCGCCACCGTGTCGGCGTTGATGTTGTACGACTGCCCGTCGGCGTCGGAGCCGATCGTCGAGATGACCGGGATGAGCTGCTCGGACAGCAGGCCTTCGAGTACCGCGGGGTTGACCGCGGTGACGTCGCCGACGAAACCGAGGGCGGGGTCGCGTGCCTCGGCCCGGATGAGCCCGCCGTCTTCGCCGGACAGCCCGACGGCCAAGGGACCGTGCACGTTGATGGCAGACACGATGTCGCGGTTCACCTTGCCGACGAGCACCATGCGAGCCACGTCGAGCGTGTCGGCGTCGGTGACCCGCAGACCGTCACGGAACTCGGACTCGATGCCGAGGCGGCTGAGGAGGTCGCCGATCTGGGGACCGCCGCCGTGCACGACGACCGGCCGCAGGCCGACCGCGCGCATGAGGACCACGTCTTGGGCGAACTGCTCGGCGAGGGTGGCGTCGACCATGGCGTTGCCGCCGTACTTCACGACGACCACGGCACCGCGGAAGCGTTGGATGTACGGAAGCGCCTCGATGAGGACCCGTGCGGTGTCTGCTCCCGCGATCATGAGGTGCCCATGTTCTCGTCGATGTATGCGTGGGTGAGGTCGTTGGTGAGGACGTGTGCAACGCCATCGCCCACGCCGAGGTCGACGACGATGTCGAGGTGGCGACCCGCCATGTGGTCGGCCACCGCCGCCGCATCGTGCGAGACGTTGATGCCCTCGGCTGCGACCGCCACCCCGCCGTAGCTCACTGCCACCCGATCTTCTCTGAACGTCACCCCGGCACTTCCCGCCTCGCTGGCGAGGCGCCCCCAGTAGGGGTCGCAGCCGTACCAGGAGCACTTCACGAGCTGGCTCTCGGCGATCTTGCGGGCAGCCACGGCGGCCTCGGCGTCGCTCGCGGCGCCGCGCACCTCGAGGCGCACGACCTTGGTGGCACCTTCGGCGTCGCCTGCCATCTGGGACGCCAGCGACATGCACACCTCGGCCACCGCGGCTGCAAGTTGGTCTTCGGGCACCGGACCCGCCAACCCGTTGGCCAACAGGATCACGGTGTCGTTCGTGGACGTGCAGCCGTCGGTGGTCAACACGTTGAACGACTCGGCCACCCCGGCACGCAGCACCCGCTTCAGCACCTCTGGCGACGCAGCCGCATCTGTGGTGAGCACGGCGAGCATCGTGGCCATGTTGGGGGCCAGCATCGCGGCGCCCTTCGCCATGCCACCGACCGTCGCGGCGCCGGCCCGCGCGACCGCTTCCTTGCGGTGCGTGTCTGTCGTACAGATCGCCTCGGCCGCCGCTGCGCCTGCCTCGGCCGTTGCGGCACGCGCCGCCATAAGCGCGGGGATGCCCGCTTCGATCGTGTCGATCGGGAGCGGAATGCCGATCAGTCCGGTGGAGCACACCAGCACGGACTCGACAGGGAGTGCGAGGTGGTCGGCGACCGCGGCGCACATGCGCTCTGCGTGGGCGCGCCCGGCGGCACCGTTCGCGGCGTTCGCGTTGCCGCTGTTGAGGATGACCGCCGCGGCCTGGCCACCGCTCGCCACGAGGTGGGCGTGGGAGGTGCGCACCGGCGACGCGGTCATCTGGTTGGAGGTGAACACCGCCGCGGCAGGCACCGGCGCACCGCCGGCGGTCGCGACGAGGGCCAGGTCTGACGCGCCCGATAGTTTGATGCCGCATGCGACACCCGAGGCCACGAAGCCCTTGGGTGCGGTCACGCCTGTTGGATTGTCACTCACGGCATCATCCCCACGGTCGGCAGGCCGGCGGTCTCGTCGTAGCCGGCGAGCAGGTTCGCACACTGCACCGCCTGCCCCGACGCACCCTTGACGAGGTTGTCGAGGGCCCCCATCGCCACCACCCACCCGGTGCGGTCGTCGAGGTCGACCCACACGTGCGCGGTGTTCGAGCCGAGCGTCGCCTTCGTGTGCGGGGGGGCGTCGACTACCACGACGAACGGCGAGGCGGCATAGGCCTCGACGAGCGCGCCGCGCAGGTCGGCAGCCGTGACGTCGGGGCCTGCGGGCCTGGCGTAGCAAGTGGTGAGGATGCCCCGATTCATGGGGACGAGGTGCGGCGTGAACAGCACCGTCGTGCCGAGGGTCTGCTCGATCTCAGGGGTGTGGCGGTGGTTGAACAGGCCATACGCCGAGAAGTTCTCGTCGACCGCACCGAAGTGCGTGGTGGGCTTCGGCACCCTGCCCGCCCCTGACACGCCGCTCGCGGCGTCGACCACGATGCCGTCGGGTGCGAGCAGCCCGGCGCGGAGCAGCGGCGCCAACGGCAGGACCGAGGTGGTCGGATAGCAGCCCGGTACGGCCACATGCCGGGCAGCACGTACCTCGTCACCGAAGAGCTCTGGCAGCCCGTACACGAACCGCTCGAGCAGATCGGGACACGCATGGGCTTCGCCGTACCAGGTCGGGTAGAGCGCCGCGTCGTGGAGGCGGAAGTCGGCCGCCAGGTCGACGACGTGGGGCACCGCCTCGATGAGTGCGGGCATGAGCGCCTGGGAGGCGCCGTGCGGGAGCGCGCAGAACACGAGGTCGACCCCGTCGAGCAGGGCCACGTCCCACGAGGCGTACACGAGGTCGGGGTAGGCGGCGGCGAGGGATGGGTAGAGGTCTGCCGCGCGGGCGCCCGCCTGGGAATCGCCTGTCGCGAAGGCGAGGGTGAACCCAGGGTGACCGGCAAGGAGGCGCAGCAACTCGGCACCGGTGTATCCGGAGGCGCCGATGATGCCGACGGTGGTGCTGTGCTGCGTCATGGAGCCATCATACACACTGCTGCATAGTCATTCAGTACGGATTGCGTCGGCGCTCCGGAGGCTCACGCACGCAGCGTTGCGTCGTGCGCGGCCTCGACCGCCGCGACCGCCTCGCCACGCCGCGCCTGCACCTCGCCGTCGGTGAGGGTGCGGTCCGTCGCCTGCAGGCGCAACGCGAACGCGAGGCTGCGACGCCCCTCCCCCAGCGGCGCTCCCCGGAACACGTCGAACAGGTCGATCGACCACAGCAGCTCGCCGAACGAGGCGCGCAGCGTGGCTTCGAGCTCGTCAGCGGGGACCTCGGCCGCAACGTCGAATGCCAAGTCGAGATCGCTGGACGGGAACCGGCTCACCGCCCGATACGGGCGCTCCCCGTGCGGCACCCCGGCGACGACGGTCAGGTCCACCTCGAGCCACGCCACCCGCTCGGCGATGCCGTGCGCGTCGAGCACCGCAGGGTCGACCTCGCCCAGCGCACCGACCACCTGGTCTCCCACGAGCACCTGCGCACTGCGAGTGGGGTGCAGGCCCGGCACCTCTGTGTTGCGCAGACGCGCACCGTCGAGCGCGAGGGCGTCGACGACCACCTGCCATGCCTGCACGGCACCCGCGGCGTCGTGGCCGGCGCGGGCCACGGCGAGCACCTCGCGCTCGTCGGGGAGCAGGTCACCGCCGCGTGGCGGCAGGAAGACGCGTCCGACCTCGAACAGCTCGACACCGAGCTGACGCCGCGCCGCATTGCGCCCGAGCGCACCGACGAGTCCGGGGAGCAGCGACGTGCGCAACACCGACTCCTCCGCGACGAGGGGATTGGCGAGCTCGATGCCGACGTCGGGAAGGCCACAGCGAGCGAGCGCCCCCGGCGCCAGGAACGGCATCGGCATCGCCTCGGCCAGCCCGAGGCCCACCATGGCGCGGCGCAGCTCCCGTCGCTCCTGCTGCCACACCGTGAGACCACCGCGGCCCACCGACGGCAGCGCACGGGGAACGATCGACGAGTACCCGTGCAGTCGGGCCACCTCCTCGATCAGGTCGATCTCGGTGGAGGAGTCGTAGCGCCACGGCGGAACCACGACGTCATGGTCGTCACCCACCGGTGTCGTCTCGAACCCGAGCGAGTCGAGGTGCGCGGCAGTCGCGGCCGAGTCGAGGTCGGTGCCGAGCATGGCGTTGAGGCGCGCCGTACGGAGCCGCACCGGCGTGCGCGCCGGGAGCTCTCCGCGCACGTCGACCGCACCGGGCGCGGTCGTGGCACCGCAGATCTGCGCGGCGAGCTCGCAGAAGCGATCGGCCGCCAGGTCGATGACCTCCGGGTCGCACCCCTTCTCGAAGCGCGCCGATGCCTCGGTACGCAGGCCCAGGCGCCGCGAGGTACGGCTTATCGACATGGGCAGGAACCAGGCCATCTCGAGCACTACGTCGGTGGTGGTCTCGGAGATCTCGCAGTCGGCCCCGCCCATCACGCCCGCGATGCCGACGGCACGGTCGTCGCCGTCGCAGATGAGCAGATCGTCGGGCGTGAACGTTCGGGTCACGTCATCGAGCGTGACGAGCTGCTCGCCGTCGCGTGCACGACGCACCCGAAAACCCGGCCCGGCGAGACGTGCCAGGTCGTAGGGGTGGTTGGGTTGGCCGAGCTCCAGCATCACGTAGTTGGAGATGTCGACGAGGGCGTTGATCGGGCGCATCCCGAGCTGGGTGAGGCGGTTGGCCAACCAGGCCGGCGACGCACCCACGTGCACGTTCCGCAGAAGGCGCGCCTGGAAGCGACCGCACAGGTCGGGGTCGACGATCTCGACCGAGACGGCGCCGTCGACCTCGTCGCCCGCGCGGGCCACCGACGGCGTCGGCAGCGTGAACGGACGCCCGAGTCGAGCGGCGAGGTCGCGGGCAACCCCGGCGACCGACATGGCGTCGGGCCGGTTCGGGTTGATCTCGAGGTCGAACAACACGTCGGGTTGGATGCCAAGCGCCTCGCGCAACGGCGTGCCGGGAAGGAGTGCGGCGTCGAGTTGGAGGATGCCCTGGTGGTCGGTGCCGAGCCCGAGCTCGCGCCCGGAGCAGAGCATGCCGTCGGAGGTGATGCCACGCATCTTGCGGCGGGCGATCTCGAAGCCTCCGGGCAACACCGCGCCGATCGTCGCCAACGGGACCGTGTCTCCGACGGCGATGTTGGAGGCACCGCACACGATCTGGCGCACCTCACCGTCGCCCGGGTCGACCTGGACGAGGCGGATCTTGTCGGCTCCCTCGATGGCGGCGATGTCGAGGATGCGGGCGACGACGACCCCGTCGAGGCCCTCCCCCACGGCGCGCTGTTCCTCGACCGCCATGCCGAGGTCGCTCAACGTGTGGCCCAACTCGTCGGGGGTCAGGCCGTCGACCGGTACGAACTCGCCCAGCCACGACTGCAGCACCTTCATCGAGATCTGCTCTCCTTCAGAACTGGGCCAGGTAGCGGATGTCGACGCTCGCCAGCTCACGCAGGTCGGGCACCCCGTGACGCATCGCGGCGAGGCGGTCGAGACCGAAGCCGAACGCGAAGCCCGACCACTCCTCAGGGTCGAGGCCGCAGTTGCGCAACACGTTGGGGTGCACCATGCCGCAGCCACCGAGTTCCAGCCACGAGCCGTCGGGCCGCCGGATGTCGAACTCGGCGGAAGGCTCGGTGAACGGGAAGTAGGACGGGCGCAACCGCGACGAGAAGTCGTCACCGAAGTACGCCTTGGTGAACGCGTCGATCGTGCCTGCGAGGTGCGCGAACGTGATGCCCCGGTCGACGACGAGGCCCTCGATCTGATGGAACACGGCGAGGTGCGTGGCATCTGCGGTCTCTTGCCGGTAGACCCGCCCTGGCATGACCGAATAGATCGGTGGGGGCTGCGCCTCCATCACCCGGATCTGCACGGGCGAGGTGTGCGTGCGCATCACAACGTCACCGAGCTCGCCGAGACGCACGAAGAACGTGTCTTGCATATCGCGGGCCGGGTGGTGCTTCGCGAGGTTGAGCGCGGTGAAGTTGTGCCAGTCGTCTTCGACCTCGGGGCCTTCAGACACGGTGAAGCCCATGCCGACGAACACGTCTTCGAGGCGCTGCATCGTCTGGGTGACGAGGTGCAGGTGACCGCGCACCCGCGGCGGACGCAGCTCGGTGAGGTCGAGGCGCTCGGCCTCGAGTTGCTCCCGGCGTGCGTGCGCGGCGAGCTCGTCGTGGCGTTCGCCGAGGATGCGGCGCAGCGTCTCGGATGCCTCGTTGAGTGCGGCTCCCACCTGACGGCGCTGCTCGGGATCGAGGGTGCCCATCTGCTTCTTGATGGCGGTCAGCTCGGAGCGCTTGCCGAGAAGCTCGGCGTCGAGCGCGCGCCACTCATCGAGCGTGGCGACGCCGGCGATGCGCGCCGTCGCGGCCGTCGTGATGCTGGCGATGTCGTCGATCATGGCGTGCCTACCCTTCCGTGAACCGGCCCGCACGTCCAACTCGAATCCGGGGCGACGGCGTTCTGCCGAGTTGGCGGGTCAGGCGCTACCAGGTGAGCGAGACGTAGCCGTCGCGACCCGCTGCCCCGAGGCGGTTGTCGACCAACGGGTCGGAGCCGTGGTACTGGCTGTAGCCGCCCGCACCGCCCGCGCCGGGCACGTTCGGAGGCGGCGTCGTGGCGTTCGCCGCGGTGCTGTCTGCAGCGGTGGCTGTGCCGGACGCACCGACCGCGATCGCAGCGCCGGAACCACCGGCGCCGGCTCCTCGCCCGCCGCTGCCGGAACCGCTGCCCTTGGCGCTGCCGCCACCACCACCGGCGCCGGACCGAGCCCCACCGCCGCCACCACCACCGGCGCCGCCGTGGGTGCTGCCAGAAGTACCGCCGTTCCCGCCGGCGCCGCCGGCACTCGCCGTACCGTTCGCACCGCTGGTCGGGCCACCGCTGGACCCGGAGGCACCGCCCGTCGAGTCGGCCGAGACGCTTCCGCCCGCGCCACCCCAACCTGAGGCGTTCCCGCCAGTGCTGCCGCCGATACCGGACCCCACCGACCCGGTTGCTGGACCCGCGGGCTGACCGCCGGTGTAACCCGTCGAGTTGCCGCCACCGCCTGCGCCGCTGCCACCGGGTGCGACGACGTCGATGGTGATGCCCGCGGTGGTCGAGGTGAACCTGCTGGCGCCACCGCCACCGCCACCGCCGCCGCCGGTGCCGTCGTCGTCGTGCGTTGCGTTCCCTCCCTGACCGCCCGCAGGTGCACCTGCGCCCGCGGCGCCGCCGTCCCAAAGGTTCGGGCTGGCGCCCCCGCCGCCACCGACGGTGACGTTCAGGGTGTAGCCAGTCGATTGCGCCGGGATCGTGCCGGTGAGCGACGACGCGGCACCGCCGTTGAAGCCCTGGACGCTGCCGCCACCGCCACCGCCACCCACGAGGGTGTAGGTCACCGCGAGGCCCGCAGGGATCTCAACGGGGACCGTGCCGGGCACGCTGCTGGTGTAGCTACCCGGCTGCGGACCGGGTGGGGTCGTCACCGGGCCGGTGCTTGCCGCTGCAGCCACAGTCGGCAGCGCGATCGAACCCACCACCGACGACAGTGCTGCCGCCGCACCTGCAGCAACACCGGTGCCGAGCACCCGGCGTCGGCTCCAGCCCACCGGGGCGACCACGACGCCCAGGCCGATCAACTCTGCGATCGTGTCGGCGAGGTGCGCCGGGACCTCGCCGGGTGCGAGGCCATCGCGCACGAGGCGCAGCGCCGCAGCACCGTACTCGTCGAGCCGGTGGACGGTGTCGCCGCCCGCATCCAGGACCAACGCCCCGGTGTCGAAGAACTCGACGCGGACCTGCTCGTTCACCTGCAACTGCTCGGGCACTGCTTCCCTCCGACGGAACTTCGACGACAACTGAGCCGCTAAGTGTACCGGCACCGGTTTGCTGCTCATGTGGTGCGGCTCAGGCTTCGAGCACCGCCGCGAGCCGCGCCAGCGTCTCTGTCATCCCACGCTCGTTGTGCTCGCCCCGATTCGCAACGCCGGAGATCGAGGTCGTGAAGTCGATGACCTCCGGCGGACGCCCTTCGTCCCAAATCTCGGTCACGAGGCAGCCGTCGTCGGTCGGCTCGATGCGATAGGCCCACTTGGCGAAGCGGAGGTCACCGAAGACGCCGTCGAATGCGAACACCTCGCCCGGGATGCATTCGGTCACCTCACACTCGGTGGTCCATTCGAAGTCGCCGTTGCGGTTCTGGCCCGTGAACATCGCCCCGACCGTCGGGCCTGTCGCGGGAGGATTCCATGAGCAGGTATGGCACTCGGGCGACCACTCCCCCATGCGGGTGACATCGGAGATGGCTTGCCACACCGCCTCGGGCGACGCCTTGATGACTCGAGAAACCGCAACGTGTTCGATCACGCTCGGGAGCGTACGCGCGAGGCAGTTGTCGTGCCCGCTGCCAGGACGCAGCGCTGGTGTCCGCCGTTCAGCCATACTGTTGCCGACGGTGATTGTGCGCATCATGCGGTTGTTGCGCACTGGGATTCTCTTCTTCACGGGCCACGAGGTGGGGCATGCAAACGGCGGACACGACACCACATCGACTCGCAACGCGCGCACACGCGACCGGGGCGCGAACCCGACCGAGGATCGGCGCCCTCGTGGCGACGCTCGCCTTGGTCCTGCTCACGACAGCCTGCACCGGACCAACCACCTTGTGGGCCTGGGGGCGCAACGGCTCAGGCCAAGTCGGCACCGACGGGTACGCCGACCAGCCCACCCCGGTGCACGTGGCAGGCACGTCGTGGCGCTCACTGTCGGTCGGCGGCGGCCACTCGTGCGGCATTCTCCCCGACGAGAGCTTGTGGTGTTGGGGCCTGAACACTGCGGGCCAGCTCGGTGACGGCACCACGACCAACCACCTGACCCCGGAACTGATCAGCTCCGACCATTGGACCTCGGTCACCGCGGGAGACACCTACACCTGCGCCATCCGCACGAACACCGCGTTGTATTGCTGGGGAAGCAACACGAACGGCAGGCTCGGCGATGGCACCACGACCGACCGCCTCTCGCCGATCATGACTGGGGGCATCGGCTACCACAGCATCGCGCTCGGACCGAACCACACCTGCGGCATACGCAACGACGACGAGCGGTCGTGTTGGGGGCTGAACGACGAAGGGCAGTTGGGCTTCAATAACACGGCCACCACCTACTCACCCGCGAACCGCAACGTGGAGAAGTGGCGATCGGTCACCAACGGGGCGAACTTCTCCTGTGGCATCAAGGCCGACAAGACGTTGTGGTGCTGGGGCACCAATGCCCACGGCCAACTCGGGCTGGGGAACACCACGGGGATGATCGACGAAACCAAGGTCGGCACCGCAACCTGGGACTCCGTCTCGGCAGGAGGCTTCGGTGTGTGCGCCATCCGGACCGACAAGACGTTGTGGTGCTGGGGCGACCACTCCAAGAGCCAGCTCGGGTTCGCTTCGGCAACCGACGTCTTGACGCCGACCCAGGTCGGGACGTCCACGTGGAAGTCGGTCAGCGTGAGCAGCCTGTCGGCGTGCGGGATCGACGCAGACAACGCACGCTGGTGCTGGGGCACCAACACCTTCGGAGCCCTCGGGCTCGGCGACACCACGACGCAGGTGACGCCCGTGCACGTCGGCTCCAACACGTGGCGATCGGTGAGCGTCGCACCCGCAGGGGTGTGCGGTCTCGACACCAACAACCTGCGGTGGTGCTCGGGCAACAACAACTGGGGCATGCTCGGCGACGGCACCACCGCCGCCTCGATGGTGCCGGAGAACGCCGACGGCGCAGACGCACGTTGGACCTCGATCTCCGCCGGTGGAACCCACACCTGCGCGGTCTCCTCCACGCAGTACTTGTGGTGCTGGGGGAGCAACGTCTACGGGCAACTCGGCAACGGGACGAACACCCCGCAAATCGGCCGAGCCCAGGTCGGCGCCGCCAAATGGAAGACGGTCAGCGCCGGCGACTTCGACACGTGCGCCATCCAAGCCAACAGCACTCTGTGGTGCTGGGGTTCCAACGTCGTCGGCGAAGACGGCGACGGCACCACCACCCAACGCACCGTCCCCGTCCAGGTTGGCACCGCCACGTGGAAGTCCGTCGCAGTGGGCAACCTGAGCACGTGCGCGATCCGCGCCAACGACACCTTGTGGTGCTGGGGCTACAACGACGCCGGCCAGGTCGGCGACGGCACCACCACCACCCGCCTCACCCCCGTCCAGGTCGGCACGGCCACCTGGAAGGCGACGGCCGTCGGCCGCGGCCACGCGTGCGGCATCCGCAGCGACGACACCCTGTGGTGCTGGGGTGACAACGCCACCGGCCAACTTGGCACCGGTGCACCTTCGACAACACCCGCGCAGGTCGGAGCTGGCACGTGGAAGGCGGTCACGACCGGCACAAACAACACGTGCGGGATCGCCAGCAACGACACCCTGTGGTGCTGGGGTTGGAACAACAACGGCCAGGTGGGCGACGGCACCACCACCAACCGGACCGCCCCGGTGCAGCTCGGCACTGCCACCTGGACGACGGTGTCGGCCGGCTTCGGCCACACGTGTGGCATCAAGACCGGCGGGACCCTGTGGTGCTGGGGCGCGAACGAGTCCGGCCAGTTTGGCGACGGCAGCACCACCCCGCATCTCATACCATCCCAGGTCGGCCCGTTTGACCGCTGGGCGACCATCGACGCCGGCGGCTACCACAACGAGGCCCTGCTCGCGGACTAGCTCTTGGTGGGGTCTGGCACGACCGCGACGCTGATCCGCTTGCCGAGCTGCAAGGACGGCCGCAGGTCGGTGGCGACATCGGCCCGTCGCCCTCGAAGCCGTCACCGATCCGGCGAGGAGCAGCTATCCGAGTTGCGTCGCGTACTCCCGCCGGATCTGACATTCGAGCGCTGCGTCGCTCTCGGTCTGGATCCGAACCGAGACCCACCTACCGCCGCCGGAGTAGGGGAACGATACGTCCTTCACCTTCGCCACAGACATGGGCCAGTTCTGGCCCGCCACCTCCCTCCATGCCAAGCCGCGGTGTGGACTCACGCGAAGGAGATGCCCCTCGAACACCACCCAGAACCGGGCTCCGACAGGGAGTCCACACCTGGCCCACGCCGCTCGCTCCGACCGCAACTCGCTCACGGCAAGCTGATAGCGCAGGGCTCGCCCAGCCAGCGGGGCACACCCAAATTCGCCTACTCGAGGGCCTTCAACTCGAAGGCGTGCCGGGTGCCAGATCACGCGCGTCAGCCGGCCTGCAGCGATGCGCACGGTTGCCGCAGAAGACATTGCTCGACACCCGGAAGTGTCGGGTTGGGTGCACCTTCTGCCCGATGCGGACGCGAGCAGGACCGCTCGCCCAACTCGATGATCTGCATGGCGATGTCGTACTCCTGCTGGAGAACCTCTCGGTGCGCTTTGGCAGCCGGAGAGACGCACGCGCGACGAGCGGCCGTGACGTCCTGGTAGTTCCGTGCCATGGGGACACCTCCTCCGCCCAAGTATGGGGAGTTCCCCATAGGGCATCAACCGCGGATTCACCGCTTCATCTGGCGCTCTCGCCGTTGTCGTTCCTCGAACTGGCCGAGAAGCCGGCACCCCTCGGCGATCTCTCGCTGCTGTCGTCGCGGGACTGATACGTCGCTCCTTCGGGTCGTTGCCCTTGTCGTATCCACCCGGAGCAGCACAACCTTCTGCCCGTGGAAGCGGACGAACACCCGAAGCAGCACCTTCTCGGGCTGACCATCGACCTCGGCCACCTCGCCTCCGAACACGCGGGCGACCTCGTCGTGTCGGCGCTGTGGCGTACACGGGTCGTGCGCGCGATCGCGAGAGCGGCCCGGTCGTCGGCGGCCAGGGTTGGGGTCGCGCTTCACAGATGGTCACCGATGGTGTGCACGACGTCGGCTGCCGTCCCGGTCGACGCCGATGGTGGAGTACCACCGGCAGGGCCCGGTACCCGAAGGCGACCACCCTCACGATCACAGCCGACGCCGGCGGCTCGAACGGCCACCGGAAAGTGGTCTGGAAGTGATCGGGGCTTCCCGGCGGGGTCGGCGAATCGTGGCTGTTGGCTGTCGGTGGGTGGCCGTAGGCTTAGGGGATGGCGAAGCGTGTCGAGGACTTCGAGAACGACCCGGTGTTGACCCCGATCGGTGGCGTGCCTGCCGCGGACGCGTTCGACAAGTGGCTCGCAGGCCTCGAGCGCGGCGACCAGCCGACGGTGTTGTCGGTCCCCGCCGCGCAGCTCGTCGCTGAGGGACGCGCCGAAGCCGAGTGAACCCTCTCGTTCTCGACGCTTCAGCGAGCGTCGACCTGCTGTTGGACACCGCCGCGGGGCGGGCGCTGCTCGCCAGGCTCCCTGCCCGGACGCATTGGTGGGTGCCGGAGCACTACTTCGTCGAGGTCTCCTCGGCGTTGCGCCGAGCGGAGCTTCACGGCGACATCAACGCGACGCGTGCCACGGTGCTGTTCGCCGAGCTGGCGGCGACGCCGGTCGTGCGGATCCCGCTGCCGGGGCTGCTGCCCGAAGCGTGGGCCCGGCGGGGTCATCTCACGATCGCTGACGCGCTCTATGTCGTGTTGGCGGAGCACCTCGGCGCGCCCCTCGTCACGACCGATGAGCGCCTCGCTGGGTCACCCGGTTTGCGTGTCGCGACGATCACCGCGAACCACGGCTGAATCTGTCCTTCGGACAGATTCAGCATCCTCCACACCGATAGACCTGTCGGTGTCCGCCCCGCCGAGGCCGGGCGGACACTCCCCGGCCCGCTGACCACGTCAGGGACAGAACCGCGACCCGCTGCGGAGGTCACCGACAGACACCATGGCGGACCCCAAGCGTGCTCTGCCGCTGGAACTGACCCCTCCCGGGCCCTACTCTGTAGCTGTACCGGCAGCACCAGCGCCCCGCGCGACGGTACGGCGCTGGCGACGGGCCTCGAAGCACAGCACCGTGCCGGCCATGGCCACGTTCAGCGATTCGGCCGCGCCCGCCATGGGGATGGTGACCCATCCGTCGAGCAACTCCCCCACCTCGGCCGGAAGGCCACGCGCCTCGTTGCCGAGAACGAACGCAACAGGCGCACATAAGTCGGCCGCGTCGTACGCCGGACCCGACGTGACCGACGTGCCGAGCGTGCGCAACCCGTGACCACGCAACAGCCCGCAGGCCTCCTCCACGGGTAGCCCGTCGAGCACCGGGACACGAAGCACCAACCCGCCCGATGACCGCACGCACTTCGGCGACCACACCTCTACCGTGCCTTCGGTGCACACGACCGCATCGGCGCCTGCCGCAACGGCACTTCGCACCAGCGTGCCTGCGTTGCCGGGATCGGCAACCCCGGCAAGCACCACCACCAGTGATGCCCCGCCGAGCACCGCGGTCGGCTCCACAACCGGGCGGGCCACCACCGCAGCGAGCGGCTGAGGAGACACCGCGTCGAGCACCTTGCGGAACCGGGCCCCATCGAACGCGGCGATCGACGCACCGGCAGCCTCGGCCCGGTCGAGCAACGCGACAGCGTCGGGAGGCAACTCGGCGTCGTCAGCGACGAACACCTCTTCGATGACGGCACCCGCTGCGAGCGCTTCGCCCAGCAGCTTCGGCCCCTCGACAACAAAAACCCCCTCGGTCTCCCGCGCGTCGCGCTGGCGTGCGAGACGCCCCAAGCGCGCGACGCGCGGGTTGCGGACCGAGAGGGTGTGCAGCAGACGGCCCGTCAGGACGCCTGTGGCAGCGCCTCGGACGCGACCTTGACCAGCGCCGCGAACGCTGCCGCGTCGGTCACCGCGAGATCGGCGAGGATCTTGCGGTCGACCTCGACGCCGGCGAGGTGCAGGCCGTTGATGAAGCGGCTGTAGCTGATGCCGTTGAGGCGGCACGCGGCGTTGATGCGCTGGATCCAGAGCTTGCGGAAGTCGCCCTTGCGCGCACGACGGTCGCGGAAGGCGTACTGGAGTGAGTGCTGGACCTGCTCGTTGGCGGCACGGTACGAACGGCTCTTGTTGCCGTAGTACCCCTTGGCCCGCTCGAGTGTTGCCCGGCGGTGCTTCTTGCTGCTGACGGCGCGCTTGACCCTTGCCATCGGAACTCCTTGTGCGAATGAGTGGGGGACGGTGTGGTGTGGCGCTCGTCAGAGACCGAGCAGGCGCTTCATGCGGTCGCGGTCACCACCGGTGACCTCGGCCTCGCCGGCGAGCCGGCGCTTGCGCTTGGGGGCCTTCTTCTCGAGGATGTGGGAACGGTTCGCCTTGCGGCGCATGACCTTCCCGCTCCCCGTGACCTTGAAGCGCTTGGCAGCGCCGCGGTGGGTCTTCATCTTTGGCATGGTGCTTCCTCAGGGTTGGTCGACGTCTGCGACGACGTCGGCTTCTGCGGCTTCGGCTGCGACTTCAGCCTCGGCTTCGGCCTGGGCCTCGGGTGCGGGCACCGGCTCGGACTGGGGGGCGTCCCCCGCCTGAGCCGGCTGCTCACCCTCAGCTTCGGCTGCGGCTTGCTTGAGCGCCGCCGCGTGTGCGGCCTGCGCCTTCTTGTCGGGTGCGAGCATCATCGTCATGTTGCGACCGTCGAGCTTCGGGTAGACCTCGACGCGAGCGAGGTGGGCGACCACCTCGGCGACGTGGTCGAGGATCTTGCGACCGAGCTCCGGGTGGGCAACTTCGCGCCCCCGGAACATGATGGTCACCTTCACCTTGTGGCCCTCGCCCAGGAACTCCTCCACCTTGCGGGTCTTGGTGTCGAAGTCGCCGCCGGAGATCTTCGGGCGGTACTTCATCTCCTTCACCGAGACGTTCGTGCTCTTGCGGCGGGATTCCTTCGCGCGTTGGTCGGTCTCGTACTTGTACTTGCCGTAGTCCATGACCCGGCAGACCGGCGGGTTGGCCTTGTCGGCCACCTCCACCAGATCGAGATCGAGCGAACGAGCGATAGCCAGAGCCTCGGGCAGCGGCTTGATGCCGATCTGAGCCCCGTCAGCCCCGACCAGGCGGACCTCACGGGCGCGGATCCGATCGTTGATCCGTGGCTCTCCGTTGTTCGGCGGCGCTGCTATGGCCGGTCACTCCTCATAGATGCGTTGCTCCTCACTGACGCGTCGGATGGGCGGCCCGCACGCCAAAACGACGAACGGACGTCGGGAAGCCGACGTCCGAGGTGACCCCACGGTGTGAGGCCCCGCTGCAGTCGACCTGGCGCACTCGGTGCGGCAGAGCCGCTCGGTGGCCAGGTGGGGGCGAGCCCCGCTTTCCATGGGTTGTCGGACACGTAGGGTACCAGCCATGACGTTCTCCGCCACAACCCACAACGCCGCATGAGCCTTTGGACGCCAGACGGCGAACACCAGGTGCCCGGGCGCGACGAGCTGTCCCCAGAGGACGCAGCACGAGCCGAAGCGATCGCCGAAGAGATGGCAGAGGTGCGCGAGCAGCTCCTGGCGGTGCCCGCCGCGCTCGTCGTCGCCAACCATGCGATGGGCCTCTACGAGCTCGCCGCCATCCACCTCAGCAACCAGCCTCCCAACCTCGCAGAGGCCCGCATCGCCATCGACGCCTTCGGAGCCCTCGTCGAGACTGTCGGGGCCGAGCTCGGCGACGACGCCGCCACCTTGCGCGACGCCCTTGCCCAGATCCGCATGGCGTTCGTGCAGATTCAGGGGTCGGTCGGCGAAGACGCCACCGCCGCCGAGAGCTGACCCACTCACGCCCAGACGGCACGGCGCGGGCTCCGCAGCGGGCGCCGGAGTGGGTCGACCAGCGGTTTGCTCAGGCCGTGGGGGCCGGTCGCAGGTCGACCGCCTCCCACGTGCCCAACCCGACGGGAGCGAGGTGAAAGGTCACCTCCGCGCCCACCGCAATCGTGCGCGACCCGTCGGCGATGCGGGTGCAGTGAAAGAACCGCTCCGCGCCGCCGACCTCGCGCAACGTGCCCCAGCCGGCGTGGTCGTCGAACGCCACGACCGTGGCGCGCCCGACCCCGAACGGCGGTGTCGACCCGGGCACGTCCATCGTCAGTGGACGATCTTGGCGATGGGCAACTCGATGATGCCGCTCGCACCCGCGTCGACGAGCGCAGGGATGAGCGTGTTGATCTCGCGCTTGGGTACCACGGCCTCGACCGCGTAGCCACCCTCGCCGAACAGCTCCGACACCGTCGGCGACTTCAGCGACGGCAGCAACGCGATGACCTCGTCGAGGTCGTCGCGCCCCACGTTCAGCTTCACGAGCACCTGCTTGCGCGCCTCGAGCGTGCCCTGCAAGAGAGTGCGGATCTGAGCCATGGCGTGCGCCTTCGCCGGGTCGGCGTGTGCCACGGGGTTGGCGATCAGCTCGGTGTAGCTCTGCAGGATCTGGTCGATCTCGCGGAGCCCGGCGGCGCGCAGCGCCCGTCCGGTCTCGGTGATCTCGACGATGCAGTCGACGATGTCGGGGATCTTCGCCTCGGTCGCGCCGTAGGACAGGCGGATGTCCGCGTCGATGCCCTTCGATGCGAAGAAGCGACGGGTCACCTCGGGGTACTCGGTCGAGACCCGCACCCCCGCGGGCAGGTCCTCCACCCGCTGCACCGGCGAGTCGCCCGCAACTGCCACCACCATGCGAATAGGGCGGGCGGTTGCCTTCGAGTAGTGCATCTCACCGAGCGACACGACATCGCTGGCGGTCTCTTCGATCCAGTCGCGGCCGGTGACACCCATGTCGAACAGGCCGTCGGCCACGTAGCGGGGGATCTCCTGTGGCCGCAGGATGCGCACCTCCGCGATGCGGGGGTCGTCGATGGACGCCTTGTAGTCGACAGAGGAGCTCCGCACGACGGTCAGGTCCGCCTGTTCGAACAGCTCCAGCGTCGCCTTTTCGAGCGAACCCTTGGGCAAGACCAGCTTCAGCACGCCTCGACGGTACGCGACCGCTCGCGGTGCCCCCAACCCCGATGGCTCAGGAACGAGGCACCAGGCGAACGCGCAGGCGAGCCATCTCGACCACCACCGACGCCGCCTCCTCGCCCACGTTGTGCCCACCCGACGGCATCGAACGAGCCAGCGCCTGGTCGAGGTTCTCGGTGGTCAGCACGCCGAACGCCATCGGCACGCCCGTGGCCAGCTGCGCCTGCTGGATCCCCGCGGCGCACTGCCCGGCAACCTCTTCGTAATGCGTCGTCTCGCCACGGATCACGCAGCCGACGCACACCACCCCGTCGACCGTCCCCGACTCGGCGAACGCCTTCGCGGCGAACGGCAGCTCGAAGGCACCGGGTACCCATGCCTCCTCGACGTCGTCGGGCGCCACGTCGAGTGCGGCAAGGCCACGCCGCACCCCATCGAGCAGTCGCAGCGTGACGTGGTCGTTGAAGCGGCTCGCCACGACGGCGATACGCAACCCACGCCCGTCGAGTTTGGTGACGACACGATCAGCGGCGACGACGTCTTCAGCCATGGGCGGCAACGTTAGAGCCTCAGCTACACCCGGTCGGGCCACGACCGAAGCGACGGCTGCGGCGCCGCGTGCCGCACGGATAGGCGACCGCTCAGAAGGCTCCCGGCGCAGTCGGGGGTGCCGGGGGCGCCGGCGGTGGCGCCACCGGTGTCGACGCGACCGGAGGAGCCACCGATCCGCCGCCACCGGGAGCACCCGGAGCGACCGGAGGCACCGGGGTGCTCGGCCCCTGACCGACCGCTGCGCGGTCTGCCCTCGCACGCTCTGCAGCAGCGCGCCGTTCGGCAACCGCGGCACGTCCCTGCTCGGCACGGGCGTGACGTCCCTCTGCCCCGCCTCCCCCATCCGCGAAGATCTCCGCCACCGCCCCCAGCGCGCCGAGGCCGCTCGCGAAGTCGGCCGGGAGGAAGATCTTGGTGGCGTTGCCGTCCGCGATGCGACCCAGCGCTTCGAGGTACTTGACCGCGAGGAGGTCGGGTGATGGGTCACCCGCGTGGATGGCGTCGTACACGGTCGTGATCGCCTGCGCCTCACCTTCGGCGACCGTCAACTGCCGGAAGCGCTCGGCGTCGGCCAGCGCCTTGGTGGCCTCGGCATCACCTTGCGCCTGGAGGATCTGGCGTTGCTTCTCACCTTCGGCACGCAGGATCTCGGACGCCTTCGCACCTTCGGCCAGCGCGATCGCTGCCTCGCGCTTGCCGTCCGCTTCGGTCACGACCGCGCGTCGGGTGCGCTCGGCCTTCATCTGCTCGTGCATGGCGTGCATGACGTCGGGCGGCGGGTCGATGCGCTGGATCTCGACGCGCACGACACGCACGCCCCACTTGTCGGTGGCGTCGTCGAGGATGTCACGCAACCCGTGGTTGATCGTGTCACGACTGGTGAGCGCCTGGTCGAGCTGCATGTCGCCGACCACGTTGCGGAGGTTCGTCTGGGCGAGCTTGGTGATCGCCATGATGAAGTTCGCCACGTTGTAGGTGAGACGCTGCGGATCGGTCGGCTCGTAGTAGACGACCGCATCCACCGACACCACCACGTTGTCGGCGGTGATGACTTCCTGCGGGGGCACGTCGATCACCTGCTCGCGCATGTCGATGATGCGGATCTTGTCGATGAACGGCACGATGATCCGAAGCCCCGGCTCGAGCGTCTCGCGGTACTTGCCGAGGCGCTCCTTCACCCCCTTCTGGTAGGGGTTGACGATCTTTACAGCGTTCGCCACGAAGATCAGGAAGAAGAACGCCAGGACGGCCAGGGCGATGACGAAGGGCACGGGATCTCCTCAGGTCAGAACGGCGCGAATGGTCGAGTCGTCAGGCGACGGGGTCAGGTCGGTGGGCCGACGGGTGGCTCAGGAGACGGACCGGGCGGGTCGAGCGTTCCCGCGGGGTCATCGACGGGCGCGACCACCACCCGCGTGCCACGCACCTCGGTCACCACGACCGTGGAACCGACCGGAAACGCTTCACCGTGGGCGCTCTCGGCCCGCCACCGCTCCCGGCCGACCAGCACCATGCCGTGGTCGTGCTCGCCCTCGATCGCCTCGAGGACGCGGGCCCGCTGGCCGACCTGGCGGGATGCCCCGACGCCGGGTTGTGCCTCGCTCGTGTCGAGCCGACGCACGAGCGGGCGCAGCGCAGCGAACGAGACACCCGACACCACGACGAAGGCGATCCACTCGACGCCAACCGCGACACCGGCGAACGCCAACCCGGCGGCAACCAGCGCGCCCAGGGCGAAGGGAGCGAGGAAGAAGCTTCCGGCCACGGCCATCTCGCCGAGCCCGAACACGACCGCAGCCGCCAACCACACCCAGCGCCAGAACATCGGGTCGCTTGCGTCCACACCGCCCCTTCCTCACGCCTCGATGACGCTGACCCTACCCGCAGCCGGGCACCGACGGTGGACCCCGCAGGGACGGGTGCTACGGGTGTGCACGCCGTTGCCTCAGAGGATGTCGTCGAGCCCTTCGAGCAGGTGCCCCATGCGCTCCTGCTTGGTGCGCAGGTAGCGGATGTTCTCCGGGTTCGGGGCCACCACCGACGGCACGCGCTCGACGATGTCGAGACCGAAACCTTCGAGACCCCCGTACTTGGCGGGGTTGTTGGTGATGAGCTTCATCGTGGTGATGCCGAGATCGACGAGGATCTGCGCCCCGATGCCGTACTCACGGCTGTCGACCGGCAAGCCCAGGGCAACGTTCGCGTCGACGGTGTCGACACCGTGGTCTTGGAGGTCGTACGCCCGGATCTTGTGCCCGATGCCGATGCCACGGCCCTCGTGGCCGCGCAGGTAGAGCACGACCCCGAGGTCTTCTTCGGCGACCATCCGCATTGCCGCATCGAGTTGCACGCCGCAGTCGCAACGCAGCGAGCCGAACACGTCACCGGTCAGGCATTCGCTGTGCACCCGGACGAGCACGCCCTCCTCGCCTTGCACGGCGCCACGGACCATGGCGATGTGCTGCTGGCCATCGAGCATCGACTCGTAGACGTAACAGGTGAAGTCGCCCCACTGCGTGGGGATGCGCGCCTCGGCAACCCGCTTCACCAGCTTCTCGTTCTGGCGGCGGTAGCGGATGAGCTGCGCGATCGAGATGAGCAGCAGACCGTGCTCCTTCGCGAACGCCTTCAGCTCTGACTGACGGGCCATGCCCATCTTCTTGTCGTCGACGATCTCGCAGAGGATGCCCGCCGGGTAGAGACCGGCCATACGGGCCAGGTCGACCGTTGCCTCGGTGTGGCCCGCCCGCTTCAGGACCCCGCCCTCACGGGCTTCGAGGGGCACGATGTGGCCGGGGCGAGCGAGGTCGTCGGGACGCGTCGCCGGGTCGACGAGCGCTTGCACGGTGGCGGCACGGTCGAACGCAGAGATGCCCGTGGTGGTGCCCTGCCGCACATCGACGGTCACCAGGAAGGCGGTGCGCTGCGCCTCGGTGTTGTGCTCGACCATCGGCCGCAGGTCGAGCTCGCGGGCACGCTGCGAGGTGATGGGCGCGCAGATGTAGCCCGAGGTGTGGTGCAAGAAGAAGGCGATCTTCTCAGGCGTCACGTGCTCGGCGGCCATGATCAGGTCGCCCTCGTTCTCGCGGTCCTCGTCGTCGACGACGACCACGATCTCGCCACGTGAGATCGCCGCCACCGCGTCTTCGATGCGGGCGAACCCCTCAGGCGGCTGGCGGCGGTCTTCGCTCACTGTCGCTCCCCTTCGTCGGACCCGTGCGCCTGGACCGGCGCCACGAGTCGCTCCACGTACTTCGCCACCACGTCGACCTCCAGGTTGACCAGATCGCCGGGCTGGCGCACCCCGAGCGTCGTGACCTCGGCGGTGTGCGGGATGACCGCAACCGTGAAGCCGTCGGCGAGCACGCCGACCACGGTGAGGCTCACGCCGTCGACGGTGATCGAGCCCTTCTCGACGACGTAGCGCAGCAGGTCGGATGGCATCGACACGTGGAGGTCGGGAACCTCGTGCACCACGGTGCCGACCGCGTCGACGTGGCCCTGCACGATGTGGCCGCCGAGGCGGTCGATCGGCCGCACCGGTCGCTCCAGGTTGACGGGCGACCCCGCCTCGAGCGCGCCCAAAGCCGTACGTGCGTAGCTCTCGTCGGTGACATCGGCTTCCCACCAGTCGTCACCGAACGCGACAACCGTGAGACAGCATCCGTTCACCGCGATCGAATCGCCAAGCGACACGCCGTCGAGCACACGGCTGGCCCCGACCCGCAGGCGCGCGCCCTCGCGCGCTTGCACGGACCCGAGTTCCTCGACGATGCCAGTGAACATGCCCCTCGAACGGTACCGGAGCGGTCACCGCGCGACCCACCCCGCGAGCCCGAAGGTGACGGCCGTCTCAGAGCGGCGGGCGGGCGAGCAGGTCGATGCGGAGGTCGGACCCAAGCGGACGCACCTCGTCGAACGCACCACGCCACACGTCGCCGATCGACGCGGCGCCCGCGCCGGCGAACAGGCCGCGGGCGTCGTCACCCCCGAAGAGCACCGGCGCGAGGTACACCACGTACTGATCGACAAGGCCCGCAACGTGAAGGTCGTGCGCGACAGACGCACCCCCCTCCACCAAGACCTGCAACGCTCCCCCTGCACCGAGCTCATCGAGCAGGCCCGCCACCGGCCCGGTGAACTGACGGCACGGATGGACACGGGCGTCGTCGGGAACGCCGCCGAGCACGACTCGGGCAGGGTCACCCCGGGGTGCGTCGACCAAGCGGACCGTCAACGCCGGATCATCCGCACGCACGGTGCCCGCACCCACCACGATCACGTCGCTCTCGGCTCGCAGCCGATGCGCGTCGGTCCGTGCCTCCTCACCGGTGATCCACTGGCTGGTCCCGTCTGGGGCGGCGGTGCGCCCATCGAGCGACGCGGCGAGCTTCAGCACGACCCACGGGCGACCGGTCGTGCGGTGGTGCAGGTAGGGGCGAAGCGAGCGCGCGGCGGCCTGCGCACCCGAACCTGTCGCCCGGACCACCTCGACACCGGCCTCGGCGAGGCGAGCCAGGCCCCGGCCGGCGACCTGTACGTCGGGGTCTTCCAGCGGGATCACCACGCGGGCGACACCCGCAGCGATGAGCGCCTCGGTGCAGGGCGGGGTACGTCCGTGGTGCGAGCACGGTTCGAGCGTCACGTAGACCGTGGCGCCGCGGGCCGCGGCGCCCGCCGCGTCGAGCGCGACGATCTCGGCGTGACGGCCACCCGGAGGTTCGGTCGCACCCTCGAAGCGCCTCCCGTCAGGCGCAACCAGGACGCACCCAACCCAGGGGTTCGGCGAGGTCGATGCCCGAACCGACGCGCCAAGCGCCACGGCCGCTGCCAGGAGCCGCTCGTCGTCGGTGCTCTCGCCGTCGGTGCGCTCGCCGTCGGTGCTCTCGTCGTCAGTGCTCATGGGACCCCGCCAAGAGCCGAAGTGCGTGCGGCAGCAGGTCTGCCACCGCGTCGAGCGACTCGGTCACACCGCGCGGAGAACCCGGCAGGTTCATCACGAGCGCCGCGCCGGCCGTGCCGGCAACCCCTCGCGACAGCCCACCGAGTGGGCTGCTGCGCCGAGCGGCTTCCGCCAGACCGGGGGCCTCACGGTCGAGCAGTGGGCGAGTCGCCTCGGGTGTGAGGTCACGCGGGCCGAAGCCCGTGCCACCGGTGCTCACCACGAGGCCGACGAACCCGCTGCACAACTCGCGCAGCGCGGCGCCGACCGCGTCGACACCGTCGGCGCAGCACGCGGTCGCATCGACCCGGTAGCCGTGCGCTGCCAGCCACGCCACCGCCGCGGGGCCTGAGCGGTCGTCGCGCTCCCCCACGACCACGCTGTCCGACACCGTCAACACACGCGCAGCGAGGGGGACGTCGACCATCGCCGGCACCCTACAGAGCCGCGCGGCGGCGATACCGGAACACGGCCATGCCGTCGGTGCCCGCGTCCTGAGGAAGCAGACGGGCTCCGCGCCCGGCAGGCCGCCATGGGCCCGGTGGCGCCGCGATCGGCTCGAGCTCCGCCAGCGCCGACGCCGCCCACGCATCCTGCTCCACCGTCTCGGCATCGAGGAGGGTGCACACGCTGTAGGTCACCTCGCCCCCTGGCCGCACCAGCGCGGCGGCTGCGACGAGCAACTCCCGCTGCAGGGCGACGAGGCGTGCAACCGCATCGGGCTCGATGCGCCAGCGAGCGTCGGCACGGCGCCGAAGCGACCCAAGCCCGGTGCATGGGGCGTCGAGCAGCACCCGATCGAACGACCCGCTGCGGAACGGCACGGCGGTCCCGTCAGCCGCGACGACATGCACGCGCTGATCGGTGCCGGTGCGCGTCGCGTTCTCGCACACCAACGAGGCACGCGCCTCGTGCAACTCGACGGCCACCACCCGAGCCCCCGACGCGGCCATGCCTGTGGCCTTTCCTCCTGGTGCCGCGCACAGGTCGAGCACCAACTCGCCCGCCTGCGCATCGACCAGCGCAACGACGCGTTGCGAGGCCGGATCTTGCACATACCCGTCGGCGCGCGTCGCCGTACGGGCCGGCTCGTTCATGGCGACGAGGGCCGCGTGCGCATCGGCCTCGCCGAGGTCGCGGACCAACGCAGCCACGATCCAGTCCGGGTAGCTGAGACGCGTCGCCTCGTCGGGCCACCCGCCCGCGTGCGGCCCCGCACCCGGATCGACCGGATGCGACGCGACCCGCCGGAGCACGGCGTTCACCAAACCCTGCACGCGGCGCGGTGCGACGTCGACGGTGGCGCTCACCGCGGCGTGCGGGGCCACCTCCGCGAACACGAGCTGGTATGCCCCCAGGCGCAGCACCGCACGCACATCCGGCGTGACCTCACGCTCCAGAAAGCGGTCGACGAGAAAGTCGCATGCTCGTGCCATGCGAAGGGTGCCGTAGACCAGCTCTGTGGCGAAGGCACGATCACGATCAGCCAGGCCGGACGCGTCGAGCGCGTGGCGCAGCGTCAGGTTCGCATAGGCCCCATCGCGCTCGCAGCGCACGAGCACGTCGTACGCGAGCGACCGAGCGGTCATGCGCCGAGGCGTGCGTCGGCTTCGGCGTGCACGCCATTCCACCAAGCTGCAGCGGGCTGGCGTGCCCGCCCCTCGGGCTGCACCTCGACAAGGTGCAGCAACCCGTCGCCGAGCATCACCTGCGGACCCGCGACGCCGCGAGGCGCGACGAGCGCACCCGGTTGCAACGCCTGTCCGACATCAGAGACCTCGTCGGTCGGCGCACGACCCGGGAGTGCGGCCCAGACCTTGAGCGTCTTGCCGCGGAAGGTCGTCCACGCACCGCCCACGGCCACCACCCGACACGCCTGCGCCACCGTTCCGGCGAGGTCGAGCTGCACGTCTTGCGCCGAGATCTTGCGGGCGTAGGTGACCTCGCCCACTTGCGGAACAGGCACACCGAACCCGTCACGGAGTTGCCCCAGCAGCAGGGTGGTCCCCTCCTCGACAAGACGCCCCCGCAGCGACTCCAGGGTGTCGTCGACATCGATCGGGACCTCGACCTGCCCGAAGACATCGCCCGCGTCGAGCGCGTGCACGACGTCCATCAG
>CAZUMJ010000039.1:0-28632 GCA_964621605.1 uncultured Iamiaceae bacterium | reverse complement strand
AGATCCGCACCCGCGGCGACATCATCTTGTTCATCGACGAGCTCCACACGCTCGTGGGTGCCGGGGCAGCCGAAGGTGCGATCGACGCCGCCAGCATCCTCAAGCCGATGCTGGCCCGCGGCGAACTGCAGACCATCGGCGCGACGACCGTCGACGAGTACCGCAAGTACCTCGAGAAGGATGCCGCCCTCGAACGACGCTTCCAACCGATCAAGGTCGAGGAGCCGTCGGTCGCCCACACCATCGAGATCCTCAAGGGTCTGCGCGACCGCTACGAGGCGCATCACCGGGTCACGATCACCGACCAGGCGCTCGTCGCAGCGGCGAACCTGGCCGACCGCTACATCTCCGACCGCCACCTGCCCGACAAGGCCATCGACCTCATCGACGAGGCAGGCAGCCGTCTGCGCATCAAGCGGATGAGCACCCCGCCCGACTACAAGGAGCTCGAGAACAACATCGCGCAGGTGCAGCAGCAGAAGAAGGAGGCCGTCGACGCGCAGCGCTTCGAAGAGGCCTCCATGCTGCGAGACAAGGAGAAGGAGCTCCTCGCCCAGAAGGACGCGAAGGAGCAAGAGATCCGCAGCGCCGGTGTCGACCTGTTCGACGAGGTCGACGAAGAGTCGATCGCAGAGGTCCTCTCGATCTGGACGGGCATCCCCGTCTACAAGCTCACCGAGGAAGAGACGGCCAAGCTCCTCCGCATGGAGGACGAGCTCCACAAGCGGGTCATCGGCCAGGAAGACGCCATCAAGGCCGTCAGCCAGGCCATCCGGCGTACCCGTGCCGGGCTGAAAGACCCGAAGCGTCCGAGTGGGTCGTTCATCTTCTTGGGCCCCTCCGGTGTCGGCAAGACCGAGCTCGCCAAGACGCTGTCCGAGTTCCTCTTCGGTGACGAAGACAGCCTCATCCAGCTCGACATGTCCGAGTACATGGAGAAGCACACCGTCAGCCGCCTGGTGGGCTCGCCTCCCGGTTACGTCGGCTACGAAGAGGGCGGCCAGCTCACCGAGGCCGTACGGCGCAAGCCGTTCTCGGTGGTGCTCTTCGACGAGATCGAGAAGGCCCACCCCGACGTCTTCAACACGTTGCTGCAGATCCTCGAGGAGGGGCGCCTGACCGACTCGCAGGGTCGGTCCGTCGACTTCCGCAACACCGTCCTCATCATGACGTCCAACCTGGGCACGCGCGACCTGCGCAAGGCCACGGTCGGCTTCGGTAAGGCCGACGAGGCGATCTCCTACGAGCGCATGAAGGAGAAGGTCAACGACGCGCTCAAGGAGCACTTCCGGCCCGAGTTCCTGAACCGCATCGACGAGACGGTCGTGTTCCACGAGCTCTCGAAGTCCGAGGTGACCGCCATCGTCGACCTGATGATCCGTCGGGTCACCACGCAGCTCGAGGGCCAGGGCATCGGCCTTGAGCTCACCGAGGCGGCCAAGCTGTACCTGGCGGACAAGGGCTACGACCCGCAACTCGGTGCTCGTCCGCTGCGCCGTGCCATCCAGCGCTTCGTCGAAGACCCGCTCTCCGAGCGGCTGCTGTGGAAGCAGTTCCGTGCGGGTGAGACGCTCGTCGTCGACGCCGAGGTCGACCCCGAGTCGCCCAACGGCGAACAGGTCATCACCTTCCGGGCCGTCGAGGGCTTCGAGCCCCCGCCGGTCGAGCTGGCCGGCACCGGCAACCAGGGCGATTCGTAGGGCACGACCTCACCATCGGCTCCCCTCCTCGGTCGAACCTCCGCCTCGTGCGGGGGTTCGACCGCGTCTGGGCCACGGACGTGCGTCTGGACCGCGTCGGTGTGGGCGTTCCCGCGTCGGTGTGGGCGTGGCCGCGTCGGTGTGGGCGTTCCCGCGTCGGTGTGCGCGTGGCCCCAGCTTGCAGCTCGTGGCTCTCGTGGTGCGCGGGCCAACCGGGAGTCGGGCAGAGCGCTCGCAGGTCGGCGGTTAGCCTCAGCAGGTGCATGCGCGTAGACCCCAGTCGTCGGCACGCGCCATGGGCCGCTGGCGCGCCTGGCTGTTGGGCCTGCTGATCGTGGTTGCCGCGGCGGGCTGCCGAACCGACGTGACGACCCGGGTCGCGCTTCGAGCAGACGGCAGTGGCTCGATCGAGACGTGGGTCGTGCTCGACGCCGAGGCGGTGGCCAAGGCGGGTGACCTCAAGCAGGTGCTTCACCTCGACGATCTCCGCAAGGTCGGCTGGCAGGTGGAGGGTCCCGCACCCATCGCGGAGGTGGTGGCGCGCGCCAAGTCGTGGGAGGGCGGTGCCGCACCGGTGCAGGCGAAGCCCGGCGCGGTCGCGGTCGTCGCGCACCGGGCGTTTCGCAACGTCAACGAGGCGAACGCGATCCTGGCATCCCTGAGCGGGCCGAACGGGCCCTATCGGGGCGTCCGCCTCACCCGGACGACCTCGTTCGCTTCGACCACACTCGGTGCACGTGGGCGTGTCGACTTCTCAGGGGGGCTCGACGCCCTCGGCGACGCGGCACTCGTCAAGGCTCTGGGAGGGCGGACGCCGGCGCAGCTTGCACCGGCGTTGAACGGGGGAGTGGCGCCGACTGCGGCGAACGGCTCGGTGTCGCTCGTGATCGAGCCGCACGGCTTCGCGTTCGCTCGGTCTGCCGCGGGTGCCTCCGAGGGTCGGGCGGTGGTGACGAGCACCTTGGGTGGCGTGCCGGCGACCTTCGATGTGCACGGCTCGCAGCGACACACCACGGCGTTGTTGTGGGCTGGGGTGGCTGCCCTGCTGGCGGTCGCCGCACTGGTGTTGTTCGTTCGAGATCACCTCCCGGGGCGGACGCCACCACCGCCGTCCGCTCGTCGACGCCAGCGTCACAGCGGCCGTGACGGGTGGGAGTTGGTGCAGCGCCGAGGTGCTGTCGGGGGCGCTTCTCGTTCGGAAGGACCTTGACAACCATCGTGTATTCGGCTTACCTAACGCTGTGGAAACGGCGCGGGTCACAGCCATCGATGGGGCTGCTTCCGTCCTGCCGCCCGCCGTCGGTTGGTCCGTTGACTTCGTCAGGGTGGTCGTAGGTGGCGAGCAGTTGCGCTACCAGGCTGTCGGCTGCACCCGTGCACGCACCGTGGTCCGCCCGCTGAGCCCCGAGGCAGCGCAGGGCCTTCTCGGGAGCGTGCCGTTCGTCGTCCGCCGCATCGAGCAGGTGGCCTGATGCTCGTCTGCCACTGCAAGCGGGTCCACGACGACACGATTCACCACGCGTTGGCGGCTGGCGCCGCGACGCCTGAAGACCTTGGCCGCGCGACGGGTGCGGGTACGGGTTGCGGCGGGTGCGTTCCTGAGCTGCGGCGACTCTGCGCCGAGGCTGCCGTCGCGCGGGCTGCGATCCGCTTCGACGACGTGGCCTGACGCCGGCGCTGCCACGATGCGTGGCCCACGGGCCCGCGGTCGAGTGGCGCCGCAGCTCCTGGAACGGGACCGTCGGCAGTGACCCCCGGTTTCACGGGCGGCGCGCTGCGCCACTGGGGCGGCGCCTGTCACCGGCCGGATGACGCCCCTCACCGCACGGCCTATCGTGAGGCCATCCCAGCCGTCGTGTTCGGAAGGACCTGCCATGCAAGGTGACGCCGAGGTCATCGAGCTCCTCAACGAGGTGCTCACCGCGGAGCTGACCGCCATCAACCAGTACTTCGTCGACGGCCGCATGTTCGACAACTGGGGCTACGACCGCCTCGGCGAGCAGTTCCGCCACGAGTCGATCGACGAGATGAAGGACGCCGACGTCCTCATCCAGCGCATCCTCTTCCTCGACGGCACCCCCAACCTCCAGCGGCTCGGCCCGGTGCGGGTGGGTGACACCCCCAAGGAGAAGCTCGAGCTTGCCCTTGCCCTCGAGCACGAGGCGGTGGAGCGCCTCAACCGCGGCATCGCGCTCGCCGTCGCGAAGGCCGACAACGGGTCGCGCGAGCTGCTCGAGAAGATCCTCGTCGGCGAGGAGTCCCACGCAGACTGGCTGGAGGCGCAGCTCACCCTCATCGCGCAGCTGGGTGAGGCGCACTACCTCGCGCAGCAGATCCGTAGCTGACCTGGTTCGGTCTCCACGTCGCTATTGCCATCGTTCGGGCGCGGCCCTCGTCCGCGGTGCGTGGCGCCAACCGAGGAATGGGTCGGCTGCTCCTCGCTGTCACACGACCTTCGTAGGCTGTCGGCATGCCACGTCCTCGGGTGATCTTCCGCTGCCAGGCCTGTGGCGCAACGGAGCCAAAGTGGGCTGGGCGCTGTAGCGGCTGCGGCGAATGGAACACCCTCGAAGAAGAGGCCGAGCTGCCGGTCGCGGCAGCCGCTGCCGCTCTCGGTCGGGGTGCACCGGTGCAGCCGATCGCCGAGGTCGACGCCGCTGCACATGTCGCACGGGCGACCGGGGTCGCTGAACTCGACCGGGTGCTCGGTGGAGGCTTCGTCCCCGGGTCGACGACGCTCGTCGGCGGCGAGCCCGGCATCGGCAAGTCCACGTTGCTCCTCCAAGCTGCGGCGGGTCTCGCTGCCACGGGAGCGACGGTGCTGTACGTCTCCGCCGAGGAGGCCGCAGCCCAGGTCCGCCAGCGCGCCGAGCGCCTTGGTGCCCTGCGCCCACGGCTGCTGCTGCTCGCCGAGGCGAGGGTGCCCTTCGTGCGTGCCGCCATCGCCGAGCACCGACCCGACGTCGTCGTGGTCGATTCGGTGCAGACCTTGTACGACCCTGACGTTCCGTCCACGCCGGGGTCGGTCACCCAGGTGCGCACCGTGGCGCAGGCGCTCGCCCAAGCCGCCGTCGAGTCGACTGCGTCGGTGGTGTTGGTCGGGCACGTCACCAAAGACGGCAGCCTCGCCGGCCCGCGCACCCTCGAGCACCTCGTCGACACCGTCTTGACCTTCGAGGGCGATCGCCATCACGCACTGCGCTTTCTGCGCGCCGTGAAGCATCGTCATGGCCCAACCGACGAGCTCGGTGTCTTCGACATGGGCCCGACGGGTCTGGTGGCGGTCGACGACGCGGCCGGGTTGTTCCTCGCCGACCGGCGTCCGGGGGTACCGGGGTCCGTCGTCGTGCCCATCCTCGACGGGGCGCGTCCGCTCCTCGTCGAGCTTCAGGCGCTGACGGTCCCCCTTGCCGCGGCAGCCGAAGGGGGAGGCCGTTCCCCATTTCGCGCCGTGCAGGGGCTCGACCGCGCCCGGCTCGACCTTCTCCTCGCCGTGCTCCAGCAGCGAGCGGGCGTGCCGACCAACACCTCCGACGTCTTCGCTTCCGCCGTCGGTGGCGTGCGTCTGGGTGAGCCAGGCGCCGATCTGGGCATCGTGTTGGCGGTCGCCTCGGCGCTGTCAGGTACCGAGGTCGCCTCCGATCTGGTGGTCTGCGGTGAGGTTGGCCTGGGCGGAGAGGTCCGACAGGTGCGCGGGCTGGCGGGCCGTCTCGCAGAGGCGGCACGTCTTGGCTTCAGGCAGGCGCTCGTGCCGGTGTCTGCACCCGAGGCGCCTCCCGGTCTCGGCGTGGTACGGGTCGCCACAGTCGCCGAGGCAGTCGAACATGCACTGCGTGGTGGCCCGCGTCGGCCACGCCTGGTGTCCTCCTGACTCAATCGGCGCGCGTGCACGCGGCGCGCCTGGCCGAGCTCACGCCTGCACTGCTCCAGCGCCGCCGCGCGTCACGTCGGCCCTCGCGGTGCGCGCCTCATGCCGCGGCTGGTTCACGCAAACGCTCCCGAGTCGGTCAAGGACAAGCCCTAGAATCCGGTCGTGCCAACCCGGGGCAGTGCTGAGCTGCAGGAGGCGATCGCGGCGTGCGCGCCTGGTCGTCCACTGCGCGATGGTCTCGATCGGATCCTGCTCGCCGGGAAGGGTGCCTTGATCGTTCTGGGCGACGGTCCCGATGTCCTCGGCATCTGCTCCGGCGGCTTCCTGCTCGATGCCGCCTACAGCCCGCAGCGCCTCTCGGAGCTCTCAAAGATGGACGGCGCGGTCATCCTGGCCGCAGACGGCAGCCGCATCGCGCGAGCGAACGTGCACCTGGTGCCCGACCCGGCGATGCCCACCTCCGAAACCGGCACGCGCCACCGAACCGCCGAACGGGTTGCCCGTTCGCTCGGCGTGCCGGTGATCTCCGTGTCGGAGCGCATGTCGGTCATCGCGATCTACGTGAACGACGAGAAGCATCCGCTCGAACCCATTCCGCGCATCGTGAACCGCGCCGAGCAGGCCTTGCAGGCGCTCGAGCGCTACAAGTCGCGCTTGGATGACAACAGCTTGGCGTTGTCCGCCGCTGAGTTGGAAGACGCGGTCACGGTGCGCGACGTCGCGTCTGCGCTCCAACGTGCCGAGATGGTGACGCGGTTGGCGGCCGAGGTGGAGGGCTACCTGCTCGAGCTCGGCGTCGATGGCCGCATGATGCGCCTGCAGCTCGTGGAGCTGATGGGCGGCGTGTTCGAGCAGCGGATGCTGGTGATCAAGGACTACATGCGTGAGAGCGTCGCCTGGGGGCCGAGCGACGCCGTCGCGGTGCTGGGCGGGCTCGAGACCGATCAGTTGCTCGATCTGGGCACGGTTGCATCGGCATTGCACGTCACGCGGCCAGAGGACCTCGACGCGAACCTGCAACCTCGTGGCTACCGGCTGCTCGGCCGCAACCCCCGCCTGACGCCGGCGATGGTGGAGGCGGTCGTTGAGCACTTCGATGGGCTGGCGAAGATCTTGCGCGCCACGGTCGAAGATCTCGAGGGTGTGGAAGGAATCGGATCAACGCTCGCCAGGGCCATCAAGGACGGGATCGACCGTCAGGCTGAGACGTTTATTCTCGATCGGTACCGCTGATCGACCGCGTCGCGCGTGGGGCCTGCACACGGCGCCGTCCGGGACCTGGGGGCACGCGATGCTCGCGGCCACGCCGATCCCGGCGCCTCCGCTCAGCCGTTGGCCTCAGTGGATAGCGAGGAGAAGACCGGAGGTGAGCCCGTTCAGCGTGATCATCGTGGCGATCAGCCAGGTCGTCATGCGGCGAAGCTCGCTGTGCACCTCGGTGCGAAGCCCTCCGATCTCGCTGTGGAGCTCGTCGCGTAGCTCTCCGCGAAGAGCGTTGAGCTCGGCGCGGAGGAAGTCTTTCGTGACGAGCGTGTCGAACTCGAGGGAGGGGAAGTTCGAGAGCATGTCGGAGGTGGCCTCCTCTCCGAGGTCTGTCGCGGCGAAGTAGGTGTACATGGTGGCGCGGGACTTCTCGCTCAGGGCCACGGGCGCTCCAGGAGGCTTTGGGCTGGGTCGAGGGGAAGTCCATCCATCTCAGCACACCCGTTGCGCCAGCACAACGTATTCCCCGCTGGTGGAAAGCCGGCGATGGTTCGTAGCCGAGGGCATCGAGGCCTGTTCGGAGCTGCGCAGCGGAACGAAGTGCCGTGACCGGCGGGGCGTTCGGCCCCGGCACCCGGTCAGGTTCAGGTGGAGCGGCGGTTCAGCTCTTCGCGCTTGAGGATGCGGTACCGGCGGTCTGCCTGGTCGATCCAGCCGAGTCGCACGAAGCTGGCGATCGCCTTGTTGACCCGTTCGCGCGAGGCGCCAACCATGCCGGCGAGCTCTTCCTGCGTGATGGGAAGGGTGAACTCGTCAGCGTCACCCGCCAGCTCGAGAAGGCGCTTCGCGGTACGGCCTGTGACGTCGAGGAAGACGGAGTCGGCGAGCGCAGTGTCTGTGACGCGGATGCGTGCAGCCAGGAGGCGCACGACATCCCACAGCAGGTCGGGACGGTTCTGGTAGGTGGCGCGCACCGGCTCATAGGGGAGCACGAGCACTGATGACGGCTCGAGCGCTCGGGCCTCGGCAGACCGGCCCTCGCCGTCGAAGAGCCCCATCTCGCCGAACAGGTCGCCCGCTTCCATGAGAGCCACCATCGACTCGCGCCCGTCGATCGACTTGTTGGCGATGGCGATGCGGCCTGACAGCACGACGAACAGGTCCGTCGGTGTATCGCTCTCGCTGAAGATCACGTCGTTGCGGAGCAGTGAGCGTTTCGCTGCCGCACCGGCGAGTGCCATGCGTTCCTCTGGCGTGAACTCGCGGAGCAACTCGACGTCTTCCAGCAGCGTGGGGTCGATCACGGCGTGAGCGTAACCGGCGGTGGCTTGAAACGTGGCACATGCGACAGCGGTAGCGTGCCGGGCGCCATGTCTGCCGCCGCCGACCCTCCTGCGACCGGGCCCGTTTGGGCGATCGTCGTCGCGGGCGGCAGCGGCACGCGCTTCGGCGCGGTGAAGCAGTACGAGATCTTGGGTGGCCGTCGGGTTGTCGATCACGCCCTGGCAGCGGCTCACTCGGCGGCAGACGGGGTCGTGCTGGTGGTGCCGACGAGGGATGTCGCAGCCGTCGAGGCGGGCGCCGATCGCGTGGTGGCCGGCGGTCGGACGCGTGCCGACTCGGTGCGCGCAGGCCTCGTTGCCGTGCCCTCCGACGCCGAGGTGATCCTCGTGCACGATGCCGCTCGTCCCTTGGCGACGCCCGCGTTGTTTCGCGCCATCGTGTCCGCGGTGCGTGGTGGGGCTGACGCCGCCGTACCGGGAGTGGCCGTTGCCGACACCTTGCGACGCATCGACGGTGGCGTCGTCGATCGTGACGGCCTGGTGGCGGTGCAGACCCCCCAGGGCTTCAGGGCCGCGGTGCTGCGGGCCGCCCACGAAGGAGACCCGGACGCGACAGATGACGCCACGCTGGTCGAACGCGCCGGCGGCAACGTCGTGGTCGTGCCAGGTGAGGCCGCCAACCGCAAGGTCACCGAACCCGACGACCTCGCCCTCGCCGCCGCGGTGCTCGCGCAGCGCATGGCCGGCGACGGGCAGTCCACGACGTGCGCACGACAGGAGTGAGCATGCAGATCCGAGTCGGGCAGGGCTTCGACGTCCATCCATTCTGTGGCGCTGACGAGCAGCGGCCGCTTGTGCTGGGCGGGGTGACCTTCCCGGGAAGGGGCCTGCGGGGCCACAGCGACGCCGACGTCGTCGCGCACGCATGTGCCGAGGCGTTGCTGGGTGCCAGCGGGCTCGGTGACCTCGGCGCACTGTTTCCCGATACCGACGAGCGATGGGCAGGAGCAGACAGCATGGCGTTGTTGGCTGAGGTAGTGAGACGGGTGCGAACGGCCGGCTGGGAGCCGTCCAACATCGATTGCTCGGTCTTGGCGGAAGAACCCAAGCTGGCACCGCACCGGGCAGACATGGTCGAACGCTTGTCGGCTGTGGTCGGCGCGCCTGTCACGGTCAAGGGGCGGCGTCCGGAGGGCCTGGGAGCGCTCGGACGACGTGAAGGCGTGGCGTGCTTCGCGGTCGCGCTGCTGGTGCAGCCGTGAGCCCGCGTCAGAGTGGGCCAGCCGGTTCCGGGCGGAGCGGCGGGGGTGGTCGCGGGCGCAGCTCGGGTGCGAGCCGGTCCGGCGGGACCGGTGCGGGTCGTTCGTCGGGTTCGGGGCGTTCGGGCGGCGGCTCTCATGGGGGTGGCCCGCCTGGGCGTGGAGCCCCAGCCCCGCGTCGCGGCGCGGGAGGATCGGCCGTCGGGCGCGGCGCCGATGCTTCGTCGAGAGGTCGGGGCGGCGCCGACGGCGCGCGGGGACGCGGCGGAGCGGGTCGTTCCAGGTCCAGTGACCTCGATCAGGGCGCGCGCGGCGGCGATCGCGAGGCGGCATCGCCCAAAGGCCGCGCGGGTGCGCCGCGTGGGCTCGGCGGCGAGCAGGTGGAGGGCCGCCAGGCGGTGCGCGAGCTGCTGCTCGCCGGGCGTCGACGCGTGCGTGAGGTGCTGCTGGCCGCCGACCTCGATGCCGCGGACGTCATCGATGACATCGTCGAGTTGGCGGGCGACGCCCACGTCCCGGTGCGCACCATCAGCCGTGGACGCATCGAGGCGCTCGCCCGGACCGATGCACCCCAGGGGGTGATCGCCAGCGCGGCCCCTCTCCCCGAGGCGATGCTCGATGAGCTCGTCGAACGCCGAGATGGTCGGGCACCGTTCCTCCTTGCGCTGGACGGCGTCACCGATCCGCACAACCTAGGGGCCTTGTTGCGCAGCGCCGAGGTCGCCGGCGTGTCGGGTGTGCTCCTCCCCAAGCACCGCGCGGTGCATGTCACCCCCACCGTGGCGAAGGCCGCAGCGGGCGCGATCGAGCACCTCCCCATCGCGCTCGTGGGAGGGCTGCCGACGGCGTTGACCCGCTTGCGCGACGCCGGTGTGTGGTCGGTGGGTCTCGACGAGCGCGGTGACGCGACCGTCTGGGACCTGGCGTCGCTCACCGAGCCCGTCGTGTTGGTGCTGGGCGCGGAGGGGCGTGGGTTGAGCCGTCTCGTGCGTGAACGCTGCGACCAGGTGGCGCGCATCCCGGTGCAGGGGCGGCTCGACTCGCTGAACGTGTCGGTTGCGGGCGCGCTCGCATGCTTCGAGGTGACGCGCGCCCGGTCGCGTGCTGCGACGAGCCCGAAGTCGGGTTGAACCGAGCGAGGCGAGAACCGTGACGTACTTCGTGGCCCGCTACGACCTGCGGCGCTACCTCGCAGAGGGGTCGCCGAGCCATGCAGAGCTGTACGCCGCCGCGCTCGAACAGGCGCGCTACGTCGACGAGGCGGGCTTCGACTCGTTGGTGGTGAGTGAGCACCATGCCGTGCCGGATGGCTATCTGCCGTCTCCGTTCGTGTTCGTCGCTGCGCTCGCGGCGCGCACGACGCGCATCTTCCTCACGGTCGCAGCATCGCTGGCGCCCCTGCACGATCCGGTTCGTCTCGCCGAAGACCTTGCGGTCGTCGATCTCGTGAGCGGCGGACGGGTGATCTGCGTGCTCGGCTTGGGCTATCGCCCCGAGGAGTACGCGCTCTTCGAGCGAGCATGGGCGGCGCGCGGTGAGCACATGGAGCGCACGCTCGAGGTGCTGACGGCGATCTGGAGCGGTGAGCCGGTGCGTCGTGGCGGTCGTGAGCACGTTCTCACGCCTGCGTTGCGCGACTCGGCACGCCGCCTTGTCTTCTACGGCGGCGGATCGACCGCGGCGGCGCGCCGAGCCGCCCGCTTCGGACTCGGGTTCTATCCGCAGGTCGCCGACGTCGAGCTCGCAGAGGTCTACCGCCAAGCGTGTATCGAGCTCGGCCGCGACCCCGGAGCGGTCGTGCAGCCACCTCCTGGGCCTGGCACCGTGTTCTGCTCCCACGATCCGGATGGGTTCTGGGACCGTTGGGGGATGCACCTGGCGCACGATGCGCGGTCGTACGCGGCGTGGCACGGCTCGGCGACCTCGTTCGTGCGTGACACCTCGGGCGATGTCGACGAGATGCGGCGCGCGGGGGTCTACGTGGTGGCGACACCCGATGAGCTGATCGAGCGGTGCCGCGCGGGCGAGTACGGCGCCGTCACCGCGCACCCGCTCTGTGGAGGCCTGCCGCCTGACGCGTCGTGGGAGAGCTTGCGTCTGCTCGGTGACGTCGTGATCCCGGCGGTTCGGGCACGCCGCTGAGCGCGGGTCAGGTGTCGCCGCCCGCAGCGCGGGCGCGCAGCTCGTCCTTGACGACCTTCCCGGTGGCGTTCAAGGGGAGCGCGTCGACGATCTCGACACGGCGCGGTGCCTTGAAGTTCGCCATGTGCTCGCGGCTCCACGCGATGATCTCGTCCGGGTCGGGCGATGTGCCGGTGCGTGCCACGACGAACGCCATGCCGACCTCCCCGAGGCGATCGTCGGGGATGCCGATCACCGCAACCTGGCCCACCGCGGGGTGCTCCGCGAGCAGGCCTTCTATCTCGGCGGGGTAGGCGTTGAAGCCGCCGGTGATGAACATGTCCTTCTTGCGGTCGGTGATGCGGATGTAGCCGCGCTCGTCCATGTCTCCGATGTCGCCGGTGTGCAGCCACCCATCGGCGTCGATCGCTTCCGCGGTTGCCGCTGCGTCTTCGAAGTAGCCCTGCATCACGTTGTAGCCGCGCACGACGATCTCGCCGGGTTCGCCTCGGGGCATCTCGTTGCCGGCGTCGTCGACGACCCGGACCTCGACGTCGGGGATGGCCCTGCCCGACGTCGTGGCGATCGTCTCGGCGTCGTCGTCGTGGCGGCACATCGTGGCGATGCCGCTCGCCTCGGTGAGGCCGTAGCCGGTCACGACGGTCTCGAAGCCGAGCTCGTCGCGCATGCGCTGGATGAGCTCGACGGGGATCGCCGCCGCGCCGGTCACGGCCAGGCGCAGGCTCGACAGGTCGAAGTCGGCCCGATCTGGGTGGTTGAGGATCGTCTGGTAGATCGCGGGCGGTCCGGGGAGCATCGTGATGCCATCCGCGGCGACGCGTCGCATGACCTCGGGTACATCGAAGGTGGCCTGCGGCAGGTTGGTGGCCCCGCGCAGCAGGCACGCCAGGATGCCGGCGTTCAGGCCGAAGCTGTGGAAGTAGGGGTTCACGACGAGGTAGCGGTCGCCCGGCCGAAGTCCCACGACCTCTGCCCACGAGTCGTAGCCACGCACCGTGGGCCCGTGTGCGAGCACGACGCCCTTTGGCTTGCCCGTGGTGCCCGAGGTGAACATCAGGTGACACGGGTCCTCGGGGGACACCGCGGCCGCCCGGCGTGTGGCCTCAACCGCTGCGGCCCTGTCGGCATCGCCTGCGCGGAGGAACTCGTCGAGTGCCATGGACCCGTGCGATGGGGTGCCACGCAGCACGACGACCGTGTCGAGGTCGGGGAGCTCCGGTGGGTTGTCTCCGTCGCGCAGCAACGCCACGTAGTCCGTTTCGAGGAAGCCGGTGACGGTGAAGAGCACGCGCGCCCGCGATCGTTCGAGTAGGTATGCGGCCTCCGCCGCCTTGTAGCGCGTGTTGATCGGCACGACCACCGCACCGGCCAGGTGGGCGCCGAGCGCGACGACCGGCCATTCCCAGCAGTTCGGCGCCCAGATCGCGACCCGGTCGCCGACCGCAACTCCGTGTGCGACGAGGGCCCGAGCGGCGCGTGCGACCGCGTCGCCGAACTCGGTGAAGCTCAGGTGCACGTCTCCGTCGACGAGTGCCTCGCTTGGCCCATACGCCGTGACGGCCTCGGCGAGCAGTTCGGGGATCGTGTGGGCGGCGGTGGGCATGAGGCTCGCTCCGAGGTGGCTGGACGCGCGGCGTGGGTGGTGAGATGCCGGGGGCGACGGTACCAGGGGAAGCGCCAAGCGTTCTGACGCAGCGTCAGGAATCGTGCGCGCGCTGCCTTGCTCTACGCTCGCAGGCGCACGTCGCCCGTGTAGCTCAGTTGGCCAGAGCAGCCGCCTTGTAAGCGGCAGGCCGTGGGTTCGAATCCCACCGCGGGCTCTCCGATGTCGCCGGCACGCGCGCGATGCCGCGGCATCACTGCACATCCGAAGGGGCGTGGCTGTGTCGGCCGGCGCTCATCGGGCAGGATGGAGGGATGAGTCCCGAGCGACCCACCGCGCCTGCAGCCGGAACGACCCGTGGCATCGTCGTGATCGTTGTGGCGGTCGTGTTGGGTGTGGTCCTGCTCGCCCGAGGCGGGAACGGCAGCCTCATCGACACCGGCACGGCGAAGGCCGCCTCCAAGTCCTCTACGACCGTGGCGGGCGGAGTGCCGTCGATCCCACAGGAGACGACCGCGCCGGCGCCTCCGGCGACGAACGCACCGGCTGGGGTGAGCGTCGCGATCTTCAACGGCACCGGCGGGGCGAGTACGACGGCAGCGGGTGACAACCGGGCGAAGCTCACGCCGGCCGGCTACACGAGCGTGCAGATCGCAGACACGACGGCGACGCCCACCAGTGCGATCTACTACGCCAACGGAGCCCAGGGCGACGCGATAGCCATCGCCAACCTCCTCAAACTCCCCGTGAAGACGCCGCAGCCGATGTCGAGCGCGGCGTCGCTGCCGACCGGTGCCCAGAACGCGACCGTGATCGTCATCGTGGGCCAAGACAGCGCGCCCGGCGCCGGCACCACAGCAACCACCTGAGCCTCGATGGCGATCCCGCATCGCCCGGAGACGTCCGCGTCGCTGGCCGGGCTCCGCAGTTCGCCGCGGACGAGTGCGGTGCTCCTCGACTTCGACGGCACGCTCGCGCGCATCGTGCCCAACCCCGACGACGCTCGCCTCCTCGATGGGTTGGACGAAGTGCTGCGCGACCTGCACGATCGGTATGCGCGGTTGGCGGTCGTGTCGGGTCGGCCACTCGACTTCCTCGTGCGACATCTGCCGCCTGATCTCGACTGCTCGGGCCTGTACGGGATCGAGGAACGGATCAGCGGCGTCCGACGTGAGCACCCCGGCGCAGGTCGATGGCGGGATGTGATCACACGCGTGGTCACCACGGCGACCGCTTCGGCGCCGGTGGGGACTCGTGTTGAGGCCAAGGGACTCTCGCTCACTCTGCACTACCGAGAGCACCCCGAGATTCGGGAAGACCTCGAAGGCTGGGCCGAGTCGCAGGCAGAGGGGAGCGGCCTCGTCGCGCGCCAGGCACGTTTCTCTGTGGAGCTGCATCCGCCCATCGCTGCCGACAAGGGCACCGCGGTCGAAGAGCTCGCCGCCGGCTGCGACCACGTGTGCTACGTGGGCGACGACCTCGGTGACCTCCCCGCGTTCCGTGCGCTCGACCGCCTCGCCGGACGCGGCGTCGCCACCGTGAAGGTTGCGGTCGACGGGCCGGAGGCACCCGTCGAGGTGCTTGCCAGCGCGGACGTCGCCGTGGACGGACCCGACGGCACCCTCGCGTTCCTGCGCAGCCTCACCTGAGTAGCCCCGAGGACCGGCACCCCGACGACCGCCACAAGCGCGAACCAAAGCGGTCGGGACAGCCACCACCCGGTCGATGCGCGTTGCGGGAGCCAGGCCGGGTGGAGCAGCTCGACGGCCCGCACGACGACGACGACCGGGATCATGTGCAGGAGGTAGGCGGGAAGGGCCAGCCGTCCCAGCGAGGTGACCGTCCTCCACACGTCGTCGCGGCGCAGCCACCGATCCAGCGCGGGACGTGCCCACAGCAGCAGGCCGCATTGCGCCAGCGCGAGCGCGGCGATCGGGAACGTCGTCGGAAGCAGGTTCGAGATCGGGTCGGTGGAGGTGGCGACCATGGACCGGGGGTAGACGCCGATGTTCGTCGACACGATCAGCCCGCACAGACCTGCCAGCACGAGGGTGCGACCTTCCCGCCGGCATCGGGCCGCGCCGTGGCGCCGGGCTGCTCGATACACCCACCCCAGGTGGTAGGCGAGCAGCCAGACCACCACGGTCGACACGGCCCCACCGGCGGTAACGTGACCTTCGAATCGGATCAGGTCTGCGACTGCAACGGTGGCGACCAGGCTCGTCGTCACCGCCGCCCCGTGGCGCAGATGGAACTCGTGCAGCAGCGGCGTCAACGGGGCGTACGCCAAGAGCAGCCCGAGCGTCCACAGAGGAACGACCACGACGAGGTTGCGTGCGAGCAGCGGGCCACCGCCCAGTGCTCGTGCGACGAGCTCGGCGGCAGCGCAGAGTGCCACCAGCACCCCGACCGGTCGCACGAAGCGGGCCACCCGCCGCTTGGTGAACGTCCACGCCGTGCCGCCACGTTGCCGGTGGCGCTCCCACGCGTCGGCGTTCACTGCACCGGACACCACGAAGAAGAGCGGCATCACCTGCAGCACCCAGGTCGCGAGCCACAGCGCCTGGTACTGGCCTATCGGGTTCGGCATCGACAGCGAGCCATCCGCTTGCCGGTGGAACAGCGAGAGCGTCGAGTGCCAGACGATCACGACGCCCAGTGCGGCGACCCGCACGAGGTCCGCGACGCGATCGTGGCGGAGATCGGCGAAGGTGACCCGTGAACGAGGCGACGTTGGGCTCGACGTGACGGCGTCGGGGCGCTTGTCGGGTGCAGTGGGGCGCGCCTCGTGGGTGACGGTGCTCATGCGCCCGCCTTCGCAGACGTGGAGCGCCGCACCCGGAGGGGCTTCCCCCCATGCGCCGCGGCGGCAACGACCACCGCAGCGGAGGACGCGAGCGACGCCGCTCCCGTGGTGAAGCCCGCCAGGGCAAGGCCGGTGAACCCCACCGCTGCGAGCAGGCCGGTCGCGGCCGCGGGCAGGCTTCGCAGCACGGGTGCGTCGAGTGCCCCTGGGTCGCTGAGGCGGCGCAGGTCGTGGCGTGCTGCGCCTGCCGCGATCGGCGTCGCCAAGATCGCCAGTGTGAGGAGCCACAACGGTCGGCTCAGCCACCACCCGAGGGTCAGCGGCTCCACGTTGAACACGCCGAGCGCCTGGGCTGCGACGAGCAGCACGGTCGCGCACAGGTGCCACAGGTAGAGGTGCATGCCGAGCGCCCCGACGCTCCTTGCCACCTTGCGTGCCCGTGGCGAGACGTGCAGCAGGCGCCGGAGACGGGGTGCGAGCAACCACGCGCCCCCTGCATGGACGACGCCGAGCAGGGCGAGGGCGACGGTGGGCGGGGTGTTGTTGGAGCGGTCCCCGACGCCGACCATCGAGACCGGATACCAGCCTGCGGCGACCACGGCGCAGAGGACGACGCCGGCACCCACCGCGACCAAGGCGGTACCGCGCCGGCTCGGTGGGGTGACGGCGCCAGCCGTGCCGAGAGCGGCCAATCCCAGCCAGACGAGGGCGAAGTTCGCCCAGCCGAACAGGCCCATCCCCCCGACGAAGCGCGCGGTGTCGACGGCCACGGCGGCGCCGAGAAGCCCAACGGGCACACCCCACCTCCACCGGCGCACGGCGGCCACGAGCCACGGCGTCGCCAGCGTGACCGGTACGTAGACGGCCAGGAACCACAGCGGCATCGCGAGGAGGTGCGTCGCCCGGGCGCCCGCGCGGGGCATCGCGAGGTTCAGGAGCAGACCCACGACCGCACCGAACGCGACGAACGTGGAGGCGGGGACGAGGAGGCGTCGCTGGCGAGCGAGGAGCCACGCGCGTTGCGCCATCCGCACATCGACGGGGTCGGCGGCTGCGCGAGCGTCGCCAGCGGCGCGGTCGACAACCCGTTGCCAAGAGACGCTGCTCGCCCACCCGCCGACGACGAAGAACAGGGGCACCGGCTGGAGCAGCCAGGTTGCCCACTGCGTCCACGGTGCGACCTCCAACAGGTTCGAGGCGTGCAGCGATCCGTTCGGGGTCCACCAGGTGACTGCCAGCAGCCAATGTCCGCATACGACGCCGAGCAAGGCGAGGGCGCGCAGGAGGTCTGCTGCTGGGTCACGGGTGGACGGTGGCGCGCAGAGCGTCGACGGTGGTGCACAGGTTGCGGTGTCCATGCCGCAACGATCGGGCACGACGATGTTGGGTGCCATGGGGGGTTTCCCCCATCTGGGCCGCATCGAGGCCCCTTCGTCTGCCCGCCGACCTCGCCCTCGTGGGAGCCGGCCGCCCCGTAACCTCCGGGTGTGGAGCCGCGCATCCGGGAGATCGATCGGCAGCTCGCGGCGGGTGTTGCGGTGTTCCGGGGCGCCGCCTGGGTCTGGCTCGCGGCCGTCGCGGCTGCGTCGACGCGGGTGATGGACCGCGTGTGGCTGGCGTCGGCCCTGGTGGCTGTGTCGGGCGTGGTGACGGCGTGGTTGTGGCGTGCTGCTGCAACGACGGATCGCTCGCGCTCGATGCGTCGCGCGGCGACGCTCGTCGACCTGGTCGCCGCGGCGATGCTGCTGGTCGGTGACGGCTGGGTCTATGGCGCCGGGCGTCCGCAGTCCCTTGCCGGCGCCTGGCCGGTCGCGACGGTCCTGTCGGTCGCGATCGTGAGCGGGCGCCGTGCGGCGACGTTGGTGGCGCTGGCGTTGGGTGGTGCCCGGTTCGTGGGCCAGCTCGGCACCTCCGGTGCGCCGTCCGGCTGGCCGGGAGGCACCTGGCTGTCGGTGCTGTCCACCACCGTGTTGTTCGCGTTGGCGGGGCTCGCGGCGGCGGAGGTCGCCCGACGGGTACGACAGGCCGAGGACCTGGCCGCCGATGTGGCCGCCCGGGAGCGGGTGGCTCGGGACCTCCACGACGGCATGCTGCAGACGTTGGCGGCGGTCCAGCGCCGCGCGGCTGACCCGAACCTCGTCGCCTTGGCACGGGCGCAGGAGGCGGAACTGCGCAGCTACCTGTTCTCCCCGAGCGACGCGGGAGCTCGCGCTCCCGGCTCAGCCGCTGTGGTCGACGTCGGAGTCGTCCTTCGCCGGGCCGTATCAGAAGCTGCGCGGCGCTTCGGCCTGCAGGTGGATGTGGCGTTGGTCCCGCCGTTGCCGACGCTTCCCGCCGAGGTCGCTGCCTCGCTTGGCGGCGCGGTGGGTGAGTGCCTCGCGAACGTGGCGAAGCACGCCGGCTGCGAACGGGCCAACCTGTTCGCCGAGGTGCGTGACGGCTGTCTGGAGGTCGTGGTGCGTGATCGGGGAGTCGGCTTCGTCGTGGACGCGGTTGTCCGGCGCGGCCTGTCGGCGTCGGTTGACGCCCGCATGGCGGAGTTGGGTGGCGAGGTCGAGGTACGCAGCACGCCCGGACGAGGCACCGAGGTACGGCTTCGCCTGGTCGCCTCGGCGGGGGAGCTGACGTGAGCGCAAAGGTCCGTATCGTCGTGGCCGACGACCACGGCATCTGGCGCACCGGGATGCGGGCGGATCTCGGCGACGCGTTCTGGGTGGTCGCCGACGCGGCCGATGCGGAGGAGGCGATTGCGGCGGTCCGAACGCACAGTCCGGATGTGGTCGCAGCGGATCTTCGCATGCCCAAGGGTGGCGGGATCCGCGTCGCAGCGGAGGCGTCGGCGCTGTGTCCGGTCGTGATCCTGACGGTGTCGGAGGCCGAAGAGGACCTCCTCGACGCCGTCGCTGCCGGAGCGGCCGGGTACCTCGTCAAGTCCTCCACCGCCGAGGAGCTCCGTGCCGGGCTGTACCGCGCCGCACAGGGCGAGCCCGTGTTCTCGGCCGGGCTCGCAGCGCTCGTCCTTGGCGACTTTGCGCGCCGACCCACCACGCCGGACGGGGAACGGGTCGAGCCGCTCAGCGACCGCGAACGCGAGGTGCTTCGCTACGTTGCGCAGGGCCTCACCTACCGCGAGGTGGGTGACGAGTTGTTCATCGCCGAGAAGACCGTCGAGAACCACGTGCGCAACATCTTGGGGAAGCTGCGCCTTCGCAGGCGCAGCGAGCTGGTCCGCTGGGCGGTGCGCCGCGGGCTCGACGAATAGGGAGCCGTGTGGGGCGCCGCTCGGGGATGGTCAACGACGGGGTGCAGCAACAGGCTCGGCGGCCCGGAGCTGGTCGGCCAACCAATCGGCCGGGGTGCGCGCACCTGCTGCAGCACGCAACTCCCGGGCACGTGCGGTGCGTGCCGCCGGACCGAGGGAGAGCGCGGCGTGCAGCGCGTCCGCCGTGCCGGCGACGTCGAACGGGTGCGCACCGAATGCGTGTTCCCCCAGCTCCTCCCACGCACCCGCGTCGGTGCTCAGCACCAGGGCGCCATAGCGCTCGTTGAGGAGCGGGCCTTCCTTGGCGACGAGGTTCAGACCATCGCGTACTGGGTTCACCAAGAGCGCGTCGTAGCGCTGCAGCGCCGCCACCGAGCGTGGGTAGTCGTCGTGGGCGTCGTAGTCGACGGGCGTCCAGGACGCGGTGCCCCAGCGCCGGTTGATTGCTTCGACCGCGTCGGTGACGTCGCGCTGGTAGGCGACGTAGTCGGGCAGGCGCTGGCGGGACGGGTAGCACGACGCCGCGAACACGACCTCGCCGCGCCACTCCGGCCGGGTGGTGAGCAGGTGCGCGAAGGCGTCGAAGCCGCGCAGCAGGTTCTTGGAGAGCTCGACCCTGTCGACGCGTACGAGCAGCCGTCGGTCTCCCACGCGCTCGTCGAGTGCACGCCGGGCGGTACGGCAGGCATCGCTGTCGGCGCTCGCTGCCAGGTCGGCAGGGTCGGGCCCGAGCGGCGCCACGAACACCGCGGGTGGCTGTACCCCGTTGGCGGTGCATGAGGAGACGAACCCGTCTCGCCAGCGTGCGGTGTGGAAGCCACACGCGTGGTGTGCGGCGAGACCGGTGAGGAGCTCGCGGCGCGGTTCGGGTGGGAGCACCGCAAGGGCTTCGGGCCCGGCGAACGGCGTGTGCGTGAAGTGCACCAGGCGTAGATCGGGTCGGGTGACCCGCAGCGCCGGGGCGAGCAGGGACAGGTGGTAGTCCTGCACGAGAACAGCGGCGCCCTCCGGGGCGATGGCGGCGACCTCGGCGGCGATCCGGGTGTTGATGCGGCGGTACGACTCCCAGGCCTCCCACCACGCGGCGTCGAAGCACGGCTGGCGCGGCTGGTTGAACAGGTGGTGGTGGAGGTACCAGAGCGTGCCGTTGCAGATGACGTCCAGCGCGGCGGTCTGATCGGCCTCGTCGAGTGCGGTGAGCCGGACGCGGAGGCCGTCCACCTCGGTGGGGTTGCCCCCTTCGTCGCGCGCGGCGACTCGGTCAGCATCCGAGAGGGCACACGCCAACCACGTGGTGTCGGTTCCGGTGACCAGTGGCAAGAGGCCCGACACGAGGCCCCCGGCGCCGCGCCGTGGTTGTGGCACGCCGGCGTCGTCGAACCGGTAGGAGATCGGCCCGCGGTTCGAGACGAGCAAGACCGACAGGGGCGCCATGGCGGCGAGGCTAGCGACGGTGTGTCGCGCGGACGTGTTCCCGAAGCCGCAACACTGGGGTGGTGCGACTGGTGGCGGCCCCCGACAAGTTCCGCGGCACCGCATCCGCAGCTGCGGTCGCGGACGCGATCGGAGCCGCCGCGTGGGAGGCCGGATGGGACGCAGACCTCGTGCCGCTGGCCGACGGCGGCGAAGGGCTCCTCGACGTATTTGGTGGCGCGAACCGTTCGACGCGAGTCGCTGGTCCGCTCGGTTCCCCCGTCGAGGCGCCGTGGAGGATGGAGCGCCGCGGCGCCGTGGTCGAGTCCGCGCACGCGTCGGGGCTCGGCGCGCTCGGTCCCCGTGTCGTCAACGATCCTCTCGCTGCAACGAGCGCCGGAACGGGAGAGCTCATCGGGGCAGCCATCGACGCGGGGGCACGGCGCATCGTCGTGGGTGTTGGCGGGTCGGCATGCACCGACGGCGGTCTTGGTGCGGTCGAGGTGCTCGGCGGCCCGGCACGCCTGCGCGGCGTCGACGTGATCGTGGCGTGTGACGTGCGCACCGCGTTCGTCGATGCGGCGGAGGTATTCGCGCCGCAGAAGGGAGCGACCCCTCCACAGGTGGCATTGCTCACCCGACGTCTCGAGCAGTTGGCCGACCGCTACCTGTCGTCGTATGGCGTCGACGTCTGCACGCTCGAAGGCGCGGGCGCCGCAGGTGGCCTGGCCGGAGGGCTCGCTGCCATCGGTGCACAGCTCGTCCCCGGGTTCGACCTGGTGGCAGACGAAGTCGGCTTTGAAGAGCGTGTGATCGGTGCCGATCTGGTTGTCACCGGCGAGGGGTTTGTCGATGCACAGTCCTATGAGGGGAAGGTCGTGGGGGGAGTAGCCGACGTCGCCTCGCGCCATGGTGTCCCCGTCCTCGTCGTGGCGGGGCAGGTGTTCGACGCGGTCGACGACCGAGCCGCCACGGTGTCGCTCCGCGACCGATTCGGTCTCGACCGAGCCATGACGCAGCCCCTTCGCTGCGTCCGTGAGGTTGTGGCCGCCGACCTGGCCACCCGCCGCGTGGAGGGACCGCGATGATCGACGGCGCCCGGTTCGACGAGGATGCGCTGCGGGCGCGCACTCGTGCGGTGACCGTCGCAGTGCCGGCCCGCGATGAGGCGGCTTCGATCGAGGCCACGGTCTCTGCACTCGTCGGGCTGCGAGACCGCGGCGCGATCGACGAGGTGGTGGTGCTCGGGGGTACCTCCCGCGACGACACCGACTCCCGCGCCGCGCAGGCGGGGGCAGACGTGCGCGATGTCAGTGCAACGATGCGCGCGCTCGGACCGCCCCTCGGGAAGGGCGACACGCTGTGGCGTGGGCTTTCGGCCGTGCGGACACCCGTGGTGGTGTTCGTCGACGCGGACATCGACTCCGACGTCGCCGCGCTCGCCTGTGGGCTGGCCGGGCCGCTCGTGGCCGCCGATCGTGACCCCGCGACCCGCTTCGTGAAGGGCGCGTTCCATCGCCGTCACCCCGACTTCGTCGACGAGGCGAACCCGTTCGATGGTGGTCGGGTGACCGAGCTCATGGCCCGTCCGTTGCTCAACTTGTTGCGGCCGGACCTGGCCGGCTTCTACCAGCCGCTCGGCGGCCAGGTCGCGGCGGATACGGCGTCGTTGCGTGAGATTCCGTTCCTGACCGGCTACGCGGTCGAGATCGGCATGCTCGTCGACATCGTCGATCGCTGGGGCCTTGCCGCCGTGGCGCAGGTCGACCTGGGCGAGTTGCAGAACCGGCCGCGCCCCACCGTCGAGCTCGCACCCATGGCGCAGGAGGTCTTGTACGGCTTCTTGTTGCGTGCGGCGCCGGCGTTGCTGCGCGACGGCTGGCGTGCCTATCGACGACCTCGCTACGACGGGACGTTCGACGTTGCAGACGTTCGGGTCGTGGTGCGCCCGGCGTGGGTCACCCTCGATGCGCGGGACGCCACTGGTTGACGCGTCGCGATCGGGCGTGGCTGGCGCCGACCGTCAGGGAGCCGCCGGTGGTTGGCGCCGGAGGTGCACGGGGAGTTCGAGGTCTTCGGCGACGTCGAGGGCGCCGTCGAGGGCGCGCCGCACGGTCAGGTAGTTCGTGGCTTCGGCCAGATCGTGCACCCGGTAGATGTGGCCGGGGCGGCAGCCCAGGTAGCCCATCGATGCGAGCGTGCCGCCGAGACGCTCGCGCGGTGGGGTGGCGGTGAGGGCGCCGATGAAGTCCTTGCGGGACAGCGCGAAGAGCAGCGGCCGCCCCAATGCTTCGACCTTGTCGATCTCCCGCAGCATCGTGATGGTCTGGAAGGGGGTCTTCGCGAAGTCGACGCCGGGGTCGAGCACGATCGCCTCGGGTGCGACGCCCCGTCCGACGGCCTCGCCGACCTTCTCCGCGAGGAACTGCACGACGTCCGCGGTGACGTCTTCGTACCGCAGCGGGTCGGTGAGGCGTTCCTTCGGCTTGGAGCGGTTGTGCATGATGACAAGCGCGGCGCCGGTGGCCGCGCAGATGTCTGCCACCTCCGGGTACAGCAGCCCGCTCACGTCGTTGATGATCGATGCCCCCGCAGCGATCGCCGCCTCGGCGACCGCCGGCTTGTAGGTGTCGACCGAGATCAGCACATCGGGATGCGCGGCCCGGATGCCTTCGAGCACGGGGACGACCCGACGGATCTCTTCGTCTGGTTCGACCTCGGGCACGCCGGTGATGCCCGACTGGCCGCCGACGTCGAGGATGTCAGCTCCTGCCACGAGCAGTTCGCCTGCGAGGCGCACCCGACTCGCGGTGTCGGGGTAGAGGCCGGCGTCGGAGAACGAGTCTGGCGTGGCGTTCACGATCCCCATCAGCAGCGTGCGGCTGAGCGCGACATCCTCGCCAAGGACCGACAGCGTCGGATTGTGCGCGGTCGCGATGTTGGTGACAGCAGGATTGGGGTCGGACTGATGTGGCACGGGGGTCCTCGTCGATCTGTGCACGCGTGACGGGTGGTCGTCGAGATGTTGCCGGGTAACGTACCCACCGGCGTACGCGTCCGTGTGCGCCCACGCCGTCACCTTCACGATCCGCGAGGTTCCTCATGGCCGTCACCGTTCGCATCCCCACCACGCTGCGCACGCTCACCGCGGGCGCGTCCGAGGTGCAGATCGACGGCGCCACGGTTCGTGAGGTCATCGACAACCTCGAGGCTGCGCACCCGGGCTTCACCCATCGCCTGCTCGACGACGCGGGTGCCCTTCGTCGCTTCGTCAACATCTTCGTGAGCGACGACGACGTCCGCTTCCTCGACGGTCTCGACACCGCCGTCGAAGACGGCGCCACCGTCAGCATCATCCCCGCGGTCGCCGGCGGCTGAACGGCGCCGGGCGGGGTCGGGTCCCGCCGCAGGCGGCGGGCGACGTTCAGGGGGCCATGCGGCGGCGTTCAGGGGGCGAGGAGCCGAGCGCGACGCTCGAGGTGTCGGCGTTCGACCGTGCTCGTCGCTCGACGGGCCGCTTCTCTGTACTCCTCACTTGCCGTCGTGGTGTCGCCCGCACGTTCGAGCAGGAAAGCCCGCGCGGCGTAGAGGCGGTGATGGTCCGCGACCCTGGGGTCCGCGGAGATGTCGGCGAGGACGGCGAGCCCGGCCTGTGGGCCCTCGAGCTCGCCGACCGCGATCGCCTTGCTGAGCGTCGCCATCGGGTTCGGCGCGACCGCTTCGAGCAGGTCGTAGAGCGCCACGATCTGCAACCAATCGGTCCTGTCGACGCTGGGAGCTTCGTCGTGGACCGCGGCGATCGCGGCCTGGAGCTGGTACGGCCCGAGTGTCGAGGTCGACTCGAGCGTGGCTTCGATGAGCCGGGTCCCCTCGGCGATGAGCGCCGCGTCCCACAGGCTGCGGTCTTGCTCATCGAGCGACACGAGCTCACCGCCTTGGGAGCGGGCTGCCCGGCGGGCGTCGGTCAGCAGCAGGAGCGCGAGCAGCCCGGCTGCTTCGGCGTCGTCGGGCCGAGCGCTGACCAGGAGTCGTGCCACGCGGATGGCTTCCTCGGCGAGGCCCCGACGTTGCAGCCGATCGCCTGCTGAAGCGAAGTGCCCTTCGGTGTACATGACGAAGATGACCTGGCGGACGGTGTGCAGTCGTGCCGTGAGCTCCGGCTCGTCGGGCAGGGCGAACCGTGCGCCGTTGCGCTGGATGGTTGCCTTCGCTCGGGTGATGCGCTGGGCCATCGTCGTCTCGGGGACGAAGCACGCCCGTGCGATCTCGGCCGTGGTGAGACCGCCGACCGCTCGCAGCGTCAAGGCGAGCTGCGACGGCACCGTGAGGCTCGGGTGGCAGCACAGGATCAGCACGACGAGCGTGTCATCGACCGGCGTGACAGCGGCATCACCGGTGTCGTCGAGCGCCACGCGCAGTTCGCGTTGTTCGCGGGCCTCTGCTTGGCGCAGCGCGTCGATCAGGCGTCGGGACGCGACCCTGATCAGCCACGCGAGTGGGTCCTGTGGCGGGCCTTCACGCGCCCATTGGCGACTGGCAGCGATGAGCGCTTCTTGTACGGCGTCTTCGGCCAGGTCGAAGTTGCCGTAGCGCCTGACAAGCGCGCCGAGGACGGCCGGAGCAAGCTGCGACGCGTCCTCGGCACGCATTTCGGTCACGGGGTCTCGCAGTTCCCCGGTGCCTCGTGGAGGATCGGGCGAACCTCGATCTGACGGAAGCGTGCAGAGGGCATCTCCGCCGCGATCTCGTAGGCGCGCTCGGGGCTGTGCACGTCGACGATGTAGAAGCTGCCGATGTACTCCTTCGCCTCGATGTAGGGGCCGTCGGTGATCACGGTCGCGCCGTCGGCGGTCGTCACCTGCTTCGCCCGGAACTGGTCAGCGAGGCCGTAGGCGCCGATCATCTCGCCTGACGCCATCGTCGCCTGGTTGTGCGCGTCGGTCTCGGCGATCAACTCGGAGCGGGCTTCGTCGGAGAGCGACGACCAGATCTCTTCGTTGCCGTAGATGATGAGCATGAACTTCACGGAGCATCCTCCTGGGTCGGGCGCCTGGGTGCATGAGGTCCCAGCTGCGCGCTTCGGAGGTGATGTCGAAGCTGCGGGCGCGTTCTCGACACGGTAGGCCGACGGCAGACGGCCTAACCGGTGAGAATTGGGAACGCGGCTGGGAGCCTGAGCGAGGTCATGCGATCCTCGCGTTCCGGCTACGGTGACCCGACAAGAATTGCCACCGGTGCTGCCACGAGATGCCGCTTCTTTGCGGCACGCGCAGGGCAGAAGCGGCGCGGTGAGGTGCGGAGGTGCCCCCTCGATCGCGTCGCGCGGCACGACGAGGAAGGACCCCGCGATGACTTTCACCCTCACACCCGGGTTGCACGTCGAAGAACTGGATGACGGTTGGCTCGTGCTTGTTCCCGGCCGCACCGAGGTCGCGCACCTACGCGGCGCCGAAGCCCAGGCCTTCGCGTGCGCCCGTCGAGGCGTCGAGACAGTGCCGGCGCACCTTGAATCGGCGATGGCCGGCCTCATCGCGCTCGGAGTCGTGAGCACTGAGACCTGGTCTCGCCGGAGGGTGATCCAACTCGGCGGGGCCACCGCAGCGGCAACGATCGCCGTGGTGGCCCTTCCCGGCGTTGCCGCTGCCGCTTCCACCTCCCCGACGACCGCGCCGCCGACGACCGCGACTCCCCAGCCCACTCCGGAACTCGAAGTCGAATACCTCGTCGTCGGTGGCGGTGGTGGTGGCGGCGGTACCTTCGACGGCAACTACGTCGCCGGTGGCGGCGGCGCGGGAGGAGTCTGCCGCGGCTCGCAGATGGTGGCAGCGAGCCCGACCGGCTACGCGGTGACGGTTGGCAACGGCGGTGCAGCAGGCAACGGCACCACGGCGGCAACCGCTGGCGAGTCCAGCGAGCTCCTCATCGGGACGGCGGTCGTTGCTCACGGCGGTGGCGTCGGCGGCACCTACGGCTCCGGCTCAGCTCTTGGCAACAACGGTGGGAATGGGGGATCCGGCGGTGGTGGCGCAGTTGGTTCCACGCCCGCAACCACCGGTGTCGGAGGCTCCGCGAGCTACCCGTCCGAAGAAGGCCACAACGGAGGGAACGCAGCCACGAGCTATCCGTATGGCGGCGGCGGTGGCGGAGCGGGAGCCGACGGCGGCTTGGCCTGGTCCGCACATCCGGGGCCAGGTGGTGGAGGCATCGCATCGCAGTTGGCGCTCGCCACCGGGATCGGGTCTCCGGTCGGGATGGTTGCCGGCGGAGGTGGTGGCGCGTCGAGCGGCACGTACAGCGGCGGCCCAGGCGGCGAAGGTGGCGGTGGCAACGGCGGCACACTCATCGCGGTGCAGGACGGTGGCGTGTTCGACGCTGTGGACGCGACTCCGGGAGCGGCGAACACCGGTGGTGGTGGTGGCGCCCAGTGGGGCAGCCAAGGTGCGGCGAGCGGCCATGGTGGATCGGGAGTGGTCATCATCCGGTATGTCACCGCAGACGCCGCATCCCTGGGAGTCACCGTGTCCGCCGGGAGCGGAGACGCGGTGGTAACGGCGACCGACATCGCCTACACGTACCTCGCGTTCACCGCGAGCGGGACGCTGCACCTCGACGCCTGAGCTGTCGGCGCGGCCTGTCAGGGCCGCACTGACAGCTCGTCGCCGACCTCGGTGTCGGAATCCGGTGCACCGCCGAGCAACAGTGCCGACCCGGCCGATGCGGCTCTGCGCCAAGGTGAGCGTCGTCAGCGGTGGCGTGACGCGTACCCGCAATCTCGAGATCTGTGGCATCGGAGATGTCGGCTACGGGCGGGTTTCCCGCAGAGGCGCCCACAAGGCGCAAAAACGCACAAGGCGCCGACGGGACCCCCTCCGACCCCGTCGGCGCCTCGCGGCTCCGTCGCTCAGCCGCCAACTCCCCGCCCGGGGGTGACGACCTGACCGCCTGCCTCAGGCGGTCAGTGCGACCTGCTTCGCCGGGACCGTGCGGGCCACGACGTCTGCGATCTCCTCCGGCCCGACAGGCCGGGTCAGGTGTGCAACTGCGCCGAGCTCCCAGGAGCGGATCATCCATGACGTGTCACGGCACTCGGTGACGACGACGATGGAGGCCTCGGCTGCGATGCCTTCAACTCTGAGGTAGCCGATGAGCTGGTGGCCGCTCATGTCCGGCAGGACCACCTCGGTGATGATCACGTCCGGGGTGGTGTGCGCCAGAGAGATGAGCGCCTCGTTGGCCGTTCCGGCCTGCTCGACGTCGTGGTCCTCGAGTCCGAGGTACCAGGCGAGCATCTCGCGCGCTTGTTCGTCCTTGTCGATGATCAGCACCCGGGCCATGTGCACACCATCGACGCTCGGAGCGAACGCGTAAACCCCTCGCGTTCACAATGAGCCGAGCGGCCCACCCACCGCATCGCCGCCGGCGACAGGTAGTGGGCCAAGCGGCTCACCCACCGCGTTGTCGCAGGTCAGAGGCAATGGGCCGGACGACCCAGGGTGCTCGGTTGCGACCGATCGACCGGCGTGGTTTGCTGTTAGCAGTCTCAATACGAGAGTGCTAAACGACCGTCTCCCATGGAGGGACCGCACGCATGGCAAAGATCATCGCTTTCGACGAGCACGCACGTCGATCGCTCGAGGCCGGCATGAACAAGCTGGCCGACGCGGTGCGCGTGACGCTCGGCCCCAAGGGGCGAAACGTCGTCCTCCAGAAGCAGTGGGGCGCGCCGACCATCACCAACGACGGCGTCTCCATCGCCAAGGAGATCGAGCTCGAAGACCCCTACGAGCGCATCGGTGCCGCGCTCGTGAAAGAGGTTGCGAAGAAGACCGACGACGTCGCCGGTGACGGCACCACGACGGCCACCGTGCTCGCCTGGTCGCTCGTGCGTGAGGGGCTGCGCAACGTGACCGCCGGCGCGAACCCGCTATCGGTCAAGCGGGGCATCGAGGCCGCGGTCGAGGCCGCGGTGGCTGCCATCCACGAACTGGCCGTCGAGGTCGCCTCGAAGGAGCAGATCGCCCAGGTTGCAAGCAGCTCCGCAGCCGACGCCGAGATCGGGCGCACCATCTCCGAGGCGATCGACAAGGTCG
>CAZUMJ010000038.1:1222-28717 GCA_964621605.1 uncultured Iamiaceae bacterium | reverse complement strand
GCCGACAGCCCACCACGACGAGCGAGCTGCCGCCGAGATCCTCACAGTCAGCCCAGACCGGGGAAGAACAAGGCGATCTCGCGGGCAGCGGACTCGGGTCCGTCAGAGCCGTGCACCAGGTTCTCGGTGGTCGTCGTGGCAAGGTCGCCACGGATCGACCCAGGTTGGGCATCGTCCACGCTCGTCTTCCCCATGAGCGTGCGCACCAGGTGCCACGTGTTGTCGGCCGGGCCCTCCACGACCATCGCCACGAGCGGCGACCGCGTGATGAAGGCGATCAGGTCGCCGAAGAAGGGCTTGTCGGAGAGCTCCGCGTAGTGCTGCTCGGCAAGCTGCCGGTCGATGGTGCGCTGCTCGAGCGCCACGAGGCGCAGGCCCTTGCGCTCGATGCGGCTGATGATCTCGCCGACGAGGCCACGCTCGACGGCATCGGGCTTGCAGAGGACGAGGGTGCGATTCACGGCGGCGAGGGTACTCGGAGCCCGGCCGCGGCCTTGCACTCAGGCGCCGTCGCCCGACCAGAGCCCGTCGGCGCGCAGCGTGAGGACCTCGACCCCGTCATCGGTGACCAGCAGCGTGTGCTCGAACTGGGCGGAACGCTTGCCGTCGACGGTGACGGCGGTCCAGTCGTCGTCCCACATGCGATGGCGCCAGTCGCCGACCGCGATCATCGGCTCGATCGTGAACGTCATGCCCGGCTCCATGCGCCCACGGGTGCGCGGATCGAAGTAGTGCAGGATCTGCAGGTCGGAGTGGAAGGTCTCCCCCACCCCGTGACCGATGAACGCCCGCACGACGCTGAAGCCCTCGCCCTCGGCGTGGTCTTGGATGGCACGACCGATCTCAGAGAACGGACGCCCCGGCTCGACCACCGCGATGGCCCGCTCGAGGCACTCGCGGGTCGTGCGGACCAGGTGCTGCGACACGTCGTCGACCGTGCCGACGAAGAACGTTGCGTTCGTGTCGCCGTGCACGCCCTCGCGGAAGAGGGTGACGTCGAGGTTCACGATGTCGCCGTCGACGAGCGGTCGCGAGTCGGGGATGCCGTGGCAGATGACCTCGTTCACCGAGGTGCAGACCGACTTCGGGAAGCCGCCGTAGTTGAGCGGGCTCGGGTAGCCCCCTGCCGCGACGCATGCGTCGTGACAGATCGCATCGAGCTCGTCGGTCGTGATGCCCGGACGCACCGCGGCCCCGACCTCGGCGAGGATGTCGCCCGCCGCGGCGCCCGTGCGACGCATCCGAGCGATCACATCAGGCGACTTCACGTCGGACTCACCCTTGACGCTGCGCGCCCCGGACTCGGCATACGGCGGCAACTCGATGGTGTCGGGAACGGTGCGTCGTGGCGACAACGCCCCCCGTTGCACGCGATCGGTCGAGACCTTGTGGCAGCGCTTGAACTTCTGCCCGCTTCCACACCAGCACGGGTCGTTCGGTCGAAGCTTGGACGGGTCGGTCACGGGACTCACCACAACTCCTCGTCGGCACGGGCGTCAAGTGCGGCCTTGGCCGCGCCGACGACGTACAGCGAACCGCACACGACCACGAGATCCTCCGCGGTGGCCATCGACACCGCGCGACGGATGGCGTCGACCACGTCGGGCACGGCCTCGGCAACCACTCCCAACTCGTCGGCTGCCGCGGCCACCTCGGCCGATGGGATCGCTCGGGGTGACGGCGGCGTGCACGCCACAAGGTAGCCCGCGTCGACCGCACCCATCGCGCGCAACACCTCGGTGGGGTCGCGTCCTTCGAGCATCCCCACCACGAGGATGAGCGACCCGCCGAGCGTGAACTCCTCTCGGAGGGTGGCGGCGAGGGCGGCCGCGCCGTCGACGTTATGGGCACCGTCGAGCACGATCGTCGGTTCACGGTTGACGACCTCGAAGCGGCCCGGAACCCGCACCTGCGCAAAGGCGTCACGCACCACATCGTCAGCAAGGGGTCGAGCGAAGAACGCCTCGGCGGCGGCCAGCGCTACTGCCGCGTTGTCGGCCTGGTGCCCGCCGTGCAACGGCAGGAACACCTCATCGACGAAGGCGCCTGGCGTGCGCAACGCCAGTTGATGACCGCCCAGCGCGAGGAGGTCCTGCTCGCAGTCGAAGTGCACGCCGCGCACCCAGGTCTCTGCCGCGGGGACGGCAGCGAAGACGTCGGCCAACTCGGGGGTGGTCTCGCCGAGCACGAACGTCGACCCCGGCTTCACGATGCCGACCTTCTCCTCCGCGACACGGCGACGCCAGTCGCCGACACCATCGGTGTGGTCACGCCCGACGTTCGTGAGCACAGATACCGCGGCGTCGCAGACGTTCGTGGCGTCCCAACGGCCGAGCAGCCCGACTTCGACCACTGCCACGTCAACTGCGAGGTCGGCGAACCAGCGAAACGCCGCAGCGGTCAACAGCTCGAAGTACGAGGGGGTCGCCGCGCACAGTGGCTCGAGTGCCTCGAGATCGCCCAGCAGTTGGGCGAGCACGTCATCTGCGATCGGCTCGCCGTCGAAGCACAGCCGCTCGTTGAGACGCACCAGGTGCGGGCTCGTGTAGGTGCCGACGGACAGGCCACTCGCCCGCAGGAGCTCGGTGACCATCCGGGTCGTCGAGCCCTTGCCGTTCGTACCGGTGACGTGCACGACGGGAAAGGCCGTCTGCGGGTCGCCGAGCACGTGGGCGAGGTTGCGCATGCGGTCGAGAGACAGCCCCTCGACGCGACCCGCGGTCGCTTCGAGGTTGATGTGGCGATCGAGGTAAGCGACCGCGGCGCGAAGATCCATGGACGGCGGCGAGCCGCGTTCAGCTTGCAGCGCGGCGCGGGCGGCTCTGGCGAGAGCCCGGGCCCGACTTCGGTACCAGCGTGGGGTTGACCTTCTCGCGCACGACCGTCGCGTCGATGACGCACTTGGAGATGTCGGAGCGACCGGGCAGGTCGTACATGGCGTTGAGGAGCACCTCTTCGAGGATGGCCCGCAACCCACGCGCCCCGGTGCCACGCATGATCGCCTGGTCGGCGACGGCTTCGAGCGCGTCGTCGGTGAACTCGAGCTCGACGGACTCCATCTCGAAGAACTTCTGGTACTGCTTCACGAGCGCGTTCTTGGGCTCGACGAGGATCTCGACAAGCGCCTCACGGTCGAGGTTGGACACGGCCCCGATGACCGGCAGGCGACCGATGAACTCGGGGATCAGGCCGAACTTCATCAGGTCTTCGGGAAGGACCTGCGTGAGCAGCTCGCCGACGTCCTTCTCGCTGGCACTGCGGATGTCGGCACCGAAGCCGATGCCCTTGGCCCCGACCCGGCTCTCGATGATCTTCTCGATGCCGGCGAAGGCACCGCCGCAGATGAACAGGATGTTGGTCGTGTCGATCTGGATGAACTCTTGGTGAGGATGCTTGCGCCCACCCTGCGGCGGCACCGAGGCGGTGGTGCCTTCGAGGATCTTCAGCAAGGCCTGCTGCACGCCCTCGCCCGACACATCGCGCGTGATCGAGGGGTTCTCGCTCTTGCGTGCGACCTTGTCGATCTCGTCGATGTAGATGATGCCGGTCTCGGCCTTCTTGACGTCGTAGTCGGCGGCCTGGATCAGCTTCAGCAGGATGTTCTCGACGTCTTCGCCGACGTACCCCGCCTCGGTCAACGCGGTGGCGTCGGCGATGGCGAACGGCACGTTGAGCAGACGGGCCAGGGTCTGCGCCAGCAGCGTCTTGCCGCAACCGGTCGGGCCCATCAGCAGAATGTTGGACTTGGCCAACTCGACGTCGCCGCGCGACGCCCCGAACTGGATGCGCTTGTAGTGGTTGTAGACCGCGACGGCGAGGATCTTCTTGGCCGCTTCCTGACCGACGATGTAGTCGTTCAGGAACTCGAAGATCTCGCGGGGCTTGGGGAGCTCGTCGAACTGCAGCTCGGGTGCCTCGGAGAGCTCCTCTTCGATGATCTCGTTGCACAGGTCGATGCACTCATCGCAGATGTAGACCCCGGGCCCCGCGATGAGCTTCTTGACCTGCTTCTGCGACTTGCCGCAGAAGGAACACTTCAGGAGTTCGCCACCGTCTCCGAACTTCGCCACGCTCGTACCCCCGGGTGTGCGGTCAGCTGGCCGCGGTGATCGGACGGGACCTGTCTGCCATCTCCCGGGTGGAGATGACCTCATCGATGATGCCGTATTCCTTGGCGTCAGCCGCGGACAGCACGAAGTCGCGGTCGGTGTCGACCTTGATCTTCTCTTTGTCCTGGCCGGTGTGGTCGGCGATGATCCCGTCGAGGAGGTCGCGCATGCGCAGGATCTCACGGGCTTGGATCTCGATGTCGGTGGCCTGCCCCGAGCCCTGCCCCCACGGCTGGTGCAGCAACACCCGTGCGTGCGGCAGCGCCAGGCGCTTGCCCTTGGTGCCCGCAGCCAGAAGGACCGCCGCTGCGGACGCAGCCTGCCCGAAGCAGATGGTGGAGATGTCGGGCTTGATGTACTGCATCGTGTCGTAGATGGCGAACAGCGCGGTGATGTCGCCGCCGGGCGAGTTGATGTAGATGTTGATGTCCTTGTCGGGGTTCTCCGACTCGAGGTGCAGCAGCTGGGCGCAGATCAGGTTGGCGACGGTGTCATCGATCGGCGTGCCGAGGAAGATGATGTGCTCTTTGAGCAGCCGCGAGTAGAGGTCGAAGGCTCGCTCGCCACGGTTGGTCTGCTCGACAACCGTCGGGACCAGGTAGTTGTAGGCCGGCTCCATGGTCAGGCGTCCCCCTCGGATCCCCCGTGGTCGTGATCGTGGTCGTGATCGTGGTCGTGATCGTGGTCGTGGTCGTGATCGTGATCGTGATCGTGATCGTGGTCGTAGTCGTGATCGTGGTCGTGGTCGTGGCTCGCATCGTCGAGCACGAGCGAGTCGGGGTCGATCGCGGCACCGTCGGGGTCGACGACCTCAACCGCGGTGAGGAGCCACTCGAGCGCCTTGCGCTGCCGCAGGTCTGAGCGTACCGCTGAGAGCTGACCGTTCTGCTCGACTTGGCGGCGCACAGACTCGGCCGACTCGCCCACACGGCCCGCCAAGCGAACCAACTCGTCGTCGACCTCGTCGTCGGAGACTTCGATGCCCTGCGCCTCGGCGACGGCACGCAGACCAAGGTCGACGCGCACGGCCTCTTCGGCTTGGCCACGCAAAGACTCGGTCAGGTCGTCGGGGGTCTGGCCCGTCATCTGGAGGTACATCGCTGGGTCGACACCTTGCGCCTGAAGGCGCATGAGCATGTCTTGCAGCCGGTTCTGCACCTCGGAGGCGACGAGGGCCTCGGGCAGCTCGTCGGTGACCAACTCGGCAAGGGCAGTTGCGGTGCGCTCGCGGTGCTGCACCTGCGCCTGCACCTTCTTCATGGTGGTGAGGCGGGTCAGGATGCTCTCGCGCAACTCGGCGACGGTGTCGAACTCGGATGCCTCCGAAGCCCACTCGTCGGTGACCTCGGGCAGCACCTTCTCCTTCACGTCGACCACGTGGACGGTGAAGTCGATCGGGTCTTCGTCGGGGTCGGGATGATCGGCGGTGAAGGTCAGGTCGTCGCCAGCGGATGCCCCGGTGAGGTGCTCGTCAAGCTCGGGCACCACGCCGGCGCTGCCGACCTCGTAGAGGTAGCCCTCGGCGGTGAGGCCAGGCAGCGCCTCGCCGTCGCGGGCACCACGCACATCGATCGTGACGTGATCGCCTTCGGCGGCGGCACGCTCGACCTCGAGGAGCTCCGCGCTCTGGTTGCGGAGCCGGTCGATCTGCGCCTCGATGTCGTCGTCGCTGGGAACCGGCGAGTCGATCGTGACGCGCAGGCTCGCGTACCCCGCGACCTCGACGGTCGGGCGCACCTCGACGACGGCCTCGAAGGTGATCGGGCCGGACTCTTCACCGGCGGTGATCTCGAGCTCGGGCGCCGCGATGACGTCGATGTCGTGCTCGATCACGGCCTGCGCGTAGTACTCGGGCAGCGCGTGGCGCAGCGCCTCGTCGCGCCCGGCGGCCGAACCGAGTCGGCTCTCGAGGATACGACGGGGCGCCTTGCCCGGGCGGAACCCCGGAAGGCGCACCTCACGGGCGATCCGCCGGAACGCGGCGTCGATCTCGTGCTCGAACTCGTCCTCGTCGACCTCGACGGAGACCTTGACCTTGTTCCCCTCGAGGGGCGCGACGCTCGTCTTCACAGGGAGGGGAGTGTACCGGTGGACCGGACCGCCCCGATCACCGAAACCCGGCGGGTGTCGGCGTTCACCCCGCAGGCACCGGACCGACGTCGTTCGTGAGCGCCACGAACGGCCGGCACGGCTGTCCGCGGAGGCCTGGACAGGTCGCGGAACGCGGGGTCGGGATCGCCACCTTCGTCGCCACCGGCAAGAGCAGACGCGACGGCATGGTGGGGCTCATCGCGATGCTGTCGACGACCGTGCCCTTGGGCTGCAGCGTCCGGAACGCCCACTGGGGCTGCGACCCACCCGGGGCGAGGATCGTGACCCGCAGCCGCGACCCGGCCCGGTAGGCATGGCCCTGCGCGTAGAGCGGGATGACGACCTTCGACCACTCCCCCTTCGGGAGCGGCGCAACGTCGGCCTTGCGCGCGGACGGCATCGGGTACAGCTCGGTGGACTTGGCCGGGTCGAGCTTGCGGTACGACGCACGGAGCCAGCCGCCCTGCACGAACACCTCCTGCCCGTCGGGGCGCACCTCGCTGACGGTCACCTGGAGGTCGGTGTCGGTGTCGGTCGACTGCAACCACGTCTCGACCGCTCCCCCGCCGACCACCACCATGTCGTTCGCCAACGGCGGGCTGACCCAGCTCACCGCTTTGCCCTGCACCGGAGGCGCCCAGTCGTAGGACGGCAGCGCCGCCCAGACACCGCTGAGTCCGTGGTCCTGCATGGACGTCTCGGGCCGCGCGGTGGGGTCCCAGGTGAACGATGCGGACTGCGCGGTGGTCGCGGGCTGCGCACCCAGCGACCCGTCGGGCTGGAACACGAACGGAGTCGCCGTGATCCCGTCGGTGAGCGAAGAGAAGCTGGCGCTGAACCCCGGAACTGGCGCCCCCGGGCTTGTGCCGCCGTGGCCGCTGTCGAACAGCACCGTGATGCGCGGTTGCGCTTCGAAGGCCTTCTTGGCTGACGCCAGATCGGGCGCATCCGCGATCGGGTCGTGTGGCGCGGTGACTCCTCCGACGTTCATCTCGGTCAGGTACAGCGCGCCCATGAAGCCGTTGAGGATCTTCTGGTCGGGCTTTCGGCCGGCGACGTAGATCTCCATCATGTCGAACTGCCGTTGGATCTGGTACGGGTCGAGCGAGTCGATGTGCGTGCCGTTGGTGAACGCCATCCACACGTTCTTCGTGCCGAACTTCGACGCCAGCATCGGACACGCGCCACCGGTCTGCTCGTCCTGCCACTGGCACGACAGGAAGGTCGGCACCTTGATCTTGTCCACGAAGCTCGACGGGCTGACCGGATCGACGATCGCCGGGTCGTAGTAGATGTTCTTCTCGATCATGTCGACGAGGTTCACGGCCTGCCCGTGCAGGGCCTGGTTGGCGATGCAGGTCTTGTCGCCGGCCTGCATCCGCTCCCACACCCACGACTGGCCCTTGCCGTCGGCACCCGGTTGGGCATCGCTGTCACGGCCCTTCGCCCACTGGTAGGCGAAGCCGGTGTTGAGCATCGCCCCCGGTCGCAGAGTGGTCGTGACGCTCTCGATCACCGAGTCAGGGGTGATCGCCGCGAGGTGCGGCGGGTTGGTCTGGGCAACGAAGAGCTGGCTGATGCCGCCGTAGGAGATGCCGGCCATGCCGACGCGGTGGTTGAGCACCCAGGGCTGGCGGGCAACGGTCTCGATGGCGTCGTACCCGTCGAGCACCTGCAGCCACTCGAAGAAGTCGAACGCGCCACCCGAGCAGCCGGAGCCGCGCACGTTGATGTCGACCACGGCGTAGCCGAGCACGTTCCAGACAGGCGCGATGCTCGACTCGGGTGCGCCCGGGCGAGCGAACGCGTAGCCGCCGTACTCGATGACGGTCGGGTAGGGGCCCTTCTCGGGCGGGCCGGGAAGGCGCACGTTGATCGCCAGCTTCGTGCCGTCGCGCACGGTGAGGTAGCCGTAGCCCCCCAGCTTGAGCGCTTTGCCGGCCGAGTCGAACCCCGTGGGAAGCGTCTGGTCGTAGAGCTTCGTGTCGGGCGGCGCCACGGCCCTCGTGAGAACGGTCGCCTCGCCGCTGCGGGTGTGCGCGTCGGCATCCACGACGCGGTACCCCGCGCCTGGCTTCACCTTGCGGAACAGCATGCTGCCGAGCGCATCGGCTTTGCCCGTCGCAGCGGTCTTTCCGCTGGCGTCGAGAAGCTCGAGGCGGTGCCCGACCGGAGCCGCAGTGACCGCAAGCTGTTCGACCGAGCCCTGCACGTGGAACGGCGCGGTCGCGGCGCGGTCGCCGCCGCCCTTCGACGACGAGCATGCGAGCGGCACCAACAGCGCCAAGCTCAGCAACACGGGCATGGCACGCCGCGCGCGCCGACCCCCCGAGGCATCCGACATACCGCTTCCCCCTGACTCCACCACGCAACCGGCTCGCGTGAGGCGTGCGGAGTTTACGCGCCGACCACGTAGCGGGGCGGGCAGGACCATGCGCGTGTGACACACGACCACGACGGCCCGTCGCGCCAGCGTTCTCGGCACCCTGCCGTTCTCGGCACCGATTCCATCCACGGACGCACCGAATCGGTGCCCAGAACAAGACGGACGCACCGAATCGGTGCCCAGAACAAGACGGACGCACCGAATCGGTGCCCAGAACGAGAGGGATGCACCGAATCGGTGCCCAGAACGAGAGGGACGGCGTGCCGATCGCCATCTCGTGCACAAGTACGATCGTCGGATGGCGTGGACGGTTGCACCGGTGGCGGTGTGTTCGCTCGTGATCGGCGCAGCAGGGGTCGCCAAGCTCGCCCGCCCGCTCGGCACGGCACAAGCCTTGCGTGATGCGCGTCTCCCCCTGCTCGATCGAGCGGGCCCAGCGCATGCCACCGCGATCGGCACCGTCGAGGTACTGGCGGCCGCCGCTGCGCTGGCGTGGGGCAACCGCGCGACGGTGGCCGCGATCGTGGTCGCTCAGCTGCTCTTCGCCGCGTTCGCCGCACGCCTCCTCGCCCAACGTGGCGGCGCTGGTACCTGCGGCTGCTTCGGATCGACAGCGGCGCCCGTGCATCCCATCCACATCGTGCTCAACGTTGTGCTGGCGATCGCGTCCGCCAGCGCACTCGTGCGCCCCGCCGGGCCGCTGCGCGGGGCGTTCGCGTCAGGCGCGGGCGACGGCGTGGCGTTCCTCGTGTGCGCCCTGGTCGCCACCTGGGCAGTCATCGTGGCCTTCACGGTGCTCCCCGAGGTTCTCGTTGCAGCCGCCGTCGTTCGCACCGATGGGGACGAGTCGTGATCGCTGCCATCGTGGCGCTCGCCATCGCCGTGGCCGTGCTGTGCCTCCTCGTGGCGGGCCTGCTCCGCAGCCACGCCGCGATCCTGCGACGTCTCCACGAGCTCAGCGGTGACGACGCCGGCGCCGGTGGTCACGACCGTCTGACCGCCAGCCAGATCAACGTCCAACCCGGCATCCCTCGCCCGTCCGGCGACGAGGGCTTCCCCGCCGCACGCGACATCGACGGCGCCACGCTCACCGAGGGCGCCGTCCACCTCCGTGTCGCTGATGTCCCCCACGACACGCTGCTCGCCTTCCTCTCCAGCACCTGCCTGACGTGCGGCTCGTTCTGGGAGACGTTCGCCGACCCGACGAGCTACCACCTCCCTGACGGCACCCGCCTCGTCGTCGTCACGAAGAGCGCCAACGAGGAGAGCCCGTCGGCCCTCGCGAAGGTCGCGCCAGGGGGCGTCGATCTCGTGCTGTCGAGCGAGGCGTGGGCGCACTACCGCGTGCCGGGGTCGCCGTACTTCGTGTCGATCGAAGGCGCGACCGGCAAGGTGCGCGGCGAAGGGACCGGACTGTCGTGGGAGCAAGTCGCCGGGCTCCTCGCCCAGGCGACGGGCGATCTGCGCTTCACGCTCGGCGAGGCCGGGGCACGTGATCGCAAGCCCGTGAGCGACGCCGAGCGCGAGCTCGCCGTCGACCGCGAGCTGATGGCGGCAGGCATCTTCCCGGGCGATCCCCGCCTGTACCACGAGCCCGGCACCGGTGACCTCGCACGCGATGCGCGCGCGCAGGCAGAAGCCGCGACGACGTCCGCCGATGCACCCGCTCCCGCCGACGCACGCCTCGCACCCGCTCCCCCCGACGCACGCCCCTCCTCCAACCGCGAGACGACAACCGAATGAGCGCGCACACCCTCGACGCCTACGGCATCACCGTTCCTCTTCCGTCCGGTTGGGAGGGCCGCGCGATGGTCCGTGACGCGCCCCCCACCACCATCGCCCCTCCGGCACCAGGTGAGGCGGTGCGCGCCGCCGACATCACCGGCCGCCTCGCACAGGGCTGGCCCGGTGAGCGCACGTTCCCCGTGGTCCACCTCGGCAACTTCGCCCTGCCACCGAACCGCGGCGACTTCGGATCGGGCGCGGTCGAGCGCATGACCGGCGACCATGTGTTCGTCACGATCTTCGAGTACGGGCCGGAGAGCGTCGGCGAAGCCCTGTTCGCGAATCCGTTCCCTCGCAGCCTCGAGCTGCGACGCTTCAACCCCAACGCGCTGCAGCGCCGCATCCCCGGCCAGGCCGGGCTGCAGGTCTTCTGCAACGAGAACGGCCGAGCCTTCTGCGTGTTCGTCGTGCTCGGCGCCGCGAAGCAGGGCAGCCGCCTCCTCAAGGCCGTCAATACCGTCCTTCCGACCGTCGAGGTACATCAGCCGTGACCGAGAGCCCGAGCACGTTCGCCGAGCAGGCCGTCGACAAGGTCTCACGCTGGCTCGACAAGCTGCCGCGCACCGGCCGGCGGAGCTTCCTGGTGAAGACCGCGGTCGTGGGCTCGGCGCTCGCCGTCAACCCCATCCGCTACGCGATGCGTCCGGTCAGCGCGTACGACGCGGTGTGCGGCACCGGCAACACCTGCGCCGACGGCTGGAGCGTGTTCTGCTGCACGATCAACAACGGGCAGAACTCGTGCCCGCCTGGCACGTTCAGCGCGGGGTGGTGGAAGGCAGACAACTCGGCGTTCTGCTGCGGGTCGGCCCGCTACTACCTCGACTGCAACGTGATGTGCGGGGTCGACCGCCCGTGCCGGTGTGTCACCGGCACCTGCGACAGCCGCTTCGACTCGTGCAACCAGTTCCGCTACGGCCAGTGCAACCAGCAGATCGCGTGCTACGGCCCGGTTGCCTGCCGGCTCGTGAGCTGCACGCCGCCGTGGCAGCTCACCGACCTCAACTGCACCACGTCGAGCGCCACCGACAACAACACCGTCACCCACAGCGCCCCGTGCCTACCGGGCCAGTGCGCGAGCGACATCATGCGGTTGTGGGTCGACCTCGGCAGCGACGGCAGCCCGCTCGGCCCGCTCAAGGTTGCCGAAGGGCCGACCCCTGACGGCTACGGCCGTGTCGCCTACTTCCGCAGCGGTGCGATCTATGCGGCGTGGGGGGCGGGTGTGCACGAGGTGCACGGCCTCATTTGGGAGCGCTACGCGGCAACGGGATCGGTCATGGGGCCGCTGGGCTACCCCACCACGAACGAGACGCCTTGCCCCGACGGCATCGGCCGCTACAACCACTTCCACCGTGGCGGCTCCATCTACTGGACGCCCACCACCGGCGCGCATGCCGTCGTCGGCGCCATCCGCTACCGCTGGGCGCTCAAAGGATGGGAACGCTCCGCCCTCGGCTACCCCACCACCGACGAGCTCCCCGTCGGCGACGGCACCGGCCGTTACAACGCCTTCCAGGGCGGGCGCATCTACTGGAGCCCCACCACCGACGCCCACGAGGTCCGCGGCCTCATCAACCAGCGCTACCAGGCGCTCGGCGGCGCACTCGGCGACCTGGGCTACCCGATCACCGACGAGACCGGCTGTCCCGACGGCGTCGGCCGCTTCAACCACTTCTCAAAAGGCGCCTCGATCTACTGGACGCCCACCACCGGCGCGCATGCCGTCGTCGGCGCCATCCGCTACCGCTGGGCGCTCAAAGGATGGGAACGCTCCGCCCTCGGCTACCCCACCACCGACGAGCTCCCCGTCGGCGACGGCACCGGCCGCTACAACGTCTTCCAGGGCGGGCGCATCTACTGGAGCCCCACCACCGACGCCCACGAGGTGCGCGGCCTCATCAACCTGCGCTACCAGCAACTCGGTGGCGCGACGGGCACGCTCGGCTACCCGATCACCGACGAGACCGGCTGCCCCGACGGCGTCGGCCGCTTCAACGACTTCGCGTCAGGTGCGTCGATCTACTGGACGCCGGCCACCGGCGCACACGAGGTGCCGGCACCGATTCGCGCGTACTGGCGCACCGCGGGCGCCGAGCAATCGACCTTCGGCTACCCGGCCGCCGCACCCGAGACGTCAGGCGACATCACCACCTTGCGCTTCCAGCACGGAAGCCTGCGCTACGACGCCTCCACCGACACGGTCACCGAGCTTCCCTGAGGTCCACCAGCGGGCACGCGCTCGGTGTCTGGGGAGCGTGGGGCGGGGCGGCGAGCGCCGACGTCGTGCTGCGCCGTCGGGCGCGACTACCGTCGTGGGCTCCGGCGGGTGTAGCTCAACGGTAGAGCCCGTGCCTTCCAAGCATGTGACGGGGGTTCGACTCCCCTCACCCGCTCCACGTCGGTGCAACGAACCCCGAGCGTCCACGGTGTGGTGCGCTGGTCACGTCCGCGTCGCGTCACTTCGAGCGACGACGGCGCGACATCACCACGATGGCAGCACCGCCACCGACCAGCACCACGATCAGCACCACGAACACGACGAGGCCGCTCGACGTCTCCTTCTGGACCGGGGCTTCGCCGGGAGTCGCGCTGGGAGACTGCGGGGTGGTCGTGGCGCTCACAACCGGCTCGTTGGCGGTGTCCGTCCCGACGGTGGGCGTTGGGGCGGACCCAGAGCCCGGCGACGTTGTGTCGGTGCCATGACCGCCATGCGTGTCGGTGCCTTGGCCCGTGCCACCGCCAGCGGTCAACTGCAGCGTGGGTGCGGGGTGCTCAGGTTCCGGATCGCCGGGTGCTCCAGGCGGGTCGATCCAGGACACCTCCTCGCCGTCGCTGTAGGTCTGGATCGTCGGGAAGACCACCTGGGTCGCACCGGCGGGGAGCTTGCCGACCGTCACCGCGAACGCACCGGTGGCGCCGGGCGCGATCGTTCCGCCGGACCAGGTCACGACCGAGACGACCTCGGTGACCTTCCCGTCGGGCCCGTCGATGGGCGCAGTGAGCTTCTCTTTGGTGACGTCAACCGTCCAGCCCGGCACCGGCTGCGCCACGACCGCGGCGAGCGGCTGGGTGGCGTTGAGCTTGACGGCAACCTTCGTCGTGGCGACATCCCGCTCGTTCGGAACTCGGAACGTCAACGTGGCGGGACCGCCCGCCGCGGCACTCGACGGGTCGACATGCACGTGCGCGACTGCCGGCACGGCAAGCGCGACGAACAGGCCCGCGCACAACGCGGTGACGGTGATGGCTCGGCGAAGGTGCACGGACACTCCAGATGATGAGGGGGAACTGCTGCAGCGTGTCTGTCGTCCGACGGACCACGAAAGTTCCCGACGAACGGTGAGGCACGAGCGCGCCCCCGGCAGGACTCGAACCTGCGACCGGCCGCTTAGAAGGCGGCTGCTCTATCCATCTGAGCTACAGGGGCCGTGGCCTTCCATCATCGCTCATCGGTGGTCCCGGGCCTGGGGTCAGATGGATGGAAGACCACCGCCTCCTCACCCCACCCCCACTGCTGTGGAGCCAACGGTCAGATGGTGCTGGGAGGAGAGGCGTTGCCCCTGTGGAGGCTAGAGAGCCGGCGCATGTCGTGGGTCGAAGACCTCTCGCACACGCATGCGGGGTACGTCGGCCGCCCAGAGCCCAGCCGCGCCTCGCGTCGCTAGCGGTCCGTAATCGGCGAATCCGTGCTGACCGAGCGGGTCGACGTCGCTGTGCGGCGACGCGGACCAAAGGACGATGTGGCTGATGACGCCATCGGGTGTGACTCGGAGGATGCCCTTGTCTGGTTCGCTGATGTACACGGTGCCGTCGGACGCGACGGCCAGCGCGCCGGTCTTGTCGATCGGGAGGGACATCAAGCTTCCTGGCTCGTACCGCCAGGCGGAGATGCACGCATCGGTGGCTGGTCCGCCGAGGACGCCCGCACCTCCGGTATGACAGCCACCCGCGAAGGTCGACATGGCCCCGGTGGCGGAGTCGATTCGCACGATGCGAGATGCGGGGACGATGTCTCCCCACTCGTCTTGGGGCGCGATGCGGTCCAGGACCAGTAGATCGCCGTCGGAAGCAACCGCGAGGTCACCGGCGTCGATCGCCGTCGTGGCCGCGGTAGCGCCCTCGGCGTACAGCACGGAGGGCCGCGATCCCGTACCTGCGACATGGGTTATGACCCCGGTGGCGGCGTCGATCCGTCGAATGGAGTAGTTGCCGGCGAGATACACGTTGCTGTCGGCGTCGACGGCGAGCGACGTGACATTGACACCCGCAGCGGTCGCGGGGCCACCGTCACCGCCCTCGGCGCGCCCGAGTGCGCCGGCGATGAGCGTGCCAGGCGAGGTGCGGTCCGCGTAGCGCCAGATGCGGGACCCGTCGCTGCCGTACACCGCACCGTCGGGCCCGACGGCGATCGTCCGGATCCTGTAGTTCGGATTAGTACTCGGCTGCCAAGGCAGGTTGTGGAGCACCCCGTCGGTACCGACGTAGCGCACACGTAGCTGCCAGTGCGGTCCCCCGACGGACGACACCAAGTAGGTGCCGCCGTCGGGCGCCGCGGCCATGTCGTACACCGTGCCCACCGCGGAGTCGAGCGCGTCGACGGGGTTCGAGTCGGTGTTCGACGCTGCAGGCGAGGCGCCGATGAACGTAGAGAGAGCGTGCGTCGTCAGGTTGTATGACAGCGCCGTCTTCGAAGTGCTGAGGCCGAACACGAGTGTCGCGTTCGAGCGCGCGACGAGCCCGTAGTCGCGCTGCCTGTACTGCGCGGTATAGACGGAGGAGCCACTTGTTTCGTGGTCGTTCACGACCGAGCAGGTCTGGAGGTCTGCCGAGAGGCGAATGACATTGCCACCGTAGAAGTTGCCGGTTTCGGACATGGCGCCGACCTGCGCGTAGAGGGAGCCGTCGGTGCCGACCGCGAGGTCCACGACGGTGGCGCTGCAGGCCGATGGCACAGGGACGGCGGTCGTCTGCCCGCCGCTCGTCACCTCTACAACGGTTCGGTCGCTACTGACGTAGAGAAGACCCGAGGCGTCGAACGCAACACCGGACGGGCTCGGCAACGCGATCGCGAGGCGGGTGCCGCTGGCCGGGACCGCACCCGCGGTGCCGTCACCGACGTAGGTCTCGATGGTTCCGTCGGTCTCGATGCGCCGCACTCGGTTGTTGCCCTGGTCCGCGACGTAGAGGTTGCCGGCGGCGTCGAGGGCGAGTTGCTGCGGGTCGTGGAGGACCGCCGCGGTCGCCGGGCCACCATCACCCCCGTAGCCCTCGCTACCGGTGCCTGCCACGGCGCTTACGACGCCCGACACGTGATCGACCCGTCGGATGCGGTCCGCACCGGCGTCGGCGACGTAGACGTCACCCGCAGGCGTCACCGCCAGGCCGCGAATGTTCGTGAGCCGGGCGCTCGTTGCTGCGCCGCCGTCGCCGCTGTCGCCAGGGACACGCGACCCAATGATCGTCGTGATGATCCCCGTGGCGTGATCGACCCGCCGCACGGCTGAGCCCTCTGCGACGAGGACATCGCCAGCCGGTGTCTCGGCGAGCGCCGTGACAGTCGCCATCGTCACGCTCGCAGGACCACCGTCGCCGTAAGGGCGGTCGAGGCCGTTGCCGGCGACGGTGAAGAGGTCTCCGGGCTGGCAGCCGGCCATCGCGCCCACGAGCACCAAACCGAGGAGCCCGTGGAGCGCATGCCGCGACCACCCATCTCGATGCCGCAACCTGCCGACCGCCGTGCTGCCGCTACGAACTGCAACCGTAGACATGTGCTTCTCCTGTCGCGCCGAGTCAGTGAGCGCGCGCACTGTAATTGCCTTCGGCATGCAATGCATCGCGAAAGTAGCCATACCGCCGAGGTCAGTCGGGGTCGCCGACGTGCGCGACGGTGCCGCGAGCAACGAGCGTGGCGCGTAACGCGAACGCCACGGTCCACACGAGCGTCAGGTCGACCGCCAACAGGCCCGCCAACAGCCAGGGGGCCGGGTGCAGCGCGGCGACGACGACCGCCAAGGCCGCACCGAGGAGCAGCACCGCGCTGACCCGCCCGACCAGCGCGGCTTCGTGGCCGTACTCGATGGTGAAGGTGAGCGCCACGATCGACACGAGCACCACGGCGGTCGCTCCCCCCAGCAACCATGCAGTCGCGGGCGGCGTGCGAGCCGCACCGGCGTGTTCGATCAACGCGACGACGCCCACGCCGCACATCGCAATCGACGCGGTGACCGGAAGATGCAGTGCCATCCATGCGGCTGCATGGCCGTGCGACCGTCGCGGAAGGCGAAGTCCCACCAGGTCGAAGTAGTTCCACCAGCAACCGAACGCCACCAACAACGCGACAAGTCCGGCGGTGATCGTCGACGAGGTGCGCCCGCCGTCGTGCATCCCGGCCACCACGCCGGCGACCACCTCGCCCAACACGATGATCACGAACGCGCTGCACCTCTCCGCGAACGACCGCGTCACCCGGATGCCGGCGACGTCCTCGGTCGGGGTGAGGCCGAACCGTGCCAGCGCACCCGCCACCCACAGCCCGGCCACGGCCGCCCAGATGCCGAGGCGCGCATCTGACCCCACGAACGCACTCACGACGATCGCCGCGATCGACGCCAACATCGCGGCGAGGTAGCGGCCGGTGATCGCCCGATACTCGTCCGGGTCGATGCGCCGCACTCCCCACCACTGCACGGTGAGGACCGCCAGCAGCAGCGCGTACGCGAGAGCGAACGCCTGCCCACCGGCACCGGCGGCGTCCGGTGCCCACGCCGCGAGTGCGACGAGCACGAACATCTGCCCGAAGATGTAGATGCGGCTGCGTCCGTCTTCTCGGCCGTGGAGCTCGTGGTAGAGCGAGCCGTTGATCCACCCCAGCCAGACGAGCCCGAAGGTGATGGCGTAGTCCCGCACCCCGTGCCAGGTGATGCTCGCCGCCAGCGCACCACCGAGCTGCGCGACGAGCACGACGAACACCAGGTCGTAGAAGAGCTCGAGGAAGCCGACGGTGCGTTCCTCGTCGAGCGCGCCATGCGGCCGGGGTGCCTGTGTGAACCAGCGACCGAACGCGGCAGCGGCGGGGCCCCGGCGGGCACGGCGTTGCAGTCGAGGCTCGCCTGGGGTCACAAGGCGATCCTCTCACCCGTGGCGATGTCGCCCGCGGCAACTGCGTCGGCATCCGCGGCAACTCCGACAACAACCGGGGCAGACGTGCGTCGGCGTACGGGTGCCCGCTACCCTGGCCCGGTCACGCACCGCGGTAGAGGCAGGCGCACGGTCGCCGCCCTCGGTGCACAGCCCTTGCTGGACCCCACACCCCTGCTGTCGACGGGTCGCCTCTCTCGTCTCGCTCCGACTCAGAGAGTTGACTCCTCATGTCTTCCTTCCGTTCGCTCGGCCTTCCGGCCGACATCCTCGACGCGCTCGACGCCCACGGCATCGACGACGCGTTCCCCATCCAGGCGGCCACGATCCCCGACGCCCTCGCCGGGCGTGACGTGTCGGGCCGCGCCCCGACCGGCTCGGGCAAGACGCTCGCGTTCGGCATCCCGCTCGTGGCGCGCGCCAAGCACGCCGGTCCGAAGAAGCCGAAGGCGCTCGTGCTGCTCCCCACCCGCGAGCTCGCCGCGCAGGTGGCACGTGAGCTCACCTGGTTGGGCATCGAGCGCGACCTGCGCGTGCAAGCCTTCTACGGCGGCGTCGGGTTCGAACCGCAGGTGAAGGCGCTGCGCCGCGGCGTCGACGTGGCCGTCGGCTGCCCGGGCCGTCTCGCAGACCTCATCTCGCAGCACCACCTGCGCCTCGACGGCGTCGAGATCGTCGTGGTCGACGAAGCCGACCGCATGGCCGACATGGGCTTCCTGCCGGAGGTGCGGGGCCTGCTCGACCAGACAAGCCCGACCCGCCAGACGCTGTTGTTCTCGGCCACCCTCGACGGCGACGTCGACGTGCTGGTGAAGCGCTACCAGCGCAACCCGGTGCGTCACGAGGTCACCCCACCCGAGCGTGATGCAGGGCGGGTCACCCACCACCTGTGGGAGGTGGAGCGCACCGAACGCACCAACCTCACCGCGCAGCTCATCGCCCGTACCGGGACGACGGTGGTGTTCAGTCGCACCCGTCACGGCGCCGACCGCATCGCGCAGCAACTGCGCAAGCTCGGGGTCACCGCAGCCCCGATCCACGGCAGCCGCTCACAGGCCCAGCGTGACCGCGCCCTCGCGGCGTTCGCGTCTGGCGAGGTGCAGGCCCTCGTCGCCACCGACGTGGCAGCGCGGGGCATCCACGTCGACGGTGTGGCGTGCGTCGTGCACTACGACCTGCCACCCGACCCGAAGGACTACGTGCACCGCTCGGGACGGACCGGCCGGGCGGAGGCCGACGGAACCGTCGTGGCGTTCGTGCTGGCCGATCAGCGCAAGCTGGCGGGCCAGATCGTGCGTGCGGTCGGCCTCGACACAACTGTTAGCGCGCCTGCCCTCGATGCGGTCGGCGACCCGGGTGTCGCGGCCGTCGCCGTGGCGGCCGCCGCGGCAGCACGGGCGGCTCGTGAGCCGGGCGAGGCACGCACCGGCTCGCAGCCGCGGCGCACCGGGCGCCCCGAGCACCGCAACGACCACCGGGGCGACCGTCGCCCGACCGGCGGCACGGGCGGCTCACGTGGCTCCCGTGACAGTGGCTCCCGTGAGGGCGTCTCCCGTGACGCTGGCTCCCGCGGCGGTGGCTCCCGTGGCAGTGGCTCCCGTGACCGCACCGATCGGCGCGACGACGGCACGCGTCGCGTTGAGGGCTCGGCCGAGGCGACGGGGCGTCGCGGCGGGTCGGCAGGGTCTGGCAACGCCGGAGGCGGGCGCCGCCGCGGTGGCGCGGGAGCGCCGACCGGCTCAGCTGGTGGGCCCCGACGCGGTGGCGCGGGGGCACCGACCGGCTCAGGTGGCGGACCCCGACGCGGCGGCGGGGGTAACGGCGGCGGTCGCTCGAACTCGTCAGGCGCGCGTCGACAGGGCCGCTAAGAAGAGGCAGTACACAACGGGCGAATCCGGCCTTCGGGACCGCAGAGCGCATGCTCTATGCTGGTCCGCTCACGGTGATCGTAGCTCAGTTGGTTAGAGCGCCGCGTTGTGGTCGCGGAGGTCGGGGGTTCGAGTCCCCTCGGTCACCCCACCGTGATGTCGCAAGGCATCGGAAACCCTCGAACCCTTCGGTTCGGGGGTTTCGTCGTTGTCGGGGTTGGTCAGTGCAGGTGGGGTCGAGCGCGGGCCGGACCGAATCTCGTGTGGGAACACATGTGTGGCACAGCCACCGCTGTGCCAGACGCGCGCCGCCAACGTCGCAGCGACAACCCCGGGCAGTCGGCCCGTGACCGCAACCCCGCCAACGTCGCAGCGACAACCCCCACCCCCGCCAACGTCGCAGCGACAACCCCACCCCCGCCAACGTCACAGCGACAACCCCGGGCAGTCGGCCCCTGACCGCACCCCACGCCTTGTCGCTCTGACGTTGGCGGATTGCCCCACCGACACCGCAACCCACGCCTTGTCGCTCTGACGTTGGCGCATTACCCCACCGCCACCGCACCCCACGCCTTGTCGCTCTGACGTTGGCGCATTGCCCCACCGCCACCGCACCCCACGAATTGTCACTCTGACGTTGGCGGATTGCCCCACCGCCACCGCAACCCAGGCCTTGTCGCTGTGACGTTGGCAGATTGCCCCACCGCCAGCGCGTCGACGCCGGGGTGAGTAGCGCCTTGCCGCCGCGGGCACGAGCCCGAACGCACGAGTCCGCAGGGAGCAGTCAGCTCGGGCGAGGCCCGCAGGGAGCGACCCAGATCGGGCGAGGCCCGCAGGGAGCGACCCAGCTCGGGCGAGGCACGCCGAGGCGACTCAGCCGAGCGCGCCGGCGAGGCTGGAGGCCAGGCGCTTCGGGACCATCTTGTCGATGCAGCTCGCGTACCGGTCGCTCAGCTCTTTGCCGTGCGTCGCGATGTTGCCCTCCGCGATCGACGTGCCGATCTGATACCCGGTGTAGACGCCCTTCGCGACGAGCACGGCTTGGGACACCTTGCCGAACTCCGGGTCGGTGAACGCCTTGGAGTTGCCGGCCTTCTTGGCGTCGAGCGCCTTCTTGGCGTTCCCCGCTACCGCGGCGAGCGACTTCGCGTCCTCGACGCTCAGGTTGTCGGGCCCCTGGTTGAGGCCGAGCACCGAGTCGGCCGCGCACCCGAGCAACAGGTTGGAGATGTCCATCGCATCGAGCACGGTCGCGTACTCGTCGATCACGGATGCGAGGTCGTCGTTGTCGAGCGCCAGGTTCAACAGACGCAGCACGTTGAGCGGCAGCGCGACGATCCCGAACGACGGGCTCGTGAACGCCTGGAACGCCATCTGCGCGCCCTTGCACAGCGTCGCCAACATGATGAGGCTGGCGTCCTTCATCGACGAGAAGTAGTCGGCGACGTCGTGCGTCATGAAGTCGGAGACCGAGTGGTAGGCGCCCGACAGCCAGTCGCCCGCCTTGTCGATGAGGCTCTTCTCGCTCCAGCCGGGCTCGACGGACTTGTCGGCGTTCATCACGACCCAACTCGGGTTGTCGCCGGTGCCGACGTCACCTGCCCAGCCGTTCCAGGTGTAGTCGGAGCCGCGATCCACGGCATTGAGACCGACGACCGTGCCGCCGACGTACCAGTTGCCGTCACCGGCACCGTGGCAGTTGGAGGCGGGGTTGCGCTGCACGTCCCCGCTGCCACGCACCTGCAGCTTGTAGCAGGCCAGCTTGTACGAGATGCCGATCGCGAGCGACGGGCGGGATCCGTCGAGGGTGATCTCGGTGGTGGCGGTCGTCCCCGTGGTGCCGCCGTACCAGTGGTCGAAACCGTACCCGGCCTTGTTGGCCGCGGGCGCGACGCGGACCGTGGTGCCGACCACCCAAGCGTTCGGCGCGATCGGGCAGTTCGGCGCCGGCGAGACCGCGATGTAGTTCGACCCGGGCGTCGCCACCTCGTACGCCTTCGAGCCGTCGGGGTGTACGAGCTCGACCTGACCGGTGAGCTGTTCGCAGAACCATGCCGTCGCCGTGGTCTTGCCGTAGATGTCGAGGTCGCGGGTGGCACCGAGCGACCCGGTGTCGGACCGGGGCTTCTCGAGTGGGTCGACGTCGTAGGCGCCTTGCAACGGGTCGTCCACCCACGGGGGGCTCTGCGTGTCGTAGGTCCAGCCGACGAGCGAGTTCGAGCTCGGCGTCGCCGTGAGCGTGACCCACTGCTGGTGGACGCGACGGGTCGAGCGATCCGGCTGGTAGTCGGGGGTCGTGGCGCTGCACGCCTGGTAGTCCTGTTCGAGGAGCGCGAGGAGCCCGCGGTCGCTGGTCTGGGCCGACTGCGCCACGTAGCGGGCATAGCAAGCAGACGGCACCCGATCGAGGGTCGTCAGGGTCGGATACGTGCCTGGGGGGCACGGGTAGTCGGTGTGCAGGCTGTCGCCGCTGATCGACGCGGTGCCGGCGCCCGAGGCGGGCATGGTGGCGACCGTCAGCGCGGAGCACATGGCGTTGTTGCGGAAGATCGGGGTGGCCTGCTTGTCGGCATCCATCGTGAACCACCCGGCACCGGCGTGTGCGTCACGACCGACCTCCACCGAGGTGGGCTGGTCGCCATCCCAACCCGCGAAATACCACGAGCTCCACGCCACGCGCACCTGCGTGCCCGCGAGGTACCACCCCGCATCGCCACCGCAGTTCGCGTCTGTGGTCACGGAGAACGACCCGTCCTCGGGGAAGCCCACCTGGGCGGTACGGAGCTGATGGCAGGCCTGCACCTCAGCCGACGCCGTCACGTCGCCCCGGACCGTCAGCGACGCCTTGGCCCCGTCGGTGACCCAGTTCGCCGCCAGCCCACGCGGCACACCCCACGCCGAGAAGACCTCGTGTGCCGCGGGCGCGTAGTGCAACGAAACCGCGGTGTCGGGGACGTAGCCGTTGCGGCCGTACGGGTTGCGGCAGTTCGTCGCCGTGTCGGCTACGACGCTTCCCGACCCGCCCGCCACCGAGCCGCTCACCACGAAACACGGACGGCCGAAGCCGATGTTCATCCAGGTGTCGGCTGGCATCGGCACCGCGAGCCGGTACGAGTCGAGGTTCAGCGGGGTGCCGGCCGGGGCGCCGTCGAGCCAGTAGGCCACGGCGGGCACGGGACTCACCTGGCGGCTGCCGTCCCTGCCCGTGAACCAGCTCTCGCCGGTGAGCCGAACCGCCGCGTCGGTGCCGGTGCGCCACCACGTGACGAGACGCGACGGACCGTCCATCGACGCCTGCTGCGTGCACGCCGGGTCGCCGAACGCACCGACCGAGACCGGACCGGAGAAGGTGATGGTGAGCGCGCTGCACGCGTAATCGAACCTCGGCTGCAACATGACCGGCGTGCCCGTTCCGGCCAAGTCGACGGGGTAGGTCGCGGTGTTGCCGGTGTGTTGCACGGCGGGGTCGGTGAACCCGCTGAACACGAAGCCTGGGTTGGGATGAGCGGTCAACGTCAGTGCGGTGTAGCTGACGTACCCGGTGCCGTGGTTGCAGTTCGGTGCCGGCGTCACGTCGACATCCCCCCGGCCGGATCCCCCGACGAGCACCCGCACGCAGCCGAGGACCGGCTTGGTCACCGTGGTCTCGGCAGCGTTGAAGTCGGCCGTGCCGTCGAAGCGCACCGTGACAGACCCGATCGCCCGCTCCGACGCGTCGAACGAGCCGGCGCAGCGCTGTTGTGCGACCGGGACGGTGCACCAGACGTGCCCTCCGGTGGTGGACACCGTGACCGTGCCCGTGGTTGGTCCGTCGAGGCCCCACGCGATGTCGACGGGGTCGCCCGCGACCCACTGGTCGGTGCTCGACGTCGCGTGGATCTGCGGCGTCGACTTGCCGACCTGCACCCCGACGATCGGCGACACGGCAGCGGTGAACAGATCGGTCTGGCCCATCGTCGCCTGCAGCGAGCGTGGCCCGGCCGTGGGCCACTGCAGTTGGCAGGTGCCCTCCGGCGCGTTGAGGGTGCACGTTCCGCCGTTGCCGTCGGACACGGTGATGAGCTCGCTCAGCGGGGTGGTCGGTGCACCTGCTTCGTCGTCGACGCTCGCGACGACGTGCACATCGATCGGCTGACCGACAACGGGCGTGGGTGTGGCGACGTCGATCGCAAGGCGCGTCGAGTAGCGGGTCGCGGTCATGGCGATCGCGCCGGTGGAACCGAGGATCGTGCCGTTCGCGGGGATGAACTCACCTGACACGGTGTGAGGACCGGGCGTCGCCATCGCTGCGGTGATCGTCGCCTGACGCGATGGGCCAGCACCGGTGAGGCCCGCCAGGCCTTGCACCGATCCGTCGATGCGAAGCCAGACGTTGCCGGCCACGGGCAGGTCGCTGACGACGTTGGTGACCTCGAGCGTGTAGGTCACCGGTTGTCCGACCTTGGGCGTCGACGTCGACGGGGTGATGGTGAGCACCGTCGGCGGCGGCGTCACGGTGGTGGTCACCGTCGCAGAGCCGGCGCCGTAGGTCCCGTCGCCGTCGTAGGCAACGGCCAGGGTGTGCGAACCGACGGTGAGTGCCGAGCTGGCGAGCGAGGCCCGTCCGGCGCCATCCAACGTCACCGAACCAAGCGGGGCGCCGTCGAGGGTGAAGTCGACCTGGCCGGTGGGTGCTCCCCTGCCGCCGATGGTCGCCACCGACGCGCCGAGCGTTGCCTGCTGCCCGGTGTAGAGGGTCGTCGGCGCGAACGCGGCGGTCACCGACGACGTGAGGCGTCCGACCTGAACCGGGGAGGCGTTCGACACCGCCAACACGTAGGAGATGTCGCCCTGGTAGCGGATGCGCAGCGATCGACTCCCGGCCGGGAGCACGAACGTGTGCGTCGCGGTCGCGGTCCCCGGTGCGGCGACGGTCATGAACTCTGTCGCGGCGACAGATCCGTCGACGAGGAAGTCGACTGATCCGGTCGGGGTCGCTGCCGAACTCCCGGTGACGGTGCCGGTGACCGTCACCGGTTCGCCGACGGTCACCGTCGACGTGCTCAGCCCGATCGTCACGGTCGGCGTTGCCTGGGTCACCTGCACGGTGGTGGTGGCGGTCGAGAACGTGACGTCGGCAGACGAGAAGTTGGCGCGCACGTTGTGCAGGCCGACGCCGAGGGCGCTCACGTCAACGCGGGCCACGCCGGTCGCGTCGAGCGGCACCGTGGCGACGAAGGCCGAGTCGTCGTCGAGGAAGGTGACGTCGCCGACGGGGACCACCCCGGTCGCCGTCGTCACCGTGGCCGTGAGGGTGCGGGCCGCCCCGAACGGCAGGCTGGGCGCGGAGGACGTGAGCACGAGCGTCGATGCGACGGGGTTGACGGTGGCGCCACCGCTGCCGTTGCCGGCCGTCACGTTCCCGTCCCCCACGTACGTGGCCGTGACCGTGTGCGAACCTGCCCCCAACAGCGGTACGTCAATGGCTGCGCTGCCGCTGCCGTCGAGGGTCGCGAAACCGAGAGAGCGGGTGCCGTCAGTGAACGTGACGATGCCCGTGGGGACGCCCGACCCGGGCGCCGCCACTCCCACGGTGGCGGCGACGTGCACCGTCTGGCCGTGTGTCGCCGTGCCCGGCGTGACGGCCACGGTCACCACCGGGCTCGCGTGGACCACGTGTTGGGTGCGCGGCGACGCGGTGCTCGGTGCTGTGGAGGGCGTCCCCAGGTAGGTCGCCACGACGGTGTGGTCGCCCACGGTCATCGACGAGAGCGGGAACGAGGCCGACCCGGTGGCGTCGAGCACCACGGTCGCGAGCGGCGTCCCGTCGACCGAGAGCTCCACCTGCCCGGCGGGAATCGCGGCGGACCCGACCGCTGCCACCGTGGCGGTGAAGGTGACGGTCTCGCCCCACACCGAGGTGGCGGTGGGCGCGGACAGCGCGGTGGTCGTGCCGACGGTGGTGATCTCGTGTGCGACGGCGGCCGACGTGCTTGCAGCGAAGCCGGCGTCAGGCCGGAAGACCGCAGTGAGCTGATGGGTGCCGAGCGTGAGCGCGGTCGTCGTGAACGTCGACCCACCACTCGCGTCGAGCGGCGCCAGACCGAGGGAGGTGAGCCCGTCGAAGTACTCGACCGCACCTGTGGGGTCGAGGGGCGTGCCGGTGGCCGTCACCTGCGCGTCGAGCGTCACGGTCGCGCCGACAGCCGACTGCGTGAGCGGTGCGACGGCCAGTGCCGTGGTGGTCGCAGCCGCATCGACCTGCACGCGCACGGTGGTGGTGGTGAAAGCGAACGTGGCGTCGCCCTGGTAGATGACGAGCACATCGTCGCTCCCCGCGGGGAGGGCAGCCGTGCTGAAGGAGATGTTCCCCGAGGCGTCGAGCGTCGTGGTGCCGACGACGCTGCCGTACTCGACCAGCACGGTGCCGCTCGGCACCGCGCTCGTGTCGGGCGACGAGAGGTGGGCGCTGATCGTGACGGTGTTGCCGTACACGACGGTCGCAGGCGTGGCGGTCGGGGTGATGGTGACGTGCGCCTGCACGTCGTGGTGCAACGGCGCCGAGGCTGCCGGGTCGTAGTTGGTGTCGCCGCTGTAGGTGGCGACGAGGTCATGCCCGCCGAGGGCGAGCGACGACACGTCGAGCGTCGCGGTCGTGCCGGTGAGCGGCGCGGAGCCGAGGGTGGTGGCGCCGTCTGAGAACGTGACGGTTCCCGTGGCCGGGGTCGGGCCGGGGAGGAGCAGTGTGGCGGTGAGCGTGACCGCGTCGCCGACCAGGCTGGACGGGGACGCGGCGGCCAACGTGACGGTCAGGGCGCCCGGCGAGACGCGGTGCGTCGCCGTGCCCGACGAGGCGGTGAAGCGGGCCGCGCCCGCGTAGGTCGCGGTGAGGGTGTGGTTTCCCAGCGTCAGCGACGACACGTTGAGCGTCGCGGTGCCGCTGCCGGTGAGCGTCACCGACCCCAGGGTGGTCGCACCTTCGGAGAAGGTGACGGTCCCTGCCGGTGCGGCAGCCTCGTGCAGCGACGCGACCGTGGCGGTGAGCGCGACGGCGTCGCCGGGCATGGTCGTGGCGGGTGCGGCGGCCAGCGTGGTGGTCGTGGCCGGGTCGTACTCGACGGCACCGACGTCGCAGCCGCCGAGCTGCGGGCGGCTGAGGCCACGGGCATCGGTCGCCGCACACGTCGCCGTGTCGCCTGCGTCGATCGCGGCGCTGTCAGGCGCGAGCGCGACGGTGGAGACGTCACCACCGTGGTCGCCGAGCGCGCTGAGCCCCAACGTGCTCGACACGCTCTCCCCCGGGCACGACGTGTCGTTGCCGAGGTTGTGCCCGCCCGTGACGGTGCCGCCCGACGACGAGTCGATCGTGCACCCGAAGGCCCCCGACGCACCCGTGACGATCGAGTTGTCGAGGCTGCCGTTGAACGTGAAGGCGATGGGTCCGCCGGTGCTCCCGACGAACGTGCTGTTGGTGATCGTCGCCGTGCCGGCTGACCACAGGTCCGCGCCGCCGGTGGCGGCCGAGTTGCCGACGAACGTGGCGTTGCGGACGGTGATCGTCGACCAGGCGGCGATCGCGCCGCCCGAACCTGCCGCGGTGGCGTTACCGGTGAAGGTCACCCCGTCGACGAGGCCCGTGGTCGACGAGTTGATCGCGGCGCCGTTCTCGTAGGGGTTGGAGAGATGGCCGTTCGCAAGCGTGAGGGACCCCAGGCCCCACGTCGACCCCTCGCCGTTGAAGACGAACAGCTGGCTCGTGCCGCCGCCGTCGAGCACGACGTGCTGACCCGCGCCGCTGATCACCACGCCGCGGCTGACGACGAGCGGCTGGGACAGCGCGATGGTGCCGCTCACCGCGAAGGTGATGTCGGACGAGCTCCCCGGCGGCGCTGCGTTGGTCTCGGCGACGGCGGCCGCCAGGGTGCAAGTGCCGCCGCTCGTGGCGCACGCCCCGTCGCCCGGCGTCGCGTCGGCACCGGAGCCGAGGTCGTTCACCACGTACGAGCCACCGCCGCCGCTCGCCGCCTCGGCGACGCGGGCGGTGCCGGCGAGCCCGACGATGCTGACCGCCACGAGCAGCCACACCATTACGAGGCCCGGCACCTGACGGCTCGTGGGCAGCGGGAGGTCGTCCTCGCTC
>CAZUMJ010000038.1:0-1122 GCA_964621605.1 uncultured Iamiaceae bacterium | reverse complement strand
CCGCCGGTGGCGGCCTCGCGGTAGAGCACCGCGACGGTGATCGCAAGGAACCACGCCACCACGATCATCCCGAGCACGAGGGCGAGGCCGAGCACGCTGTCGTGGCCGGTGAGGTGCGCGACGCCGAACACGAGCGCCTGGATGCCTCCGGCAGCGAGCGCTGCACTCGCCAGTGCCACGACGACCGTGGCCGCACGCCCGCGCACCGCACGCGTCGAGCGCGCCAGGATCTCGCGGGGGCCGGCGCCGGTGTGGAGGCCTGCGGGGACGACGAGCGCCCAGCGAACCGCTTGGCGGCCCGCCAACCCGAACGGGATCGCAGCGGTGACGAGTTGGCCCAGGCTCGGCCAACGCACGTTGGGCCGACGGCGTTGCACGCGCCGCACCACGGGCGTGAGCAGCAGACCGAGGAGCGCCGCGTTCACGATGAACGGCGTGGCGACGGCGAGGGCGCACAGCGCGGCAATGGCGAGCACCAGGGCGCCCGCGATGGAGGGGCAGCGGCGCACGGCACGCGCCAGGGTCGGGCGGAGGGTGAGACGGTCTGCTGCGCGCACGCGGTCTGCTGCGCGCACGCGGTCCGCGGCGCGCACGCGGTCCGCGGCGCGCACGGTGGCGGCGGCGCTGACGACCGCGAGGGTGGCAAGCACCGCGGCGGTGACGAGCCCGGCGACGACACCCATCTCCTGTCCGCCGCTGCGCGTCACGACGCCATGCACCACCAGGCTCGGGGCGCGGAGCTTGAAGTAGGTGACGAGGACGAACGCCTCGGCGGTCAGCAGCGCCACGGCGACTGCCAGGAGGAGCGCGCTGAGCGCGACGAAGCGGCCAGCGCCGTGGCGCGCCACGCGCAGCGAACCGCTCAAGACACGTCGCAACGCCGTGGCCGTGCTCACCCCTGAGGGGCGTGCGTCTCCCCGCGGGTCATCATCCATCGAGGCCGGTCCCCTCGCTCTGTGTCGGCGGCGTCGACCCCTCCGGTCACCTGCGGTCGCCTCCGACGCACGTGACTCTACACGTGTAGAGGCCGACGTTCTACACGTGTAGAGCCTGGCTGGGGCCACAAACGGTAGGGTGCACGGAACGCACGCAAGGCAGTTCGTGCACGCACCCCGCGCACGC
>CAZUMJ010000037.1:19705-29759 GCA_964621605.1 uncultured Iamiaceae bacterium | reverse complement strand
TCGAGGACGTGCTCGACACGGCCGACATCTTCATCACGACGACCGGCAACAAGGGCATCATCACCGCCGAGCACATGGCGCGCATGAAGCACCAGGCCATCGTGGGCAACATCGGGCACTTCGACAACGAGATCGATATGGCCGGGCTCGCCCGCATGAGCGACGTGCAGCGGGTGAACATCAAGCCGCAGGTCGACGAGTTCGTGTTCCCCGACGGGCATTCGGTGATCATCCTCGCCGAGGGGCGCCTGCTGAACCTGGGTTGCGCCACGGGCCACCCGAGCTTCGTGATGTCGAACAGCTTCACCAACCAGGTGCTGGCGCAGATCGAGCTGCACACCAACCTCGACCAGTACCCGACCGGCGTGTACGTGTTGCCGAAGCGCCTCGACGAGAAGGTCGCCCGCTTGCACCTCGACTCGCTCGGCGTGCGTCTGACGGAGCTGTCCCAGGAGCAGGCCGACTACCTCGGCGTGCCGGTCGAGGGCCCGTACAAGGCCGACCACTACCGGTACTGACGCCCTCGTTCCCGTCGGGCGCGCTCCGCGCCCCACGGGTGGCGGTGCAACCGATCACGCACGAACACGGTGCGCGTGGGCTGCTGGCTCACGCGCACCGTGCGCGTGCAGGCACCGGTGTTCCCGGGCATCGGTGTTCCCGGGCGCGTGCGGGCACAGGCGCGTGCGGGCACAGGTAGCCCCGCGCGGCTACCTTGACCCAACGGTCAAGTTGTGGCAGCGGCGCTGCCTCGAACATCGGGGGATGCGATGCAGGAGCTCCAGGGGAAGGTCGCGGTCGTCACCGGCGCGGCGTCTGGCATCGGGCGGGCGCTGGTCGACCAGTTCGTGGCTGCCGGCATGAAGGTGGTGTTGGGCGACGTGTCGCCGGATCTCGACGCGGTCGTGGCCGAGCTCCGAGCGGGTGGCGCCGACGTGGTCGGGGTCCGCACCGACGTGTCGGTCTACGAGGAGGTCGAGGCGCTGCGTGATGCCACGCTGGACGCGTTCGGCGCGTTCCACGTGGTGTGCAACAACGCCGGGGTGGGCAGCGGTGGCCTCAGCTGGGACCTGCCGATCGAGCAGTGGCGCTGGGTGTTGGGCGTGGACCTGTTCGGCGTGATCCACGGGGTGAAGGCCTTCGTGCCGGGCCTGGTGGCCCAGGGCGAGGGGCACGTGGTGAACACGGCGTCGATGGCCGGGCTGCTGTCGGCCGCGTTCATGGGCCCCTACAACGTGTCCAAGCACGGGGTGGTGACCCTCACCGAGACCCTCTTCGCCGAGTTGCAGATGATGGCACCCGGCGTCGGTGCGTCCGTGTTGTGCCCCGGATGGGTGAAGACCCGCATCCACGACGCGGGGCGCTACGAGGAGGCGACCGCCGGGCGCGATCCCGACGACGCGACCGCCGAGGCGACCGCCGCCCTGGTGCGTGACACGGTCGAGGGGCTGATCGAGAACGGTCTCGACCCGACGGACGTGGCGGCTCAGGTGCTCGACGCCGTGAGGACGCGCCGGTTCTACGTCCTCACCCACCCCACCTGGAGCCCGATGATCTCGGCCCGCACGGACCGGATCGTGGCGGGACAGGACCCGCTCGTGGGTCAGCTCCCCAACTGACACACCCCCGGTCGCGCTGTCACTGGTGCTTCCTACCCTGGTAGGGGTGCTCCTCCCGGTCAGCTGCCCGCTGTGCACACGACGTGGCGTCGGGCTCTGCGCGGCGTGCCTGGGCGGCCTGGAGCCTGCACCCCCCTTGGCGCCTCTGCCCGGCACGGCGTGCACGCTGGCGTTGCTCTCGTACCGCGGCGACGCTCGGCGACTCGTCACCGCGCTCAAGTACCGCAACCAGCGCGCCGCGGTGGTCCCGCTCCTCGGCGCCGCCCTCGGCGAGCTGGTCCGGCCGCTGGCGGCGAGCATGGTCACGTGGGCGCCCACCTCGGCGCGTCGCCGCCGCGCCAGGGGGTTCGACCAGTCGGAGCTCCTTGCCCGTGCCGTGGGCCGCAACCTGGGTCTGCCAGTGGGTCCGCTGCTCCGCCGTGCGCCGGGTCCACCGCAGACGGGTCGTTCACGGGCCGATCGGCAGGTCGGGCCTGCGTTCACGCTGCGCCCCGCGGCGCGCACGGGGCCGGGGCTCATGGGCGACCGGGTGCTGCTCGTCGACGACGTGATCACGTCGGGGTCCACGCTCGTCGCCGCGGCCACGGCGCTCGGCGAGGCGGGCGTGACGGTGTTCGCACTCGCGGCGGCCCATACGCCGTCGCACGTGTCCGCGCACACCCCGACACCGAGGCCTCGATGTGCGGTCTACGATCCGTCCAAGGGCCCCCGAGCTGGAGGTTGAGCGTTGGAGATCGTCGTCAGCGGACGCCGGATGGAGGTCTCGGACAAGCTCCGAAACCTCGCGGAGTCGAAGGTGGCCAAGCTTGGTCGCTTCCTCGACATGGAGCACGCGGAGGTGCTGTTCTCCCGAGAACGCAACCCTCGCATCCCCAATCCGGAGTCGTGCGAGATCACCCTCGAGGGTCACGGGCACCACGTCCGTACTCGGGTGTCGGCTCCCGACGCGTTCGCCGCGATCGACAAGGCCGTCGCGAAGGCCGAACAGCAGCTCTCCAAGCTGAAGGCGCGCCTGGTGACCAAGGGCAAGGGCCGTGACCGCAGCGGTGCGGTCACGCTGGCCGGCGGAGCCGCTGCGGCGCTCCTCGTCGACGAAGCGGTCGAGGCAGAGGTCGAGGTCGAGACCGATCACGTCGAACCCCGCATCGTGAAGGCGAAGCGGTTCGCCATGATGCCGATGACGCCCGAGGAGGCGGCCGGGCGCATGGACCTGCTCGGTCACGGGTTCTTCTTCTTCACCAACATCGACACCCACCGCGCTGCCGTCGTGTACCGGCGCGCCGATGGCGACGTGGGCCTCATCGACGAAGCCGACTGAGGCCCCTTCGGGCAGACCGCCTGCCCGCCCCCGGTAGGCTGGCCCGCCTATGGCCATCCTCGACCGCATCCTGCGAGCCGGTGAGGGACGAAAGGTCAAGGCACTTGCCGGCCTCGTCCCCGACATCAACGCGCTCGAGCCGGAGATGCGCGCCCTCTCCGACGACGACCTGCGTGCCCGTACCCCCGCGCTGCGCACCAAGCTCGATAACGGCGCCGACCTCGACGACATCCTCATCGAGTCGTTCGCGGTCATGCGTGAAGCCGCCGATCGGGTCATCGGCCAGCGTCACTACGACGTGCAGCTCATGGGCGGTGCCGCGCTGCACTTCGGTTGGGTTGCCGAGATGCGCACCGGCGAGGGCAAGACCCTCGTCTCGACCCTGCCGGTGTACCTCAACGGCCTGTCGGGCAAGGGCGTGCACCTTGTCACGGTCAACGACTACCTGGCGTCTCGTGACGCCGAGTGGATGGGTCGCATCCACAAGTGGCTCGGTCTCACGGTGGGTCTGGTGCTGCCGGGCGAGTTCGACCCGGAGCACAAGCGGGCGCAGTACGCCGCAGACATCACCTACGGCACCAACAACGAGTACGGCTTCGACTACCTCCGCGACAACATGGCGACGTCGGCTGCCGACAAGGTGCAGCGCGGCCATGCCTACGCGATCGTCGACGAGGTCGACTCGATCCTCGTCGACGAGGCCCGCACGCCGCTCATCATCAGCGGCCGGGTGAGCGACGCGGCGAAGCTGTACTACAAGTTCGCGAGCCTGGTGCGGGGCCTCAAGCGTGATGTCGACTACGACGTCGACGAAGAGAAGCGCATGGTGGCTCCGACCGACGACGGCGTCGAGAAGATCGAGCAGGCGCTGGGTCTCGACAACCTCTACGACGCGGTGTCGCAGAACCTCGTGCACCAGCTGCAGTCCGCGCTGAAGGCGAAGGAGCTCTACAAGCGCGACAAGGACTACATCATCCAGCAGGGTGAGGTGAAGATCGTCGACGAGTTCACCGGCCGCATCCTCGAGGGGCGCCGGTGGTCGGAGGGCCTGCACCAGGCGGTCGAGGCGAAGGAAGGGGTGAAGATCAAGGAGGAGAACCAGACGCTCGCCACGATCACCCTGCAGAACTACTTCCGCCTCTACGACAAGCTCTCGGGCATGACCGGAACGGCCCTCACCGAGGCCGCCGAGTTCGGGGCCACCTACAACCTGAGCGTCGTGCCGATCCCCACCAACCGCACCGTCATCCGCGACGACCTCGGTGACCTGATCTACAAGACAGAGGAAGCCAAGTTCGACGCCGTGGTCGAAGACATCGTCGAGCGCCACGAGATCGGGCAGCCCGTGCTGGTGGGCACCATCTCGGTCGAGCGATCCGAGCTGCTGTCGCGCCTGCTCGACAAGCGCGGCGTGCGACACGAGGTCCTCAACGCCAAGCAGCACTTCCGTGAGGCCGAGATCGTCACCCAGGCCGGCCGCATGGGGGCGGTCACCGTGGCCACCAACATGGCCGGCCGTGGGGTCGACATCCTGCTCGGCGGCAACCCCGAGGGTCTCGCCACCTCGGACGTGCGCGCCAAGGGCCTCGAGGTCGGCTCCGACGAGGCCAGCGCCTACTACGACGAGCGCCTCGCCTACTGGAAGGCCGAGTGCGAGGCCGAGGGCGAGCGTGTGCGCGGGGTCGGTGGGTTGTACGTGCTCGGCACCGAGCGCCACGAGAGCCGCCGCATCGACAACCAGCTCCGTGGCCGTTCCGGTCGTCAGGGCGACCCGGGCGCGAGCCGCTTCTACCTGTCGCTTGAGGACGAGCTCATGCGGTTGTTCGCGACGGGCGCGATGAGTTGGGTGATGGGCAAGGCCCTTCCCGACGACGTGCCGATCGAGGCGCGCATGGTGACCAAGGCGATCGAACGGGCGCAGAACACCGTCGAGCAGCGCAACGCCGAGATCCGCAAGAACGTGCTCAAGTACGACGAGGTGATGAACGAGCAGCGCAAGGTCATCTACAAGCGTCGCGACCAGATCCTGGCCGATGCCGACCTGCGTGAAGAGGCGTTGCAGTACCTCGCCGAAGCCGTCGAAGGCCTGATCGGCACGTACTGCGTCGCCGACTACGCCGAGGAGTGGGACCTCGACACCCTGCTCACCGAGGTCGCCACGTTCTGGCCGACGCAGCTCGAGAAGGCCGACCTTGCCACCGTCGAAGGCACCGACGGCCTCTACGACCGGCTCATGGGCGAGGCGACCGCGTACTACGAGCAGCGTGAGGAGAGCTTCGGCGCCGACTCGATGCGCGAGGTCGAACGCCAGGTGATGCTGCGCATCATCGACCAGAAGTGGCGTGAGCACCTCTTCGAGATGGACTACCTCCAAGAGGGCATCCACCTGCGTGCGATGGGCCAGAAGGACCCGCTCGTCGAGTGGCAGCGTGAGGGCTACGACATGTTCGGGCAGATGATGACTGCCATCGCCCAAGACTTCGTGAAGTACATGATGCATGTGCAGGTCGTGGTCGAAGACCAGCCGGCGACTCCGGCCGCCGAGATGCAGTACTCCGCACCCGACGACCCGTCCGCCTCGGGAGGCATGGCCGCCGCGGCGCGTGCCGAGGCCGCGGCGACTGGCGCCCCGGCGCCGGAGGCGGCCGTTGCGGAACCCGAAGCGATGCAGCCGGTCGTGAAGTCCGACTGGGACCGCACCGGGCGCAACGAGCCGTGCCCGTGCGGTTCGGGCAAGAAGTACAAGAACTGCCACGGTGCGGCGTAGCCGTCCTCGATGCGCGACTTCTCAGACGATCTTGCGGCGCTGCGGCGTCGCCACGACGAGGCAGCCGTCTACCTGAAGGTGGCCGAGTTGCGTGCCCGGCGACCCCAGCTCGAGACCGAGGCGTCACGCCCCGACCTGTGGGATGACGCCGAGCGGGCGCGCACCGTCACCGGCGAGCTCGCGATGGTCGTCGACGACCTCGACGTCTTCGACGGGTTGGGTAGCCGTATCGACGATGTCGAGACGCTGTACGACCTCGCCCGCGAAGAAGGCGACGATTCGCTCGAACCCGAGATCGCCGACGGGTTGGCGGCGCTCGACCGCGACTTCGCCGAGCTCGAGCTGCGGTCGTTGTTCACCGGCGAGTACGACGACAAGGACGCGATCTGCGAGATCCAGTCCGGTGAGGGCGGCGCAGACGCGCAGGACTGGGCGAACATGCTGCTGCGCATGTACCTGCGTTGGGCCGAAGGCCGTGGGCTCGACGTCGAGCTCGACGAGGTCTCTGCCGGAAACGAGGCGGGCATCTCGTCGGCCACGTTCCTGGTGCGCGGTCGCCACGCCTACGGCTTGCTGCGCGCCGAGCACGGGGTGCACCGGCTCGTGCGCATGTCGCCGTTCAACGCGCAGGGCAAGCGTCAGACCGCGTTCGCGGCGCTGAAGGTGACCCCGTTCCTCGATGACGTGCCCGACATCGTCATCGACGACAAGGAACTGCGCATCGACACGTACCGGTCCTCTGGCGCCGGTGGTCAGCACGTGAACGTGACAGATTCTGCGGTGCGCATCACGCACCTCCCCACCGGCATCGTGACGTCGTGCCAGAACGAGCGCAGCCAGCACCAGAACAAGGATCGGGCCATGCAGATCCTGCGGGCGAAGCTGGCCGAGGTGCAACGCCAGGAGCGCCTGGCGCAGCTCGAGGGCATCCGGGGGGAGCAGCGGGCCGTCGGCTTCGGCAGCCAGATCCGCTCGTACGTGCTGCAGCCGTACCAGATGGTGAAGGACCTTCGCTCCGAGCATGAGACGGGCAACGTCGACGGGGTGCTCGACGGCGACCTCGACCCCTTCATGGAGGCGTGGCTGCGTTGGCGTCGAGCGGAGGATGCGTGAGCGGTCGTCGCCCCTCCCGCCGAAGCCGATGCGCCGGCCCGCTGTAACGCGCTGGTAACGTCAGTCGTTCCATGATCCGGCTCGAGAACGTCTCCAAGAACTACCGCGGCGACGTCGTCGCGTTGCATTCGGCGTCCGCCAACATCGAGAAGGGCGAGTTCGTCTTCCTCGTGGGGCCATCCGGGTCGGGCAAGTCCACCATGATCCGCCTGCTGAACAAGGCAGAGGTGCCGAGCGAGGGCCGCATCTTCGTCGCCGGCAAGGACATCGGTGAGCTGTCGAGCTGGAAGGTCCCCTTCCTGCGCCGCAACATCGGGTGCGTCTTCCAGGATTTCAAGCTCCTCCCGACCCGCACGGTGTACGAGAACGTGGCGTTCGCGCTTGAGGTCATCGGCCGGCCCCGTCACGTCATCAAGGCGCAGGTGCCGGCCATCCTCGAGTTGGTCGGGCTCGCCAAGAAGATGGGGAACCTGCCGCACGAGCTGTCGGGTGGTGAGCAGCAGCGCGTCTCGATCGCCCGTGCGTTCGTGAACCGGCCGCTTATCCTCCTTGCCGACGAACCCACCGGCAACCTCGACCCCACCACCTCGGTCGGCATCATGCGACTCCTCGACCGCATCAACCGCACCGGCACCACGGTGGTCATGGCGACGCACGACCGTGCGATCGTCGACACCATGCGCCGCCGCGTGATCGAGCTCGACCGCGGCACGATCATCCGTGACCAGTCCCGCGGCGTCTACGAGTAGGACCTCCCCGACATGGCCCTGAAGCTCGACTACCTGGCTCGTGAGACCACGAGCAACCTGCGTCGCAACCTGACGCTGACCCTCGCGTCGGTGGTGACGGTGGCGGTGTCGCTGGCCCTCGTCGGCTCGGCGTTCGTGGTGCGTGCTGCGGTGCAGCACTCCACCGCACGCTGGAAGGGCGACGTGCAGTTCATCGTCTTCATGAACCCCACCGCCGACAAGGCGCAGATCGACGCGGTCGCCTCCGCGCTCGATCCGAAGAACAACCCGCAGATCAAACGGGTAAAGTACCTCGACAAGCCCGCCGCGTACGCCGAGTTCCGAGACATCTTCCGTGACGACCCGGTCATGTTGCAGTCCATGACCGAACAGGACATCCCCACGTCGTTCCGGGTGTCGCCGTCGACGAGCAACCCCGACCTGATCTCGCAGACCGCCAGGCAGATGGAGAAGTCGCCCGGCGTGTTCGGTGTGACCTTCGGGTACGACACGGTCAAGAAGTTCGAGCGCCTGTCGGGCATGGTCTCGGCCGTCATCCTCGGCACCGCGGTGTTCCTGCTCGGCGCCGCCGGGCTGCTCATCCTCAACACGATCCGCATGGCGATGTTCGCCCGCCGGCGCGAGATCGAGGTCATGAAGCTGGTCGGTGCGACCAACTGGTTCATCCGCATCCCGTTCATGCTCGAGGGCCTCGTGCAGGGCCTCGCGGGGGCGATTCCCGCCGTGGGGGCGGTGTATGTCCTCTACGACCGGCTCGGCTCGGCGTCGTCGCAGAACAGCGGCACCAACATCCTGCAAGGCCTCACGGTGACAAGCGGCGAGGTGCTGCTGATCTCGGTGGCGCTGGTGGTGGTCGGCGCCCTGGTGGGTGTCGTCGGGTCCGGCATCGCCGTCACCCGCTTCCTCGACGTGTAGCGCCGCCGGCCTGGCACGCACCGCCCGGCCTGGCACGCACCGCCCGGTCGCGCCAGCGAGCGACGGCGCGTGCGATCAGGCGTCGAGCACCGTGATCGCGCCGGTCGCGACGTCGTAGATGCCTCCGTGCACGGCCACCGTGCCCAGCACCGGGTGTGCCCGAAGGGTGGCCAGGTCGGCGCGCAGGTCGTCGGGCGTGGTGCCCGCCGCGCAGCCGGTGTGCTCCAGCACGAGGATCGTGGTGACGCCGAGCTTCTCGACGGTGAGGACGAGCCCGTCGATCGTCTCGGGGGTCGTGCGGCCACCTGCGTTGCGGATGATCTTCGCGTCGCCCAGATCGAGATCGAGGATGCGCAGCGGGTCGATGCGTGCGTCCATGCAGGTCAACACCGTCAGATGGCGCACCGGCATGCCCACCTCGGGCAGCGTGGGGGAGCTGGCGACGAAGGCGGCGTTGGCGGCGAGGAGGTCATCGATCACGCTCCCACTGTGGAGCCTCGCAATCGCTGGGTCCAATCGGCGCCGCCGCGCGCGTTGGCGGTGGGCGCTGGCGGTGGGCGCTGGCGGTGGGCGCGGTGCCGGTGGTCGTTGGCGGTGGGAGGGTGGCCGGATGCATGGGAGGCTGGGTCGGTGACGGGAGACGGCACGGACTGGGTGCGCGTGGCAGCGCTCGACGATCTCCACCCGGGCGCGGTCCAGGGTGCCCAGCTCGGTGAAGAGCAGATCGTGGTGTGGCGCACGACGTCAGGTCGGGTGTGCGCCGCGGTCGATCGCTGCCCCCATCAGTGGTCGTCGCTGTGCGAGGAGGGTCTCGTCCTGGGCGAGCAACTCGTCTGCCAGGCACACGGCTGGCGGTTCGCGCCCGACGGCGCCGGTTCGAAGGTGGCGATGAGCGGTCGGGTCGACCCGAAGGAGCCGGTCGCAACCTTTCCGGTTGAGATCCGTGACGGTGGGGTGTGGGTAGGCGGGGTGCGGGTCGGTGGGTCGTGACCGACGACCGAGCGCCGGTTCGGGCTCACCCGATCGAACCTGGCACAATGGAGCGCCCCGAGCGATCGGCCTGTGTGGGGAGGAGCCCTGTTGAAGTTCAAGGTTGGCGACCGTGTCGTCTATCCGCACCACGGTGCCGCGATCATCAAGCGCAAGGAGACGCGCGAGCTCGCGGACCAGAAGGTCGAGTACCTCGTGCTCGAGATGGTGCACGGCGACCTGGTGTTGCGGGTACCGAGCCACAAGGCGGAAGAGGTGGGCATGCGCCCGCCGATCAGCCACTCCGACGTGGAAGACCTGTTCCGCCTCATCGGCAAGCGCGACGTGCGTGAGCCGTCCAACTGGAGCCGGCGGTTCAAGAACCACCAGGAGAAGATGAAGTCGGGCGACGTCTACCAGGTCGCCGAGGTGGTGCGGAACCTGGCGCTGCGCGAGCAGGGCAAGGGGCTCTCGACCGCCGAGAAGTCGATGCTGGAGCGTGCGCGCAGCATCCTCGTGTCTGAGCTGAGCTTCGCGCTCAACGTGAGCGAAGAGGATGCCCTCGCGAAGCTCACCGCCGGCCTGAGCTGAGCGAGCTGGCCTGAGC
>CAZUMJ010000037.1:1950-19605 GCA_964621605.1 uncultured Iamiaceae bacterium | reverse complement strand
GAGGATGCCCTCGCGAAGCTCACCGCCGGCCTGAGCTGAGCGAGCTGGCCTGAGCTGAGCGAGCTGGCCTGAGCGAGGCGGCCTGGGCTGAGCAAGCCGGCCTGAGCTGAGCCGGCCTGAGTGAGCCGGCTACTTCTCCATGAGGAGGAGTTCCCGCTGCCCGGTGCGGGCGATCTTCGCGAACTCCTCGGCCGAGCGCAGCGTGTTGGCGACGTAGTCGTCGAGTGCGGCCTTGTTGCTGCGCAGCAGCTCCTCGATCTGCTCGCGTCGTGTCGCCACGTCGATCGCGGTGTTGCCGGTGCCGTCCTCTGCGACGTCCACCTCGCTTGCCAACAGTGCCTCGACGGCGAGTGCCGTCGCCGCCTGGGTGACCGACGGGTCGGCGCTCGCTGCGCCGGGCGTGCCTGCGGCGCTTGCGGCGGCCACGGTGGGCGTGCTGCCGACCTTGTCGTGGATGGCGGTCGTGGCGGCGTGCACCGCGGCGGTCGCCTTGGCCCAGTGGGCACGGAACATGCCGATGTCGAGCTGGCCGTCTCGCACGAGCGCGGCACCCCGCACCCGTGCCGGCGGCACCTTCAGGTCACGCACGACGTGCACGAAGCTGAGCAGCTTGAGGATGTAGAAGCTGAGGTCGAACTCCCACCAGAAGAAGCCCTGACGGACCGAAGCTGCGTAGTAGTGGTGGTTGTTGTGCCACCCCTCGCCCATGGTCCACAGCGCCAGGATCGCCGAGTTGCGGCTCGTGTCGGTGGTGGCGTAGCGGCGCCGACCGAACACGTGGTTGAGCGAGTTCACCGTGAAGGTGCCGTGCCACAGCAGGATCGTCGACCCGAAGAAACCAACGACGAGACCTGACCAGCCCGCCACCAGGTAGGCGGCGATACCGGCAGTCCAGGGGCCGACCCAGTCGTGCTTGTTCAGCCAGACGAGCTCCGGGTAGCGGGAGAAGTCCTTGATGAGGTCGTAGTCGGTGGCGTTGTACTTGTCGCAGAGGATCCAGCCCACGTGGCTCCACCAGAAGCCCTTCTGTGGGGAGTGGATGTCGCGCTCGGTGTCGGAGAAGCGGTGGTGCAGCCGGTGGTGGCTTGCCCACCACAGGGCGCCCTTCTGCGCGGCCATGGAGCCACCGAAGGCGAGGATGAACTGGAACACCCGGCTGGTCTTGTAGCTGCGGTGCGAGAAGTAGCGGTGGTAGCCGGCGGTGATGAAGAACATCCGGCCGAAGTACAACACGGCGCCCACGATGAGGGCCTTGGTCGTGACCCCCGTGAAGATGGCCAGCAGCGGGATGAAATGCACCGCGAGGAACGGGATCGACGTCTTCCAGTTGACCCGCTCGTCTGCGGCTCGTTCGATGGCGTTGGACACGGGGCGCTCTCCGGATGCTGGGCGTGCCGACTTGCTGGGTGGGTCTTGCTCGGTCTTGCTGGGTGGGTCTTGCTCGGTCTTGCTGCGTGGGTCTTGCTGAGCGTGCCGACTTGCTGGGTGGGTCTTGCTCGTTGAACCGACTTGCTGGGCGGTGGAGGCTGGTCCCACCGAGTACCTACACAGCCTACCGACCAGTAGGTAGGCAGAAAAGTAACGTGACGCGCGTCGCCGAGTTGGGCAGGCGGCAGCGCAGCGTGACACACCGGGGAGAAAGCCGAGCTATGCCGAAGATGTTCGGCACAGCACGTGGTCTACTGGAGGCTCATGTCGGTCGACTCGAGGCGCGCCACACGTCTCTGCCTCCGTGGCGCCGTGCCGCCGTGTGATGGCGCCGTGCCGCCGCGTGATGCGGTGGTCGGCAGGCAACGGTGGGTGCGCGTGCGCACGGGGACGGTGCTCCGCGTGCGCACGGGGACGCGCCTGGCGGCGCTCATCGTCGTGCTGGCGCTCGTCGGTACGGTCGTGGGTGTCGGCGCCGGCGCCGCTCGTGCCACGCAAGCCTCGGCGGTGGCTCCCTTGCCGTACCACCTGGTCGGTGTCGAAGGTGCCACCAAGGTGCTCACCGTGACCTCACCATCGTGGTCGTCCACCACCGCGACTGCGGTGGCATGGGAGCGCACCCCGGACGGCCTCGGCTGGCGTCAGGTGGGTGGGCCGTGGCCCGCCACGGTCGGCTACGGGGGATGGGCGTTCACCCCGGGCGAGGCCACCGGACGGTCGCCCGTCGGCTCGTTCAGCTTCGGAACGGGCTTCGGGCTCGCTGGCAACCCCGGGTACCGGCTCGGGTGGTTCGATGTCGGACCCACCGACTACTGGGTCGAAGACCCAGCCGCGGGCCTGGCCTACAACACCCGCCAGCAAGGTCCCGTCGATCCTCGTCAGGCGCCTTGGGGCCACTTCGAGCGGCTCGCCGACTATCCGGTGCAATACCGCTATGCGGCATTGATCAACTTCAACGTGCCGGTCTCGGGCACGGGGCGAGGGTCGGGCATCTTCTTGCACGTCTCGACGGGTGGGCCGACCGCGGGTTGCGTCGGACTCGAGACCGACGCGCTGCTGTGGGTGCTGCGCTGGATAGATGCGGGCACACGCATCGTGATGGGGCCGACCGATGCGGTGACGCGCGGGCCAGGGAGCGAGATCGAGCGGGCGTGGTGGAACCTCCCGAGCGACCCCGGGGCTCCGACGAGCCCGGAGTGGCAGACGCCGAATCGCCCCGGCGCCTTTCGGCACTTCGGCTCGGGTTCTCTCTACTGGTCCGCAGCGACGGGGGCGCACTGGGTGTCGGGCCCGATTCGGGACCGCTGGGCGTCGCTCGGATGGGAGGACGGGCCGCTCGGGTTTCCTCTGATCGATGTGGCGCAGACGCCGGCGGCTCCAGGGGCGTTCGTGCACTTCCAGCACGGGTCGATCTACTGGTCCCCGGTCGCGGGTGCGCACGCGGTGTCGGGCGTGATCCGTGACCGCTGGGCGGAGCTGGGTTGGGAACAGGGACGCCTTGGCTTCCCGACATCCGATGCGGTGACGGACGCTGCGGGGACTGAGCAGCGATTCACCGGGGGCGCCGTGTTCGCACCCAGCGGCGCGACCGGTCAGGCGGTGCGGGTCGGTTACGTCCCCACGGCATCCGAACAGCGCGCCGACGCGGTTCGTTCGCTCTACGTCCAGGCGTTGGGGCGCCAACCGGATGCGGCCGGATCCGCCTACTGGACGGGACTGCTCACCCGAGGCATGCGCTTCGCCGACGTCGCCGCGGCGCTCTGGTCGTCGCCGGAGGCGTTCGCCCGGACTGGCACCTCCCCCGGGAGTGCAACGCCGCAGACCTGGACGGCGGCCGTCTACCAGGGACTGTTGGGCCGAGCGCCGGACGGGAACGGGCTGGCGTGGTGGGCGGCCGTCGCCGCGCGTGACCGTCCCGGCGTTGTGCGGGCGATCTATGACGCGCCCGAGTCCGTCGCTCGCCGCGTGGATGCCGCGTACCTGGCGACGCTTGGTCGCGCTCCCGACGCGGCGGGCCGCACCTACTGGCAGACGCAGCTTCCGGCCCTCGGCGACGCCGTGTTGTTCGACGTGTTGGGGCACTCGCCCGAAGCGTTCGCCCGCTTGGTTGCCGCGCTGCGCGCCGGCTGAGCGCACACTCGCTCGACCTGTCTCGACGGTCCACAAGCCGTGCCTCGTGGCGCTGCCCGGCTCGGGGTGAGGGGTGATCTGGCAGGCTCGTGGTGTTGTCAACGCAGCGGGCGTGCCGACCGGCGTCCGTGGCTGCCGTGAGTCCGTGCTTGCCGTGAGGAGCGCTCATGTCCGATGTCGTGCTGTTGTCCGTCGCTGACGGGGTCGCCACCGTCACCCTGAACCGACCCGAGGCGCGCAACGCGCTGTCTCGCGAGGTGCGGCGACGCCTGCCGGAGGTGCTGCTCGAGGCCGATGCCCGACACGACGTCGCCGCCATCGTGCTGACCGGCGCGGACCCGGCGTTCTGTGCGGGCCTCGACCTGAAGGAGCTCGGTTCGGGTGCCGCAACCTTGGCGGACGCGGGCGCCGCCGGCCACGCAGGGGGCGGTACGCGCCGCTCGGAGGATGGAAGCGAGCGCGACCGTGCGTGGACCGCAGGAGGCGCCCGACCTGTCACGCGTTCCGCCGGCGGCCGGCCGACGGGCCCGTTCCCGCCGCTCACCAAGACGGTCATCGGCGCGGTCAACGGGGTGGCGATCACCGGCGGCCTCGAGCTGGCGCTTGCGTGCGACTTCCTCGTCGCCTCAGATCGGGCGCGCTTCGCCGACACGCACGCCCGCGTGGGCATCCAGCCCGCTTGGGGTCTGACCGTGCTGCTCCCGCAGGCCGTGGGCCTGCGGCGTGCCCGTGAGATGAGCGCCACCGGGAACTTCGTCGACGCCGAGACGGCGCTCGAGTGGGGACTGGTGAACCACGTGGTGGCGCACGTCGACCTGATCGGGTTCGCCCACCGCCTTGCAGGAGACGTCGCCACGAATGATCCGGGGGCGGTTCGGCAGATCTTTGCAACCTACGGCGAGGGGAGCCTTCTCGCCGGCGGCGATGCATGGGACCTCGAGTTGCAGGTGGCGGCGGCTTGGCAGGGCGACGGTCTCGACCCCGCGAGCATCGAGGCCCGCCGGCGGGCGGTCACGGACCGGGGCCGGGCTCAGGGGTGACGCGGTTGCGGCGGTGACGCGTGCGCGGCGGTGACGCGTGCACCGGAGCGGACTACGGAGTTGCGGGAGCTTGCCCGCGCCGCCACGGTCGAATGTTGAACGCGGCTGCGAGGACGAGCGCGACGACCGCGCCACCACCGACGACGATCTCGATCGAGCTCTTCTCCATGAGCCACCCGCCGGCGAGCCCGCCGAAGGGGACGACGCCGCCGAAGCCCATGATCCACAACGCCATGACCTTGCCGCGCACGGCGTCGTCGATGACCTCTTGCAGCACGGTGGACAGCGAGGTGATGACGGCGAAGTACGTGCCGCCAAGGACGATCGCCACCGGGTACGCGATCGACGCGACGCGGAGTGCACCGAAGATGGCGAGCATGACCGCGAACGCGCAGGTCGCGATGCGGGTCAGGCGGGCCTTGTCGGCGGTCGCGAAGATCGTGCCGATCGAAAGCGCGCCGATGACCGCTCCCAGCCCGAATGCGCCATAGAGCATGCCGTACGCGCTGCTCTTCGGGTCGATGCCGAGGTGCTTGTCTGCGATGGATGGCATCTGCGTGATGAACGGCAGGCAGGCGAACGAGAAGATGACGACGACCCAGAGGCAGTGTGCGACGACGCGGTTGTTGCGCGCGACCTGGAGCCCTTCGAGGATGCGGCGCCACCCCTGGCCGCCGCTGTCGGGCGCCGGCGGGAGGGTGACGGTGAGGAGCACGATCACCACCGCCACGTAGCTCAAGGCATTCGCCTGGAAGACCCATCCGGCGCCGAAGTGGGCGTACAGGACGCTCCCGATCGCGGGACCGATGACCCGCGAACCGTTCATCTGGACCGAGTTGAGCGAGATCGCGCCGCCGATGTCGCGGCGGGGGACGAGCACGGGAAGGACCGCCGAGAACACCGGTGCATACAGCGCGTTGCCGACGCCGATGAGGGCGACGATGGCAACCATGAGGGCCTTCGAGGGATTGGCGTCGAAGGCGACGATGCCGAGGAGCGCGGAGAGGAGACCTTGCTCGATGGTAAGGACGATCAACAACGTCCGCCGGTCCATCGAGTCGGCCATGACGCCACCGATCGCGGACAGCAGCAGCAGCGGCCCGAGCTGGGCGAGCATCATGACGCCGACGAACACCTCGGACTTGGTGAGGTCGTATGCCATGGCGCCGAGGACGACGTTCTGCATCCAGGTGCCGATGCTGGAGACGAACGCCCCGAGGTAGATGCGCCGGAAGGTCGGGTACTGCCAGGCGGCCCGTGCACTCCCGGGCGTAAAGGTGCGATCGCCGAGCAGCAGCGAGTCCTCGACGTCTTCGAGCAGCGCGCCCGCGGCGGGGTCAGGGGTGGGTACTGCGCCGGTCACACGAGGATCGTACGGCGGTGTCGGTGCGCTTCCGCTGCAATTTTGGTCACGCAGCGTGCGGCCACGGGCACGTCGGCGGGGGTGCTTTCCCCTTGGGGACCGTGAGTGGTGTGCCGTCGGGCCGCGTGAAGCGGAGGGCGCCGTCTCTGTGGCGACGGAGCCCGAATCCGCCCTCGTGCACCGCGTGGTGGTGGGCGGGGCAGAGGAGGACAAGGTTGTGACGGTCGGTGCCGCCGCCGGCGCTCCAATGCACGATGTGGTGCGCATGGGTGCGGTGCGCAGGCTGGTCACAACCCGGGAACACACAGCCTCGGTCGCGGGCCACGAGGGCTCGGCGCAGTGCCGGGCTGGGCAGGCGACTTGCGGTGCCGAGATCGACCGGGGCTGACCCTGGGCCGAGGATGATGCGTGCGATGCGTGCGTCGCAGGTCCACCGCCGAGCGGTTTCAGCCGCGACCGGTGAGCCGTACATCGTCTCTCCCGCCGGCTCGTGCGGCCCGGTGGCAGGGTCGGCCATGGTCGGGAGGTCGATGAGGGCGCTGATCGATGGAGTGTTGAGGTTCACCCCTGCTTCGTCTGCCGCAGCGCCTTGCATTGCCAGGAGGGTGAGGGCATCGGCACGGCGCTGGGCGGGGGTGGTGGTCACCGGGACGTTCGACGCGTCAGCGGTGGCCTTCTCGGCGGCGAATAGCGCGTCGGTGATGCGGGTGAGCGCGCGGTGCAACACCTCACCGTCTTCGGGGGTGAGGATGCCGTCGAGGCGCCACATGCCGTCGAGGGTCTGGGAGAGATGGACCGCCCGACGCTCGTGCCGCCTCGCGGCTCGATCCGCGGCACCGTCGGGGTTGGCGTGGGCTGCCCAGAAGGCCAGCGCATGGGCAACTTGGTCGACACGGAGCGCCAAGGCTTCTTCGACGAGCACTGCCTCGTGTGCGGCGAACAGCTCTGGGGCTTGTGCCGCGGCGTTGGCGAGGAGACGAACCTTTGCGGCCCCGAGGCTGCCATTGGCGAAGGCTTCGGCAGTGCACGGCATGGTGCGAAGTGCCCGAGCGGTCTTCAGCTCGCCTCCGGCGGCGGGCCGTGAAGCTTCGGTGTGCGAGGCGAGCCACGTGGCACCGGAACGTGCGCCGTCGAGCGCCCAGACCGATTGTGCGTCCCACACGGAGGCGACACCGGAGATGGCGGCGTCGAGTTGGTTGCGCGCCCCATGGAGCGCGACGAGGGCGTCTGAGAGCTCCGACGGCGACAGGGACGAGGGGGGTACAGACAGGACCGCGTGAAGGTGCGCGCGCAGGGCACCGAGATGCTCGTCGAGTGTCAGCGGGGACTCGACGTCTTGCCCTTCACGAGAAGCGAACATATGTTCGAGAATATCGAGATGGCCAAATGGATGTCAACAACTTTCATGCTTTGGGCAGTGATGTTGTGTGGCGTGCGCCGCTGGGTCATGGCGCGGTGAGCGTCTGCATCAGGTCGGGCAGGGCATCGGCGAACGCAACCCGCCAGTTGTCGAAGGTGTGGCCCACGTTGCCGTAGTCACGGAAGGTGTGAGCCACCCCGAGCGCGTCCAGGCGCTCGTGGAGCGCCAGGGTCATCGCCCGCACCTGATGCTCCTGCAGGTCCTTCGGCCGGCGATCACCCGGCAGCCGGAGGCGGGTCGGCCGCCCGTTGCCGCAGGTGACGGTCACCTGCATGGCGCGGAGCTGGTCGGCGAGGTGCCAGGGGTTGTGGCGGTGCCAGTCGGTGCGCCCGACCAACGGCAGCCGGTTGATGGCGAACGGCGGGCGATGGTGCGCCATCGGCGAGACGCAGATGAGTGCCTGCACCAGCGGGAAGCTGGTGTGGACCGCCCCCGAGAAGCTGGCAGCGGCACAGAACAGCTCGGGGTTTCGGGCCGCATAGCTCAGCGCACCGAAGCCGCCCATCGAGAGGCCGGCGATCGCGCGCCCGGACCGATCTGGACGTGTCGCGAGCTGCGCGTCGACGAAGGGGATCAGCTGCTTCAGATGGAACGTCTCCCACCGGGGAGGTCCGTCGTGTCCGAAGTTGTGCCAGTCGCGATACCACCCGCCGAGCCCACCGTTGGGCATCACCACGATCAGGTCGGTGCCGTCGGTCAGTTGCTCCACCGTGCCGTGCTCGGTCCAGTCGCGGAAGCCGCCGAGCCCGCCGTGCAGCAGGAGCAGCACGGGATAGCCGGGGCGTCGAAGCCGGTCGTAGCCGCGGGGGAGGAGGACGCGCACGCCAACGGGATGGGCAACGGCGTCGCTGTCGACGGTCAGTTCGGCAAGGCGATCGCTCAGCCAGCGCTGCGCCACCACGGTGAGGCCGGCACTGTTGGTGAAGGTCGGAGTGGGCACGGTCGCGTCCTTGTCGCCCTTGGCGCGATCAGAGCCGTGGCCGCGGGCGTTGCGCCTTGGGGGCGGGCCTAGCCGCGGACGGTGAGGGTCTTGCCGACCTGGTCCTTGTCGATGGCGGCCTCGGTGAAGTCGACCGTGCGCCAGTCCTTCTTGGAGAAGCGCTCCGTCACCGAGGTGTAGAGGTCGGAGCTGCGATCGCCCACGTTGCCGTAGGTGAGGAACGCCTTTGCCTTCGGGCCGTCCTTTGTGAAGTCGACGGCGAAGAGGAACGAGGTGCCGTTGTTGATCGGGTATCCCGTCTGCCCATCGAGGCGAGCCAACGAGGAGCCGGGTACCAGCCGGGTTTGGGTGAGGTTGACGAGGATCGGGTCGCTGCTCGTGGTGCTCTTGCCGAAGCCGACCACGTTGGTGGTCCCGTCCATCGCAGTGCCGCCGTGGATCGGGATGCGCTGGCCGTCGCGGAGTGCGAACTGCGCCTTGCCAAGGGGGATGTCCGGTTCGAACCCGGCGACCTTGAGGGCCTGGACGGCCCGGGCAAGGTTCACCATCAACGGGTCGGGGCCGCTGGCGGGCGCGGGAGTGAGCCCGCTCGGGGTCTCGACGGGGTTCGTGGGGTCGAACGGCTTCGCCCAGAGCGCACCCGACTGCTCGAGGTCGCTGAACTTGTAGCGAGACATGAGCTCACGCCAGAGCACGGCGCCCACGCTGTCGAGGTCGTAGATGCCGTCCCAGGCGGCCAGCACCTTGCACGCCTCGGTGAGGTCGACCTGCGCGGCGGGGAGGCCGGGCACGTCGCCGTCAGCAGGCAGCGCCGGGACGCTCACCGGCGAGGTGACGGCCTGGCAGCGCGTGACCACGTCGGCGCGCAGCGCCCGTGCCATGTAGCCCTGGTTCAGCAGCGAGGCGTTGGCGAGCTCGTCGAGGGTGAACTTGCCGTCTGCTCCCGACGGGCCGGTCGCCGACGTGTCGCGCAGCACCTCGGCGTTCTCGCGGGTGCGTGGGGAGCGGGCGGTGCGCTGCGCGCCGTGCAACGGCGAGTAGTTGCCCTCGATCAGCTTGCTGGCGTTCGCAAGCCAGAACGAGTCGTTGGCGTTGAAGACGTAGTCGCTGCGGGTGATCTGCGGCTGTTCGGCATACGGCACCAGGCCCGGGTCGCGGGCACCGGGCGCGTCCACCCACTCGAACAACGGGTTCGACCCGTCGAGGAGCACGGCGCCGCTGTCGGCGGCGATCTTCGCGATGGGGTCGGTCTTCAAAGACTCCTCGTAGGCGGCGATCGCCTGCGGGGACAAGTTCGGGGTGGCCGACGTGTCTGCGTACCAGGCCCGCCCGTCGGACGACGCCGCGATCGTGTTGAACAGCGGGACGCCGTTGACCTTCTTGTTGATCTCGATGAGGTCGTCGAGGGTCTTGGCCTTGAGGATCTGCAGGTACTGGTCGAGGAACTCGTCGTTGTCGATGTTCGCGTCGCGGTAGGAGATCGTGGCGGCGTCGGTCCAGCCGAAGCCGGGGAAGTTGATGACCGGCCCGTAGTGGCTGCGCCAGGTGGTGCGCTTCACCTGGGTGACCTTGCCGTCGGCGCCCAACACGTCGATGGTCTGGACGGTGGGGGTGAGCTTGCGCACCTCGTGGCCGTAGCGGTACTCGGTGGGATGCCCGGGCACGAGCGTCAGCTTGTAGGCGGTGAAGCGGTTGCCGGCCGACACCGTGTGGCTCCAGCCGAAGTCTTTGGTGAAACCGATGCCGATGCCCGGCAGACCCGAGAGCTGCACGCCGTACATGTCGACCTGCCCGGGCACGATCAGGTGCGACTCCCAGAACCGCAGCTCGCCCTCCCACGGGAAGTGCGGGTTGCCCATGAGGAGACCGCCACCGTCGGCGGAACGGTCCTTGCCGACTGCCCACGCGTTCGAGGCGATGGGCTCGTCGTTGATCGCGGCGAGGGCGTCGAGTCCCGTGCCGGGCAGGGCCGCCGACGCAGACGAGGTCGTGGTGGCTGCCTGTTGCGTGTCGCCTCCCGGTGCCCCGGTCGTGGCGGTCGTCGTGCTGCTCGCCGTGGTGGTGGGCGCGGTGGTGTCGGGGGTGGCCTCACCCGGGGGTTGAGCGGAGGGGATGTAGCGGGCGACCTGCGCGCCGCTCGCCAGGAGCGCTGCCGAGCGGGCGTACGCGTAGATCTCCATCGGCTCGACCGGGCGCATCCACTTCGCACCCTTGCACCAGCCGGCGAGCCCGTCGACACCGGCTTCCTTCAGGTGCGCGTTCCAGCCGTCCGCGAACGCTTCGATGAGCGCCGCACTGTCCTTCGGGAAGGCCTTCCAGTCCTTCGACGCCCGATCGAAGATGCCGATCGCCTTCCATGCCACGTCGGAGTTGATGTTCGCGTCGTCGTCACCCGCGCCGAACCACCGTGCACGCTCACCGCGGATCTTCAGCACCTGGTCCATCAGGTCGCAAGGGCGATCCTCACCGCTTGCGTAGCCCTGGCCGAACGCGGCGTCGGCGAGCGTCTTGCCGGTGATGTGGGGGACACCGTCGGCGGTGCGCACGATCGTTGCCTCGTAGCGGTCGCCGGACCCGACCACCACGCCGTCGTCTTTGCCGGCGCGGCCCGAGTCGTTGCTGCTCGTGCACGACACCAACCCGGTGAGCAGGAGTGCGGCGAGCACGGCCGAGCCGACTCGCCTGGCGTGGCGCGGCGCGCCCCGGTACGTCGACATGGCTTGGTTCCCCCGGAGTCGGTGTTGCAGAGCTTGCAGGATACTTCCTACCGACATGGGCGGAACTCCCGAGGGTGGGCAGGCGTCAGCCCGAGGCGTCGGTGTCTTGGTCGTCGAGGGTGATGAGCAGACAGCACTCGGGGTGCAGGTTTCGCCGGAGCGCGTACTTCACCCGCAGGCCGATGACCATGGCGTGTCCCTGGATCGGATACTTGGCGCGGATCCGCTTCGAGACCTGTCGGAAGATCGCGGGGTCGGTGGACACCTCGACCGACCCGGTCACCACCGGGGCATCGGGAGCGAGCCGACCCTTGATGTCGCACAGGCGTAGCTCGACACGGGGGGTTGCGCGGGCGCGCTTCACCTTCCACTGCTCCGGTTCGGAGAACACCGCCATGCGGCCGTCGTCGAGCGCGACGATCCAGACAGGCGTCGGTCGAGGCGTGCCATCACGTCGGAAGGTCGTGAGGCTCACGTAGTTCCCGTCGAGCCAGGACGGTTTGGGGGTGGAACGATGCGGCATGGAGCGACGCTATCGGGACATGACAGACGTGGAGCTGGAGGGAATCCGCTGTCTGTCACCCCAGTCCTGTGCTCGAAGAGATCGTGGCCCGGCACGTTCTACGACCGCGCAGCCCGTAGGGCTGGTCGCGCCCGTCTACGCTTGAGGCGTGGCCGTGCCGACGATGGAGGGGCTGCGGGAGCGACGCAGCGAGATCGAGTCGCTCGCCCGCGCTCATGGCGCATCGCGTGTCCGGGTGTTCGGGTCGGTTGCTCGGGGTGATGCAACCGAGGTGAGCGACCTCGACCTGCTCGTCGACCTGGACGAGGGCCGGAGCCTGTTCGACCTAGGGGCCCTCCTCATGGACCTGCGGGATCTCCTCGGCTGCGAGGTTGACATAGCAACAGCGCGCGGTCTTCGCCCACGGGTTGCGGCGCGAGTCCTCGCTGACGCCATCGAATTGTGAGGGATGACGCCGATCGCCTTCTCGACATGATCGAGATGTGCGACCTCCTCGTCGCTCATGCATCTGACCGAGCGAGGCTCCGCAGCGATCCGGTGACCCAGGCGGCCGCGCAACGATGGGTAGAGGTCCTTGGCGAGGCGGCCTCCCACGTCTCGGCCGAGGTGCAGGATGCGAACCCGGACGTTCCCTGGCGAACGGTCGTCGGCACGCGCATCATCCTTGCCCATGCCTACTTCCACATCGACCAGGACATCATCGGGTCGATCGTCGTCGATGAGATCCCCGATCTGCGAGATCACCTCGTTGCTGCCTTGAACAGGCTGCGTTCGTAACGCCGTTCGGGTTAGGTCATGGCCGGTCTGGGCACCTTGGCCGTCAACGCGAGCCAGGACGTGCCGCTTCTCTGCGCCAGTGAGATGGAGTCCGTCATCTGGGCCGGCCCGACGGGCTGCCAGTTCCGGCGAGCCGAGGTTGTCGCTCCAACGTTGGCATCGAGACACCGGCACAGCAGGCGGGACCGACGCTTGCGGCACCAACCCGGCAGCGTCAAGGGGCCCGGCACGAGGAGGCCGGGAGTCGCGGGTCTCCCCGCGTGTCTCGGGACCTCACAAACCTGGAGCTGGAGGGAATCCAGCGTCAGTTTGGTGTCGCCAGTGCTGGCAACGGCCGTGGGTCTCGTGCCGGCTCTAGGAAAGCAACCGCGAAAGCAACGACTTGGCTGATGGCCCGCCTGGGCCGGAGCGAACCGTCAGTCAGTCGGAGGTGTCCGCGGTCGTCTCGATCATGCGGTTCACGAATGCGATCGCGTCAGCGGTCGTGGAGAGCACGAGGTCGTTGTCCAGGTCGGCGAGCGCCGCTTCGTAGAGCTCGTCCCATCTATCGTGTGGGACGACGACGGGTGGCCAGGAGTGTCGTTGCCGGTAGGCGAACAGGCGGCGGCCGATCCGTTCGAGCTCCGCGTGGTCGATGTCCTCGACGGCAGCGAGGATCTGGATGTCGATGAGGTCATGCGCCCGTCCGCTCGCTGCGTCGCCGGTGCAGGCGTGGATCTTCTGCACGAGCTGGTGCTCGGCACTGAGCACCCTGACCGGTGCGGGTCGGGGCAACCCGATCTCGGCGAAGATGTCGCCGATGTCGGTGCCAAGCCGTTCGACAGCGGCCTCGGCGCTGTCGACCTCGGAGTGCACAAGTTCCAGGACGACCGAGCAATAGGGCTGGTCGAGGTACCTGAGCTTGATGCCGAACCTGTCCATGACGTACTCCGAGGGAACGTCGTCGGGTCGCTTCGACTTCTCCGCCTTGAGCACCCCGGTGAATCCCGCCCATCCGCTCTCGAGTCGGTCGCTGTAGGCGTCGAGGAACGGGTCGAGTTCCATGTCGGCGACCCGCGCGAAGTCCAGGTCGGTGGTCAGGCGTGCCTCGGTCTCGTTGACCCGCTGGCGGATCGCGCCCCCACCCTTCGCTGCACCCTCGGGGACCATCTGTAGGGCGATGGTCGACGCCACGGTGTACTGCAGTCGGCCCGGGCCGACCGACCGGCGTGAAGCCGCTTCCTCGACAGCCCGCCGGAGCGCCTTGACGTTGGGGGGAATGCTCATGCCGCAGCCCCGATCTCGCTACGTAGCAGGCCCGCGTCCCGGCGACGTACGAGACCCTCGTCGACGGCGCGCTCGAGGGCTTCTGCGAGGCGTGCCGGCATCACGGAGCCGACCGAGTCGCGGATCGCGTGGGTGACGGTCACCGAGGGGATGTTGTCGTACTCGGTGAGGTCGCCCGGGTCGATGCGTGTGTGCACGAGTTGGACGGACGCGGGAAGGTCTCGTCGCACGCGTCGCGCAGTACCGACCTTGATCCGAGATGGATTGACCAGCGCCAGGTCGTGGAGGGCGAGCACGCTGTGGCCGAGGAGGTGTGCGTCCGCGCCGACCCGGAGAACGGCCTCGGCGTAGGGGGCTCGTTCGCCGCCGTCGATGCCATCGACGCGGTACAGACCTCGCGCGATGTTGGACATGCCTCCACGTGCTGCGAGCTTGCGGACCTCGACCGAGGGCACCCCGATCGCCTTCGCCATCTCCGTGGTGACGTACCCGTGGTGCTCGGCAGCGAGCGCGTAGAGCGCGGACCGATAGCCGGAGTTCTCGACTGCCTGCACGACACCGGCGCGCAATGCGATCGCGCGTGCTGCCTCGGCGATGCTCTCCTGGAAGCCCGCGCCTCGCACGGCCTCGTCGAGTAGTGGGGCGATGGTCACCGCGATGTGATCCCGCATGCTCTCGGTTGCCTCGGCAAGGATCGGAGCCAGCATCTCGGCTATGTGGAGGCGTAGTTGTTCCATCTCCGGCTCGATGGCCTGCCCTGCGAGCGCGGCGAGCGCGGCCCGTGTCGTTGGAGATGGGGACGTCTCGGCGTCGAGATCGGTCACGCCGCCAGCGTACCGTAAACAGTACTGAGTTGACAGCGTCATTACCGTACCGTCAACAGTACGGGGATGACTCGCGTGCCCGGGGTCCGGACCCGAAGTGAGGTCGGTCGAGAGGCCGAGACCTCGGTCGAGGCCGGGCGTCGGTGCCGTCACGGTGTGGGATCCGCCAACGTCAGAGCGACAACGTCGGGGGCGGGGCGCGGCAGCACAGCTTGGGTTGACGCCCACCGGCGGTACCCGAACCGTGGTCCCCGGGCGGCGACCCGTCAGTCGCTCGCGTCAGCAGCTGTGGTCGGTCCCGTGGTGGGCGATGTACGTGCCCATCGTGGCCGTCGACGGCATCTCGAGGGTGAACTCCACTAGCGACGTCCAGTCGGCACGCCGCTGTAGGCCCTCGAGGCGGAACCGCACGTGAGCCTCGGCGTTCGGGACCCATGAGGGGTCCTCTGTCTTGAACTCGATGAAGGCGTGCACGGTCGATCTCCCTGCGACCACCAGGTTGCTGGTGAAGTCGAGTTCGTCGTCCGATGTGGGCTTGAGCGTTGACCGAAGGGTGATCCACTTGAGGGACTGGCCGCCTTCGGTGACGAGCCGCATGTCGTCGAGGACGATGGGAACAGGACCGGTGTTGTAGAGGACGAGCGGAAGCCTCAGCAGGCCCCCGTCCATCGTGAACACACCGGCGTAGCGTCGTGGGGGCGCCGTCACGAGCCGGCCTGTTCGGGCGTGCAACCACCAGAACGAACCAACGGTGAAGAGAAGGGCGCTGATCGAGATTCCAATTGCGGCCAGGTTCACCCGGACGACCTCCCTTGCACAGTGATCGACGGCACGGTCGTGAGGCCGCACCCGCACCAGACTGCCGGAACCCAGGTGGTTCACCAGCGATGGCGTCCGACGGGTGGTTGCGGAAGGAGCGATCCCGCATATGAGGAGACCCCCGAACCGAGGGGGTTCGAGGGTCTGCCTTGTCTCTCGACAGCACATCGTGGAGCTGGAGGGAATCGAACCCTCGTCCGCCTGGCGATCACCGCACCCGCTACGACCATTCCCGTGTTCGAGCCTCTACGGCTGGCTCACCGCCGGGTCGGAGGGGCTCGCGCCCACCGCCCCGTCTTTCCGGGACGTCAGTGGTCTTTCCCACCGTCAGCGGTCTTTCCCGCCGTCAACCCTCACTTCTGTTGCCGGGCTGTGAGGGTCAGGCCCCGCGTGCCATTGCTGGTCGCGATGTCTCTCTTGGTCTGACTAGGTCAGGCGGCGAGAGCGAAGTCGCCCTTGGCGCTTCTTTTTGTGCCCCGATTAAGGAGTCTGAGCAACTCCGGTCGCACGTACGGCTCTCGGTCCCGACGTCGAAACCGATCAGCCCCGTGGTGTTTCAGTTGTAGGCCCACCACCGTGGTGGGGAGCCAAGGATAGCGGGGCCGTGCCCCGCCAGGCCCACGAGTTCCGGTGCGATGGCCAGAGCGGCGAGGGCGGGCACCCGCCGGCGGGGGATCGGATCAGTCGGTGAATCGCTCGCGCAGAGCCCGCTTGTCGACCTTGCCGCCGGCGTTCACGGGCAGTGCCTCGACGACGAGCACCCGTCGGGGCTTCTTGTACCCGGCCAGGCGTTCGCCGACGTGCGCGCGCAGGCGTGACGTGAGGTCGGCTGGGTCGGCCGTGCCGGGGTCGGCCGCGAGCACGACCACGGCCGTGCCGGAGCCTGCCGTGCCGGGGTCGGTGCCCCGGTCCGCCGTGGCGGGGTCGGCCGCGAGCACGACCACGGCCGTGACGGCCTCGCCCCAGCGTGAGTCGGGCAGCCCGATGACTGCCGCCTGCGCGACCGCCGGGTGCGCCAGCAGGACGTCTTCGACCTCGCGGGACGCCACGTTCTCGCCACCGGACACGATCACGTCCTTCGCCCGGTCGACGATGGTGAGCAGCCCGTCGTCGTCGAGCGTCCCGACGTCGCCGGTGTGGAGCCACCCGTCGACGATCGTCGTCGCGGTCGCCGTGGGGTCGTCGAGGTAGCCGGCGCACACCTGTGCCGCCCGCACGAGGATCTCCCCCGGTTGGCCTGGTTGGCCTGGTCCGACGGGGGAGTCCGTGCCGGCCACCGCCGTGACGCCGTCGGGCCCGGCGAGGGGAGCGATGCGCACCTCGACCCCTGGTGCGGCCCGGCCGGCAGCCTGGGCGAGCCGCGTATCGCCCGCAAGGGCGGCCCGGTGGTCGTCGGGCGACAGGAACACCGCGTTGCCGGACAGCTCCGTCATGCCGTACCCCTGCGCGAAGTCGCAGCCGAGGGCGGCAGTCGCCTCGGCGAGCAGCGCCGGTGCCATCGGCGCCGCGCCGTACGCCACGGTGCGCACGCTCGCGAGGCGGGCGTCGGGGCGGGAGCCGATCGCGTCGAGCAGCATGCGCAGCATCGTGGGCGCGAGCGACATGGCCGTCACCCCGTGCCGCTCGCTCAGGCGGAGCACGTCGTCGGCCACGAACTTCGCGAGCAGCACCACCGGCCGGCCCCGCGAGTGGGCGTGCAGCACGTTGTAGGCCGCCACGTGGAACAGCGGAAAGGGGTAGAGGTACACCTCGTCAGCGGTGAGCGGTCGTCCCGCAGCGGTGGATCGAACCGCCGCGAGCAGGGAGGTGTGCGTGAGGAGGGCGCCTTTCGGGCGCCCGGTGGTGCCGCTCGTGAAGATGATCCACGCGACGTCATCCGCCATCGCGGTTGCGTCAGAAGCCGTTGCGAGCGGGTCGGGTGGCGCGACGGTCGCGGGGAGCGGGGAAGAGGCGGGAGCGGGAGCGGCGCCCGGGGAGGAGTTCGGTGCGGCCGAGGTCGGTGGCGCGGTGAGAGAGCCGGTGGCGTCGAGGTCGAGCATTGCGACGCCGGCGGGGACCTCCGGGCGGATGCGGTCGAGCTGGACGGCAGACGCGATCAGCAGGCGTGCGTCGCTGCGTGCGAGCTGCGCCGCCAGCTCGGCTGGCGCGTGGCGGGTGTTCAGCGGGACGAGCACCCGTCCGGCTGCGGGCACCGCGTAGAGCAGCGCGGCCGCCTCGGCGCGGTTGTCGGCGAGCGTCGCGACCCGTCCGCCGCCCACGGTGCGCGAGGCCACCACGTCACGCCAGTGGTCGACGAGTCCGGCGAACTCCGAGAAGGTCCACGTGCGACCGTCGGCGACGAGCGCGGGTGCGCCGGGGGTCTCCGTCGCCCAGCGCGTGATCAGGTCGTGGAGGTGCCGCGGCTTGGG